>JACCQO010000049.1 GCA_015709205.1 Desulfovibrionaceae bacterium
CCCCGGACCCCCCTCCACCCCTCTCCTTCCCCAAAAACTGCTGGTTGGATGAGGGAACGATGGACTGTTGAAAGTGCTAGGACGGCTGACTAAAACCGTTCCTACGGGGAAACTTTACACCGCCGAAGTAAAGTCACCACAGCCCCAAAAATAAATATAGGACGCCATAAACAGCTCTGTTATCACTATTGAGGATTCATCCAACTATTTAATCTACAAGTGAGGTTCTTATATTCCTCATCATACTCTGCACAGCGAACATCTTTTGGACGCAATAACAACCCATATTCACGAATAATATATTGATCTGATTTTTTTTCTTTCCACATCATTTTAACAACATTTGGCAGCATTGCTTTTCCTGATATATCTTTATCTTCTTCATTGACACAATACCTAAATGAGCCAAGAACAATATCTGCAACTGATGAAAAATTAGATGCACCATTGCATGTTATTCCGTATGAAAGTATTTTCCCGAGTTTTTTATATTCTTCTTTAACTTTCAACCCTTTCTGATACCACGTCACAATGTAATCAAATCCGTTCCCTGCTGGCAACCGATCTAAATAACTTACACCCCAATCATTTTTCAATGTTAAATATTTATTAAAGTTTCCAAGGATACTGTTTATTCCATATTGTATATATGTCTCAACGCCTTGTGATCCTACAATCTTATGCAGTGCAACATATGCGCAGAATTCAATATTGAGGCGAATTGCGACTTCGATAACCGCCTCTTTTGCTGAACGATGTTGATCGCAAGAAACACTATCTGGACGTGAACTTCTTGCAAACTTAAGGCTGTCACCAGGTTTGAAACCCATTTCTCGTCTTATTCTTGAAACCTCGGCATCAAGCTCCTCCGCCGTCTCGGCAGGAATATAAACGCCCCCGTACAAAAAGAACTTCTTTCCTGGCTGGGCTTCGTGATCCGCTTCATCTCCAAATAAAAGATACATGTGTATCCCCCCAAAAAATTGGTTAGCAAAACTGATTGCGGATAGTCCGTACATAATCATAAGTTACCGACCTGCTCCAATTCAACTCCTTTTCCTAAAATATTTCTCGGTACGGGCCCTAACCGAAGAAAAATCCAAACATGTGGATGGGGTTTACCATGATCTAGAAATTCTTTAGAGTGGGTCCAAATACGCTGGGACCGGCGGGGCCGGTTCCGCAACCTTCAACCCACGCAACCCATGAATCCCACTTCGCCGACCGTCGTCCTGGCCACCCGCAACAAGGGCAAGATCGCGGAACTCACCGCGCTGCTCGCGGCGCATTCCATCACCGTGCTCGGCCTGGACGCCTTTCCGGAGATCGGCGAGATCGAGGAGACCGGCGCGACCTTTGCCGAGAACTCCGCCATCAAGGCCCGCGCGGTCTGCGAGGCCACGGGCATGGTCGCCGTGGCCGACGACTCCGGCCTGGAGGTGGACGCGCTGGACGGCGCGCCCGGCGTGCGTTCGGCGCGCTACTCCGGCGAGGACGCCACGGACGCGCGCAACAACGCCAAGCTCCTGGAGGCCCTGGACGGCGTGCCCGAGGCGCGGCGCACCGCGCGGTTCCGCTGCGTGATGACCGCGGCCGCGCCCGGCGGCGAGTTGCTGGTGGCCGACGGCGCCTGGGAGGGCCGCGTGGCCTTGGCTCCGGCCGGCGGAAACGGCTTCGGCTACGACCCGCTCTTCTTCGACCCCGAGCTGGGGCGCACGGCCGCCGAGCTGGACAAGGCCGCCAAGAACGCGCGCAGCCATCGCGGCCGGGCCCTGGAGCGGCTGCTTGCATCCTGGCCGGAATTCTGGGACAGGGTGTGCGGCGGTTGACGGACGCCGCCCCACCGAATTCGCGACCGACGGGCCCCGTGCCGCCACGCCGCGGCCGCGGCCGCGGCGCCGTGACGACGGAACGCGGTTTGCATGGAAAACCCCCGTCAACGGGGGATCAGCGCAGGTGTGCGCCCAGGCGCGCAAGGAGATCTGGCATATGTGCGGCATCATAGGCTATTCGGGCCACCGCCCGGCGGTCCCGGTGATCATCGAGGGGCTCAGGCGGTTGGAATACCGCGGCTACGACTCGGCCGGGGTGGCCTTCGTGCAGAACCGCGAACTCTCGATCATCCGCGCGCCGGGCAAGCTGCGCGAGCTGGAGAAGAAGCTCGAGTGCGTCAACGTGTCCATCGCCACCTCGGGCATGGGGCACACGCGCTGGGCCACGCACGGCCTGCCCAACGAGACCAACGCCCACCCGCACCGCGACGGCGACCAGCGCATCGCCGTGGTCCACAACGGGATCATCGAGAACTACCTGGAGCTGCGCGAGCGGCTCGGGGCCAAGGGCCACACCTTCGTCACCCAGACGGACACCGAGACCATCCCGCACCTCATCGCCGAGGGCCTCAAGGAGCAGGGCGACCTGTTCCACGCCCTGGGCTGGGCCCTGGCCCAGCTCGAAGGGGCCTACGCCGTGGTCGTGGTCAGCGCGGAGGAGCCCGGCGTGGTCTACGGCGCGCGCAAGTCCAGCCCGCTGGTCATGGGCACGGGCACGGGCGAGAACTTCATCGCCTCGGACATCCCGGCCTTTTTGCCCTACACGCGCGACGTGGTCTTTCTGGAGGACGGCGAGCTGGTGCGCATCGACGCCAACTCCTGGCAGGTCTTCGACGCGGCCACCCTCGCGCCGGTCAAGAAGACCGTGCAGCACATCTCCTGGGACGTGCAGGCCGCGCAAAAGGGCGGGTTCAAGCATTTCATGCTCAAGGAGATCTTCGAGCAGCCCCGGGTCGTCGCCGACTGCCTCGCCGGTCGCGTGGACCGCTGCTCCTCGGCCGTGCGTTTGCCGGAACTGGACGGCATGGCCATTCCCGAGCGGCTGCACATCGTGGCCTGCGGCACGTCCTTCCACGCCGGGCTCTGGGGCAAGCTCCTGCTGGAGACCTGGGCCCAGGTGCCGGTCTCCGTGGAGATCGCCTCGGAATTCCGCTACCGCTCGCCCCTGGTCGGCGGGCGCGACGCCGTGCTGGCCATCAGCCAGTCCGGCGAGACCGCCGACACCCTGGCGGGCCTGCGGCTCATGAAGGAGCGCGGCGTGCCCGTGATCGGGCTGTGCAACGTGGTCGGCTCGTCCATCGCGCGAGAGGCGGACCGCGTGGTCTACACCCAGGCCGGACCGGAGATCAGCGTGGCCTCGACCAAGGCCATGTGCAGCCAGCTCACGGCCCTGGCCGTGCTGGCGCTGCACTGGGGCGAGGCGCGCGGCGTGCTGGGCGCCGAGACGCGCGCGCGCGCCGTGGCCGAACTCTGCAGCCTGCCGGACCTCCTGGACGGCGCGCTGCCCGCCATGCGCGAGCGGGCCGCCGAGCTGGCCCGCGAGTATTCCGAGGCCGCCAGCTTCCTGTACCTCGGGCGCGGGCACTGCTATCCCCTGGCCCTGGAGGGCGCGCTCAAGCTCAAGGAGATTTCCTACATCCACGCCGAGGGCTACGCGGCCGGAGAGATGAAGCACGGGCCCATCGCGCTGATCGATCCCCGGTTCCCGACCTTCGCCCTGGCCCTGGACGACGAACTGCTGCCCAAGGTGGTCTCCAACCTCCAGGAGGTCCAGGCGCGCCACGGCCGGATCCTGGCCCTGACCAACGAAGGCGCGCGTGTGACCGCCGACGACGTCTGGAACATCCCGCGCGCCTGGGGCCCGCTGGCCGCGTTCCCGGCCCTGCCCGCGCTGCAGCTTTTCGCCTACGAGATGGCCGACTACCTGGGCAAGGACGTGGACCAGCCGCGCAACCTGGCCAAGAGCGTGACCGTGGAGTGACCATGCCCGACGGGAGACAGATGCGGAACGAGAGAGCAACGCCTGACGAGGGCATCCTGAAAAACACCGCCGCCCCGCGCCTGGAATCGCGCCACACTTCCTGGGGCCCGGCCCTGGCCGTGCTGTTCTTGTCCGCGCTGTTGCTGGCTGCGGCTTTGCTCCTGCAGGCCGCGCCCGCGTCGGCCGCCTCGCCCGCCGCGTCCTTCAACGCGGCCTGGAAGGATTTCCACGCCCTGCTCAAGGACTCCCGGCGCAACAAATACCGCGACCAGTGGAAGCGGCTGGAGAGCCGCTTCCAGGACATCTACACGGCCGATCCCTCGGGCCCGACCGCGCCCAAGGCCCTGTACTTCACGGCCCGCACCAACGAGGAGCTGGCCAAGCGCTCCATGCTCAAGGCCGACTTCCTCACCGCCGTGGACTACTTCCTGCGCGTGCCCGCCAAATTCCCGGGCCACTCCTGGTCCGACGACTGCCTCTACCGCGCGGCCTTCATCCAGCAGGAGCACCTCAACCAGAAGACCGCGGCGCGCGAGACCCTGACGCGCTGCCTGAAGGCCTATCCCAAGGGCGACATGCGCCGGCGCGCCGAGGAACTGCTCACGCAGCTCGGCGGCGACGTGCCGAGCGCCGTGTCCAGGACCGCGAAGGCCCCGGCCAAGGCGACAGTCCAGGCCAGGGACCACGCCGACGAGGCCCGCGACGCCGCGGCCCGCGACGCGCCCAAGCCCTCGGTTCCGGGCGCCACGGAGCTGGCCCGCGTGCGCTACCAGTCCAGCGACTCCTACACCCGCATCGTCCTGGACATCACCGACGAGGTTCCCTACCGCTACCAGATCCTGGACCCCGTGCCGGACAAGCGGTTGCCCTACCGCCTCTACGTGGACCTGGAAGGAGCCGCGGTGGGCCCGGCAGTGGCCGGGGACATCTCCATCGCCGACGGCATCCTGCGCCGCGTGCGCACCGGCCAGAACAAGCCCGGCACCGCGCGCGTGGTCCTGGACTTCCAGGACTTCCAGAAATACCAGATCTTCGCCCTGGAGAACCCCTTCCGCCTGGTCATCGACGTCTCCGCACCCGAGGACGACGCCAAGGCCTCGCAGGTGGCGGCCGCGTCCGTGGGCGGCCCGCGCCGTTCCGCCTCCAGCGCCGCGCGTTCCGCCCGGCCCGCCAAAAAGCCCGAGCCCTACAAGCTGCCTGCAGGCTCCAAGAGCCAGGTGGGCGACCTCGTGGAACAGCTCGGGCTCACCGTGCACACGATCATGATCGACCCGGGCCACGGCGGCAAGGACCCCGGGGCCATCGGCTACGGCAAGCTGCGGGAGAAGGACGTCAACCTGCGCTTCGCCAAGGTCCTCGGCGCGCACCTGAAAAAGCAGGGGTTCGAGGTGCTCTACACGCGCACCGACGACACCTTCATTCCCCTGGAGGAGCGCACGGCCATGGCCAACGTGCGCAAGGCCGACCTGTTCATCTCCGTCCACTGCAACGCGCACCGCGACCGCTCCATGCGCGGGTTCGAGACCTACTACCTGAACCTGGCGCGCTCCAAGGACGCCGTGCGCGTGGCCGCGCGCGAGAACGCCGTGACCACCAAGCGCATCAGCGACCTGCAGTTCATCCTCACGGACCTGATGCTCAACTCCAAGATGAAGGAGTCCAAGGACCTGGCCTCCTCCGTGCACGACTGCACCGTGGACGACATCGGCAAGCACTATTCCTTCATCGACCACGGCGTGCGCACCGCGCCCTTCTACGTGCTCATGGGCGCGAAGATGCCCTCCATCCTCGTGGAGCTCGGCTACATCACCAACAAGACCGAGGCCGGGCGGCTGAACTCCAAGTCCTACCTGGAGCGCCAGGCTGCGGCGCTCACGCGCGGCGTGCTGGCCTACAAGCGCCAGATCGAGCGCTTCGCCAGCCTGTAGCGCGGCCCGCCAGCGCATGAAAAAACCGCCCTGGCGCTCGAGCGCCGGGGCGGTTTTCTTCGTGTGTCCGGGAACCGGCCCTACAGGTCGATGCCGTAGGACTCGGTGATGTACTTGATGCGCTCGCGCGCCGCGCCGAAGCGGGCCATGAGGTCCTTCTCGTACTGCGCCAGGTCCAGGGTCAGCCCGGCCACGCCCTCGTCCATGGCGGCCTTGGCCACGGCCGGAGCCACATAGCGGATCACGCGCAGGTCCAGGGCCTTGGGCAGGATGTAGTCCATGCCGAAGGACAGGCTCTCCACGCCGTAGGCCGCGGCCACCTCGGCCGGGACCGGCTCCTTGGCCAGAGCGGCCAGCGCGTTGGCCGCGGCGACCTTCATGCCCTCGGTGATGGCCGAGGCGCGCACGTCCAGCGCCCCGCGGAAGATGAAGGGGAAGCCCAGGACGTTGTTGACCTGGTTGGGGTAGTCCGAGCGGCCCGTGGCCATGATCGCGTCCGGCCGGGCCTCCTTGGCGTCCTCGTAGGTGATCTCCGGATCCGGGTTGGCGCAGGCGAAGATGATCGGGCTCGGGCCCATGGAGGCGACCATGGCCTTGTCGATCACGCCGCCCTTGGACAGGCCCAGGAAGAAGTCCGCGCCCTTCATGCAGTCGGCCAGGGAACCGTGGTCCTTGTCCTGGGCGAAGTGCAGCTTGTGCTCGTTGAGGTCCGTGCGGCCCTTGTGCAGCAAGCCCTTGGAATCGAACATGAAGATGTTCTCGTTCTTCACGCCCAGGGCCTCGTAGAAGCGGGTGCAGGCGATGGCGCCCGCGCCCGCGCCGGAGACGATCAGCTTGACGTCCTCGGCCTTCTTGCCCGCGATCTCCAGGGCGTTGATCAGCCCCGCGCCGGAGATGATCGCCGTGCCGTGCTGGTCGTCGTGAAAGACCGGGATGCCCATCTCCTTGATCAGCCGCCGCTCGATCTCGAAGCACTCGGGGGCCTTGATGTCCTCGAGGTTGATGCCGCCGAAGGTCGGCTCCAGCATCTTGACGAACTCGATGATCTTCTCGGGGTCGTTCTGGCGGATGTTGATGTCGAAGACGTCCACGTCGGCGAAAATCTTGAAGAGCACGCCCTTGCCCTCCATGACCGGCTTGCCCGCCTCGGGCCCGATGTTGCCCAGGCCGAGCACGGCCGTGCCGTTGGAGACCACGGCCACCAGGTTGCCCTTGGTGGTGTAGTCGTAGACCTTGGACACGTCGGCGTGGATGGCGCGGCAGGCGTCGGCCACGCCCGGCGTGTAGGCCATGGAGAGGTGCCGCTGCGTGGCGCAGGGCTTGGTGGGCAGCACCTCGACCTTGCCCGGCCGCTTGTCGTGGTGGTAGGAAAGTGCTTCTTCCTTGGTGAATAAGGCCATGACGTCCTCCGTGTGGATTCGAAATGTGAGCTCCCGTGGCGCGGATCGTACTGCACCTCGATTGCTTAATCAAGACGGACCGGGCTCCGGCCGGGATGCCTGCGTACCGGGGGCGGCCCGAACGCGGGCCGGATGGTCCGTTTCTTGTATCGCCTCTCCCCGGTCCTTGCGACCTGAAAATCGCGCCGCGCGGACACTGCCGGAGACACCCGGCCCCCGATCGGATATACTAACGACCGTGCGCAAAACGACCACGCCCAGCCCATGACCACGCTGCTCTTCAACCTCACGCGCTTCGGCGACCTGCTCCAGACCCAGCCCGTGCTCGACGGGCTGGCCGCCGCCGGGCGGCCCGCGTCCCTGGTCTGCCTGGACGCCTTTGCCCCGGCCCTGCCGCTGCTGCGCGGGGTGGACCGCGCCCTGCCCCTGCCCGGCGCGGCGCTGCTGGCGCGCATGGACCGCGACTGGCGGCTGGCCGCGGCCGAGCTGTGGCGCTGGACCGGCGAACTCGCCGCCCTGGCCCCGCGCCGGCTGCTGAACCTCACGGCGACCACCGGCGTGCGCCTGCTCGCGCGCTGCGTGGCCGCGCGCCTGGCCGAGACGGGCCGCGCGCCGCTCCCCGCGCCCCCGGGCCCGGGCGTGCGCGCGGGCGGAACCAGTGCGGCCGGAAGCGGATCCGACATCGGCGGCTTCGGGGTGGACGGCCTGGGCTTCGGCACGACCTCCAACCCCTGGTCCGCGTTTCTGCTGGCCTCCACCAACCACCGCGGCTGCAGCCCCTTCAACCTCGTGGACCAGTTTTGCCGCGTGGCCGACCTGCCGCCCGCGGCCGGGCGCTTCGAGCTGCGCGCGCCGGACGAGGGCGCTCGCGCGGCGGCCGCCGCGCTGCTGCGGGCCGAGGCCGCGCGCGCCGGGGCCGGGCCGGAGCCCGCCGGTTTTCTAGGCGTGCAGCTCGGGGCCAGCGACGACCGCCGCCGCTGGCCCGTGGGCCACTTCGCGCGCCTGGCCGAACTGCTGCACGCGGCGACCGGGCTGGTGCCCGTGCTGCTCGGGTCCAAGGCCGAAGCCGGGCTGGGCGAACGCTTTTGCGCGGCCTGCGCCGCGCCGTGCGTGGACCTCATCGGCCGCACCAGCCTGCCGGAACTGGCCGCCGTGCTCACCCGGGTGCGCCTGCTGGCGACCAACGACACGGGCACCATGCACCTGGCCGCCGGGCTGGGCGTGGACGTGGTCGCCGTGTTCCTGGCCACGGCCCAGCCCTGGGACACGGGCCCCTACCGCGCAGGCAGCCTGTGCCTGGAACCGGACATGGACTGCCACCCCTGCCCCTTCGGCGCGCCCTGCCCGCACGCCAACGCGTGCCGCACCGCCGTGACGCCGGAGACGGTCTTCGAGCTGGCGCGCGCGCGGCTGGCAACGGGCGCGTGGGCAGCGGACGCAGAGTCGACAGGCGCAGAGTCGACAGGCGAACACCTCGGGTCATACGCCCGGCGCGGGGCGCGCGTCTGGGAGACGCGCGTGCAGGAGCACGGCTACCTGGGCCTGGTCTCGCTCTCGGGCCACGAGGACACACCGCGCACTCGCTGGATCCGCGCCCAGCGCGAGGTCTACCGTCGGTTCCTTGACGCCGGTTTTCCGGCGCAGGGCGATGCAACCGACGGCGCGGCCCCCGGCGGCGACGCCGCCGCGCCTGCCGCGCCCCTGCCCGAGTCGCTGGCCCTGGCCGCGGGCGAGTCCCTGGGCCGGGCCGAACTGCTCCTGACCCTGCTCTGCGAGCAGGGCCGCGTGCTCGCGGCCACGGCGGCCGAACCCACCAAGCGCAAATTCCTGGCCACCTGGCAGCGGCTCCAGACGCTCTGGGAATCCGACCGGCTCTTCAACGTTCTCGGGCACCTGTGGAACAGCCAGTCCCAGGAGGCCGCGCGCGACCTGGCGTCCGTGCTGGCCCTGGCCGAGGAATATCTGGCCCTGGTGCGCTTCTGGGCCGCCCTGCTGCGGCGCTGAGGCCCGCCGCACCGCGAGGCCGTCCGGGCCCCGGCCCGGCCCGCAATGCCGTCCTCCTTCCCCTCTTAATATTTCGCAAGTGGCACGATACTTGTATATCCAGCCTCGTCGCCCTCCGGGGCGGCAGATCCGACCCATGCCAGCAACAAGACATTTTTCGAGGAGGGAAGAACAATGATCGTGATCGACGGAACCAAGGCCGGGCTGGAAGTGAACAACTTCCACAACCTGGAGGAGCTGCTGAACAAGGTCGTCGAGGACGGCTACCTGACCGACCGCGTGGTCACGGACGTGAAGGTCAACGACGAGTCCTTCAGCGAGATCTACCCGCACCAGGCCGAGGACATCGAGGCCCGGGAGATCAGCAAGGTCGAGATCATCTCCGTGCCCGTCAAGGAGATGGCCGTGGACATCACCCGCGAGCTGTACAAGGTCGTGCGCCTGATGAGCGAGGGCGGCCGCCGCGTGGCCGACCTCTTTCGCCAGGCCGACGACGCCGAGGCCCTGGAGGTCTACCAGGACCTGCTGGACGTGACCCGCGATTTCGTGGGCATGATCGGCGTGCTGCGCGACGAGTTCAGCCTGGAGGCCACCGCGGACTTCACCAACGCCGTGGACGAGATTTCGGACCTGTTCACCGAGATGGTCGAGGTCATGGAGAACGAGGACTGGATCCTGCTCGCCGACCTCATCGAATACGAATTCCTGCCCGCCGTGGACCACTGGAAGAAGGTCATCGCCGGCCTGCGCGAGGACATCCGGGCCACGGACAGGCACTAGGACCGCCATGTCCAGCGCCGTCTCCCTGATGGACCTGGCCCTGGCGCTGGGCGAGCGCGAGCTCGAGGCCCTGCGCGAGGAGCGCATCCACGATCTCTCGGACCTGGCCAAGCAGCGCGGCCTGGCCATGCGCCAGGCCTTCCTGGCCCCTCCGGGCGACGACGTGGAGGCCTTCCGCGAGCGGCTGCGGCGGATGTGGGAACTCCAGGACACACTGATCAAGGAGGCCCGCGCCATGCACGCGACCCTGCGCGAGCGCATCAAGGACGTCAAGGCCCAGGCCAAGCGCATGAACGGCTACGGCCAGACGCGCCGCCGCCCCGGCGAATGCCGGTTCATCAGCAAACACGGCTGATCCCCCCTCCCCGATACGGATCGCTGCCGGGAAGACTCCGCGTCTTCCCGGCATTTTTTTCCGCGCGCGCAAACCACCGGAGCCGCCCGCGCAACAGGACGGCCGCGTGCAAGCCGCGATCAGGCGCCGTTTCCTTCCACGCGCCGACGCCGCGACCGTTGCCGCCGGGCGCAAGCCGGAGACGGTCGCCGCCCCTTTTCGCGCGCGCGTTTTTTCCGTAGACCAGGGCCATGCCCGCCTCCCACGACACGCTCCCCGGCGCGGCCGACGCGGCCACCGGGTCCGATGGCGGCGGTCCCGCGCCGCGCGCCCTGCCCTTTGCCTTCGCCCCGGCCGAAGTGGACGCCGCGCACCACGGCGAGCGGTTGGACCGCGCCCTGGCCCTGTGCATGCCCGGCAGCGGGCTGCGCCTGCGGCGCAGGGTCTGGGAGAGCTGCGCCGTGCTCGTGGACGGCGCGCCGCGCGGGGCCGCGTTTCGCGTGCGCCGGGGCCAGCGGCTGGACGTGCGCCCGCTGGCGGGCGCGGGGAACGGCGACGCCTGCGCCGGGCCCGATTCCGGCGCGCCGGTTTCGGGCGCGCCCGTTCCGGCCCCCGACCCCGCCGCCCTACGCGCCCCAGTGTGCACCGAGGTACGCGCCCAGGTGCGCGTGGTGGCGGAAACCGCGGAGTTCGGCGCACTGTACAAGCCCGGCGGCCTGCATTCCGCGCGCGTGGCGGGCAGCCCGGCCCCGTGCGCCGAGGAGCTGCTGGAACCCCTGTGGCCCGGCCGCGCCGCCCGGCTCTGCAACCGCCTGGACCGCGAAACCTCCGGCCTGCTCCTGGCCGCCTTCTCGCCCGAAGCCCTGGCCCGCTTCCGCGGGCTGGAGAACCGGGGCGCGGTGGAAAAGCTCTACCTGGCCGTGGTCAGCGCGCCCGGCGCGCCTCCGGCCGTCCCCTTCGACATCGACCGCGCCCTGGACACCGCGAACCGCAGGAAGACCCGCGTGCTGCGCGAGGCGTCTCCGGACCCGCTGCGCCGCACGCGCGTGCTCGCCGCCGCGCCCGGGCCCCTTCCCGGCACCCTGCTCCTGCGCGTGGTCATCGCCAAGGGCGCGCGCCACCAGATCCGCGCGCACTTGGCCCACGCCGGGCTGCCCATTGTCGGGGAATCGCTCTATGCCGACGCGCTCCACGGGGACCCGCTCCATGGCGACGCGGCCGCCGCAGCGCCCGCGAACGCCGCCCCCCTCCACCTGCACCACGCGCGCATCGCCTTTGCCGGGTTCGCGGCCGAATGCCCGCCGCCCTGGCCCACCACGCCCGACGCGCCCTGACCCGCGCTCCGCCTTTCGGTGCTGCCGTGCCGGAGCGTTCGGCCCGCCCGGGCGCACGCTACGATGCGCGGAAGGCCGCGAGCGCGCGGGGCCAGCCGGACGGCGGCCCTTGCAAACGTCGAGCGCCCGACGGACACGTGTCCGCCGGGCGCCCGCACCTCGGGAGGAAGGGATCGCGGAAAATTCGCGCGGCGCGGCCCGCGCCGCCGCCCTGCTAGCCGTCGTCGTTCATGCGCCGCTCCCACTGGAACTCCCTGGACGTGACGCGGTCCTCCATGCGCCGGATGCGGCGCTCCACGCCGTCGAACTTGCGCTTGAGCCGCGCCAGGGCCTGGGCACGCGAGCCCGCATAGGCGTCGTAGAACTCGGCCGCGTCCTCGGTCTCCGGCGCGACGGCGGGCTCGGGCTTCATCAGGAAGCCCGCCAGCAGGTAGAACCCGACCATGGGCCACAGCCCGGTGAAGAGCAACAGCAGCACGGCCACCGCGCGGACCAGAAACACGGACACACCCCAGTGGCGCGCCAGCCCCTTGCACACGCCCATGATCATGCCGTCGCGCGCGCGGTAGGGCATGCCGGGCCGGGCCGCGGACCAGGCCGAGGGCCCCCGGCCGCCATAGCCGTCGTCGTCCCCGTTGGGCCCGCAGGTCCCGCCGAAGCCGCAGCCGCGTCCGCGGCGGCCGAACGTCCCGTCGCCGCGGCCGAAGAGGCCGCCCTGGCCGCGCTGGCCGCGTCCAAAGAAATAGCGTCCCATCATCCCTCCCGGCGCGCCGTGCGCGCCCCGTCTTCCTGCCGCTCGGCGGTCCGCTCGTCGAGCAGGATCGTCTCCAGGGCCTCAACGCGCTCCTCGAGCCGTCCGAGCCCCTGGTACATCTCCTGGATCATGCGCGCCTCGTCCGCCGTCTTCTCGCCCGCGCGGGCCGAGGAGGAGCGGAACATCCGCACCACCAGGGCCACCACGCCGACCACCAGGGCCACGGGCAACAGCACGAAGAAAAAGAACATCACAAACGGAATTCCGTGCATGTCGATCTCCTTTGCCCCAGCCTACCAGCAAGCGGGGCGGCTGCCCATGGCTATTCGGCCGCGTCGGCGGATGCGGCGCCCTTGGCGGCAGCCCCTCCGGACCGGCCACCGGTCTGGTCACCGGCGCGCTCGGCCGCGCGGCGCTTGAGCTCGGCCAGTTCCTCGTCCACGGTGCCCTCCTCCAGGCGACGGAAGGCGTCCTCCAGACTGGGCCCTTCGGCCGGACGCGACGGGTTCACCAGCCCGGCCTCGGCCTCCAGCCGCTCGATGCGCTGCTCGTAGCGCTCGAAGCGGACCATGGCCTCGGCCCCGCCCGCGGCGCGCACGCGCCCCTGGGCCTGGTGCTTGGCCGCAGCGCGCTTGTGGCGCTGGATCAGCAGCCGCTGCTTCTCCTTGGCCGCTTCGAGCTTCTCCTCGAGCTGCCCGATGTCCGCGCGGGCCTGGTCCACCAGGGCGTCGGCGCGCGCCTTCTCGTCCTCCAGCGTTTCCACGCGCTCGCCGTGGCGGCGGCGCTCCAGCAGAGCCTCACGGGCCATGTCCTCGCGCCCGCGCTCCACGGCCAGCTCGGCGCGCCCGGCCCACAGGTCGGCCTTGGCGCGCGCCTCGTCCAGCTCGCGGCCGATGCGCTTGGACGCGGCCATGGTTCCGGCGCAGGAGGCCTTGATCTCCACCAGGGTCTCCTCCATCTCGCGGATCATGAGCCGGATCATCTTTTCCGGGTCCTCGGCGCGGTCGAGCATGGAGCTGAGATTCGCGCTGACGATGTCCTTGAAGCGGCTGAAAATGCCCATATGTCCTCCGGGTCTTGCGTCTCTGTCGGGGTTGCGCCCGCCTGCCGGGACGTTGGTTTCCGGCCGGGTCGCGCGTGTCCGTTTCTCCGCCTGTGGCAGGATCCGTGCCAGCCCGGGCCGGACGCACAGGCACTCGGAATCATTGACTGCGGCAGTTTGACCCGGCGCGGCCTGCGTGGTAATTTCAACCGAAATCAGTTAAAATAGCTATTTTAAAGTTAAATTAACCACAACAGCGGAGCCGCCATGTCCCCGACCACGAACCGACCCGCCCACGCTGCCGCCGCAACGTCCGCCCGGGACCGGGCGGCGCGGGAGCACGCGGGCCGCGAAGCCGCGCCCGGGCCGGTCGATCCCCTGGCGCACGCACTGGCCGTGGAGCCCGTGGGCCGCTCCGACGCGTTCCTGGCCTTCCAGGAGCGCCTCTCGCGCGCCGCGCGGGCGGACCGCCCCGTACTCCTGGCCGGGGAGCGCGGCACGGGCAAGGAGCTGGCCGCCGCGCGGCTGCACTACCTCTCCAGCCGCTGGCAGAACCCGCTGGTGACCTGCAACTGCGCGGCCCTGCCCGAAGCCCTGCTGGAGGCCGAGCTCTTCGGCCACGAGGCCGGGGCCTTCACCGGGGCCGTGGCCCGGCGCGCCGGGCGGTTCGAGGCCGCGCACACCGGCGCGCTGTTCCTGGACGAGATCGGCTCCGCGCCGCTGGCCGCGCAGGAAAAGATCCTGCGCGCCGTGGAGTACGGCGTGTTCGAACGCGTGGGCTCCACGACCACGCTGCGCGCGGACGTGCGCGTGTTCGCCGCGGCCAACGTGGACCTGCCCGCCCTGGTGCGCGCCGGGCGGTTCAAGGCCGACCTGCTCGACCGGCTGTCCTTCGAGGTGCTCACCCTGCCGCCCCTGCGCGCGCGCCACGGCGACGTGGAGCTGCTCGCCGAACACTTCGCCGCGCGCATGGCCGTGGAACTGGGGCTCGACGGCGCGCCGGAGTTCACGGACCGGGCCATGGCCGCGCTCCTGGCGCACTCCTGGCCCGGCAACGTGCGCGAGCTGAAGAACGTGGTCGAGCGCGCCGTGTTCCGCGCCGCCGCATCGGCCGATCCGGACCGCGTGGACGAGGTGGTCCTGGACCCCTTCGCCTCGCCCTTCCGCCCACCCGCGCCCGGCGCGAGGACGGACGGAGCGGTCGGAACGGTCGGGGCGGTTGGGACGGCGCGGGGCGGCGCGGGGCCCGCGCCCGAAATGGAGAGCGCGTCCTCCGGTGCGAGGCCGGGCGGCGCCCGGGCGGACGGATTTGCGGCGGAAGCGGCGGCCGGGCGCACGTTCCGCCCCGACGGGCCGCCCGCACCCTTCGCGCCCACGGTGCGCGCCGTGGAGATCGACCTGCTGCGTCGCGCCCTGCGCGCGGCCGGAGGCCGCCAGAAACGCGCCGCCGCCCTGCTGGACCTGACCTACCACCAACTGCGCGGCCTGCTCCGCAAATACGCCGACGATCTGGCCGCCCCGGACGACCGATAGCGGCCCGCCGCCGGGCGGGCCGGAAGGCGCGGCCGACAACGCGGCTTCGAGACGGGGCGATGAGGTGCAAAGGGCGACGCGGGACGCGTGCCCGAAATGGAAGGCACGTCCTCCAGTGCGAGGTCGGGCGGCGGCCGGGCTGGGTGTCGGCGCGACGGGGCGACGGGGCGTTCAGGCGCTACGGCGGCTGGGCGAATGCAGCGACCGCCGCCCGCCCCTCCGGAGCGTCCCGCCAAACCGTGGCGCAACGTTTCCCTTCTCCTCCCCGCTCCCCCCTCTCCTTTCGGCTCCCCTTCCAGTTCCCCGCGCATGCCGAAAGACGGGGTGGCGCACCGTGGCAACCCCTCCGCGCCTGGCCGTTCCTTGTTCCTGTCCGTACCCATCAGCCGCGCGGCGTGGACATGCGCCGCGGGAAGGGAGAGCGGGGCCGCCGCTCGGGGGGCACTCTTTTCTTGGCTCGTCGATCGCCGGGGGCGGCTGAAGCCGCCCCCGGCGATCGAAAGGCCTGCGAAAAGAGCCCCCCACCCCCTCGCTGGGTCGCGTTTGCGCGGAGGAAGACGGCTCGCATGGACGCGCCGGACGCGAAACCTCGAAAGAGTGGACGGCATGACGCGAAGGGTGCGGGGACGGCGAAGGCCGGGGTGCGGGCGCGCAAAGCACGGGCGGACGGGAGCTTGTTGGCGCTTCGGGCGGGCTGCTGACGCAACGCCCGTCCCGAGGGTGTACGGGAAGGAAGAGAGGAGGGGGAAAAAGAGAGAAAGTGGGGAACAGCGCAGACGATCCCGCTGGTGATACCGTCCAAATGGGATATACGACACGAAATGCAGCGCGTTTTAAAACACTAGTGGGAACGTATCTCTCGGGCGTTGCGCGCACGGCATGTCCGCGCAATCCGCAACACCGATCAAGCCGCCTCCGCCCGCCCTCCGCAGGCGCGGGCGGGGGAAAGCGGAAGCGCACCCGCAGCACCGACGACCGCGAAAAGGGTGCAGCAGCATTGCTGCCCGCGAAAAGGGTGCAGCGTCACGCTGCTTGCGGGGGTGGGGGCGGGTGGCGTAGGATGGGAGGATGAGCAGAGATATTCCGGCGGCGCGCACGACGCGGGTGGCGGACGCGACGCCGTACGTGACCAAGGACGGCTCGACCATCCGCGAGCTCATGCACCCGGCGGTGCACGGCGCGACGCACGGCGTGGCCAACCAGTCCCTGGCCCTGGCCGAGGTCGCGCCCGGCGCGGCCACCACGCCGCACCGCCACCGCAGCACCGAGGAGCTCTACCACTTCCTCGACGGCAGCGGCGTCATGGACCTGGACGGCGAGCGCTTCGCCGTGGAGCCGGGCGACACCGTGTGCATCCGCCCGGGCGCTCGCCACGCCGTGGCCAACACCGGGACCGGGCCGCTGCGCATCCTGTGCTGCTGCGCGCCCGCCTATGGGCACGAGGACACGGACCTCGACCCCGAACCGGCCTAGGACGCGCGCGGGGCTCGCCCTCCGGGGCATGCCGCGCGCAAGCTCAAAAGGCCTCCAACACCAAGGACCCCGCCATGCCCCACATCGCCATCACCACCAACGTGGAACTGGAACCCGCCGCGGCGCAGGATCTGGCCCTGGCGGCCAGCCGCCTGTGCGCCGAGATCTTCGGCAAGCCCGAACAGTACGTACAGGCCCTGGTCACGCCCGGGGCGGCGCTGGTCCACGGCGGAGCCACCGCCCCGGCGGCCTACGTGGAATGCAAGTCCATCGGCCTGCCCAGCGCGCGCGCGGCCGAGCTTTCGCGCGCCGTCTGCGCCTTTCTCCAGGAGCGCATCGGCGTGGACCCGACGCGCGCCTACATCGAATTCAAGGACCTGGACCGCGCCCTGTTCGGCTGGGATTCCGGCACGTTCTGATTGCCGGTCCCACGCCGTCCCGGGACGCCCCGGACTGCTGACAACGGGCCGCACGGCCCGCAGGAGGAGCCCCATGCACAGAAAAATTCCCGCCCGGCCGCTCCGGCCGACGCCCCCGCCCTTCGGCCCCGAGGAACGGGCCCGACCGGCCCGTTCCGCCCGCCGCGCCGTTTCCGCCCTGCGGGCGCTCGGCGCGCTGGTAGTTTTGTCCGTGCTCTGCGCCGCGCCCGCGAGCGCCCAGGTGCGCGCGGCCACGCTGTTTCCCTCGGGCGCGCAGGTCACGGAGAGCACGCTGGTGACACCCGACGCCGACGGCGTGGCCGTGCTGCGGCTGCCCGCCGCGGCGGACCCGGCCACCCTGCGCCTGGCCCTGGGGGGCGGCGTGCAGTTGGCCGATGTGAGCTGGAAGCGCGAAGCGCCGGGCGACGCGCCGCGCGTGGCCGAGCTGCGCCGCGCGCTGGAGCGGGCCGAGGCCGCGCGCGACGCCACGGCCGCCGACCTGGACGCGACCCAGGCGCAGATCGCCTTCTGGAAGCGTCAGGGCGCGGCCGGAGAGCTCAAGGCCCAGGATGCCGCGCGGCTGGCCGAGGCCGTGGCCCAGGCCCTGCCGGGGCTGGCCCGCGATGCCGCGCGGCTGGCGCGCGAAACCCAGGAGCGCGAGCGCGCCGTAACCGACGCCAAGGCCGCGTTGCAGCGCGCCACGGGCGGCGACGAGGCCGCCTGGCTCGTGGAGGTCGCCCTGGCGCGGCCCGCGTCCGGCGCGCTCAAGTCGCCGGTGCCCGTGACCTGGACCTACCGCGCGCGCGGCTGCGGCTGGCGGCCCGTGTACACCCTGGATGCGCTGCCGCGCGCCGACGTGGTGCGCTTCGCCTTTCAGGCCGAAATCTGGCAGGCCACGGGCGCGGACTGGAAGGGCGCGGACCTGACCCTGGCCACCCTGGAGCCGCGCGCCGGGTTGACCCCGCCGGATCTCGCCCCCTGGATCCTGCGGCCCCGGCCCGAGGCGCGTGTGATGAAGAGCGCGCGGAACATGGCTGCGGGGGCTGCGCCCGCCATGGACGGGGCCGTGCTTCTGGAGGCGACGGCCGCCGCGCCCATGGCCGCGCCGGAAATGGCCCTGATGGGCACCTACGCGGCCTGGAAGCTGGGCGCGCGCGACCTGGCCGCGGGCAAGCGGCCGCGCGTGACCCTGGAGAGCGCGGACTGGAAGGCGGAGTTCACCTACACCGTGCGCCCCTCGGTCGCGCCCGAGGCCTTCCTCACCGCGTCCGTGACCCTGGACAAGCCCATGGAGCTGCCCGAGGGCGAAGCCCTCTACATGGTGGACGGCGCGGTGCTCGGGCGGCGCGCCTTCGGCAACGCGGAGCGTACCCTGGACCTGTTCTTCGGTTCCGACCCGCTGGTGGCCACGGACATGCGCATGGAGGACCACCACACCGGCGCGCGCGGCGTGTTCGACAAGCAGCGCACCTTCTCCTGGAAGTGGACGATCACCACGCGCAACAACAAGCCCTACGCCGTCTCCGTGCGCATCGAGGACCCCAGGCCCGTGCCGCGCGACGAGCGCATCCGCGTAACGACCACCAGCCAGCCCCCGGCGCAGACCGACGAGGACACCCTGTTCTGGGCCGCGCGGCTGCAGCCGGGCCAGGCGCTGGGTATCGTCCACGAGGTGGCGGCCGAGGCCCCGGCGGACATGGACGTGCTCCCGGGCCGCTGACGCGCGCGTTTCCGCGCCCTTCCCGCGCCCGGACGGGCACGAAACGAAGCCGACGAATCAAAAAAGGGGCGGGCCTTCCGAGGAAGGCCCGCCCCTGCTTTTTGCGGAATGGCGGTACGCCGAAAGGCGAAGCCCGTCGCTACGGCATGAGCGGCGCAGCAGCCAAGCCGTCGGCCTCGTCCAGGCCGAGCATGATGTTGGCGTTGGCCAGGGCCTGGCCGGAAGCGCCCCGGCAGAGGTTGTCGATGGCGCTGGTGACGATCAGGCGGCCGGTGCGTACGTCCACGGTCAGGCCGATGTCGCAGAACATGGTGCCGCGCACGTAGCGCAGCTCGGGCAGCCGCCCGGCGGGGAGCACGCGCACCCAGCGCTCGGCCGCGTAGGCCTCCTCGTAGGCGCGGCGCACGTCGGCCTCGCCCGCGCCCGGGGCCAGGCGCGTGTAGATGGTCGAGAGGATGCCCCGGTTGATGGGCAGCAGGTGCGGGTTGAAGGACACGGTCAGCGACCGCCCGGCGATGCGCGAAAGCTCCTGCTCGATCTCCGGGGTGTGGCGGTGTCTGCCGCCGATGTTGTAGGCCTTGAAGGAGTCGGCGACCTCGCAGAAGAGCGTGCCCACGGCGGCCTTGCGGCCCGCGCCCGTGGCCCCGGACTTGGCGTCGATGACGATGTCCTCCGGGTCCACCAGGCCGCCCGCGAGCGCGGGATACAGGCCGAGGATGGCCGAGGTGGGGTAGCAGCCCGGGTTGGCCACCAGGGCGGCCGAGGCCACGGCGTCGCGGTAGAGCTCGGGCAGGCCGAAGACGGCCTTGTCCAGCAGGTCCGGCCGGGTATGCTCGACCTTGTACCACTGCTCGTAGGTGGCGCGGTCGCGGATGCGCAGGTCCGCGGAGAGGTCCACGACCTTGACGCCCGCGTCGAAAAGCCTGCCGGCCATGTCCATGGCCACGCCGTGGGGCACGGCCAGGAAGACCACGTCGCAGGCCGCGGCGAGGTCGGCCACGTCGGGCTCGGTGAGCGTGAGCGCGCCCATCTCGAAGCCCTGGAGGAAGGGATAGAGCGACTCCAGGGGCTTGCCCGCCTCGGCGCGCGAGGTGGCGCGCACCAGGCGCATGCAGGAGTGCGCGGCCAGGAGCCGCGTCAGCTCCATGCCCGTGTAGCCGGTGACGCCGACGAGCCCGGCGTTGACCTGTGCCATGCTGCTTCTCCTAACGAAGTCTCAGGAATTCCGGATGTAGGCCATGCGCAGTTCGTAGAGCAGGCCGTCGATGAGCTTGGCCTCGTCCGTGTCCAGGCAACGGACGGTCTTGTCCTTGAGCATGGCCAGCACATCGATGGTGTGCTTGGCCATGGGCAGGTTCTTGGCCGTCTGCCCGGTCTCCGGGTCCGGCACCTCGCCGAGCATGACCATGGCCGAGGAGCTGAGGGAAAGAATGAAGGTGGAGAAGGTCACCTCGGGCATCATGTGCCCGGAGCCGCCCCCCGCGCCGCCGCAGCCGCAGCCGGCCTGCTTGTCGCCCGTATTCTGATTTTGGTCGGACATGCCCGATCTCCTTGTGCTCTTGGGCTCTCGTGCGGATATCTTCGGGGATCTCTTCCGGCGCATTCTCGGGGGCCGCCCCCGCGCCGATCCGGCCGCGAGTATGGCCCGATTCGCCCTGTGGCGCAAGGCCCCCCGGGCCCGGCCCGCGCGGCGCGGGCGCGGGCGCGCTAGGCGTCGCGCAGCACGCGGACCAGGAAGCCCTTGAGGTAGTAGGTCTCGGGCATGGCCGGGTGCACGGGATGGTCCGGCCCCTGGCCGCAGCGGCCGAGGATCTGCAGCCGCACGCGCGCCTCGCGCGCCGCGGCGAGCAGCGCACCCTGCAGGTCCGGCGCGGTGAAGTGCTGGGAGCAGGAGCAGGTCATGAGCACGCCGCCGTTGTCCACGAGGTCCAGGGCCAGGCGGTTGGCGCGACGGTAGGCCTGCGCGCCCTGCTTGAGGTCCTTCTTGCGCTTGACGAACGCGGGCGGGTCCAGGCTCACGGCGGAGAAGCGCTCGCCGTCGGCGGCCAGCTCGCGCATGGCGTCGAAGGCGTCGCCCTCGGCCGTGGCGAACTCGCCGGAGGACCTCACGGCCTCGGCCGTGAGGTCCGCGCTGCGGCGCGCGTACTCCAGGGCCTTGGCCGACGCGTCCACGCACAGGACCGAGGCCGCACCCGCGGCCAGGGCCTGCACGCCCACCGCGCCCACGTAGGAAAAGACGTCGAGCACGTCGCCGCCGTGCACATGGCGCAGGAAACTCGCGCGGTTGGCGGCCTGGTCGTAGAACCAGCCGGTCTTCTGGCCCTCGGTCAGCGGCACGGCGAAGCGCGCGCCGTTCTCCTCCAGTGCGATCTCGTCGGGCACGTCGCCCTCGCGCTCCACGTAGCCGTCGAGCCCCTCCAGGGCGCGCGTGGGCGCGTCGCAGCGCAGCAGCACGCCGCGCGGGGCCAGTTCCTCGCGCAGCACGCCGAGCAGCGTATCGCGCTCGCGCTCCATGCCCGCGGTGGTCAGCTGGACCACGAGCACATCGCCGTAGCGGTCCACGACGCAGCCGGGCAGGTAGTCGCCCTCGCCGAAGAGCAGCCGGTAGAAGGGCGCGGGATAGAGCGGTTGGCGCAGGGCCAGCGCCGTGCGCACGCGCTCGCGCACCAGGTCGGCGGAGAGCGGGTCGTTGGCGTGGCGCGAGACGAGACGCGCGGCGATGAGGGAGTTGGGGTTGACGTAGGCGGTGCCCACGGGCGCGTTGCGCTCGGAGATGACCGTGGCGGGCTCGCCGGGCGCGAAATCCGTGAGCGGCGTGCGTTTGGTGTCCACCTCGTTGCTGAAGACCCACAAATGGCCCGTGCGCAGCCTGCGGTCCTCGTTCTTCTTCAAATACAAAGGCTTGAGTCGTTCGCTCATGGTCTCTCTCCGGCAGGCAGCGTGACGCTGCACCCTTTTCGGCAGCAATGCTGCTGCACCCCTTTCGCGGGCAGCAATGCTGCTGCACCCCTTTCGCGGTCGTCGGTGGCGCGGTGGAGCGGCGGCTTTCCCCCGCCCGCGCCTGCGAAGGCGGAGCGGGTACGCCCGGGTTCCGGCACGATGCCGTTTCGTCTTCCTCCGCCCGCGCCTGCGGAGGGGTACAGGTTTGTCGTGTCCTTGTACAGCAGCTTCTGCCTCCCGGCCATCCCCCCTCTTTCCTTCTCGCCCCCAGGGCGCATCCGCCGCCACAGGCGGCGGCAGGCAGCAATGCTGCCGCACCCCTTTCGCGGTCGTCGGGTTCTGCCCAGTGTTCCGGCCTTCCCCCGCCCGCGCTCGACTGCCGCCCATCCCGCTCCCTCCCCCTCTTTCCCGCTCTCCAGGGCGCATCCGCCGCCGCAGGCGGCGGCAGCCCGACGCGCCCGCACCCCTTTCACCCTCCCGAGCACGCCGCGCTGCTCCCCACCCTCCACCGAAGACGCGCTCATCTAAATCCGCACCACCCTCCTACCCCCCATCAAAACGTTTCGGGGGGTGATGGTGGGGGTGGGGTGGGGGTCCGG
>JACCQO010000050.1 GCA_015709205.1 Desulfovibrionaceae bacterium
TTTTTCGCCGAAAAAGGGTCCTCCCCTCCCCGCCTCCCCCCGGCTCTTCGTCTTCCCCGCGCCGCGTTATATCCCGTTGCATTGACACCGTCTGGACAGCGGAGCTAAACAAGTGTTCTGGTGGCGGAAATGGTTTTCCTTCCCCCGCCCGCCCCGCTACCGTCCCGGGGCGGGACGGCGCGGCCGCGGAGTCGCCGGAGGGGGCATCGCCGGGCGACGTCGCGCATGGCCCTGACAGAATACCCCATCTCCATCGATCAGCTCTGCGAGGGGCTCTATATCCGGCTGGAAGGCTTGGAGGGCCGTCGCAATCCCTTTTTGCGCAAGAGTTTCAAGATCAAGAACCGCGCGCAGATCGACAAGATCCGCGAGTTGGGCCTGACGCACGTGATCTGCGTGCTTTCCAAGAGCGACCAGCTGCCGGTGCCGCCGGAGAAGCAGCGCGGACCGGCGCGCCGCGGGTCGCGCGCCGAGCCGGAGCGCCCCAAGACCCCGGTTTCGGCCGAGATCCTGGGCCTCAAGGAAGAGACCATCCGCAAGAACAAGGAGCGCAAGCTGGCCTTCGCCAAGTGCGAAAAGCGCTACGACCAGACCGTTTCCGCCGTGGTCGCGCTGCTCAGGCGCGCCTCGGGCCGCGCGGCCGACGCCGTGGGCCAGGCCTCGCAGGTGGTCGGGGCCATGGTCGATACCTTTCTGGCCGAGCGCGACGTGCTCGTGAACCTGATGAGCTCCAAGCCCACCGAGGAGCAGAAGAACTACCACGCGCTCAACGTCACGGTGCTGGCCATGATGCTCGGCAAGGAGGTGCGCCTGAACGGCAAGGCCCTGCACGTGCTGGGCATGGGCGCGCTGTTCCACGACATCGGCAAGGGCCGGGTGCCGATCCGTTCGCTCAAGGGCGGCAAGGCCACGACCATGGACCAGGCCCTGCAGCGCCACTACATGCGCCATCCCATCGAGGGCGCGGAACTGCTCGGCGAGATGATCGACTTTCCGCGCCAGGCCCTGCCCCTGGTGCAGCAGCACCACGAGGCCCTGAACGGTTCCGGCTTCCCCAAGGGGCTGTCGGGCAAGGACGTCTCGCCTTTGGCCCAGCTCCTCGCCGTGGCCGACCAGTACGACAACCTGCTCAACCAGGCCGGGCCCGACAGGGCCACGCGCACGCCGCACGAGGCGCTCAAGGCCATCTACGCGCGCAAGGCCACCCTGGACGAGAAGATCCTCTCCCTGTTCATCCGCACCCTGGGCGTCTATCCGCCGGGCTGCGTGGTCAAGCTCTCCAACGGCGTGATCGGCATGGTCGTGTCCACGAACACGGCGCGCGCCACGCGGCCCACGGTGCTCATCCACCATCCGGACATCCCCAAGAAGGAGGCCCTGATGGTCGATCTGGCCATCGAGACCGAGCTGGAGATCGTCCAGAACCTGCGGCCCGAGACCCTGTCCAAGGACGTCTTCGCCTACCTGAGCCCCAGTCGGCAGATCAACTACTACGCGGACAACGCCCCGGCGGGCGGCTAGCGCCGGGGACGCGACGTGCAGACCCGCCCCCCGATTCCGGCCCAGGCCCGGCACATCGAGGCCCTGCTGGCCCAGGTGCGCCTGTTGCTCGGCGGCCGGGGCGCGGGCGGGCACGAGGGCGCGCTGGGGCTGCTCGCCCAGGCCGAGGGGTTTTGCGAGGAACTGGAGCCGGATTCCAACGACGCGCGCCGCCAGGGCGCGGCCATCGCCTTTCACGCCGCCGCGCTCCTGGAGGCCACCCAGGAGCGCAGGCTCATGGTCCGCTGCCTGGAACTGCTCGCGGGCCGGGGCGCGGTGGGCTTCGTGCTCGCGGCTTCCGGGCTGGCGCGCACGGGCGCGGCGGGCGAGACCTTTCGCCTGGCCGTGGGCGACTTGGCGGCCAACGAGCGGCTGGCCCTGGCCAACCGGCGGCTGGCGTGCGTGCGCGACGAGGACCCGGCCCAGCGCCAGTGGGCCCTGGACCAGGCGCACACCCTGCAGGGCGAGGACCCGGAGGAGGCCCTGCTCTTTCTGGAATACCTGGCCGCGCGCGGCGAGGAGCTGGCCTGCGTCGTGCAGAACGGTTTCCTGCGCGGCCGGTTCGGGGTCTGGCTGCACCAGCTCCTCAAGCTGGACCTGGACGCGGCGCAGGCCTCGTACATGGCCGCCACCGTGGGCTGCCTGGGTTCGCGCGATCTGGCCCTGCTGCTTTCCAAGCACCTGACGACCCTGCACCGCGCGGGCGGGCGCGGCCCGGCCCACGCCCTGGACGTGCTCGGCCGCGCCGGGGGCGGCGACGAAGGGCGGCTGCACGAGATCGTGCTCCGCTTCCTGGGCCACCCGGATACGGCCACGGCCCTGGCCGCGGCGCGCGCCCTGGTGCGCCTGGGCGCGAGCGACGGCCCGGCGGCCCTGGCCCGGGCCTTCGCCAGGCGCGTTGCGCTGCGGCCCGCGTTGGCCGGGCTGGCCGCGCGGCTGTCCTGGCGCGGCTTCGCGCACTTCCTGCGGGCCTTGCAGGGCGAGGAAGGCGAGGAGGCCGGGGGCGCGCCGTTGGCGGACGGGGCCGTGCTGCGGCTGGCCGCGGCCGTGGCCGCGGCCTTTCCGGAGGATGCCGCGTCCCTGGCCGGGCGCATCGGGGGCAGGGCGCCGGGCCGGGGCGGCCCGAGCGGCCCGGACGGCGCGCCGCTCGCTGCCGCGCTGGCGGCCCTGGGCAAGGCCGTGGCCGTCCCTGCGCGCGGGCCCGCGTTCAAGGCGTCGCCACCTGTGCGCGAGGCGGCGGCCGCCGGAGACGGGGACGAGGGCGCGGGAATGTTGGACCGGGTGCGCGGACTGTTCGGCGGCGGCCGGAGCGAGGAGGCCGGGCCCTGCGCGCTGACCGGGCTGCTGCGCGCGGCCGCCGGAGGCCGGGGCGCGACGCTGGAGGGCAAGACCCTGCGCGACGAGTCCCTGGCCGAGGCCGCCGGGGCCCCGGGGGCCGGGGCGGGCGGGGGCAGCGCGGTGCTGGCCGGGGTGCGCTTCGTGCGCTGCACCCTGGCCAACGTGGACTTTTCCGAGTGCGACCTTTCCGGCGTGGCCTTTGTCGAGTGCCGCCTGAACGGCGTGGATTTTTCCGCCTGCCGCGCCCAGGACGTGACCTTCACGGACTGCGGCCTGAACAACTGTCGCCTTTCCGGCTCCTCCCTGCGCGGGCTGCGCCTGGCGCGTTGCCAGTTGGCCTTCACGCACCTGGCCGCGAGCGTCACCGTGTCCCTGGCCCTGGCCGAATGCACGGCGCGCCGCTGCAACCTGTGGGGCGCGCGACTGGCGGGCGCGCGGGCCGAAGGCTGCGTCTTCGAGGAGTGCGAGTTCTCCTGCGCGGACTTCACGGACGCGGCCCTGGACGGCTGCCGGTTCACGGACTGCCTGTTCTCCGGGGTGCACGCGGGGGGGGCGCGCTTCGGGACCTGCGTAACGCGGGCCTGCGCCTTTGACGGCGCGACCCTGCGCGGGCTGGGCGCCACGGACCCGCACCTGCTTGGGGCGCGCGACGCGCGGCTCCTGCTGGACGTGGAACAGGCCGCCGCGGCCACGGATGCGGCGCTGAGGGCCGTCCCCGCGCCCCTGCGCGACGCGCGCGGCCGGGTCTTCCTGCGCGCCTTCCTGGAACTGTGGTTTTTCGAAAAGGACGCCTGCGCGCAGCGCACCGCGTTCCTGCGCCAGAACCGGCGGCGGCTGGACTGGTGCCGGGCCAAGATGGGCGGCGCGCGCGGCGCGTTCCTGGATGCGCTGCCCGGCCTGGTGCAGGCCCCGGCCGTGCGTCCGGCCAAGGACGGGGGCAAGGGGTTCGTTCCGGCCCCGGCCGCGCGCATCCGGGGCTGGACGCCGGACCTGGAAGCCCGCCGCGCCCTGCGGCGGCTTCTGGAGGGCGCGGGCGAAGGGGTGTGCGAGGCCGCGGCGCGGCCGGGAGGAGGGCGCAAGGGCGGCAAGGGGGGCAAGGAGGGAACGGACGCGGCCGCCCCTTCCGCCGTCCTGATGCTGGAGGGGCTCTACAGCATCGGCTCCGTGGGTTCCATCGCCCAGACCCGGGCCTCGGACCTGGATCTCTGGGTCTGCTACGACGGCGCGGCCGTGGACGGGCAGGCGCTTGCGGCCTTCAAGGCCAAGCTCGCGGCCATCGAAGCCTGGGCCGAGCGCGAGGCCGGGTTGGAGGTGCATTTCTTCCTCATGGAACTGGCCGACATCCGCACCAACAACTTCGGGTTCAGCGACGCCGAGAGCGCGGGAACCACCCAGGCCAAGCTGCTCAAGGAGGAGTTCTACCGCACGGCCCTGCTGCTGGCCGGGCGCGAGCCCGCGTGGTGGCTGACCCCGCCCGGCGCGGACGACGCCTCCTACGGCCGCGCCCTGGCGCGCATGGAGGCGGGCCGCCGGGACCGCTCTCCGCTCCTGCCCGTCGCTGCGCCTCTGGACATGGGCGCGCTCGGCGCCATGCCGCGCGAGGAGTTTTTCGGCGCGTCCCTGTGGCAGATCGTCAAGGCGCTCAAGAGCCCGTTCAAGTCCGTTATGAAGTTCGCCCTGCTGGACAAGTACTATTCCGGCGGCGACGTGCCCATGCTCCTGTGCGACCGCATCAAGGAGAACCTGGCCGCCGGGCGCGACGGGCTGTGGGACGCGGACCCCTACGCCGTGCTCTTCCGCGAGGTCTACGAATACTACCGGGGTTCGCAATACGCCGACGCCCAGGCGCTGATGCGCCGGGCCTTCATCCTCAAGACCGGCTGCACCCTGCCGGGCTCGGCCGCGCGCGCGGCCATGGAGCGCGGCTCCAGCCTCATGGAGTTCTTCTACCCGCACAGCGAGGAGCCCATCGCCCGCGAGTTCATGCCCGCCGACGCCGGGGGCGGCGGCGAGGACGCGGACGGCGTGCTCGCGCGCTTTTCCGACCTGATCAGCCTGGGCGACATGGTCGGCCAGTTCATGTTCCGCGCCTACGAGCACGTGCAGGCCGGTCTGCGGCGCGCGGACATGGACGTGATGGTCTCGGCCGAGGACCTGACCAAGGTGGGGCGCAAGATGTTCAGCTGCCTCAAGCCGCGGCCCAACAAGATCATGCGCATTTCCTTCGTGGACTCGCCCAAGGACATGTTCCCCACCCTGCAGATCGCCTGCGACGGGCTCAAGGGCGGGCCCGTGACCTGGATCGTGCAGGGCGAGACCCAGGGCGCGCCCGGCCGCCGCAAGGTGGAGCTTGAGCCCGTGCGCGGCGACGGGTCCGTGCAGCGGCTGGCCATCTGGCTGGTGGCCAACGGCGTGTTTTCGGCGGGCACGCACCTCACGGGCCAGAACCTCAAGCCCCCGGTTTCGGTGCCGGACGTCAAGGAACTGCTTCTGGCCCTGCTGGACTTCTTTCCGCCCAAGAAGGTCTTCGACACGGACATCGCCGAGAACCTGCGCACCGAGGAGGTGGTCAAGGCCTTTGTCCTGACCAACTTCCTGGCCCCGCGCGAGGTGCGCAAGTACGAGGACGTGACCCTGATCCACGCCACCAACTGGGGCGAGCTCTTCTGCCGGACCCGCACCGTGGCCCACGAACTGCTGCCCCGCGATCCGTTCGGCTTCGTGCGCGCCAACGCCGAAATCCCGCTGCGCAAGGGGCTGCGCATCACGGGCTACGCCCCGCGCCGGGCCATCTGCCCGCGCCTGGAACTGCCTCCGGAATAGGCCGGTTTCCTTCCGCCGTCGGCCCGGCCCCGGTCCGGCGTCCCCGCATGATTTTTTGCGCCTCCGCTTCGCTCCCGGCTTGCCATGGCCCGCCGCCCACGTATCCTGGCCCAAAGGGAGGAAAACGCCATGGATCGCGATTCGCCGGTTTGCGTGGCCGGGGCCACCGGCTATGTGGGTGGCAGACTCGTCCCGCTGCTGCTGGAGCGCGGCCTGCGCGTGCGCGCGGTGGCGCGCTCGGCGGCCAAGGCGCGCCAGCGGCCCTGGGGCGCGCACGAGCGCCTGGAGATCGCCGAGGCCGACCTGTCGGACCCCGTGGCCGTGCGCGCAGCCCTGGCCGGGTGCGCGGCGGTCTTCCACCTGGTGCATTCCATGCGCCCCGGCTGCGCGGACTACGCGGCGGCGGACCGCGCCGTGGCCCGGAACGTGGCCGACGCGGCGCGGCAGGGGGGCGTCGGGCGGATCGTCTACCTCGGCGGCATGGTGCCCGCCGAAGGCCCGGTATCCGGGCATCTGCGCTCGCGCGCCGAGGTGGGCGAGATCCTGGCCGCCGGGCCCGTGCCCGTCACCGTGCTGCGCGCGGCGCAGATCCTGGGCTCGGGCAGCGCGTCCTTCGAGATCGTGCGCTACCTGGCCGAGCGGTTGCCGGTGATGCTCACCCCGCGTTGGGTGCGCACCGAGACTCAGCCCATCGCGGTGCGCGACGTGCTGGAATACCTGGCGGGCTGCCTGGACCATCCGGAGACCGCGGGCCATGTCTACGACATCGGCGGACCGGACGTGCTCACCTACCGCCGCCTGTTCGAGATCTACGCCGAGGAGGCCGGGCTCGGGCGCCGGTTCATCCTGCCCGTGCCTCTGCTTACGCCGCGCCTCAGCGCGCACTGGGTCGGGCTGGTCACGCCGGTGCCCGCCGCCCTGGCGCGACCGCTCATCGCCGGGCTCTCCAGCCGCGTGGTCTGCGCGAACCAGGACATCCGCAAGATCGTGCCCGTTTCTCCGACCCCGGTGCGCGCGGCCATCCGCGCGGCCCTGGATCGGGTGCGCCAGCAGGCCGCGCCGACCTGCTGGTCCGACGCCGGGCACGCGCGCGCGCCGGAGTGGCTGACCTGCGGCGACGCGCCCTATGCCGGGGGCACGGTGCTGGAATACGCGGCCGTGGCGGCCACGGACGCCGCGCCCGAAGCCGTGTGGGCCGCCGTGGAATCCATCGGCGGGGAGCGCGGCTGGTACCACGCGGACTGGTTGTGGCGGCTGCGCGGGTTGCTGGACGGCTTTTGCGGCGGCGTGGGCCTGCGGCGCGGGCGGCGCGACCCGCGCGCGCTGCGCGTGGACGACGCCCTGGACTTTTGGCGCGTGCTGGACGTGCGCCGCGAGGCGCGGGCCTGGCGGCTGGCCCTGGCGGCGGAGATGCGCCTGCCGGGCGAGGCGCTGCTGGAGTTTCTGGTGCGCCCGGAAGGCGCGGGGGCGCGGCTGGACGTGCGCGCGCGTTTTTTGCCGCGCGGCCTGGCGGGGCTGGCCTATTGGCAGGCCACGCGTCCCTTCCACGCCTACGTGTTTCCGGGGCTGGCGCGGGGCGTGGTGCGTCGGGCCGGGGGGCGCGTGCTCGCGGCGGGTGCGGCCCGTCAGGGCGCGGCGGAGGGGCCGGGCGGGACGTCCGGCGGCTCCGGGGACGGCGCGTAGTCGCGCGGCACGAGCAGCGTGGAGCAGAGCCCGAGCAGGCAGAACGCCGCGAAGCCCACGAGGATCACGTGCATGGCCTCGACGTAGGCCAGCGAGTTTTCCGGGGTGATCGGAATCTCGCCCAGGAAATGGGAGAAGGCCAGGCCGATGAGGATGGTGCTCAGGCTCATGCCCGCGGTGCGCGTGGCCCCGGTCAGGGCCGAGGCCATGCCGTAGTGGAGCGGCCGCACGCTGCCCATGATTACGCTCATGTTCGAGGTGCCGAAGAGCGCCGTGCCCACGCCCACCAGGACCATGACCGCGAAGATCAGCCACAGGCCGGTGTCGCGGTCCAGGAACGTGGCCAGGCCGAAGCCGAGAAAGGCCAGGAGGATGCCGCCGATGGCCAGGGCGCGCGGCGAACTGCGGTCCGCCAGCTTGCCGGCGGGCGGGGAGAGCAGGCTCTGGATGACCGGCTGCACGCCCAGGATCAGCCCGGCGTTCATGGGCGAGATGCCCCTGTGCACCTGCAGGAAGAGGCTGAAGAGAAAGCCCAGGCCAAAGAGCGCGGCATAGAACAGGTACTGCGTCAGGCAGCTCAGGGAAAAGGCCCGGTTGGCGCGCAGCAGGCGCATGTCCAGCAGGGGCGTGGCGCAGCGCGTCTCCCAGGCCGCGAAGGCGATCAGGAAGGCGATGCTGCCCGCCATGGCCCACTTGCCCCAGGGCAGGGCCGCGTGCGCGCCGCCCGCGGTGAGCAGCCCGAAGAACCCCGCCGAGAGCAGCGCGCCCGTCCAGTCGAAGGGCATGGGCTTGCGCGGCTCCTGGCGGAAGGGCAGGTTGCGCACGCAGAGCACCAGGGCCATCAGGCTGGTGGCGCAGCCGATGTAGAAGATCCAGCGCCAGCCCAGGTTCGCGGTGAGCAGCCCGCCCACGGTGGGGCCCATGGACACGCCCAGGTAGATGGCGGCCATGATCACGCCCAGGGCGCGGCCGCGCTCGGTGGGGCCGAAGTTGTCCGCCACCAGGGCGAAGCAGGCCGCCAGCAGCGCGGCCCCGGCGCAGCCCTGCACCGCGCGCAGGAGGATGAAGACGTAGGTGGACTGGGACAGGCCCACCAGGAGCGAGGCCAGGGCGAAGGCCGCCAGGCCGCGCACGTAGAGCCGCGCGCGGCCGAGCATGTCCGACAGCCGTCCCAGGGGCAGCAGGCACATGGCCACGCTGGAGATGTAGGCCGATTCGATGAGGCTCATCTGCGGCGCGGTGGACTGGAACTCCTGGCCGATGGCGGGCAGGGCCACGACCAGGGCGGAGAGCATCAGGGGCACGGCGAACTGCGTCACGGCCAGGGCCACGAGGATGGCGGATTTGCTGCTGACCATCGGATTTCCGGGGATGCGGTTTCGGAGCGGGCGCGGGGGGCGTCCGGGGTACTCGGGGGGGTGGCGGCGGCCTGGCCGGGGAGGCGGCCCTACTGGGCCGGACCCTCGGAGGTCCCGGTCTGGTCCGCCGCGTGGGCGGTGATCCACCCCGAGAGCACGGAGAGGACCGCGTCGTAGACCGGGTCGAAGATTTCCTGGGTGGCCTCGTCCTTGCCGATACGGTACTCCTCGGCAACGGCGGCCCAGACGATGGAGAGGAACAGCTCGTCCCAGGCCATGTCCTGTGGAATCTGGGAACCCTGGGGGGCCGCGGCCTCGCCGCCGAGCGTGGTGAAGGCGGCCAGCGCGGCCTTGAGGGGCGTGCCCGGCGCGGTCTTGAGCATGGACTCGGCAAAGGCGCACAGGGCGCGGGCCTTCTGCTCGGCGGCGCGGGCCAGCTCGGCGGGGCCGGGGAAATCGGCGGGGCGGGGCGGGGTCATGGCGTTCTCCGTTTCGCAGGGGTGTAGCGCGACGCGTCGGGCTCGTCAAAGCGGCCGGCGGCGGTCCGGCCCGGCCCGGCGGCCGGGGCCGGGCCGGGCCGGAGCCGCACCGCGGGAGCGGGCGCTAGAGCAGGATCCACCAGTAGCCCGTGCCCCAGAGCAGCAGCAGGAGGCTGGGCACGGCCACGCGGCGCATGCTGCGCACCAGGTTCTGGCCGAAGTACTGGCAGGTGAGGATGAAGCAGATGTGCAGGGGCGAGCACATGCATCCGGCGTAGCCGGAAAAGAGCGCCAGCAGGCAGTAGGCCAGCTTCTGGTCGCCCATGCCGAGCTGCTGCAGCACGCCGAGCAACAGGGGGAAGGACGAGCCCACGAAGGCCATGGTGATGCCGCCGACCATGCCCGTGAGGAACGGCAGGATCACGGCCGCCGTGATCAGGGCCGCGGTCCCCCCCGCCTGGGAGGCCATTTCGCCGATGGCCCCGGAGAGCTGCAGGACCTCCTTGAAGGCGAAGATGGCCAGGACCACGTAGAGCATGCTGTAGAGGTGGCGGCTGATCAGCCCGCGCAGCGCCAGCCGGGCCGCGCCCTTGTTCTGGACCACGGCGCAGCAGATGGACAGGAACAGGGCCACGATGACTCCGGCCTCGAAGGGGATGGTCGTGCCGCTCCCGGCGATGATTCCCTCCATGGCGATGGCCCCGACGATGGCCACGATCAGGGGCAGCCCCTCGCGCAGGACCACGCCCGGCCGACGCGGCGGGAACGACTCCGCGGGCGAACCGGCCGCGCCGTGGTTCAGGGGCAGCACCCCGGGCCGCAGGAAGAATATCCAGCCCAGCGCGATCCAGAACAGGGTGGAGGGGATGCCCAGGGCCGCCAGTTCCATGATCGGCACCGAGGCCAGGGACGCGGCCAGCAGCAGGCCGGGATACATGGGCCAGGAGGGCTCCCAGACGTGGCGCAGCCAGTAGTTGATGAGCACCTTGTCCTGGTCCGAAACGTCCAGCCCCGTGGCTGCGGACTTGAGCATGGGCGCGGAGAACACGGCTCCGCCGGGCATGGGCAGGAGTCCGATGAGCGCCGGGAAGAAGGCCAGGCGCAGCCGCGGATGGCGCAGGTAGCCCTTGAGCGATTCCATGAGCCGCTCGCTCTGGCCGGTCTTTTCCAGCAGATCGGAGAGCAGCAGGATGAGCCCGACCACGCCGCAGAGGAAGAAGGACTTGGAGGAAAGCGCGCCCCGGAGCGCGCCGCCGAGCCATTCCGATGGCTGCACGGCGAAGGCCAGGCCGATGGCGAGGGCCCCGGCCATGATGGAGTTGCCCAGGCCGATGCGGAGACGGATGCCCGCGAGCATTGCGGCGAACACCAGGAAAATCTTGGCAAAGGGCAGAAAGGCGGCAAAGGACATGGATGGCTCCGGAAGGTTGGCGCTGCGTAGGGACTATGCTCGCAAGGCTGCAGCAATAGACCCATGTATGGTCGGAATCAAGCCTTTGTTTGGGCCTGTGGCGGGCGTGGGGCGGGCCTTTGCGGGCGGAGGGTTTTTTCTGGCGTTCCCTCGTGAATGCGTTGTAAACTTTTTCTATTCCATCTTCGAGGGCCCGGCCCGGGGAGGAGACATGCAACGTGAAGTGCTTGTGGCCGTTAGCCGTGACGGCAGCGCCTGGTACGGGTTGCGTTTCGTGTCCTGGTTCTTCCGCAACAAGAAGTCGTTCCGCGTGGCGCTGATGTGCATCGCCCGCGATCCCGCGGCGGGCCGGGAAGGGCTGCGCTTTTCCCACGAGCGCGAGGAGCTGGAGCGCCAGAGTCGCGTGGTGCGCGAGGAGTCGCAAAAGGCCCTGGAGGACGCCTGCGCCTATCTGATGCGCGCCGGGTTCCCGGCGCGCAACGTCAAGTCCACGGTGCGCATCTCGGAATTCGGCACGGTGCAGGACCTGGTGGGCGCGGCCGAGCGCGGGCTCTACGACGCCCTGGTACTGGGGCGGCGCGGCCTGGGCCGGCTGGAGGCCCTGATGCGCGACAGCGTCTCCGCCGCGCTGCTCGCCGAGGAAGTCACCTTTCCCATCTGGCTGTGCCGCACCCCGGCCCCGGACCGCTCCAACGTGCTCGTGTGCGTGGACGGCAGCGCCTCGTCCATCGCCGCGGCGGACCATGTGGGGTTCATGGTCGCGGACGAGCCGGACCACGCCGTGACGCTGTTCACGGTGCAGGACGACCCGGACGCGGCGCATGCGGCCCTGGAGCAGGGGCGCGCGGCCCTGGAGGCCAACGGGGTCGCTCCCGAGCGCATCGTGCACCGCGTGGTGCGCGGCGGGAACGTGGTCGAGGCCGTGCTGGCCGAGGCCGACGCCGGACCCTACGCGGCGGTGGCCGTGGGCCGCGCCGGGCTGGCCGGTCGCGGCCGGGGCGCGTTCCTGGGGTCCGTGGGCGTGAAGCTGATGCGCACGCTGGAGCGCTCGGCCCTGTGGGTGGTATACTGACGCCCGCCCCGGGGAGCGGTTCGGCCGTCCGGACCGGGCCCGCGGCCGGGCGGCGTCGGGCGCGGCCCCGCCCCGCGGGCGGAGCGGCGTCGCCGCCGCGGCTGCCCCTTCGACATCTCTTTGGATCGATCGTTCCGGGCAATCCCTTGATCGTGGCCGGGCGTCCGCGCCGAAAGGGCGCGGCGGGAGGGCCGCAAGGCCCTTTTTGTGCCGCCGCGTTCCGTCGGCCTGCACGCCGGCGGGAGCCGGGCGCGCGGCGCGTCCGCGTCCTTGCCGCCGTCCCGTCCGGTTTTCTGTAGAGAACAAAAATGTCGCCCGAGATGTGCCGTAGTTTATTGTTTTCTTTGATGAAGAAAAAAAATTGCGAAATTTTGTCGACAGGGCTTGACGGCTTTCGTTGCCTCCCATTTTCCCCCCCGACTATAGTGCGCACGAATACGCCGGTTCGTTTTCAGGCCTGACGAACACGGCGAAACAGCACAAGGAGACGCACATGCAGTTCAAGGGGATTATTCCTCCGGCAGCAACGATCTTTGACGACGATGGTTCCTTCAACCGCAAAGGCATGGCCAATCTGATCGACGCCGACATCAAGGGCGGCGTGGACGGGTTGTTCTTTCTCGGCAGCGCCGGGGAATGCATGCACATGACCACCGCCCTGCGCAGCGAGGTCGCCGAATCGCCGTGGCCCACACCGCAAGGCGCGTACCGACGCTGGTGGGCGCCATCGGATGCGGCACGGCGGACGTCATCGCCTACGCCAAGGAGGCGGAACGTTTCGGCGCGGACGGACTCGTGCTCATCAACCCCTACTACGCGGGCATGACGGAAGAGGCGATCTTCCGCCATTTCGCCACGATCATGGAGCGGGTGTCCATTCCCGCCATGGTGTGCAATCTGCCCGGCAGCACGGGGCAGTCGCTTTCGGTCCGGCTGGTCAAGCGCATCGCCCAGGAAATTCCCGCCATCGCGGGCCTGAAGGACACGATCGACCTGGTCAGCCACATCCGCGAGGCCATCGTGGAGATCAAGCCCGTGCGGCCCGACTTCAGCATCCTCTGCGGGTACGACGAGCACCTGCTGCTCACGCTCCTGCTCGGCGGCGACGGCTGCGTCCCGGCCAGCGCCAACTTCGCGCCGCACCTTACGTGCGGCATCCTCAAGGCGTACAGGGAAGCGGACCTGAAGACCGCGGAGCGGCTGCAGCGCGCCCTGTCGCACGTCGGCCCCCTGTACCTGAGCGGCCCCCCGTTCTTCGGCGCCCTCAAGGAGGCCATCAGACTCTCCGGCGTGGACGTGACCACGGCGGTGCTGCCGTCGAGCATGGCGCCCGATGCGGCGACCAAGACCTTTGTGACCGACATGATGGAAAAAATCCGGCCGGAGAACTTCCAGCCGAGCACACGGTCCGGTTCGGCATGCAACAAACGGCGGTGCGCAATGGATAGCTGCAGGCAGGTTCCGGCATTGCAAAAGACGATGACCATCATTCAGGCCGTCGCCAACAACGACTTCCTGAAGGCGAGCGATATCTGCGATACCGTAGCGTGCAGCAAGAGCCACCTCTACGCCATCCTCAACATGCTCTGCGAATACAAATGGCTGCAGCAGAACGAGGACAAGAGCTACTGCATCGGAAATACATTGGTCAAATACGGAACCATGCGCCTGTATCCACTCGAGCTCATCCGCTTGTTCCTTGCCGAACTGTACCAGTCGAGGAGCGCGCCGGACTTCACCTATCAGATGTCCATCCTCGAGAACACGGAGATCATCTACCTGGCGAAGACGAAACGCGGCGCCGACGGGCACATCATCACCTACCCGGGCATGCGCCTGCCCGCGCACTGCACCGCCATGGGCAAGGTCCTGCTGTCGCAGTTCGGCCGCGAGGCCCTGGACGCCATGTATCCCGGCGGAGCGCTGGAGCAGCTGACCGCGAATACGGTCTCCAGCGTCGACGAGTTGTGGATGCAGATCGAGGCGTTCCGGCACTGCGGGGTGATGCTGGAGGTCGGCGAGGTCAGAAGCGGCTACTCCTGCGTGGCCGCCCTGGTCCACAACGCCTTCGGCCGGATCGCCGCGGCCATCAGCATGGCCACGCTCACGCCCTATCCCAGCGAGGGGCGCCGGCAGGCGCGGGAACTCGTCAAGGAAATCTGCGCCAGGATCTCCTCCATGCTCGGGTACGCGCCCGAGACGCCCGATCCCGAACAGCACCCGACAAGCAGTCGACAGAGGTACCCATGATATATGGAACGCTTGACAACTGGGGAAAGGAAAAGGGGCTCTTCCCCGCCGCCTTTTCCCGCGCGATGGAGTTCGCCGCCGCCGAGGGCCTGCTCTCCCTGGAGCCGGGCAAGTACCCCATCGACGGGGACGACGTCTTCGCGTTCGTCCAGGACGTGGTGACCGAGCCCGCGAACCGGCGGCGCTTCGAGCTGCACCGCGCCTACATCGACATCCAGCTCGTGCTCGCTGGCCGGGAGCGCCAGTTCTACGCGCCCGCAACCGGCGACCTGGTGCTGGTCGAGGACGCCTTGTCCGACAAGGACTTCGCGTTCTGCGCCCCCCCTTCCCGCTCCAATGCGCTGTGCCTGTTCCCGAACGACTATGCCGTGTACCTGCCGGGAGAACCGCACTGCCCGTGCTGCGCGGTCGATGCGCCGGAGCCCGTGCGCAAGGTCGTGTTCAAGGTGCGCATCGCCTCCTAGCGGCCCTGGAATGATCCGTTCGCTTCGCGGCCGGGGAGCGATCCCCGACCGACGCTCCGAGACGTCCATGGCGTGGAGATACGATATGAAGACTCTTGCGGCAGTGGAAAGAATACCCGGCGGCCTGATGGCCGCGCCCCTGTTCCCCGGCGCGATCCTGCACACCTTCCGGCCCGGAACCGGGAGCTACTTCGGCTCGTTCACCAACGGGATCATCACCGGAACGTTGCCGGTGCTGGCCGTGTGGTTGTTCTGCCTCGGCGCCACCATCAACCTGAAGGCCACCGGCATCGTGTTGCGCAAGTCCGGCGTGCTGGTGGGGAACAAGCTGGCGGTCGCCTGGACCAGGCCATGCTCTGCATGCGCATCCTGCCTGAGGGCGGGGTCGCCACCGGCTTTTTCGCCGGGCTTTCCACGCTGGCCATCGTGGCCGCGATGGACATGACCAACGCGGGGCTGTTCGCCTCGCTGATGCAGGTCTACGGTACCAAAACCCTGATGCCCTTCTTCGCCTAGACGTCGAAGCTGTCGCCGTCGGCGGCCAGGCGGATGTCCAGGGGCTCGTGGCGGTAGCGGTGCACGAGGTCCGCGTAGATGGCCTCCAGCTCGTCGTCGGTGCGCGTGGGGTCGTGGTGGATGAGATAGAGCCGCTCGACCCCGGCCTTGAGCGCCAGGCGCACGGAGCGGTCGAAGGTCGAATGCCCCCAGCCCACCTTCTCCACATACTCCTGCTCGGTGTACTGCGCGTCGGCCACGAGCGCCCGGCAGCCGGTGATGAACGTGGCCAGGTGGTCCTCCTTGGCCTGCACGCGCGCCTCGTATTCCGCAAAGCGCTCGTTGTCCGGGGAGTAGATGTTGCGGAAGGGCTCGTGGTCGCCGGTATAGAAGAGCCCGGCCCCCTCGGTCTCCACGCGGTAGCCGAAATTGAGCACCGTATGGTTGGTGAAGGTCGTGGTCACTGTGGCCGGGCCCACGGTCACGGACTGGCCCTCGGTGAGGTTCAGGTAGCGGATGGTGGATTTCAGCTCGGATTGGCGCACCGGAAAATAGCTGTACTCCATCTGCACGGCCAGCGCCTCCTTGATGCCCTTCATGGACACCGGGTTGGGCGGGCCGTAGATGTCGATGCGGTTGCCGGGCAGGAACAGGGGCACGAAAAAGGGCAGCCCGTGGATGTGGTCCCAGTGGGTGTGGCTGATGAAGATGGAACAGGCCACGGGCATCTGTCCGGCCATTTCCAGGCCCAGTTCGCGAATGCCGGAACCCGCGTCCAGGATGATCGTCTCGCCGCCCGTGTCCACCTCCAGACAGGAGGTGTTGCCGCCGTAGCGGACCGTGTCCTTGCCGGGCGTGGGAATCGACCCCCGGGTGCCCCAAAACCGTACCTTCATGCGAGCGCCTCACACTTCGATAAAGATTCGAGCCTTCTGGAAATGCTTGTCGAAATCCGGCATGGCCGAGGCCAGCTCCCCGATGTCCCGGCCGAAGAGTTCGCACACGGCGGGTGCGGCCAGGGGCATGGGTTCGGCGGCGTAGAAGTGGCCCAGCGACTTGACGGCCAGGTCCGCGCCCTGCACGCACAGGGCGGGCAACGGTGCGGCGTCGGTGGTGTGGTGCAGGGCCAGGGCGTCGTGCAGCAGCGCGGGCAGCGCCCACTTCCTGGCCAGCCGCGCGCCCATCTGGGGGTGGGAGAGGCCCAGGGCCGCGGCCTCGGCCCGCAGCAGGCTGGTCTGGGGCGCGGCGGCCAATTCGGCCAGCACGAGCCTGTATTCCTCGGGCATGTACAGGGCGAAGACGGCCTTGCCCACGTCGTGCAGCAGGCCGGCGGAGAAGAGGTCCTCGCGCAGGGTCGTCTCCAGCTTCAGCTCCGCGGCCAGTTCGCGCGCGGCCACGCCCGTGGCCAGGGAGTGCAGCCAGAAGGCCTCCATGTCGAACCCGGCCTTGTTGCGCCGCGGCAGCGCGCCGATGGAGGCCAGGCCCAGGGCCAGGTTCTTGAGGGTGTTGACTCCCAGGTAGACGCTGGCCTGGTTGATGGAGGTGATCTTCTGCCGCAGCCCCACGAAGGGCGAGTTCACGACCTTGAGCACCTTGAGGGTGAAGATGGGGTCGTGCTTGATGACGTCCACGAGATCCGCGGGTGAGCAGTCGATGTCCGCCGCCAGGGCGAGCACGCGCTGCACGCTCTTGGGAAAGGCGGGCATCTTGTCGATGGCGGCGGAAAGTTTTTGTTCCATGGTTGAGGCGGGTTGGACGGTGCTTTGGAGGCAACGGCCCGGCCGCGGCGGCAATGCCGCAGTATTCGCCTGCATCATAAGAAAAATCGGGTGCCTTGACCAGCCGTTCCGGCCTGCGGGATTACAGGTTGTAGACGCGACCCTTTTGCCCAGGGCGGATGGTGCCGTCCTGGAGGTATCGGGCGTGCTGTTCCTCGGCCCGCTTGATGTCCTGAGCGATTTGGTCCTTGAGCTGGGAGCCGGGCAACTGCCGCGGCCGGGTGCGGATCACCGCGCCGCTGGAGAAGTGTACGTCGAGGTTGAAGACCAGGGGAGGGGATTCGGGCGTGACGTTGTTGTCGGCCGGGATGTCGTTGACCACGATTTCGACCATGACCACGTCCTTGTGCCAACTGATGAAGTTGCGCAAGGGCTCGGCGATACGTTCGTCCAGGCGTACGCGGCGGGTGTCGTGGCGGTGGCGGATGTGGATGCCCGAGTAGGCGCCGCCTTTGTCGCCGAGCCGGTTCACGCGGCCGTAGTCCTGGGTGTAGAAGAAAAAGAAGCCCAGCGCCAGGAGGACGAGCAGGAGGAGGAACAGGCCTGCGTAAAGGCGGCTGTGGCCGTGGTCGGTGGTCCCGAGGGAGAAGTCGTGTTTTGTCATGCTGCTGCGCCGGGGTTTTCCCGCGTCCGCGTGCGGCGGCGGGGCCGTTTGCGACGGCCTGCGCCGCGCTCCGCCGCCACGGCTGCGCGCCGGGCGGGTTCGCCGCGGACTGGGCCTCGCGCCCCGGAGCCCGGCCCCGGAGCTTCCAAACGCCCCCCCTATGGTCCCTGGCCCCTCCGGCGACCGGGCCTTCCGGCGACAACCGGCGGCAGGAACTGCGTAAAAAAGGCTACCACAGCGCCGCGACCCTGAAAAGGGCAAGAGGCCCACGGAAATGTGAAGCTCCGCCGGGTCGTTCGCTCTCCGCGCGCCACGGGCCCGCCGATTCCCGCCTCGCGCCGGGCCCCCACGCAGCACCCGCGGCGTTGGCTTTTTCGCCCTCCTCCGGCCTATGCCCCCCTCCGCGACGCGATATTCCGCCCGCTTCGGCGCGGGGCCTCCCTTGCGCAATCGGGAATGGCGAAAATGTTAATAGACTGTATTTTTATGAGGATATGTGATAGGGACAGGGCTCTAAAAAAAGTCTATAGATGTTCCAGATAGTTCGGAGAACCCATGAGCGGCGCGGCATCGCGCCGGGGGAGGGCGCACCCGTGGGACATGAGGTATTGAAATTGGCCGGGCGGCGCATCTGCGGGGTGCTGCTGGGCGGGCTCGAGGCCGCTCCCGGCACCGCGTGGGCGGCCGGGACGGCGCAAGGGCCGCAGGCCGCTGCCGCGCCGGACGGTGCGCAACGCCCCGAGCCCCCCGCAACCAACCCCGCTGACCCCGTCGAGCCCGCAGTCGGACCCGTCGCCGCGGTGCGGCGGCGGGTCTATCTGTTGCTCGACGGCGACCGCGCGGTGGAGCTGGAGTTGCCCGAAGGCCCGGGGGCCGGGGCCGTGACCCCGGTCGGCGAGGCCGCAGTGCGCGCCCTGGCCGAGCGGCGCGGCGGCGTGGCGGCCGAGCGGTTCGCCGAGCGCCGCGACCTGCCGCGCTTCACGCCGCCGGACGCCGGGCAGGCCGCGGCCGGACGGACCGCGGCCATGCGGCTGGTGGTGGCGCGGCGCAACCGCCCGGCCCGCGAAAAGCACGACCTCGTGCGCGTGGTCGGCCGCGTGGCCCACTCCATCCGCAAGGTCATCTCCGGCGGCGACGACCTCAACGCCGCGGACGAGCGCGCGCTCAACCTGGAGGCGCGCCGCCTGGCCGAGGCCGCTGCGCGGCGGCTGGCCGAGCACCGCCGCGCCCTGGAGCCGCTGGGCCTGGACGATCCGGAGGGGTGCGCCGCCTACCTGACGTTGCGCGACCTGGACGAGTTGGTGCGCGAGGAGGACCGCGCCGCGACCCTGTTCTTTCTGGATTTCGCCCTGGCCCTGGTGCACGGGCACTTCGGCCCGGCCGCCGGTTCGGCCCCCGGCCCCGGCCCGGGGAGTGGTCCCGAGGGCGGCCCCGGCGGAGGCATCGGGCCCGTTCCGGGCCCGGACCTCTGAGGCCCGAGCCGCGGCGGCAGGCTCCCGGGGAGGCGGTCCGTTGCGCCGCGTCCCGTCCGTGCGGCGCTATGGTCGCCTGTCCCGCCCGGCCCCGGCTCGCAGGGACCGGCCGGTTCCTCGCGTCCGCCTGCCGCGGTTCCTGCCCGCCCCGCCCGAGCCATCCGGTTCGCTCTGTCCCGTCCCGCCTGTTTCGCCCGATTCGACTCTTCCGGTCCGCCCTTCCGATCGGCAGACCCTCCGATCGACAGGTCCCGTGCGGCTCGGGCGGTTTTCATTTACTGCGCCTGCGTTCTGGTCTATGTTCCAGGCCACAGAAAGCGGTCTCCGGCGCGCCGGGGGCGCAACCCGAGGAGCAAGCATGAAACTCGCCATCGAATTGACGGGAAATATGGATCAGGTGGTGGTCACGGCCCTGCCCAAGAGCTTTATCGCCAAGGTGTTCCGGCACTGCATGGGCAAGAACAACACGCCCTATTTCGCCAACAACTGTTTCAAGGGCGTGCTGTATTTCGACGGCGACCTTGCGGCCAAGTTCGCCGAGGCCGTGGGCTATACGTGGAAGGGTTGGCGCGAGGAAAACCGTTTCTACCAGGGCCAGGGCTACTGCTTCGACAACGACCTGGAGTTGGCCGTGCGCACGGACGGGGCCAAGGTCGGCGACCTGACCGCCTCGGCCCTGGCCACCACGATCAACAAGTGCGCGGGCGACCCGCTGCTCCAGCAGATCGGCGACGACGAGGCCATCGTGCTCCTGGGCTCGGTGGACAAGGGCTCGGAGACCTACGAGCTGGACGACGCGGGCGCGGCCTTCGATCCTGCGTTGCTCAACGTGGCGGTGGAGGATTTCGAGGATTTCTACCTGGACGACCGGCTCGTCACGGGCATGGTCTACGACGGCAAGCCCATGCGCCGCATCCCGGGCGAACACCGGGGCATGCGCATGATCACGCCCGTGCTGCTCTCCAAGAACGGGCGCGAACTGGACCTGTACGACTTCCTGGGCTGATCCGCGGCCCCCGGTCCGGCCCGGGGAGCCTGGGCGGCCGGCCCGCTGGGCGCGGCGGAGGGCCCGTCGGCGGCCCTGAAGACCGTCTCCCCCGGACTCGTTCCGGAGCACTGGACGGGGACGCTGGCCAGGGCGCGGTCGAACGCATCGAGTGCTTGCGGCAGACGTTCCCGGCCGGGGGCTTGAGGCAATCCCTGGGAGGTGCGCCGGGGGTGCCCGCCCGGCACGGCAAAACCGGACGGCAGGCGCCTTCTCTGAGCGTGGATGCCGTTCCCTTCTTTCCTCCCACAGCGTAAAACCTTCATGTCCAGTCCCCGTTCCGCGCAAACGACCCGTTCCGAACGGACCGCTCCCGCACCCGGCGCGGTGCGCCGTGCGCCGTCAGCCGCGCGGGATGCTGCCGCACGCGGCGCGTTGTTCGCGCTTTCCCTGTTCCTGACGCTGACCGCCTCCGCGCTCCCGGCGCAGGCCACATCCGACGACGATCGTCCGGTTTCGGTCCTGGAGAGCCCCGCCGTTGCGCCCATGGACCAGCCCACCCCGTCGCAACTGGCGGCGCGGGCCCTGGCCGAGGCCGAGGCCGCCTTTGCCGACGGGCGGCCCGAGCAGGCCATGGCGGCCTGCGACCGGGCCCTGGACTTCGACGGCGAGGACCCGGCCATCTACGTGCTGCGCGGCCGCGCCCGCTTGGCGCTGGGCGACGCGTCCCAGGCCCTGGTGGATTTCAACTGGGCTCTGCTGCTGGACCCGGACGACGGTGCGGCGCGGCTGGAGCGCGGGGCGCTGCTGCGCGCCGCGGGCCGGGCCAGGGCGGCCCTGATGGATCTGGACCTCGCCGTGCGCCTGGCACCGGACGAGGTCCGGCCGCGCCTGGAGCGCGGACTGGCCCTGGGCGCGCTGGGCGAGCACGGTCTGGCCACGGTCGAGTTCTCCGACGCCCTGAAGCTCGATCCGGACAACGCCGAACTCCATCTGCTGCGCGGGATGGCCTGGCGGCACATGGGCCGCCAGGCCCAGGCCCTGGCGGACCTGGACCGCGCCGTGCGCCTGGAGCCCGATTTCCCGGGCGCGTACATGGCCCGCGCCGAGGCGCGCCTGGACCACGGCGACGGCGCGGGCGCGGCGCGTGATGCCGCGCGGGCCCTGACGCTCGGTGCGCCGCGCGTGGCCGCGCACCGGCTGCGCGCCGCGGCGTGCTTTGCCGCGGGCGACCTGGCGGGCGCGCTGGAGGACGCGGATCTGGCCCTGGCCCAGGGCCCGGACGACGCGGCCCTGCACCGGATCCGCGCGCGCGCACTGGCCGGTCTGGGCCGCTGGCAGGGGGCCGTGGCCGAGTACGACGGCATGCTGGCCGAGGGACCGCCCAGCGTGGCGCTGCTCACGGCCCGCGCCGAGTCCCTGGAGCGCCTGGGCCGCACGGCCGAGGCCGAGCGCGATCTGGAACGAGCCCTGGAACGGGCCCAGGAGCAAGCCCTGGCCCGGCCCGGCGGTCGCGCCGCGCCTGCGGGCCCGGACCCGGAGCCGATTCGCGCGGCCCTGACCCGCCTGCGCCAGGCCGCGGCAGCGGCGGCCGCCGCCGCGAACGGAACGGATTTCGCCAACGCCACGATTGGCGAGGCGAATTCCACCGCCCCCGGCCCGCCGGGGGCTGCCGAGGCGTCGCCCCGGCCCGCTTTTTCCGACGTCGCCGTGGCCGGGGACAATGCCGCGCCCGAGGCGTCGGCCCAGGCCGCCGCCCCCGCTTTCCCCGTTGCCGGCACCGCCCCGGGCCCGGCGTTCAACGGCACGCCGACCGGTCCTGCGGCAAACGATCCGGCCGCCGCGTCCTCTGGTCCCGTACTGGCCGACTTCGCGGCCAACGGCACCGCCGATCCTGCCGGGCCTGTGTTTCCCGCCGCCGCGACCAACGGAACCGTTCCGGCCGCCCCGGCTCCCGCCGCCGCCCACGAGCCGACCGCTTCCGCCGACTGACGGCGGGCAGCATTGCTGGCCGCACTGCTGCTGCACCCTTTTCGTGGTCGTCGGATGTTCCGGCAGCGTGAGGGCTTTCCCCCGCCCGCGCTCAATGACCGCATCGTCGCCTCCTCCCCTTGTTTCCCGCCCCAGGGCGTATCCGTCGCCAAAGGCGGCGGCGGCCCGGCGCGCTCGCACCGCTCTCCACCTTTCCCGCTCTTTTCGCGCCCGCACCCACCCCGTCCGGCATCCACGCGGTCTCGACAGTCACCCCCCCTCATCCAACCAGCAGTTTTTGGGCGAGGAGAGGGGTGGAGGGGGCCCGGGGGAGGCGGGG
>JACCQO010000051.1 GCA_015709205.1 Desulfovibrionaceae bacterium
CCCCGGACCCCCCTCCACCCCTCTCCACCTCCAAAAACTGCTGGTTGGATGAGGGTGGGGTGACTGTCGGGAGCGCGTGGATGCCGGACGGAGTAGTGCCGGGCGCGGGCGCTCGGGAAGGATGTGGGGTGGTGCGGGCGCGCCGGGCTGCCGCCGCCCTTGGCGGCGGATGCGCCCTGGGAGCGTTCGGGAAAGAGAAGGGGTAGGCCCTGGCGGGCCTGGAAAAGGAACGTAAAAAAAGGCCGGTCGCTGACGCGACCGGCCTTTTTCTGTCTGAATGCGGCGGGTTAGTGCTGGATGTAGACCACGTGGGTCTGGAGGTATTCGTAGAGGCCGTGCTTGCCGTCCGCGCCGCCGATGCCGGACTTGCGCCAGCCCGCGTGGAAGCCCTGCATGGCCTCGAAGTGCTCGCGGTTGACGTAGGTCTCGCCGAACTTCAGCTCGTTGCTGGCGCGCATGACCTTGTTGATGTCCCGGGTGAAGATCGACGAGGTCAGGCCGTATTCGCAGTCGTTGGCCAGGGCGATGGCCTCGTCCAGGTCCGAGAAGGGCATCACCGGCAGCACCGGGCCGAAGATCTCCTTGCGCATGATCTCCATGTCCTGCGTGCACTTGCCGAGCACCGTGGGCTTGTAGAAGAAGCCGGTGGGCATGTCCGGACGCTCGCCGCCCACGAGCACCTCGGCCCCGGCGGCCTTGGCGCGCTGCACCATGCCCTCGATCTTCTCCAACTGCTCCTTGCTGATCTGGCTGCTCATGGCCGGATTCGGGTCGGCGAACGGATCGCCGAAGGTCACCTCGGCCATGGCGCGGCCCAGCTTGGCCATGAACTCGTCGGCCACCGAGGCTTCCACGTAGCAGCGCTCGGCGCAGTTGCAGACCTGGCCGCTGAAGATCACGCGCGAGCCCACCACGGCCTTGACCGCCAGGTCCATGTCCGCGTCGGCGCAGACGATGGCCGGGGCCTTGCCGCCCAGCTCCAGCGAGGTCTTGGTAATGTTCGGGGCCGTGGCGCGGATGATCTGCTCGCCCGCCTCCACGCTGCCCGTGAGCGTGACCATGCCGGTGATCGGGCTCTTGACCAGGGCGTCGCCCAGGGTGGAGCCGCGGCCGGAGACGAAGTTCAGCACGCCCTTGGGCAGGCCGATGGTGTCCACGAGCTTGGCGAACTCGAAGGTCGTGTTCGGCGTCTCGCTGCTGGGCTTGAGCACGATGGTGCTGCCCGTGAGCAGCGAAGGGGCCACCTTGCGGGCCATGACGAAGAACGGGAAGTTCCACGGGCAGATGCCCACGATCACGCCGATGGGCTGGCGGAAGAGCAGGATGTTCTCCCCGGCCCGGTCGCTCTCGATGATCTCGCCCTCGTACTTGCGCGCCCACCCGGCGTAGTAGTCGAAGTACTCGGCCGTGACGTCGATCTCCACCTGCGCCAGGGCGGAAATCTTGGCCTGCTCCTCCACCAGGGTCCGCGCCAACTCCACGCGGTTGGCGCGGATCACGTCGGCCATCTTCTTCAGGTACCCGGCGCGCTCGATGACCGGTTTGGCGGCCCAGGCGGCCTGCGCGGCCTGCGCGGCCTCCAGGGCGTCGGCCGCGTCCTGCGCATCGCCGTTGGCGGCCGTGGCCACGACCTTTTCCGTGAACGGATTGACGACTTCGATCAAATCCTTGGAATGGGAATCCCTGAATCCGCCGTCGATGTATTGCCGGTACGTTTTCATGGTCTGCATGTCTCCTGTTGTCACGGTGCGGGGCCTGTAGGCGAAGCCCAAGGTATCTTAACCATGAGACTCTTTCTTTGCACAAACCATAGGAGCTTTTTTCCCGTCCCACAAGCGGAACACGGCGGAACATTGCGTTCCTCCGTCACTCATGCAGAATATGCATTGCATTCCCCTTTCTGCATCGGCAAATACATTAGCACCTGATTTTCCTCCATTCTGCCCCTCTCTTCCATCCTGTGCCGCGCAGCCGCACGCGGCGGCGTGCGAACACCCACCGCCGCGCCCGCCCGACCGGGGGGCCCGGGGGGGATGATCCCCCCCGGCAGGGTCCGGGACAGCGTCCCGGCGGGGTGTGGGGCGGAGCCCCGCCTCCCCTGCCCGCTACAGGCCGAAAATGCGCCGGGCGGTGTCGCCGGCCTGGGTCCAGAGGGCGGCGGGGTCCATGTTCTTGAGTTCCGCGACCTTGGCGGCGGTGAAGGCGGTGTAGGCGGGTTCGTTGCGTTTGCCGCGATAGGGCACGGGCGTGAGGTAGGGGCAGTCGGTTTCGATGACGATGCGGTCGGCGGGCATGGCGGCAACGGCGGCCTGCAGGTCGGTGCTCCTGGGGAAGGTGACCGGTCCGGGGATGGAAACGATCCAGTGGTGGGAGAGGATTTCCTCGGCCATGGCGGTATCGCCGCCGAAGCAGTGCCAGACGAGGCGCTGCTTGTGCATGCCCATGTCCAGGAGGATCTTGAGGGTGTCCTCGAAGGCGTCGCGGGAGTGGATGACCACGGTGACGTCCAGGGTGCGGGCCAGGGCGAGCTGGTCCTTGAAGGCGGCCTGCTGGATGGGGCGCGGGGAGAGGTCGTAGAAGTAGTCCAGGCCGATTTCGCCCAGGGCGCGGATGTTGGCGTCGGCCTGGAAGGCGGCGTGCATGCGCGCCAGGGCGTCGTGGTCGCAGGTGGTGGCGTCGTGCGGGTGGATGCCGAGGAGGAAGAAGACGTCGGGGTGCGCGGCGAACCGTTCGCGGCCCGCGTGGTAGGCATCGGGGCCGAGGAAGACGTTGCCGAAGCGGGAGACGCCGGAGTCGCGGCCGCGCTGGAGCACGGCCTCGAAATCGGCGGCGAAGTCCTCCATGTCCAGGTGCGCGTGGGTCTCCACGCCGGTGCGCGGCAGGTTCAGGCTCTGCGGTTCGGGTGCGGGCGTTTTCTTCTTCTTGCTCATGGGGTGGGTGCGGCGTCGGGGTTGTGGGGTCGGGGGTCGAGGTCCGGGACCGCCGGGAATCTGGGACAGCGCGGGGGTCAGCGCCGGGCCGGAGGAAAGAGTTCGCCGTCCGCGGCGCGTTGCCAGAGGTCGTCCAGGGCGGCGCGCTGGTGTTCGGGCGTATACTGCGCCGCGGCGGCCTGCCCGTTGGCCAGGGTTTCGGCCAGGCGCGGCGGCTGTTCGGTCCACCAGCGCACGGCCTCCTCCAGGGCCAGGGCGGCGTCGAGCACGTCGCCGTCCGCGGCCCAGAACCCGTTGCCGGACCAGGACACGTCGCGCAGGGGGAACCAGGGGGCCGCGCCGCGGCTGCCGGATTCGCGCGGAACCTGGCGCATGTAGTCCCAGCCGCCCAGGCCGGGGAAGCCGACCACCAGGCACCCGCAGGCCATGGCCTCCAGGGGCGGCAGGGGGCAGCCCTCGGGAAAGCCGGTGGCCAGGAAGATATGGGCGGCGCGCAGGAGTTCGGCCACGCCGTGGTGGTCCGTGCCCTGGATGGGAATCCAGTTGACGGCCGGGCAGCCGGGCCGGGCGCGGGATGCGCAGAGCGCGCGGATCTGGTCCACCAGGGCCTTGTTCTTGCGCGGCATGTAGGCCACGTTCACGACGTCGCGGGCCTTGGCCCCGGGCGCGCGGAACACGGCCGGGTCCACGTGCGGGCGCAGGATCGGCGCGGAGCGGCCCGTGGCCTGTTCCACGAAACGGGCCACGGGGTGGGAGACGGCCAGGAAGGAGACCGGCAACTGCGCCCAGGTCGCGCCGGGCGGCAGGGAGGAGAAGAGGTAGGCCCAGTTCTGCACGTAGGCCACGCAGCGAGCGCCCGCGGCCAGCCCCGGGGCCAGGGCGTTGACCCAGCCTTCGGGCGCGAGCCAGACGTCCTCGGGCCTGAGGTCCAGGGTGTCCCACGGGGTGACGGGCACGGCGGAACTCCCGTAGTAGCCCAGCCCCTTGCCTTCGCGCGGCACGGCCCAGGCCTCGTGCCCCAGTTCGCGCAGGTGTTCGACGACGTGCAGAAGCACGGCCACGCCGCCGGTGGGCTTGTGCACGGGGGGGATGAAGACGAAGGTGCGCATGGGCGGCTCCTGTGGCGTGCCCGACGGGGCCTTGTACGGCGGTTTGCGGGACGGTTTGCGCGGCGGCGCGGGCCTAGAGCTCCTGGCGGTGCAGGAGCGACTGCCGGAGCGTCTCCTTGTCCACGAACTTGACCTCCTGCCCCAGGGGGATGCCCTGGGCCAGCCGCGTGACGCGCACGCCGGAAAACCCGCGCTCGATCAGGTTCTTGACGTAGGAGGAGGTGTTCTCGGCCTCCAGGGTGGTGCCCAGGGCCAGGATGACCTCCTCGATCTCGCCCTCGTCCAGGCGCGCGCGCAGGCGGTCCAGTTCCAGGCCGTCGGCGTCCACGCCGTCCAGGGGCGAGAGCAGACCACCCAGGAGCATGTAGTGGCCGCGGTAGAAGCCGCCCTGCTCCATGGCCAGCAGGCTGTCCCATTCCGAGACCAGGCAGAGCAACCGCGGGTCGCGGCCCGCGTCGGAACACAGCGGACAGGGGTCCTCGTCGGTCAGCGAGCCGCAGCGCGAGCACAGGCGCAGCTTTTCGCGCAGCTCCAGCACGGAGCGGCCGAGTTGCACGGCGCGCGCCTCGGGCCACTTGAGAATGGTCAGGGCCATGCGCAGCGCGGACTTGGGCCCCAGGCCCGGCAGGGCCGCGAGCTGGTCCACGAGCTGGCGCAGCGGTTCGGGCAGCCGGTTCACGGGCGGTCTCCGGCGGGGACGGCGCGGGCCGGACGGACGGCGCGGGCCGGATGGGCGGTGCGGGCCGGATGGATGGTGCGGACGGTGGCGTTCACGCGATCTCCTGCGGCGCGGAACGGCCGGGCGCGGGGGCCGGGCCGGGCGTCGGGGTCGCGGGGCGGCGCGCCGCCCCGCGCGGGGTTTGTCTTCGGGCCGGGCTAGAACATGCCCGGGATGTTCATGCCGCCGGTGAGGGCCTGCATTTCCTTCTGCTGGGTCTCCTTGGCGGTCTTCAGGGCCTCGTTGACCGCGGCGAGCACGAGGTCCTGAAGCATCTCCACGTCCTCGGGATCGACCACGGTCCTGTCGATGGCGATGGAGCGGACCTCCTGGTTGCAGGAGGCCTTGACCGTGACCATGCCGCCCCCGGCGGCGCCTTCCACCTCGCGCTCGGCGAGTTCCTCCTGCAGCTTGGAAATCTTCTTCTGCATTATCTGGGCCTGGCGCACCAGGTCGTTCATTCCGCGCATATGTCCTCCGTGCTCGGGTATCGTTGTGGGTGTCGGGTTCGCCGCGTCGGCCGGAAGTCCGCAGTCCCGGGAGCCCGCAACCCCGGAAGCCGGGCCCGGCGGGCCTCCCCGGTATCGGCCGGGGCGCGTTCGTTCAGCCGGAATTGCGGTCCCGCAGCGGCCAGCAGTCGAGCAGCCGGGCTCCGAATTCCTTTTGCAGTTCCTGGAAAATCTCGTTGTCCTGCACTTCCTGGCGCAGCTCCGGGCGGCTGCGCATGGGCCCGCTCTCGGCGGTGCGGACCTCCAGCTCCGCCTCCGGGCCGAAGTAGCGGCGCACGGCGCCGGTGAGCCAGGCCATCTTGTCGCCGTTCGCGAGCTGCTCCTTGCGAAATCCGTTGGCGCAGGTCAGCAGCACGCGGTTCGCGTCGATCTCGGCCGTGAGCCCGTTGAGCATGGGCGGGGTCTTGCCCTCGGCCTGGGCCGCGCGCTCCACGAAGCCCAGGAACGCCTCCCAGGTGCGCGGCCCGGACGGGGGAGCGAGCGGCTGCGCGGCCGGGGCGGCCGGGGCGGATGGAACCGGAGCCGACGGGGCGGTCCGGGAGGCTGCGGCCGGGGCGGCCTGGGCAACCTGCGAAGCTGCGGCCGGGACCGGAGCCGGGCGGACGGGGCGCGCCGGCTCGGCGACCGGTTCGGCCGCCTCGTCCCAGACCGGGGTCTCGTCGGGCGGGGGCACGTCCTCCCACGGCGGCGCGTCGAACGCGGCCGCCTGGTGCGGCACCTCGGCCGCCGGGTCGTCGCCCTCGGCCGCCGGGCCGCCAGCCCCGGAACGCGGGGACCGCGCTCCCTGCGGAGGATACGATCCCTGCGAAGGCTGCGGCCCCTGCGGCGCACGTGCGCCCTGCGGGGGCTGCGCCCCCTGCGGAGGATACGAGCCCTGCGCGCCCCGCGCCGAAAAACCGCCCTGCCCCTGCGGGCCCGCCGGGCCCGCGCCCTGGGTCCTGCCGGGGCCGATGCGTTCCCAGGCCGGGCGCTTGGCGGCCTGCGGCGCGGGCGCGCCCGGTCGTCCGGCAGCGGCCGGACGCCCCCCGGCGCCCTGCTGGCCCGATGCGACCTGCTGGCCCGCTACGCCCTGATAACCGGACGCGGCGGGCCGCCCGGCCGGGCCGCCCGGGCGACCGGGGCCGAAGGAGCCGCCCCGTCCCGGAGCACCACCCTGGGGAGCACCACCCTGGGGAGCACCGCCATAGGGCGCGCCGCCTCCGGGGCCTCCTCCCGCACCGCCCGCGCCCCCAGCGGGGGACGCGCCGGGCGCGGACAGGGTCTCCAGGGAAAGCAGATCCGGCAAAAAGGCCAGGTTGAGCAGCAGCAGTTCCAGGGCCAGGGCGGGCTCCAACGACGTGAGCACGCGGCGCTGGCCCTCCAGGGTCAGCTGCCAGCAGGCATGGATGTGCGCCAGGGAAAAGCGCGGGGCCCATTCCAGCCAGGCTCCGGCCTCCTCCTGGGGCAGCTCCAGCAGCGGCAAGGCCGCCTCGCCCGACTGGCGCAGCAGAAAGAGATTGCGCCAGACCGCGGCCAGTTCGCGCAGGAAGAAGCCCAGGTCCAGCCCCTGGTCCAGGATCTCGGAAAGCACCGAGGCCAGGGCCACGCAGTCGCGGTCGTGGATGGCCTCCATGACGCGGAAGAAGAGCTCCTGCCCGGCCAGGCCGAGGATGGAACGCACGTCCTCGACCACGAGGCGGTCGTTGCCCAGGGCCAGGACCTGGCCCATGAGCGACATCGAGTCGCGCACGCTGCCCGCGGCGCGGCGCGCCAAAAGCTTGAGCGCGGCCGGATCGAACTCCACGGACTCGCGCGTGAGCACGTTGGCCAGGTGGTCCTCCAGCTCCCAGGCCGTGAGCCGCTTGAAGGCGTAGTGCTGGCAGCGGCTGACGATGGTCGCGGGGAACTTGTGCGGCTCGGTGGTGGCCAGGATGAAGGTGGCGTTGGAGGGCGGCTCCTCCAGCGTCTTGAGCAGGGCGTTGAAGGCCTCGCGCGTGAGCATGTGCGCCTCGTCGATGATGAAGACCTTGTAGCGACACTGCATGGGCGCATAGCCGATGTCTTCCTTGAGGCGGCGGGCGTCGTCGATGCCCCGGTTGGACGCGCCGTCGATCTCGACCACGTCCACGGCCGCGCCCTGGGTGATCTGGCGGCAGTGGATGCACTGGTTGCACGGCTCGGCCGTGGGCGCGTGCTCGCAGTTGATGGCCTTGGCCAGGATGCGCGCGATGGTCGTCTTGCCCACGCCGCGCGTGCCGCTGAAGAGGTAGGCGGGCGCGATGCGGTCCTCGGCCGCGGCGCGGGAGAGGATGCGCTTGATGGTCTCCTGGCCCGCGACCTCGGCAAAGGTCTGGGGACGGTACTTGCTGGTCAGCGATTGGCTCATGGCTTTCCATCGATACGGGATGGACCGGGACCGGTCAAGGCGGCCCGCAAGCGAGACGGGACGCGAGGCCGCCCGGCCCGCGCGCGCAAAAAAAAACGCCCCCGGCGGAAGACCCACCGGGGGCGCTTGCAGGCGTTGCGGCTAGAAGGAGTAGCGGTACAGCCAGGACTCGTACTTCGGGTTGGCCCCGGTGACGACCTTGAAGAACTCCTTCTGGAGCTTCTTGGCCACCGGGCCGGCATGGCCCTCGCCGATGACGCGGTTGTCCACCTCGCGGATGGGCGTGAGCTCGGCGGCCGTGCCGGTGAAGAAGGCCTCGTCCGCGCCGTAGAGCTCGTCGCGCGTGAACTGCTGCTCCACCACGGTGAAGCCCAGCTCGCGCGCCACGGGGATGAGGCTGTCGCGGGTGATGCCCTGGAGGATGGAGGTGGGCGGCGTGGTCTTGATCTCGCCGTTGCGGACGATGAAGATGTTCTCGCCCGAGGCCTCGGACACGAAGCCGTTGGTGTCGAGCATCAGGGCCTCGTCGTAGCCGTCCTGCACCACCTCGCGCTTGGCCAGCACGGAGTTGACGTAGTTGCCCGAGACCTTGGCCTTGGTCATCATGGAATTGACGTTGTGCCGGGTGAAGCTGGAGGTCTTCACGCGGATGCCCTTTTCCAGGGCGTCCTCGCCCAGGTACGCGCCCCAGGGCCAGGTGGCGATGATCGTGTGCACGGGGTTGGTGTTCGGGTGCACGCCCATGGAGCCCGCGCCGATGAAGCTCAGGGGTCGGATGTAGCCCGCCTTCATCTTGTTGTCCTTGAGCGTGGCCACGATGGCCTCGCACATCTCCGCTTCGCTGTATCCGATTTCCATGAGCATGGTCTTGGCCGAGTTGAAGAGCCGGTGCACGTGCTCCTTTAGGCGGAAGACGCAGCTCGTGCCGTCTACGCACTCGTAGGCGCGAATACCCTCGAAGACGCCCGTGCCGTAATGCAGGCAGTGGGTGAGGACGTGCACGTTGGCTTCGTCCCAGGGAACGAGCTTGCCGTCAAACCAGATGGAGTTCATTTTCTCGACCATGACCAAACCCTTTGCTTTTGCGTGTGTTGCGCGTGTTGCAGGTGACGAAAAAAACGCCGGCCGCGCCCGGCGCGTCCCGCGAACCAGCGCGCGCCGAACGGCCCTTTTGCCGGGCCGTTCGGCGCGGAAGGAAAAAAACGCTAAAGAAAACCCGTGCCGAGGTCAAGCCGGAGCGGCGCAAAAACTGCAACGGGACAGTACAGGGACGCGGGGGCGGGCAGATGAGGCCCGCAGCGGGGGTGACTCGGCCGCGCAATCGAGCGCCCGGAGCGCCACGGACGCGCAAGTCGGCCCGCGGCGCGGCCCCGATTGCGCACGCCGTTCAACTTTTCTTGGCATGGCTGGCGCGCAGCACCAGACGCATGGGCGCGTGGGCGATGCCGAAGTCCCTGCGCAGCCGCGTCTCCAGATAGCGCGCGTAGGACGGCTTCACCCGCTCGGGGTCGTTGACGAAGAGAATGAAGGTCGGCGGCCGGGTCTCGGCCTGGGTCAGATAGAAGAACTTGGCCCGCGTGCGCTTGACCACCGGCGGCTGGTGGCGGCGGATGGCGTCCTGCACCGCGCGGTTCAGCCGCCCGGTGGACACGCGCACCCCGCACTCGCGCCACAGTTCGCGCGCCTGGTCCAGGAGCCCGTCCAGCCCCGCGCCGGTCCGGGCCGAGGTGATCACCAGGGGCACGTGCGGGCAGAACTTGAGCGCGTCGCGGAACCCCTGGAGCACGGCCTTGCGCTCCTTGCGCTCCACGGTGTCGATCTTGTTGACGATGGTGATGAAGGGAATCTTGTAGCGGTCCAGGAAGGTGATCAGCCGCTTGTCCTGCTGGGTCAGTCCCTCGGCCAGGTCCAGGACCAGGAAGGTCACGTCCGAGCGCTGGCTGGTCTTCAGCGCCGCGTTCACGGAATAGCGCTCCACCTGGTCCGTGACCCGGGTGCGCCGCCGCACGCCCGCCGTGTCCACGAAGGTATAGCGCGCGCCGTCCTTCTCGAAGGTCACGTCCACGCTGTCGCGGGTGGTGCCGGGCACGTCGGAGACGATCATCCGGCTGGTGCCGGACAGGGCGTTGACCAGCGAGGACTTGCCCGCGTTGGGCTTGCCGAGCATGGCCATGCGCAGCCCGCGCCGGGGGTCCAGGCGGTGGCCCAGGGTCCGCGCGCCGGGCGCGGCGGTTCCCGTTCCGGCTGCGGCCGAATCGGCCTCGCCGGGCTCGGGCTCGTCGGGCCCGAGTTCGGCGGACTCCAGGTCGAATCCCGCGGGCAGGTGCAGATCCTCGAAACGCAACGCGGCCACCTCGGGCGGCAGGGGCGGCTCCTCGGGCAGGTCGTCGTCGGTGTCGGCCGCCGCGGCCTCCCCTTCCGCGGCGGGCGAGGCATCGGCCTGGTCCGAAAATTCTCCGTCCGTCCCCTCTTCCAGCGCATCGTCCGGCTCGGACTCGGGTTCGGCGGGCAGCAGTTCCTGCACGCGCTCCAGCAGTGCGGGCATGCCGAAGCCGTGGGCCGCCGAGCAGGGCAGCAGATCCAGGCCCATGGCGTGGAACTCGGCCAGGAGCAGGTCGGCCTGCTCGGGCCCGTCGATCTTGTTCACGACCACGAGCACGGGCCGTCCGCTGGTGCGCGCGAAGCGCGCCAGCCGCTCATCCAGGGGCGAAAGCCCCTCGCGGCCATCGACCACGAGCAGCAGCAGCGCGGCCTCCTCCACGGCGGCGCGCGCCTGGGCCAGGATCTCGGCCTCGAAGCCGCGCACGCCCTCGGGCCCCTCGCCGGGCGCGCCCGAGGCGTCCAGGGTGATGCCGCCCGTGTCCACGATGCCCCACGACGGCGCGCCGCGGCGGCGCACCTCGCCGTACATGCGGTCGCGGGTCACGCCCGGGCGGTCGTGGGTAATGGCCCGGTTGCTGCGGATCAGCCGGTTGAACAGCGTGGACTTGCCCACGTTGGGGCGGCCGATGAGGGCGACGACGGGGAGCATGGCGTTCTCGATGCGGCGGGCGCCGCGCAATAGGGGAATATGGGTCCGGCCGGCGGGCAGCGCCGCCGGCCGTGGCCGAGCGACCCGAAAAGGGTGCTAGCCGCTCATGGCCTTGCCGGCCTTCTTGAAGAAGCTTTTGACCTTCTTGAGCGGCTTCTTGGCCTCCAGGGCCTGGAATTCCTTGAGCAGTTCCTCCTGCTTGCGCGTCAGCGAGGTGGGCGTGGCCACCCGCACCTCCACGAGCAGGTCGCCCTTGTGCGCGGAGCCCAGGTGCGGCAGGCCGAGGCCCTTGAGCGTGAAGACCGCGCCGGGCTGCGTGCCCTTGGGCACGTCCATGTCGATGGGCTCATCCAGGGTGGGCACCTGCACGCGCGCGCCCAGCGCCGCGTCCACGAAGCCCACCTCCACCGTGTAGACCAGGTCCTGGGCCTGACGGCGGAAGGTCTTGTCCTCCTCCACGTAGATGACCACGTAGAGGTCGCCCGGAGGCCCGCCGTATTCGCCGGGCTCGCCCTCGCCGCGCAAGCGCAGGCGCGAGCCGTTGTCCACCCCGGCCGGGATGCGCACGGAGAGTTCCTTGACCTCGGGCACGGTGCCCGCGCCCTTGCACTTGGGACACGGCGTCTCGATCATCGTGCCCTGGCCGCGGCACACCGGGCAGGTCATGGCCACGCGGAAGAAGCCCTGGGTCTGGTGCACCTGGCCCGAGCCGCCGCAGTGGCGGCAGGTGGTCGGCCTGGTGCCCGGGGCCGCGCCCGTGCCGCCGCATTCGTCGCAGGCCACGCGCTTGGGAATCTTCAGGGTCACTTCCGCGCCCTTGGCGGCCTGGCGGAAGGTGACCTCCAGGTTGTAGCGCAGATCGGCCCCGGCCGTGGGCCGCGGCCCGCGCGCGCGCGCGCCGCCCATGCTGAAGCCGAAGAGGTCCCCGAAGATGTCGCTGAAGTGGCTGAAAATATCCTCGTTGCTGGTGAAGCCGGAGAAGCCGTTGCCGTTGACGCCCTCGAAGCCGAAGCGGTCGTAGCGCTCGCGCTTGTCGTCGTCGCGCAGCACCTCGTAGGCCTCGGCGGCCTCCTTGAACTTGCGTTCGGCCTCGGGGTCGTCCGGGTTGCGGTCGGGATGGAACTGCATGGCCATCTTGCGGTACGCCTTCTTGATCTCGTCCTTGGAGGCGTCCCGCGCGACGTCCAGCACCTCGTAGTAGTCTCTGCGGCTCATGGCTCTACGCTTCGGCTTCGGCTTCGGCCTCGACGTCCTCGTCGTGGTGCGGGTGCTCGTCCACGAGCACCTTGCCCGCTGCGATCTCGCGCAGGGCCGTGACGTTCTCCTTGTTCTTGGACTCCACCAGTGCATCGTACCCTTCGCGGTACTGCTTGACCCGCTTGATGGCCATCTGGACGATGAGGAAGCGGTTGTTCACCTGCTGCTGGCAGTCTTCAACGGTAATGCGCGCCATGGTCTCTCCTTGAGGTTCGGTGGATATGCGGCCGTCGCCGGCCGCTCGGGCGGCTACTGCGCCGCGCCGGTCTTGCCCAGCGGAAGCTGCCCCTGGAGGTCCTCCAGGAGCTTGTCCGGGACCGGATAGAACCGGTCTTCGCCCAGGACCTTGACCCAGCAGAGGTGCTCGGGCAGGTCCGGATCGAGGTAGAAAACGAGTTCGGTCACGGGCTTGTCGTCCGCGCCGAAGAGCTCCCAGGTCAGGGCGTAGCGCGCCGAGTCCGGCAGCTGCGACAGCGGCTCGGCCTCGTACTTGAGGTCCGTCAGCCGCCAGGTGAGCATGTCCATGCCGACCATCTCGCGCCCGTCCGGGGACGTGACCCAGCCCTTGTCCTTCTTCACGGCCACGACCTCCTGGGCGGGCTTGCCGTCGTGGCCCTTCTGCACCACGCGCTGGCGCGTGATCCTGCCCAGGTCCACGGAGGCGACCTTGCGCTCCATGAGCGAGAACGCGGTGCGCGAGAGCTTGACCGCGCGGTCGCGGTCCAGCTCCACGGGCGCGCCCTGCCAGTCGGAAACGGTCAGAAAGCGCGTCTCCATGGGCGCCTCGGCCGAACCCGCGGCCAGGTCGTAGAGCTCGATGGTCGTGGGCACGGCGGCCTTCTTGCGCCAGATCTGCACGCGCAGGTACGGACCGGGCATGCCCTTGGGGCTGCCCGCGAGGTAGCGCGCGCCCTTCATGGTCACCAGGGTGTGCAGGTAGAGGTCCAGCTCGCCCTGGTTCACGGTACGCTCCTTGAGCCTGTCCGGCCAGGTGAAGACGAACCCCTTTTCCGTGCGCTGGGCCTCCCATTCGCCGTCGCCCACCGCGCCGGGCCCGGTCACGCGCACCCGTTCCACATCGTCGGCCACGGAGTCGGTCAGCCGCAGGTCGTGGTAGTACGTTTCAGGCCGCTCCAGGTGCTGCCTGTACTTGGCGCCCAGGAGCAGGATGCGGTCCTCCAGGGAACTCGTGGCGTAGACGCCGTCGCCCGACGGGTTCGCGTCGCCCAGGCAGAGCGTCCAGGGCTGGGCGGCCTCGAAGGTCACGCTCAGGCGCGGCGCGTCCAGGCCGAACTCCGCGGCCTTGTCGCGGCCGATGCCCTCCAGCCGCCGCTCGGGCTTGTTGTGGCTCACGAACTCCATGAGCCCACGGACCTTGTCCGCGTCGGCGCGGGCCGTGAAGGTGGCGTTGGCGCCCGTCCCCCCGGCGTACCACTGGCCGTTGCGCAGGGCCAGGACAAAGGATGCGCCGCCCGTGGCGTTGCACTCCACGCGCCCCACGCGCTCGGCCGTGACCTCGGGCCACGAGGGGTCCTGGCCTCGGTCGCTTCCGGCGTCCTTGGGCGCGGCGGTCCAGTACGCCGCGGCGGACCAGACTCCCGTGGCCAGGATCAACAGGATGAGCAGTCGCTTCATGTTTCGTTGCGTCTATGGTTTCCGGCCGCAGGCGGCCGGTCCGTTGTTCGTTGGGGCGCGCCGCGCCGGTGCGCCCGGTTCCGCTGGGCGGCCTATCCCCTGCGCCGCCGGAGAGCCACCAGCGCGGCCAGGGCCAGGGCGCCCAAGGGCAGGCCGGCCAGCGGCACCCAGGTCAGCGCGGCGCGCTGGCCCGGAGTGAGCAGCAGGAAGACGTTGGCCGCCTTGGGCTTGGAGACCGTGATCAGCCCTTCCTTTTCCAATAGCCACTGCACGCTGTTGCGCGCGAGGTCAAGATTGCCGGAAAGCGGCGCGTAGCGGTCCGCCAGAAAATCCTGGTCCGCGAAGACCACGGCCCGGGCGCGCGAGGCCGCGTCCTTGCCGACCCCGGCCGCGTCCTTGTCCGTCCCGACCGCGTCCTTGCCGACCCCGTTTCCGGCCTCTTCGGCCTTGCCAGCGCCCTGCGGCCCGGGCGTGGGCTGCCAGGCCATGGCCAGACGCAGCGGGCCCTGGGTGTCCACGCCCTTGTCAAAGGACGCCTTGCCCTTGCGCAGCCCCTCCACGTCCGTCTCCAGCCAGGCCTGCGCCGAGCTGGAGCCCAGGGGCCGCACCGTGCCGCCCGCCAGCCCCGCGCCGCGCATCTCCAGCGCACCGCAGGTGGGGAACAGGGTCATCAACTCGAAATCGCGCGTGATCGGATGCCGGGAATAGTCGCGCACCAGCGGGGCCATGGGGTCGCCCACGATCATGCGCCCCACCGGATCGACCACGAAGCCGGGCAGCCGGGTCACGCCGAAGTGGTCGGCCAGGAAGCCGTCCAGGTTCGTCGCGCTCTCGGGCTCCAGGGCCACGAGCAGACGGCCGCCCTTTCCCACGTATCGGGCCAAAAGGTCAAGCTCGTGTTGCAGGAAATCCCGCTGGGCCCCGAGCACGAGCACGGCCGAGGCGTCCTCGGGCACCTCCCGTTCGCGCGCGAGCAGCAGCGGCCTGGTCTGCAGCCCCTTTTCCCGCAGGGCCTTGGCCAGGAGCACGCAGGAATCCGGGCTGCCCTTGCCGTCCGGATCCTTGCCCGCGCGCTCGGCGTCCAGTTCGCCGTGGCCGGTCACGAAGTAGACCGTGCCCCCGGCGGGGTCGCTCACGCGGACCATGGCGTTGACCAGCTTCTCCTCGTCGGCGAAGAGCACGCTCTCGCGCTTGTCGCCGCTGCTCAGGACCACGGTGCCGGACTGGCGCACCCCGTACTCGCGCGCCTTGAAGGGCGAACGGTCCGGGTCCGCGAACTCCCAGGTGAAGTCGTGGGCCTTTTCGGCGATGCGTTCGAAAAGTTCGCGCACCACCTCGGCTTCGGGCTCCTGCGGCCGATAGAAGGCCACGGCGGACACGGGACGCGGCAGGTGCGCGAGCACGTCCGCGGACTCCCGGGAGAGCGAGTTGCGGCGGTCCGCAGTGGCGTCCCAGCGCCAGGTGGACCTGGCCGCCAGCACGTTCAGCCCCACCAGCACGGCCAGCCCGATCAGGGCGGCCAGAACCGTCGTGGAATAGCGTCCTGCTCCGCGCATCACGCCCTCCACCGCTGGTTTTCCAGGCTGAGCACCGTAAGCCAGAAGAAGGCCAGCACGAAGGTGGCGTAGTAGACCACCGCGTCCAGCTGCACCACGCCCTTGGCAAAGGGCTCGAAATGGCCCAGGGGCGACAGCCCGGTGACCACCGGGGCCAGGGCGGGCGGCACCACGTCGCGGACCCAGGAGAGCAGCCAGAGCAGCAGCAGGGCCACGAAGGTGAGCACGCCGGAAACCATCTGGCTCTCGGTGAGCGAGGAAAGGAAGAGCCCCAGGCTGAGAAAGCCCGCCCCCATGAGGAAGAGCCCCAGGTAGCCCACGAGCACGGGCAGGGGCTCCACCTGCGTGAACAGGGAGAGCAGCGCCGGGTTCAGCGCCCCGGCCGCGAGCATGGCCGCCAGGAACACGGCCAGCCCCAGCAGCTTGCCGCCCACGATCTGGGCCTCGTTCATGGGGTAGCTCATGAGCACCTCGAAGGTGCCCATGCGCTTCTCCTCGGCAAAGCCGCGCATGGTCAGCAGCGGCAGGAAGAACAGCAGCACCACGGCCGCGTTCTGCAGGTAGGGCGTGACCACCATCTGGGTCGGCGTCAGGCTCATGGCCTCGGGATTCTGCATGAGCTGGATGGAGACCAGCTCGAAGTAGCCCACCGAGGAGGCGAAGAAGTAGCCGCCCAGGGCCAGGAACGCGGCGAGCACCACGTAGGCCAGGGGGGAGCGGAAGAGGATCATCAGGTCCTTGCGGGCCACGAGGACGGCTGCGCTCATCGGGCGGCCTCCTCTGCGGTCCGCTCGGCGGCCGGGTCGGCCGCAGCGGCGGTCGCGGCGTCAGGGGCGACGGCGGACGCGGCGTCCGGCGCGTGGCCGCCCTGGCCCGTGACCAGGCTGACGAAGGCCTCCTCCAGGCTGTCGCCCGCCGGGCGCAGCTCCAGGAGCGGCCACCCGGCCGCGAGCACGCGCTCGGCCAACCGCGCGCGCACGTCCGCGCCGGGCTCGGCCTCCACGCGCACGAGCACGCCGTCGCCGCTGCCGCCGCCGGACTCCGGACGCGCCTCGCGCACGCCGGGCACGACGGCCAGGGCCGCGCAGACCGCGTCCGCGAGGTCGGCGGCCACGCCCACGCGCAGCCGGAGCGCGCCCGCGCCCGCGGCCAGGTTGGACGGCGTGTCCTCGGCCTTGATGCACCCCTTGTCGATGATCAGCACGCGGTCGCAGGCCAGTTCCACCTCGGCCAGGATGTGCGTGGAGAGCAGGATGGTGCGCTCGCGGCCCAGTTCGCGGATCAGTTCGCGGATCTCGCGGATCTGGGCCGGGTCCAGGCCCACGGTGGGCTCGTCGAGAATGAGCAGTTCGGCGTTGCCGAGCATGGCCTGGGCCAGCCCCACGCGTTGGCGGTAGCCGCGCGAAAGATGGCGGATGAGGCGCGCGGCCACGTGGGCCAGGCCGCAGCGGTCCATGGCCTCGGCCACCTGGCGCTCGGGATCGGCGGAGCGCTTGACGCGGGCGACCCAGCGCAGGTATTCGGCCACGCGCAGTTCGGGATACAGGGGCACGTTCTCGGGCAGGTAGCCAAGCCTGGCCCTCAGGGCGACCATGTTCCTGCGCGCGTCCAGGCCGTCGAAGAGCACTTGGCCGGAAGTGGGCGTAAGATAGCCCGTGAGGATGCGCATGGTCGTCGACTTGCCTGCGCCATTGGGCCCGAGGAACCCGAGGACCTCCCCGCGGTTCACCGTGAAGCTCAGGTCGTGCAGCACCTGGACGGCCCCGTAATGATGATTTACGTTTCGGACTTCAAGCATGTCGGAATGGGTTTGTCGTGACGAGGTTGTCGCAACGGACGCGTTGCGGTCGGGTTGCGGATGTTTTGGGCATCGGGGCCCGGCGGCCCCGAAGGCGCCCCGGACCCGAACACGGGGCGCGCCGCGGCGCGCCCCCGACGAGGCCGCATAATCTAAGAACCAGAACCCCCGACGTCAAGGGAAGGCGGCGCATTTTCCGGCCCGCGCGCGCCCTGCCCCTTCGGTCCGGCCCCGCGGCCCCGCCCGCCGCCCCCCGCACGAGGAATCCCGCCCCATGTCCAGACTCTCCGGCCTCACCTTCGCCCAGAAGCAGTGCGTGACCAGCGCGGGCAAGCTCATGCAGGACACGGCCATGATCGGCCCGGGCGCGCGCGTGGGCGTGGCCGTTTCCGGCGGCGCGGACAGCTGGACCCTGCTCCAGGTCCTGCGGCTGCGCCGACGCATCGTGCCCTTCGCCTTCGAACTCATGGTCCTGCACGTCAACCCGGGTTTCGACCCGGCGAACCACGCGCCCCTGGCCGCATGGCTGGCGCGCGAGGGGCTGCCCGGGCACCTGGAGGTCACGGACCACGGGCCGCGCGCGCATTCGGAGGAGAACCGCAAGAACTCGCCGTGCTTCTTCTGCTGCTGGCACCGGCGCAAGCGGCTCTTCGAGCTGTGCCGCAGCTACGGCCTGACGCACCTGGCCCTGGGGCACAACACCGAGGACCTGGTGGGCACGTTCTTCATGAACATCTTCCAGACCGGCCGAGTGGACGGCATGGCCCACAGCGAGCCGCTCTTCGACGGCGAACTGACGATCATCCGCCCGCTGCTGTGGCTGGACAAGGAGACCATCACCCGCGCCTGCCGCCAGTGGGAACTCCCGGTCTGGGCCAATCCGTGCCCCTCCTCAGGCGCCACCAACCGGTCCCGGACCATGGACTGGCTTGCGGAACGCTGGAACGCGGACCGGAGGATCAAAAATAATGTATACAATGCGTTACGACGCTGGCAGACGGGAGATCGGGAAAAATGGCGCAAAAAGCATTGAACTTTGCGCGATAACAGTATAATTCCCGGTTGTGAAAGTCCGGGGCCCATACCCGTACGCAATCAACAATCACTCTGGAGCGTTATGTTATTCCGCAAGTACGACGTCGTGGTCTTCAAGGACAACGAGGGTGCGTGCCGCAAAACCTGCTTCAGGGGCTGGCACGTGGTGGCCATCGCCGCCGTCATCCTCGGGCTGGTGGCCGGCAACGCCCATTTCGTTCGCTACTACCTGGATTACATGAACGTCCAAGGCCAGCTGCAGGCCGCGCAGAAGACCGTCGAGGAGCAGAACAACCAGCTCCTGAGCCTGGCCAACAAGTTGCGCACCGTGGACAAGGATCTGGTGCGCATCCGCGATTTCGATTCCAAGCTGCGGGTGATGATCAACCTCGACCAGGACCAGGTGGACACGGTCACCCCGGTCGGCGGCCCGGAGACCAAGGACTTCTCCGACAGCTACCTGCCCATCTACCGGCAGGAACTGCTGGCCCGCAAGATGCACAACTTCGTGAACCAGCTGTCCACGGACGTGCGGTTGGAGGAGGTGCGCCAGCAGGAGCTGATGCGCGCCATCCGCGAGAACCAGGACATCCTGGCTTCCACGCCGTCCATCTGGCCCACCGAGGGCTGGATATCCTCGCGCTTCGGCTACCGCATGTCGCCCTTTACAGGCCGTCGCGAGTTCCACAAGGGCATCGACATCTCCGGCCGCACGGGCACGCCGATCTACGCCCCGGCCAAGGGCGTGGTCACGTTCACGGGCGTGGACGGCGGCTACGGCAAGTGCGTGGTCATCAGCCACGGTTCCGGCATCATCACGCGCTACGCGCACCTGCACAAGTACACGGTGAAGAAGGGCCAGATCGTCAGCCGCGGCGAACTGGTGGGCCGCATGGGCTCCACCGGCCGCTCCACGGGCCCACACCTGCACTACGAAGTGCGCCTCAACGGCGTGTGCGTGAACCCCATGCGCTACATCCTCAACTAGCGCCCGCCGAGCCCCCGGAAACATCAAGCCCCGCCCACGCGGGGCTTTTTTTGGGGGAAGGGGACAGGGACGGCGTAAGCCCCCCCCCCGCTTTCGCAGCAGCATGCCCTCCGCCCGTCGCGCGGTTGTCGACTCCACGGCGGCGCTTCGGCCTCTCCCCGCCCGCGCTCGGCGCGCGGCGTTGCCGGGCCGCTCCCCTCCCAAGCCCAGCGGCGCGCAGCACCGCAGCCCGGCCGCTTCACGCCCTCCCCGCCCCGGGGACGGAAGCACCCCGCCCTCCGACACCATCGCCGCGCCAACGGAAAACGGACCGAGCGCAGCCATGCCCGTGCGCACCGCAGGAGCACCAGCACTTGACATCGCGTATAAAATAGCATATATATCATTCTCGCGACGGACGCTCTGTCCCTCGCCACCCTTCCCGTCCCAAAGCCCGCCGCGACGCGGCAGATCATCCGCCATCCGAGGTCGCTTTGTCGCGCCGCCCTCCCGCCCACCACCCCGCCATTCCACGACAAGGAGCAACGACATGCCCGAAGCCTTCCACCAACACATCGGCGACGACCAACTCGTACACGGCCTGCCCAAGCACATGTCCGCGCGCAAACGCCTGTCCGCAAACGATGCGCCGACCGGCGAGCGGCCCAGAACCCTCTGGCGCTACGTCCCCAAGCCCGGGGCCTGCGAAAAATGCCGGGCCATGCAGGGGCTGTGGTTCAAGGAAAAGCCCGGTCCGGTGCACCCGAACTGCAAATGCGAGATTCGACAGGAGACCTTCGGACCTGTTACCATCGTGGGTACCCTGCAGGGCTTCGAGGACACGGCCACGGAGAAATTCAACGCCGGACAGAAGATCACGGTCGAAATCAAAAACCTGGGCCCGTTTTTCGCCGGGGCCAGAATATGCGTCGATCAAATGGAATGGAGGGCGACGCGCCTTCTGCCCCCAGGTGAAGAAACGGCTTTCGATTTCTTCAAGTTCGGAGACTTACCGGTACCATGGGAGGTGTTCCTCATCTGCCATTGCGGCGACAATGCGACACTCCAGTATATCATTCGAGGGTAACAGATTGACGAAACAACTCTTTCTTCTCGGTTTACTGTTTATCCCCGTAACGGCATTCGCCACCGACATCTATGACGTCTCCTGTGGCAACATCGGAAAAATCAGGATCGTTCGCATCGCAGCAACGCATTGGAATATCGAGTCATATCAAGGAAGCTTTCATGTCCTTGCATTGGAGTTGAAGAAGAGCGCTGCAAAGGAATTCGTGAAGCTCCGCAAGGCCGCGCCGATAGTGCAGCATCAATACAGGGGAGAGGTCATTCCCGTGGAGGATATTCGAATCACGGCAAACGGCCGCCCTCTCCGTGATGACGCCCCGGCGCTGACCGGTTTCGCCGACCAGGGCATCAACATCCCCATCATCCGGGAGGAGGACGCCTTTGCGGCGGCGCGCGCGGTCTGTCCGGCGCTGGTGCCGGACAAGGTCCTCATAGACGGGCACTGGGAGTAGCGCCAGGACAGGAGCGTTCCGCACAGGAAACCGACCCCGAGATGTTCACCCGGGGCCGGTTTCTTGTGTGGAGCGAGGTGCCCATACGCCGACCGGCGGGCGGCCCCGAACCCTCTGGCGCTCCATCCCCAAACCCGGGGCCTGCGAGAAATGCCTTGCCATGCGGGGGCTGTGGTTCAAGGAAAAGCCCGGCCCGGTGCACCCGAACTGCAACTGCGAGATTCGACAGGAGACCTTCGCCCCTGTTAACATCCCAGGAGTGTTACAGGGCTACGACGCACATGCCACGCACCAATTCAACGCGGGACAGAAAATTACGATCACGATCAAAAACTGCTGGGGGCTTCCCTTTGGAGTGCATGTGGAAGTCGATCATGAAGTGAAAGCTTCGACGGGGATTTTGATCACAGGCAAGTCCCATGTCTTTAATTTTTCAAAATTCAGTGACTTTCCCGTTCCCTGGACAGTATTTCTCCTGGCCCGTGGAGGTGATGGATTTACTGCCCATTACTTTATAAAGGGGTAGCCACCTATGCTTCGATCTTTCCTTACAGTCTTTGTTCTTCTTCTCAACGCAACAGCGTATGGAGCGACGATATACGATGTATCGTGTAATAATATTAATAAAATTCGCATCATTGAAGCTGCCGCGCAACCTTTTGGCATAGCATCGGACAGCGGATTATTCTATCTTCTCGACCTGGAGTTGAAAAAGGATCGGGTCGTGTCCTATAGAAAGATACGTGACGCAACGCCGACGATATCCATACGCTACGAAGGAACACTTTTTCCCAAGGAAGATATCCAGGTCACGGCAAACGGCGTCCCGATTCAAAACGACGTCCCCGCGTGGACGGCCTTCGCGGACCAGGGAATAACCATCTCCATCCTCCGAAAGGAGGACGCCTTTGCGGCGGCGCGCGCGGTCTGTCCGGCGCTGGCGCCGGACAAGGTCATCATCGACGGGCACTGGGAGTAATCCGAGCCGAATTCGGCGACCGATCGCAACAGCCCTCGGGAGGATCATCCGGGGGCCTTTCCTATTAGGGACCACGGGCAATCCTCCCCGCTCCCGCCAAAACGCCTCTCCTCTTTCCCCTTCCTCCAAGGCGCATCCGCCGCCAAAGGCGGCGGGGAGCAATGCTGCTCCACCCCTTTCGCGGTCGTCGGTCTTACGACGCCAGTGGCGACTTTCCCGCGCCCGCGCTCGGCTAATGCATGACGTCCACCGCTTTTCCTCCCACCCCAGGGCGCATCCGCCGCCAAAGGCGGCGGCAGCCCGGCAAGCTCGGTCCCCTCTCAACCTCTTTCGTGCGCCCCGCGCCCGTCCCCCCCCGTCCGGCATCCACGCGTTCTCAAAAATCACCCCCTTCCTCATCCAACCAGCAGTTTTTGGGGGAGAGGTGGGGTGGAGG
>JACCQO010000008.1 GCA_015709205.1 Desulfovibrionaceae bacterium
CGGGCCGCGCCCGGGCCCTGCGCCGAAGCCGCGCGCCCCGCGCCGCACTGCACGGGCCTGCCGCCACACCCGCGCCGTTCCGCCCGCCGAGCCGCCCTGGCGAGCCACCCCGTCGCCACCGCCCCAGCGGGCCGGGAGCAATTGCGCGTTCCGGAGATTCTCTTGCTTGACAACCCCGTCTGGTGCACACTAAGAGGGTCGTCTTCATCGGGCAATTAGCTCAGCTGGATAGAGCGTTGGCCTCCGGAGCCAAAGGCCGGGCGTTCGAATCGCCCATTGCCCACCATGAAAACCATAAAAAGGCGGGCGCTTGCAAAAGCGCCCGCCTTTTTATGGTTTCCGCTTTTTGGGCCATTTGGGGCCGGGGCTGTCCTAGCCAACTAGGCATTCTTCCTCTGTTTAGTCCATTATTTCAGCTTATTACGCAGCATCTTGTGATCACCACCATTGAACCTCCATTCGCATTCCTTGAGGAACAAAAAGAAGGTGTTTTTTGGAAGAGGCTGCCCCTGGAGTGCCGCCCGGTGCCGGAGTTCATGCGCACCTTGGTGGCCCAGGGCGGGCTGATCCCCTACACCCGGGCCAAACTGAACCTGAGCTGACAAGGGTCCACGGTCTCCTCCACCCGGACCAAAGACGAAGGGGCCGCCGTCCGAATCGGACGACGGCCCCTTGCGCATGCGCCCGGGCGTTCGGCAAGCCCGGGGAGCATGCGCGGTCACGCGACCGTTGGCGGACGGAGCGCGTGCGACGTTTCGAAAATATTTTCCCCTCCCACCGGAACGACCCGAGAAATAAACCTAAAAGACCACCGCGTCCGGCCGCCCGCCGCCCAGGGCCGAGACCGCGCCGCGCGTCCGCCCGGCGGGACGTGCCTTCTCCATCGCGCCGGCCGCGTCCGCCGCACCGGCCGCATCGCCCGGGGCGGCCAGGGCGGCCTCGGCCTCGCGCCGGGCCCTTTCGATGCCCGCCACGTAGCGCAGGCAGCCCTCGGCCCGGGTGCGCAGGGCCGGGGTGCGCGCGGCGCGGGTGAAGTGCCTGCGGGCCGCGTCCAGGCCGTCCAGCTCCAGGGCCGCGTACCCGGCGCGCAGGGCCGCGTCGCCGTCGGCCGGAGCCAGCTCCAGGGCGCGGGCGTAGGCCGCTTCGGCCTCGGCAAAGCGTCCGGCTTCGAAGAGGAAGCCGCCCTTGCGCTTGAGCCGGTCGGCCGTGGGCGCGAGCTCCAGGGCGCGGCCCAGGGCGGCCAGGGCGGATTCGGCGCGGTGCGCGCGGGCATAGGCCTCGAAGAGCCGATCCAGGATCTCGGGCCGGTCCGGACGCGCGCCGTGGGCGCGCACCAGGGTTTCGGCCGCGCGCAGGGGGGCGTCCAGATAGAGGTAGACCGAGGCCAGCTCGTCCAGCTCGCCGTCCCGGGGCGCGCCCAGGCGCGTGCAGACCTCCAGGGCCGCGGCGGCCCCGGCGTGGTTCTCGCGCCGCAGCCGCACCCGCGCCAGGGAGCGCCAGTGCCGGGGCTCGCCCGGAACCAGGGCGGTGAGCCGTTCGAGCACGGACTGGGCGCGCGCCGCGTCGCCGTTTTCCAGGCAGCAGTGCGCCAGCAGCTCCAGCCAACCCTCCTGCGCGGGAGCGCCCGTGGCCAGCAGCCGATCCAGGGCCCGGACCGCGCGGGCGGGCCGCTCGGCCCGATACCAGCCCGCCGCGGCCTGATAGAGCAGCGCGGCCTCGCCGTTCTCATCGCCCCGGGACACCGCCAGATCATGGGCGCGTTCGAACAGTTCGGCCGCCGCGGCGTGCTCGCCGAGTTCCATCCGGGCCACGGCCAGGTTGCGGCACAGGCCGGGGTCGTCGGGGTAGGCGGCGAGTCCAGCTCCGTAAGCCGCGACCGCCGCGCGCGCCTCGCCGGACTCGAAGAGCAGGTTGCCGAGCAGCAGGTGGACCACGGCGGGCGCGGCCTCGGCCTCGGCGTCAGCACCGGGATCGGCGCCGGGGCCGCCGGGATGGGCCGCCACGTACTCCCGCAGCAGACTGGTCGCCCCGGCGCGGTCGCCCTTTTCCTGGGCCGCCACGGCCCTGGACAGGACGTCGCGCGCCGCGCGGGACAGGCGCTCTTCCTTGGCACCGCTCTGGTTCCCGGCCTGGCCACCGCCCTGGCCGGCAGCCCACGCGAACGCGGGCCCGGCGACGACGGCCAGGCAAAACAGCAGCATGACGACGATGACGACGCGCATCCGGCCTCCGCTCAGGAGAGATTGAATTCAAAGGGGATGAGCACCCAGGTGGGCACGGGCCTTCCGTCCAGCACCCCGGGCTCGAAACGCCAGCGCGCCAGGGCGCGGAGCACGGCCTCGTCGAAGATGCCGGGCGGCAGGGCCTCCACCACCGTGGCCCGCACCGCGCTGCCGTCCGGCAGCACCAGGGCGCGCACCACCACCCGGCCCTCCAGGCGGCGGCGCTTGGCCTCGTAGGGATACGCGGGCGGCGCGCCGTGCAGCATGCGCGGCGGGGTGTCCACCTCGGCCAGTTCGAAGTCCATGCGGGCCGGTCCGGGCTCGGGCGGCGGCACGGCCGCTCCGGCCAGCAGCCCGCGCGCGGGCTCGAAATCGAAGGCGTCCATGGGCCGCACGGAACGCGCCGGGGCCTGGGACCGCTGCGGCGCGACGCGCGCCATGCGCGGCGGGGGCGGCGGCTCGGGGTCCTTCTTCGGTTCGGGCGGCGCGGGCCGCTCCGGCGGCGGGGGCGGCGGAGCGGCCAGGAAGATGCCCTGCTCCATGGGCTCCGGCACCGCCACGCCGGCCCCCGAGGTCAGCAACGGCACCGTCAGGAAGAGCAGCGCGTTGAGCGCCAGGCTTCCGCACAGGGCCAGGACCGCTCCGGCCGGGCCCCTGCCGGGGCGGGCAGCGGCCGCCAGGCTCACTGGGGCCTCCGCGCGGCCACGCTGATGCTCCGCACCCCGGCCTGGCGGCAGGCGTCGAAGACCTCCACGAGCACCCCGGTGCGGCTCTCGCGGTCCGCGGCAATGACCACGGATCCGTCCGGGGTGTCGGCCAGGAAGCGCTCCATGTGCGCACGCACCGAGCGGATGTCCACGGGCCGATTTTCGATCCAGACGATGCCCTGCTCGGTCACGCCGATGACCAGGTTGGTCTTTTCCTTGGACACGGCGGTGCGGGCCACGGGCCGCTCCACGTCCACCCCGGACTCGCGCACGAAACTGGTGGTGACGATGAAGAAGATCAAGAGGATGAAGACCATGTCCAGGAGCGGAGCCATGTTCAGTTCCGCGGCCCGGGAGCGCCGGGAGCGCGCGTTGCGGAAGCCGCTCACGACAGCGCCTCCCCGGTGAACGGCCTACCGGCCGCCAATCCACCAGCGGCCGACGGGCCGCACGGGGTCATGGCGGCGTCCGGCACCGCTTCCTCGGCGTCGCGGACTTCGCGTTCCGAACGGTCCTTTGCCTCGGCCGCTTCCGCGGCGGCCCTGCCGTCCAGCACACCCTGCAATACCAGGCCGAAACGCAGGGCCCGCTCGCGCAGCCTGGCCACCCGGCGGCGCAGCACGCACCCGGCCACCAGGCCGGGCACGGCCACGATCAGGCCGGTCTGCGTGGTGATCAGCGCGGAGGAGATGCCTGCGGCCAGGCCGCGCGCGTTGCCCGTGCCAAACTGGAGAATGGTGTCGAAGGTGGCGATCATGCCGCCCACGGTGCCCAGGAGCCCCAGCAGCGGAGCCAGCCCGGCGAGCACCAGGATCGTGGCCGTGCGGCGCTCTTCGGATTCCAGCTCCCGCGCCACCAGGGCGTCGAGCAACCGGCGGTCCAGTTCCGCGTCGCCCGTGCGCCCGCTGCGGAACCCGGCCAGGATGGCGGCCTGCCACGGGGCCCCGCAGCAACCGCCGAGGCATTCGGCCAGGGGCCGCGCGCTGCGGTTCAGGGCCACGCAGCGCAGGGCCGCGCGCAGCACCAGATACCACAGGGCCACGGAGACCACGGCCAGCGGGGCCATGACCCAGCCGCCGCCGCGCAGGTGTTCGAGGGCGGCCGCCAACAGATCATGCGGCATGGCGCACCTCCCTTTCCTGCGGCCCAGCGGGCTCGGCGGGCCCGCCGGGTTCGCGCCGGAACAGGGCCACGGTCAGGGCCGTGCTCTTCTCCTCCATGTCCGTGAGGATGCGTTCCACGCGGCGGTCCAGGAGGTGGTGCAGGGCCATGATCGGAATGGCCACGGCCAGGCCGAGCTGGGTGGTGATCAGGGCCTCGGAGATGCCGCCGGACATCATCCGCGGGTCGCCCGTGCCGTACAGGGTGATGACCTGGAAGGTCTCGATCATGCCCGTGACCGTGCCCAGCAATCCCAGGAGCGGGGCGATGGCCGCGAGCACGGAAAGGGTCGGCAGGAACCGCTCCAGCCGCGCGCCCTCGCGCAGAAGGCCCTCCTCCAGGGCGCGGTCCACGACCTCGCGCGGCTGGCCCGCGTTGGCCAGCGCGCCGCCGAGCACGCGGCAGGCCGCGAAACGCGTCTGGTCGAGGCACCAGTCGCGGCAACGCTTCCAGTCGCCGCCCTGGGCACGGCGCAGCAGGTCGGCGAAGACCCGGTCCGAATTGGAGCGCACCCGGGACAGGGTCACGACGCGCTCCAGGCCCAGGATCAGGGCCAGCACTCCCACGAACAGGATCGGCCAGACCAGGACGCCGCCGGACTCCAGCCACTCCAGCCAGCCCTTGTGGCGCATCAGGGCGCGCAGGGCCGCGCCGCCGGACACGTCCACCGGCACGTGGGCCGACACGCCGTCCAGAAAGTCGCGCACCGAGCTCTTCTCGGACCAGGAGGTGGCGGGCACGGCGGAGAGCGCGCCGGACGCGCCCACGCGCAGGAAGCCGACCTCGCCGGAAGCGTCGCGGTACAGGGCCGACAGGCCGCCCAAGCGGACCACGTCGCCCTGCACCTCCCTGCCCTCGGGCCCGAGAAAGGATTCGTGCGAGCGGCGCACGTCGCCCGTGACCACGGCCATGTCCAGGAACAGGCGCGCCAGGCCCCGGATGGCGTCGAGCCCCGGGAAGCGCGCGTCGTCGAGCAGCGGGGCCAGGAGCCGTTCGGCGTCCGGGTACAGGCGCAGGAGCGGCCCGGAACGCAGCAGGGCGTCGGCCTCCTTGGCATGGCCGCGCACCACGCCGGAAATGCCCTTGATCTCCGCGGCCTGGCCCGCGAGTTCCTCGCGCAACCCCTTTTCGCGCTCGGCCTGGGCCTCGAACTTCTTGCGCATGGCCTCCACGCGCGCGGCCGTGGCGGCTTCCCCGGCGCGGAGCTCCTTGACCCGGGCGGTCAGTTCGGCGCGCTCGCGGGCGATCATCTCGCGCGACACGGCGGCATCGCGCCCGGCGCGCGCGGCCAGCTCACGGGTCTGCGCGGCCACGGCGTCCAGGCCCGGGCCCGGGGCGGCCGCAGAACCCGTTGTGGAAGACACCGCCGGGGCCGGTTCCGCCGCCGGAGCGGCAACGGGCGCGCACAGGACCGCAAGCACCAACAACGGAAAAACGGCGCGCGCGATCATCGGGCCACCTCCAGGGGCAGGTCGAGCAGTTCCGCGGCCCGCTTGCGCTCGGCCATCTCCACGGCGCGCAGCACCGTGGGCGCGTACTCGGAGGGCAACGCCTCCCAGCCTCCGGCCACGCGGCTCCAGCGGCCAGCGCCGCGCCCGTCGGCGGTCAGGTAGAAGAGCCCCAACCGGCCCAGGCGAAAGACCGTGACCCGCGTCTCGCCCCCGGCCAGGACCAGGGTCTGCTCCGTGGCGTCCACGGTGCGGCCGTATTCGGCCTCGGCCTTGAGCGCCTCGAAGACCCGGCGCAGCTTCTCCGCCGGGCCCAGGGAATAGTCTTCCAGGGATTCGTGCAGAAAGCGCAGGCGGCGTTCACGCTCCTCGGGCAGAAAGGGCAGGTCCGCGCGCACCTGGGTTTCCAGCTGCGCCGCCACCTCCCAGAGCCACGGGTCGAGCTCGCGACGGATGCGCGCAAGCTCGCTCCTGCGCCGCTCCAGCTCGGCCAGGGTGCGCTCCTGGCGCGCCAGATAGGCGTCGTAGCGCTTTTCCTCGAAGCCCAGCCACTCCACCCGGTCGTCCAGGCGACGCGCTTCGGCGAGCAGGTTCTCGCGCTCGCGCGCCCAACCGTCCAGCTCCGCCTGGGCCGCGGCCTCCACGGCCACGGCCCGGCCCACGTCGGCCTGGGCCCGGGCCGCGGCGTCGGCCCCCCGCGCCGGGGCCGAGGGCAGCGCCGCGAGCGTCACCAGGAACGCTCCCAGCGCCGCCCTGCCAATCACCAACCTACCGATCTTGCAAACTATTCCTGACATATTGAACATCCGACTTCCCGCTGTCTGGGCAGCGGCCGCCCGGCGCACCGCCGGGATACCGCACCGTTTCTGAAACTGAAATTCAGTATCACTTTCCTGGCACGGTTCTGCCCCGAGCGGAACTTTTTTTGCTCCGAAAGGGATCAGGCCCCGGCCCCGACCCCAGCGTCGGCGCCGCGCACGCTGCGCAGGAACTGGCTCGGCTTGATGCCGTAATGCTTGGAAAAGGCCGCGCTGAAGTGCGAGATGTTGGAATAGCCCACGGACACGGCGGCCTCGCTGATGTTGGCCTCGCCCCTTTCCAGCAGTTCCCGGGCCCGCTCCATGCGATAGGACCGGAAATAGCCGTAGACCGTCTGGCCGAAGAACCCCTTGAAGTCGCGCTTGAGCTTGGTGTCGTTGAGCCCCGCGAAGCGCGCCAGTTCCTTGATGGACGGGGGCGATTCCAGGTCCTCCACCAGCCGCGAGCGCACGCACTGCAGCCGCTCGATCTCGCGCTCGGGCAGCCGCCCGGCCTCCCCGGCCCGCTCGCGGTGGCTGGCGAAGAGCAGGGAGAGCAGTTCCAGGGTTTTGCTCATGAGCAGCAGGCTGCGTTCCGCGCCCTGCAGGGAGACGTCGTGCACGCAGCGGGCGGCCACGAGCTGCTCGGGCCGCATGCCGCGCACGCAGCCGGGCAGCAGGTCGATCTCCCCGGCCATGAAGGCCCGCACGCCCGCGGGCAGCGTGGCGACGGACTCGCCGAGCAGTTCCGCCAGCACCGCCGGTGCCATGAACACGTCCACCCCGCTCTGCGGACCGGCGTCGAACTCCATGCGCAGGCCCCGGCCCCCGGCCGCGCCGCCGCACTCCATCATGCCCCCGCGCAGCCGGTGCGTCTCGCCCCCGGAGAGGCGCGTCGCGCGCGAACCCGCGAGCACGAAGGAGAAGCGCAGCACGCGTTCGGAAAAGTCCAGCCCCGCGCGGCGCGGCCGGAGCGAGCCTGCGTGCAGCAGGTACAGGGCCAGGCCCTGGCGCAACGGCACCTCCCGAAACATCTCGCCGCCCTCGCTCCAGGCGGACGCCACAGGGCCCCCGGCGCGTTCCCGCGCCTTGCTCCCCCTCGGCCCGCCGCCGTTTTCGGCCCCCACATTCTCCCAGCCTCCGACCGCCAGCACGCCTTCGCGGCCGGCGGCGGCGACCGCCGCACCACCCAATTCCGTCCGTGGCCCGTCCATTGTCGCTCCGTTGTTCCGATTATTGCTGATTGTTGAAAGTGACTTTCAGTATCATCATATTTGCTCAGTTTCAACCTCGCGACAAAACCCGCATTGGGCAGAGATTCACCTTCTGCGGGTGGTGGTTACCGATTGCTTCGGCTAGCCTTTCCAGGTTCGGTTCAAAAACGATTTTTGAGAATGTCTTTCAAAACACAAGGAATCGCCATGAAACTGGTAACTGTCGCAGGGGCGCCATCCGTGGGCAAGACCTCGGTGATCCTGCATCTGGCCGCGCTGCTGGCCAAGGAGGGCGTGCGCCCGGCGGTGGTCAAGTTCGACGCCCTGAGTTCCGCCGACGACGTCATCTTCCGGGAAAAGCTGGGCATCCCCGCCCTGGTTGGGCTTTCGGACTACGTCTGCCCGGACCACTACTACGTCTCCAACATCGAGGAGGCCTGCGTCTGGGGCCGCGAGGCCGGGGCCGACCTGCTCGTGCTGGAGACCGCGGGCCTCTGCCACCGCTGCGCCCCGCACATCAAGGGCGTGCCCGCCCTCACGGTGCTCGACAGCCTGGGCGGCGTGGACGCGCCGCGCAAGATGGGCCCGGCCGCCTCGCTGGCCGACATCATCGTGGTCACCAAGTGCGACCTGGTCTCCCAGGCCGAACGCGAGGTCTTCGACTTCGCCGTGGCCTCGGTCAACCCCACGGCGGCCATCGTGCACGTCAACGGCCTCACGGGCACCGGCGCGCTGCACCTCCAGCGCATGGCCCGCACCTGGCCCCGGGTGGACGGCGTGGAGGACGCGGTGCTGCGCTACTCCATGCCCGCGTCCATCTGCTCCTACTGCACCGGCGAACGCCGCATCGGGCGGCGCTACCAGTCCGGCAACGTGGAAAAGCTCGTCGTCGCCAAGGAGGCAGCATGATCCTCAACATTCCCGACGGCCTGCGCTCCGTGACCATCCTGGGCGGCACGGACAAGTTCGGCGCTCCCGAACCCGTGCCCAGCGTGGAACTGCGCCCGGGCGACGCCCTGGCCCTGGTCGGGCCCACGGGCTCCGGCAAGAGCGAACTGCTCTCGGACATCGAACAGCTCGCCCTGGGCGATACGGTCTCGGGCCGCCACGTACTCGTCAACGGCGACGCCGCCCCGCCCACGGCCACGGGCCTTGTGGCCACCCTGTCCCAGCGCACCAACTTCGTCATGGACGCCACGGTGGCGCGCTTCGTGACCCTGCACGCCGAAAGCCGAGGCAAGGACGCCCGCGCCCTGCTCCCGCGCGTGCTGGAGACGGCCAACACCCTGTGCGGCGAGGCCGTGCGCGCGTCCGATCCGCTGCAGATGCTCAGCGGCGGCCAGGCCCGCGCCCTGATGATCGCGGACATCGCGCTCATCTCCGCCGCGCCCGTGGTGCTCATCGACGAGGTGGAGAACGCCGGGATCCACAAGTTCCGCGCCCTGGAAGTGCTCACCGACAGCCACAAGATCGTGGTCACGGCCACGCACGACCCCGTGCTCATGCTCATGAACGCCAAACGCCTCGTGATGCGCTCCGGCGGCATGAACCGGCTGGTGGAGGTCTCCGGCCAGGAGGCCGAATGCGCCGAAAGCCTGCGCCGCATCGACGAGGTCATGCTCCACGCCCGCGAGCGGCTGCGGATGGGCGAAACCCTGACTCCGGAGGACATTTCCCTATGAACGACGTGTACCTGGCCGTTGCGCCGAACATCCTGCGCAAGACCGTGGGCGAGATGGAGCGGCGCTTTCCCACGCTCAACGCCCTGCCGCCCTCGACCCACCTGGAGATGTTCCGCAACGCCGAAGCCATGGGCCGCCCCGGTGGCATGCCCGTGCCGGACCTGACCGTGACCGCCTATCCGTCCCTGGCCGACACCCTGCTCGCCGGGGGCCACGGCCTGTTCGAACCGCTCCCCGCCGACCTGCCGCCCATGCGGGCCGAACTGCGCGAACTGGGCATGGCCGAGCCCTCGGCCTTCCTGCGCGTGGTCGCGGTGGTGCCCGTGCTGCTGATCCACAACCTGGCCGTGGACCCGCCGCGCCGATGGGCCGACCTCTGCCGCCCGCCCTACCGCGATTCCCTGGCCGTGCCGCCCCTGGACACGCCCATGCCCGCGCTGTTCGACGCGATGATGACCGTCCTGTGCGGCGAGGAATCCGGCCGCGTGCGCGCGGCCAAGGACACGCGCTTCTGCCCCCTGGACATCAACAAGCAGGTGGACCTGGGGAACTTCGCCGCCGGGCTGAGCATTCCGGCCTTCGCCCGGACCTTCCGCAACGACGGCGCGGCCATGGTCTGGCCCGAGCCCGGGGCCTGGGCCGTGCCCATGTTCGCCTGCGCGCGCCGGGGCTGCTCGCCCGCGGCCCTGGACTTCCTCCGCTACCTGCTCTCCGAGGAATACCAGACCTACCTCTCGCTGACCGGCTGCCTGGTTCCGGTGCGCGAGGGCGTGGAGTTCTTCCCGGAGATGCGGGCCGCCGGGGGCAAAATGCTCTGGGCGGGCTGGGAAAAGCTGCGCCGGCTGCGGGTCGATCCGGGCCCGGCGGCGGAGCAGGAAACGGCACCGGGCGCAGCCGCCTGTGCGGATACCGATTCCGTTTCTTTCGGCACCACAACGCAAGAGGGAGAACCATGCACCATCTGAAACCGCTGCTGACCGCCGCGTTCGCGGCCTGGGCCCTGGCCGCGCCCGGCGCGGCCCTGGCGGCCCCATCCGCCAACGCGACCGCCGCCGCGCAGACCGGCAAGCGGTTGGCCCCGGTCATCGTCACCGCGCGCGGCACGGAGACCGAGCTTTCCGCCACGCCGGGCGGCGTGGGCATCGCCGACGAACACGACCTGCGCATCTCGTCCAAGGCCAGCATCGCCGACGCGGCCTCGCGCATCCCCGGCGTCTCGCGCACCGGCGAATCGCCCTGGGGCCAGGCCATCAACATCCGCGGCCTGCGCGGCTCCTCGATCATCTTCCTGATCGACGGCCACCGCGTGAACACGGCCACGGAGATCAACGCGCAGATGGGCTTCCTCCAGCCCATGGACATCGAGCGCGTCGAGGTGCTCAAGGGCCCGATCAGCTCGCTCTACGGCTCGGGCTCCACGGGCGGCGTGGTCAACGTGATCACCAAGAAGGGCCGCTTCGTGGACCGGAGCGAGCTTACAGGCGAGGCCATGGGCGCGTTCTCCACCAACACCGAGGGTACGGACACGTACGGCCGCGCCACCTACAACTCCGAACGGTTCTGGGCCCAGGTCTCGGCCGGGCTGCGCCACCACGACGACTACAGCGGCGGCGGCGGCGAGGACGTGGACAACAGCCAGTACGCGGACACGCAGATCCGCGTGGCCTCGGGCTTCAAGTGGACCGACGACGTCGTCAGCGAGATGCAGATCCTGGCCCTGGAGGCCAACGACATCGGCATTCCCGGCGGCTCCGACGCCATGCCGCCCCTGGCCTCCATCACCTACCCGCGCACGGGCAACATCCTGCTCAGCCTGGACAACACATGGGACGTGGGCGGCGAATGGTTCAAGCGGCTGGAGGCCGACGCCTACTACGTGAGCAACGACCGGCGCGTGCGCATCGACGGGACCATGCCCTCGGCGGCGCTCCTGAGCATCTGCCCCCAGGCGGACCACGAGACCGTGGGCGGCAAGGTGCAGGGGACCTTCGCCTTCGGCGACCACTCCCTGGTGGCCGGCGTGGACGGCTGGAACTGGAGCATGAGCTCCTCGCGCACCAAGCACACCAAGGTCGCCAGCGTGGTGGACAAGCCCACGCCCAACACCACCATGCTCTCCATGGGCGCGTTCGCCGAGGACGACTGGACCTTCGCCCCGGACTGGACCCTGAACCTGGGCGCGCGCGTCGATCGCGTCTCCATCGACAACGACGCCACCGCGACCATCGCCGAGGGCAGCGAGGACGACATGGGCTGGAACCTGCACGCGGGCCTGACCTGGGCCTTTGCCGAGCACTGGAGCCAGAGCCTGATCGCGGCCTCCAGCTACCGCGCCGCCGACATCCTGGACCGCTTCAAGAACATCACCCTGGGCGGCGTGACCATCCAGGGCAACCCGGAGCTCGACCCCGAGACCTCCTACTACTTCGAATACGTGCTGCGCTACGCGGACGAGACCTTCAGCGCCACGGGCAACCTCTTCGCCAACTACGTCACCGACTACATCACCGAGCAGCCCGTCACCGCCACCACGATGACCATGGCCAACGTGGGCCAGGCGCGCATCCTGGGCGCCGAGGTGGAGGCCGAATGGTGGTTCGTGAAGCAGTGGGCGCTGTACGGCAACGCCGCGATCCTGGACGGCCGCGACACGGCCGGGGACGCCCCCCTGCGCACCACCCCGCCGCTCAACGGCCTCTTCGGCCTGCGCTACGTGCGCGGCAACGGCTTCTGGGCCCAGGCCGAATGCCAGTGGGCCGACGGCCGCGAATACACCCCCGAGGGCGTGGACAGCGTGGCGGGCTTCGCCACGGCCAACCTGGCCGCGGGCGTGGACTTCGAGGCCGACGGGCTGCGCCACGAACTCTCCGTGCACCTGAGCAACCTCCTGGACCGCCACTACGTCAACTACCTGGCCAATTCCAGGGGCATCGAACTGGTGGAGCGCGGCTTCAACGCCGAGTTCGTCTACAGCGTCAGCTTCTAGGAGCGGCAATGCGCACCCTTCTCACGGTCCTCATGGGCGGCCTCCTCCTGGCCGCCCTGGCCGGATGCGGCAACAACGACGGCGGGAGCCCCGAGGGGCTCCCGCCCCTTTCCTTCCACACCTCGGGCCTGGCCACCACGCCGCAGATGGCGCTCTGGCGCGTGATCTCCTCGGGCGCGCTGCCGGAGCTGGCCGACCTGCGCGTGGAATACTGGAAGAATCTCGACGACCTGCGCGGCCTGCTCCTGGCGGGCAAGGGCGACATCTGGCTCGGGCACACCGAGGGGTTCGCCCAGGCCGCGCTGCGCGGCGCGCCGGTGCGCCTGCTGGCCGTGACCAGCTGGCGCAAGTTCTCCATCCTCACGCGGCGGCCGGGCGTGGCCACGGTGGACGATCTGGCCGGACCCGGCGGGCCGAAAGACGCCCGGATCCGGGTAGCCGTGGCCCCGCCGCAGTCCCCGGCCCTGCCCGTGCTGCGCGAACTGGAGAAGCACGGCCTGCCGCGCCTGGCCTACGCCCCGCACGAACCGCGCCAGGCCATGCTCGAAGCTATCAACGGCGACCTGGACACCCTGCTCCTGCCCGAGCCCCTGGCCACCGTGCTGCTGAACCGCGATCCGCGCTTCCGCATCCTGGTCCAGCTGGAGGACCTCTACGGGGAACTGACCGGCCACGAGCCCCTGCTGCCCATGGCGGGCGTCGCGGTGCACGCGCGCCTGGCCAAGGAGCGGCCCGCCTTCGTGAGCGCCCTGCGCGACGCGGTGCTCGCGGCCGGGGCCGAGATCGCGGCGGACCCCGACCTCGGCGTGGCCGCCCTGCCCGAGGCCTTCGAGAAGTTCGTGGACAAGCCCACCGTGCGCCGCTCCCTGGGCCGCGACCGGCTGCTGGCGCGCTCGGCCGGGGAGAGCCGCGCGGCGGTGCTGCGCTACCTGGCCATGGTCCTGCCCGAGGCCGTGAAGGCCGACGGGACCTCCAACCTGCCGGACGGCTTTTTCTGGAACTGACCCATGCGCCTGCGCTCCCTGCTGCCCCATGTCGTTTCCATCGGCCTGCTGCTGGGCGCGTGGACCCTGGCCAGCCGCGCCCTGGGCCAGGGGCTGGTCCCGCCGCCCGCCACGGTGCTGCCCGTGCTCGGCTCCCTGCTGGCCTCCCCTCCGGCCTGGGCGGAGCTGGGCCTGACCCTGGCGCGCGGCGGACTGGCCCTGGCCCTGGCCCTGGGCGCGGCCCTGGTCCTGGGCGTGCCCGCCGGACGCAGCGCCACGGCCATCCGGCTGCTGGGCCCGCTGGTGGCCGCGCTGCAATCCTGCCCGCCCGTGCTCTGGATCAGCCTGGTCATGGTCTGGGCCGGAACCGGCGAGACCGTGCCCCTGGCCGTGGTCTTCGCCACGGTCTTTCCGCCGCTGTTCGCCAACGTGGCCCAGGGTTGCATGGCCATCGACCCGCGCCTGTTCGCCCTGTCGCGCACCTACCGGGTGCCCCGGGCGCGGGTGCTGGCGCGCGTGGTCCTGCCGGGCGTGGTGCCCTACCTGCTGGCCGGGCTGTCCTACGCCCTGTCCGCCGCCTGGAAGGTGGCCGCCGTGGCCGAGTACCTGGCCTCGGGCGAGGGCGTGGGCGCGCGGCTGTACTGGGCCTACCGCATGCTGGACATGCCCGGCCTGTTCGCCTGGGCCCTGGTGCTGGTGACCGTGGGCGTGGGCCTGGAGATGGGGCTGGTGGCGCGGCTGCGGCGCATGGCCGCGCGCTTTTCCCCGACCACGAGGCGGAGCGCATGATCGAGCTCTTCGACGTCTCCAAGTCCGTGGCCGGGCGGCCGGTGATCGCCTCGGCCACCCTGGTGGTGCCGCCCGGGCGGTGCCTGTGCCTGGCCGGGCCCTCGGGCTGCGGCAAGACGACCCTGCTGGAGATCGCGGCCGGGCTCGTGCGCCCGGACCGGGGCCGCGTGCGGCTCGGTTCGCCGCGCGTGGGCTACCTGTTCCAGGACGACGTGCTCGTGCCCTGGCTCGGGGCCCGCGGCAACATCGCCTACGTGCTGGACGGCCCGGCCCGGGAGCGGCGGCGCGTCGCCGGGGAGTGGGCCGAGCGTTTCGGCCTGCCGCCGAGCGTGCCCCCGCCGTCCATGAGCGGCGGCATGCGGCGGCGGCTGAACCTGGCGCGCACCTTTGCGACGCGGCCGGACGTGCTGCTCCTGGACGAGCCCTTCGCCTTTCTGGACGACCACTGGCAGGAGGTGCTGCTGGCCGAGACGGCCGCGGCCATGGAGCGCGGGGCCGCCGTGCTCCTGGTCACGCACCAGACGCGGCCCCTGGCGGGCCTGGACTGCGACCTGCTCGAACTGGACAGGGACCCGGACGGGGGTCCGGTGCGCATCGCGCACGGCGTGGGCGGGGGAGCGAATCGCGGCCCCGGGTCCGTCCCCGGTGGTTCGGCCCGGAATGGCGACGCGACCCGGGCGGCCCCCCTGCCCGGGCCTCTGTCCGGCGAGCCGTCCGTACGGCCGGCCAGCCACCCGGCCAGCCACCCGGGACCCCGCCTGCCGGGCCGCCTGGCGAACCGCCTGCTCACACTCTTTTGCAGATATTGATTTTCATTTTCATATAGTCTATTCCTCCGAAAAACACGCGGAGGAAACCATGATCCAGGGAGCACGGCGCGCGGCGGAACGGACCGCGCCGACCGCGAACCAGGCCTGCGGCGCCCCGGCGCGCGACACCAGGACGAACGGCGCCCCGCCGCGCAACGGCGAGGCGCGCGGCGCGACGTGCGGCACGGCCCGGCTCTCCGGCGCGGTCCTTGCCGCCGACCGGGGCAACTCCCCGGTTTGCGCGCCGGACTGGCCCGTGGAGCCCGCGCCCGCGCCGGACGCCGTGCGCACCACCCTGCTGCGGCCCGGCCTGTGGGTCACGCAGCGCAGCCTGGACACGGGCCCGGCGCGCACCACCCGTTTCGCCCTGGAGCGCGCGCCCGTGTACTTCGGCTACCTGCTCTCGGGCCGCAACATCTGCGTGTACGACGAGGCCCCCGCCGACGAGGACGGGGTCAACGAGGCGGGCAGCAACGGCATCCGCTTTCTGCCCGGCACCAGCGGGCGCATCGAGCACGACGGCACGCGGCGCATGCTCTCCGTGAGCGTGGCCGCCAGCCGGGACACGCTGCTGGACTACCTGGCCGAGAACCTGCGCCAGATTCCCCGCGCCTTCCGCGACGTGCTGGAGGGTTGCGGCGGCACGGGCCCCGGCGCCTGCGGCGATGCGGGCCGCTTTCTCTGGCGCGGGCGCAACACCGCGGCCAAGCGTGAACTGGCCTGGCGCATGCTGCGCTGCCCCTACACCGGCCTGCTGCGCTCCCTGTTCCTGGAATCCCAGGCCCTGGCCTTCATTCTCCAGCAACTCGACGAATGCTTCCGCAACGAGCGCGTGGAGCTCGCGGGCCCGCGCCTGGACCGCGCCGACGTGGCGCGCATCCGCCAGGCCCGCGAACTGCTCCTGGACGACCTGGAGTCGCCCCCGTCCATCGAGGAGCTGGCGCGCATGGTCGGCGTGAACAGCAACAAGCTCAAGTGCGGCTTCCGGGAGGTCTTCGGCACCTCGGTCTTCGGCCACTACCGCGAATTCCGGCTGGAACGCGCGCGGGAAATGCTCGAAAGCGGGCAGTGCAACGTCACCGAGGCGGCCTTGAACATCGGCTATTCGTCCATCAGCCACTTCTGCCGCGCCTTCCAGCAGCGCTTCGGGACCACGCCCAAGCAGTACGTCTCCGGCCGGGCCGCGCGCCGGGCCTAGCCGCGGGGCCCGCGTCCCGTTGCGCGCCGCCTGGGCCGTGCGTGCGGCGCATTTTCTCCCGCCACGACAACAATCCGTGCCCCGAGGGTTAGAATCCGGGCGCGGCACCGGTGTACACAACCACTCCGAAGGCCGCCTGCGCGGCCCCGCCCGGGCCCGACGGCCCCACGCGGACGAACCGCAACCCTCGGAGCGAACCATGACCGTTGCACCGATTTCCTCGATCCGTCCCGGCGCCGAACCGGGCGCACGGGCCGCGACCCGACGTCCCGCCCCCCTTTCGGCCGCACTGGCCGCCCTGGCCGCGCTCTGCCTGTGCCTGCTCCCGGTCCCGGGCCACGCGGCGCCTGCATCCGGCAGTGCGCGGGACGCTTCCCGCGCGGCCAATGCCACGACCCTGCAAACCGTCACGGTCACGGCCTTCAAGCGCGAGAGCGACCTGCAGAAGACCCCGGCCTCGATCACCGCCCTGAGCGGCACGGACCTGGACGAGCGCGGCGTGCACGACCTGGCCGGGGCCACCCTGCTCGCGCCCAACGTGCACATGAAGCGCACCTCCTCGGGCAGCGGGCCGGTGATCCGCGGCATCTCCACCTTCGACACCTCCCTGACCAACGCCGCAGCCCTGTACATCGACGACATCGCCTATCCCCTCAACTACATGACCACCCAGGAGCTTTTCGACGTGGAGCGCATCGAGTTCCTGCGCGGCCCCCAGGGCACCCTCTACGGCCGCAACAGCGAGGCGGGCGTGGTCAACGTGGTGCTGCGCAGGCCCGACGGCGAGCGCCGGGGCGACCTGCGCGCCGAGGTGGGGGCCTACAACTCCTACCGCCTGACCGCCGCCCTGAGCGCGCCCATCTTCACGGACACCCTGTCCTTCGCCCTGACCGGCAACCTGATGAGCACCGACGGGTTCATCAAGAACGAGACCCTGGACGACTCCCGCGCCGACGAGCGCCGCGACGCGGGCGGCCGGGCCACCCTGCGCTGGACCCCGGATTCGGCCTGGGACGTGAGCCTGACCGCCGACGCGAGCACGCGCGACCTGGGCCAGTCCTCCCTGCGCCGCGAGCAGGATCCGCTGTTCACCGTGCAGAGCGGCACGCAGGACGACTCCGACGAGGACGAGCACGGCGAGGCCCTGCGCCTGCGCTACGAGGCGGACGGCATCCGCTTCGTCTCCGTGACCGGCTACCGCAACTTCAACAAGCGCTTCCTCAGCGACCTGGACCGCGGCCCGGCCAACGCCGGGCAGACCAACCTGGACCTGGAGACCAACCACCTCAGCCAGGAACTGCGCCTGAGCAGCACGGGCGAGCAGGCCCTGGACTGGCTCGTGGGGGCCTACGCCTTCAGCGAATCCCTGGAGGCGGACTTCGACCGCGCCACGCCCCTGGCCGCGACCACCTCGCAGCGGGCCACGGACGTGGACGGCCAGGGCGTGGCCGGATTCGGCGAAGTGACCTGGCACGTGTCCGATGGCCTGCGCCTGACCGGCGGCCTGCGCCTGGACCACACCCATTCCGAGGGCAGCCAAGCCTACACGCCCGCCACGGGCCGCGTGGACTACGACGACACGATGGACAACCTCGAGGTCCTGCCGACCATTACAGTGGCCTACGACCTGGCCGACGGGGCCACGGCCTACGCCACCTGGTCCCAGGGCTACCTGGCGGGCGGCTACAACTACAACCTGGCCACCAGTTCCTCGAACCTGACCTACGATCCCGAATACACCACCAACTACGAAATCGGCCTGAAGACCGCCTGGCTCGGCGGCGCGCTGACCGTGAACACCGCCCTGTTCCACATCGAGATGGAGGACAAGCAGGTGATGGAGGGCACGGGCAACACCAACTGGAAGATCACCAACGCGGGCAAGGCGCACTCCACGGGCGGCGAGCTGGAGGCGCGCTGGACCCCGCTGGAGGGGCTCGCCCTGGACGGCGGCGTGGGCTACGTGCGCTCGGTCGTCGACGAGTGGACGGACTCGGTGAGCGGCACGGACTACGCCGGAAAGCGGCTGCCCTGGGTGCCGGAGCTGACCTGGAACGTCGGCGCGGGCTACACCCACTCCTCCGGCCTCTTCGCCCGGGCCGACGTCTCCGGCGTGGGCAAGCAGTATTTCGACGCGGGCAACACCCTGGAGCAGACCGACTACCAGACCGTGGACCTGCGCACGGGCTACGCCTGGGAGGGCGTGACCCTGACCCTGTGGGCGCGCAACCTGTTCGACGCGCGCTACGCCACCAAGAAGACCAGGACCACCACCGTGCTCCTGGAGGACGGCGCGCCGCGCACCTTCGGCGCGACCGTGGAATGGAGGTTCTAGGATGACCGACCCGAAGACCGCGCAACCGCTGCCGCCGTTTCTGCCGATCATGCAGACCCTGGTCGCGCCGGTGCGCATGGCCGTGCTGCGCGCGGCCCTGGAACTGGACGTGGCCGAACTCCTGGAGACGCACGGCGAGTGCGACGCCATGGCCCGGGCCATGGGCGCGCACCCCGGCAACCTGCGCCTGCTCCTGGACGCGCTCGCGGCCATGGACTGGGTGCGCAAGGAGGTGGCGGAGTCCGGCGAGAGCTACGCCAACACGGACTTCTCCCGCGCCTTCCTGCGCCGCTCCTCGGACACCTACCTGGGGGACATGGTCGCGGCCCTCTCCGGCATGGAGCACAGGAACCTGGACCGCATGGCCGACCTGGTGCGCAACGGCCCGCCCGAGGTCGGGGAGACCGGCCGGTTGGACGACCCGGAGCGCTGGCGGGCCGCGGCGCGCTACCTGGCGCGCTACCACCGCGCCGGGGCCGCGGAATGGATCGCCGACCGCCTGGCGGAGCTGCCGGAGTTTCCGGCCATGCGCCGCATGCTCGACCTGGGCGGCGGCCCGGGCGGGGTCTGCGCCCGCGTGCTCGCCCGCCGCCCGGACATGACCGGCGTGCTCTTCGACCTCGCGCCCGTGGCCGAGGTGGGCCGCGAGGAAATGGCCGCCGCCGGGCTCGCCGACCGCGTCCAGGTCATCGGCGGCGACTACAACGCCGACGACTTCGGCCGGGGCTACGACCTGGTGCTCAGCAGCCTGAACCTCTACTACGCCAAGGACCTCACCGCATTCCTCGGCCGCGTGCGCGCGGCGCTGAACCCGGGCGGCGTCTTCGTCAGCCTGCACGAGGGCCTCACGCACGGGCGCACGGCTCCGGCGCACCACGTGCTGGCGCGGCTCTCCCTGGCCCTGGAGGGCCAGGACGTGTCCTTCGACCAGGGCGTCATCGCCAAGGCCCTGCTCGATGCGGGGTTCGCCCGCGTGCACGGCCGCACGCACAAGACGCCCATGGGCGTGCTGGAACTGGACGTGGCGCGCAGGACGGCCCAGGCATGACCGCCGCCACGGTCCTGCGCCGCGCCTCGGCGCTCCTGGCGCTCCTGGCGCTGGCGACTCTCGGCACGGCGCACGACGGGCGGGCCGGACGGGACGCGATGCGCCTGTCCGGCCCGCCCGTGGCCGAGACCCTGCCCCTGATCGCCCTGGCCATGCACGACGGAGGCGGAGACGCCCGGGGAGTAAGCGACAAGCCGTCGCCCCTGCCCACCTGTGTCTTCACGCCCTGGCATTCGCCGGACCAGCTCCGGGCCATGGTCGCGGGCGGCCAGGTGGATGCGGCCCTGGTCACGGTGGCCGCGGCCTCCCGCCTGGCCGAGCGCGGCGTTCCCGTGCGCGTGGTCGCGATCCTGTCCTCGCCGGGCTGGATCCTGTCCGCGCACGGTCCGCTGCGGTCCATGGACGACCTGCGCGGCAAGGAGATCCTGCTGCCCTTCGGTCCGGGCGAGATGCCCGAGGCGCTGTTCACGGCCGTGGCCGCGGGCCACGGCCTGACGCGCGCCCGGGACTACGCCCTGCGCAACGGCTCCAACGCCATGGAGGTGGTCCAGCACCTGCTCCTGGGCCACGCGGACTACGCCTTTGTCAGCGAACCGGCCGCGACCCTGGCCGTGAGCCGTTCGGCCGAAGGCTCCCGGCCCCTGGTGCGCGGGCTGGACCTGCGCGCGGCCTGGGCCGAGGCCTTTCCCGCCTGCCCGGAACTGCCCGCCACGGCCGTGGTCCTCTTCGGCCCCCGGGCAGCGGACCCGGGCCTGGCGCGCGACCTGAACGCGGCCTTCCGGGCCGCGGCCGCGCGCATCCTGGCCGATCCCGGCCCGGTCATGGCCGAGGCGGCCGAGCACTTTCCCGAGTTCACGGCCCTGCCCGACGCCTGGCGGCTGCTCGCGGGCACGCGCATCCTGGACCAAACCGGGGCCGAGGAGGCGGTGCGCTTCTACCTGGAGACCCTGCGCGCCGCCGCCCCGGGCCTGCGCGTGGGCGACCTGCCGCACGGGGCCTTTTCCCACGCCGCGCCCGCCGCGCAGGGCTCCCCGGCGTCCTCTCCAGTCCCTTCTCCAGTCCCATGACATGCGCCCCCGAACCGCGCGCCGAGGGCCGCGCCCGGGCGCTGGGCTGGCGGCTGGCGGGCGCGGCGCTGTTCCTGGGATTGTGGCAGGCCGCCGCGCTACGCTTCTCCGACCTGGTGGTCGCCTCGCCCCGGGCCACGTGGGACGCACTGGTCGAACTGTTGACCGAAACCGACCTGTGCACCGCGCACCTGCCCGTAAGCGCGCTGCGCATGGCCCTGGGGCTGGGGCTTGGCGCGGGCGCGGGGCTGCTCGCGGGGCTGGCGGCCGGGGCGTGCCCTCCGCTGCGGCGCATGCTGGCCCCGGCGCGCTGGGTGCTCATGAGCGTGCCCGGCGTGGTCATCGTCATGGTCGCCATGCTCTGGCTGGGCATGGGCACGCCCATGGTCGTCTGCCTCGCCGGGCTGGTCATCGCGCCCACGGTCTACGTGGCCGTGCTCGAAGGCATGGACTCCGTGGACCCCGGGCTGCTGGAGATGGCCGGGGTCTACCGGCTGCCCACGGCCATGCGGCTGCGCCACGTCCATCTCATGTCCATCGCCGCGCCCCTGGCCGCGGCCCTGGTGGTGGCCACGGGCAATTCCATCCGCATCGTGATCCTGGCCGAGGTGCTCGGGGCCAACCAGGGCCTTGGGCGCATCCTGGCGGCGGCGCGCTCCAACCTGGAGACCGCGCGCATCTACGCCCTGGTGCTCGTGAGCCTGGGGGTGGTGGCGTTCACGGAACTCTGCCTGCTGCGCCCCCTGCAGCGCCGCGTGCTGCGGTGGCGCGCATGAGGGCGGAACCCATGGGAACCGTGGAGCCCGTGCTGGATTTCCGCAACGTCTCGGTGCGCCGGGGGGCGCGCACGATCTTCCGCGACCTGGACCTGCGCCTTGCGCCCGGCGAGGTGGTCGGCATCCTGGGACCCAGCGGAGTGGGCAAGTCCACGCTGCTGCGCGTGGCCGCCGGAATCCTGCCCGCGTCCGGCGGCCTGGCCCGGGTGGAGGCGCGGCGCATCGGCTTCGTCTTCCAGGAGCACCGGCTGCTGCCCTGGCGCACGGCCCTGGACAACGTGGCCCTGCCGCTGGTGGCCGCCGGCCGGACGTGGCGCATGGCGCGGCGTCGCGCCGCCCGCCTGCTGGAGCGCACGGGGCTGGCCGCGCATCTGGAGGACTTTCCCGTGCGTCTTTCCGGCGGCATGCGCCAGCGGGTCTCCCTGGTGCGCGCCCTGGCCGTGGAGCCGGACCTGCTGTTGCTGGACGAACCCTTCACCGGCCTGGACCCCGAGCTGCGCCAGGACATGCGCGAACTGCTGGAAACGCGGCTGGCCGCCGGTTCCCCTGCCCACGACGAAGCCGACGGCGGCCTCCGCCGCCCGGCCGCCGTGCTGCACGTGACCCACGACGCCCCGGAACTGCTGCCCTCCACCGCGCGCGTGCTGCGACTGGGCCCGGACGGGCTGCACGTCTACCGTGCGCCGTGCTGCTGCCGGACCGGCGCAGACCACGCCGGACACGGGCACGAAAAACGGCCGCCCAGCGAATAGCTGGACGGCCGTTTTCGTATTCGCGTCCGGCGCTCCTCCCGCTCAGGCGAACAGGCCCACCAGGTGGTAAACCGCGATTCCCGTGCCCAGGGAGAGCGCGGCCGTGTACCCGACGATGACCAGGATGGTGCGCAGGCCATTGCCCGTTTCGCTGCGCAGGGTGCCGAGGGTGGCCACGCAGGGCAGGAACAGGCTCTGGGCGCACATGAAGGCCACGGCCCCGGCCGTGTCCGTGACCGCGCGCACGGCTCCGGGCAGGGCCTGCTGCGGCACGTCGAAGATGATGCCCATGGTCGCCAGCAGGGCCTCCTTGTTCAGCACCGAGGCCAGCAGCGAGGTCATCATCCGCCAGTCCAGGCCCATGAGCTCGCCCACCGGGCCGAGCTGGCGGCCCAGGCGGCCGAGCAGGCTGGTCGTGATCTCGCCCGTGGGGTAGTAGGACGCGAACCACACCAGCACGCTGAAGGCCACGATGATCGTGGCGGCCTTGCGCACGAAGGACCGCCCGCGCCGGAGCACGTAGCGGCCCACGGTGCGCCAGTCGGGCCGGTGGTAGTGCGGCAGTTCCAGGATGAAGCGCCGGTCCCGGTCGCCGGGCAGCAGGAAACGGTCGAACACCGTGCTGGCCAGGGCCAGGAGCAGGAAGTTGAGGGCCAGCAGCCCCAGCACCGCCCCCACGGCCACGGCCGGGGGAAAGAGCCAGGAGGCGATGGCCGCGGAAACCGCGATCTTGGCGCTGCACGGCACCAGGGGAATGAGCAGCGTGGTCAGGGTGCGCTGGCGCTCGGATTCCGCGATGCGCGCGGCCATGACCCCGGTGATGTTGCACGGCAGGGAGAAGAGCAGCGGAATGAACGACTTGCCGCTCAGGCCAATGCGCGACATGAAGCGGTCCATGAGAAAGGCCACCCGGGCCATGTAGCCCACGTCCTCCAGAACGCCGAACACGGCGTAGAAGGCCATGAGGAACGGCAGGATGGCCAGCACCGAGCCCACGCCGCGCACCAGTCCCTGGAGCAGGCCGCCGAGCCAGGGCAGGATTTCGTTGCCCAGCCCGAAAACCACTTGCTCCACGGCGAACATGCCCTTGACCATCAGGATGACCAGCGGAAAGCCGAGCAGTCCGCCGACCGCCAGGGCCACGAGAAGAACCCCGGCCATGATCAGCGGCCCCCAGAAGGCGTGCGTGGCCCAGCGGTCCCAGCGCCGCGTGCGCGACTGCTCCGCGCCGTGGACGGCCCCGGTCTCGCCCGGGGCCCCTCCCGCGTCGCCGGTCAGGGACCGGATCCAGGCGTAGCGCGCGTCGGCCAGGCGGGCGAACAGGCCGTCGGCCCCGTCCAGGCGCGCGCGGACCCGCTCCTGCGTGGCCGGGCCGCGCGCGGCCACCCGCGCCACGACCTCGGGGTCGCCCTCCATGAGCTTGAGCGCCTCCCAGCCCGCGCGCCGCGTGGCCCCGTCGCCGTTGCCCAGAAGCCGCGCCAGGTCCCGGTGCGTGGCGCGCAGGTCGTCCGCCAGCCAGACCACCCCGCGCCCGGACGCGTCGGCATCCCCGGGAGCGCGTGCGCCGTCCGTCCTGTCCGTCCCATCCGGCCCATCCGGCCCATCCGGCCCGCCCGGCTCCCGTCCGTCCCGCAACTCCGCCAGGCGCGCCTCGATCACGCGGCGCAGGTCGTCCACGCCCCGGCCGCGCGAGGCCACCATGGGCACCACCGGCACGCCGAGCCGTTCGGCCAGCCGCACCGGGTCCACGCGCGCGCCCTCCTCCCGGGCCACGTCCATCATGTTCAGCGCGACCACGAAGGGCGCGCCCAGGACCGCCAGTTCGGACACGTAGTACAGGGTGCGCTCCAGGCAGGCCGCGTTGACCACCACGACCACCAGGTCCGGCCCCTCGTCCATGACGAAGTCCCGGGCGATGCGCTCCTCGGCCGAGGCGGCCGTGAGGCTGTAGGTGCCGGGCAGGTCCACGACCAGGCGCGGGCCGGACGGAGCGTGCAGGGTGCCGCTCTTCTTCTCCACGGTCTTGCCGGACCAGTTGCCCACGGCCTGGCGCAGGCCGGTCAGGGCGTTGAAGACCGTGGACTTGCCGGTATTGGGCTGCCCGGCCAGGGCGATGGTCGGTTGCGCGCGCTCAGTTGCGGCCATGCCCGCCCTCCCCCGCGCCGCCGTCGACGCGCGCCTCCACGCGCACCTCGCGCGCCACCTGACGGCCCAGGGCCAGGAAGGTGCGCCGCACCTCCACAAGCACAGCGCCGGAGCGGCCGTTGCGGATCATCTCCAGCCGCGCGCCCGCGACCATGCCCATGGAGGCCAGCCGCGCGGCATCGCGCACCGCGCAGCGCACCTCCCCCACCTTGGCCCGCTCGCCGGGCCGCATCTCGATCAACGTCGCCATCGCGTCACTTCCTTGCCGCTTGCGGCGGCGCGCCGGGCGCGCCGCCGCAAGCGCGTCAAAAGGTGTACAGCCCCTCCACGCCGAAGCTCATGGGCTCGCCCACGACTCCGGCGTTCACCCCGGCCATGATCTCGTAGGCGCGCACCAGGTAGCGCACGTCCCCGAGGTTGCGGCCGAACACGGCCACGCTCCAGCCGTCGGCCTTGTAGCCGACGCGCGCGTTGCCGAGCAGGTAGGGGTCCTGCTTGATGTTGTTGAGTTCGTCCAGGTACTTTTCGCCGAACCACGTGGCGTCGGCGGCCACGAAGAACCCACTGGCGTGGTGGTACGTCCCGCCCGCGCCGACCGTGCATTCGTTGGTGTTGGGGATCCGCTTGCCCGTGGGATCGCCGGTGGGGTGGTTTTCGTATTCGTCGAACACGGCCCGCATCCAGGAGGCCGTGGCGAAGAGGTCCAGCCCCGGCGCGGCCGCCCAGGCGACCTCGCCCTCCACGCCGTCGCTGTGGGCCTTGCCCGCGTTCTGGCGCAGCTGCTGCCCGCCGACCACCGCGTTCACCTGCATGTCGTCCCAGTCGATGTGGTAGACGGCGGTGCTGAAGCGCAGCCGCCCTCCGGCGGCCTCGCCCTTGTAGCCCAGCTCGCTGGTCAGGGTGAATTCCGGGTCCACGGTGTAGCCCTTGCCGATGGTCGCCGCGCCAACCTCGTTGGCGGTGAAGTCGCCCACGCGGTAGCCCCGGGAGACCGAGCCGTAGACCTTGTGCCCGGGCGCGAGCTCGTAGGTGAGCGTGGCGCTGGGCAGGGGCGCGAACCACGTCTCGCCGTCGTCCACGGTTGCCGCCCCGCCCACGGCCTGCCAATCGAAGGTGCGCCGCTCCGCATCCAGGCGCAACCCCACGGAAAGTTCCAGGGACGGCAGGATGTCGTAGGACGCCTGGCCGAACCACGCGCCGCCCAGGCTGTCCACCACGGCGTCGGAATAGCTCCACACGCCCATGGTGTTGAAGCCCGTGTGGTAGTTGGTGCGTTCGGCCAGGAAGAACACGCCCGTGAGCCAGCGCAGCCGCGCGTCGGCGTCGGTGGAGGCCAGGCGCAGCTCCTCCGTGAAGGTCTGGAAGTTCTCCCGGTAGCGCAGGTCGAGCATGGAAGCGGCGCTCAGGTCGTAGTCCAGGTCGAGCTTGTAGCGGGAGTTGGAAAAGGCCGCGATGGAGGTCAGCTCCATGTCGCCGAGATCGTGGGTCAGGGTGGCGCGGCCCGAGACCAGGCCGCCGTTGTCCGTGCCCCGGTTGCCGCTGGTGGAGGTCAGGCTCGGCCCGCCCAGCACGTTGGCCCAGCCGTCGTTGGCGCTGCTGTAGGTGTCGGCCGTCAGGGCGCAGGTCAGGCTGGTGACGTCGTCGGGCGCATAGCGCACCGTGCCGCGCAACGAGAGCTGGTCGCTCCAGTCCGTGCCGTCGTCGCCGGTCAGGCTGTTCTCCATGTAGCCGTCGCTGGCGCGGTGCTGCACGGCCAGGCGATAGCTCGTGGTCTGCCCGGCCGGGCCGCCCAGAGCCCCGGAGATCCGGCGCGTGTTGAAGGAGGAGTAGGACGCCGAGACCTCGCCCTCCTTCACGTCCCCGGGCTGACGGGTGACGATGTTGATGACGCCGCCGTGGGTGTTGCGGCCGTAGAGGGCCCCCTGGCCGCCGCGCAGCACCTCGATGCGCTCCACGTCGAAGAAGGTGTCCAGCCCCACGTAGGGCACGGTCACGCCGTCCACGTTGATGTTCCAGGTCTTGGACATGGTCGTGACGCCGCCGATGCCCCGGTAGTTGAACTCCATGTTGTGCGCGCCGAAGCGCTGCACGCCCAGCCCGGGCACGAGCAGGGGCAGGTCCGCCAGCCCGTTCACGCCCAGGTCCTCAAGTTCGGCGCCGGAAAAGGCCGAGACGCTGGCCGAGACGTCCTGCAGGTCTTCCTCGACCTTGCGGGCCGTGACCTTGATGCGTTCCATGGAATAGGCCGTGGCGTTCCCGTTCGCCCCGTAGGCCTGCGCCGCGCCGCACGGCGCGGAGCACAACAGCATGGCGGCGGCGGCCCCCAACAGCGCCCACCGAAATCGAATTCCCGTCATGGTCGAATCTCCTCCCTTTGCAGGTTGCTGCGGATTTCGAGGAGGCATGCTACAGCGCGGCGCGGCGCAAGGTTGCTCGCCAGGGAACAAAGACTGCTCAAAAGCGGACGCGGAAGGGAAAGGCCAGGGGAGAAGAAGACGGGGAAAAAGCGCGGGGCCCGCGTCGCCGCAGGCCCCGCTCCAAGGGGAAGCCGGGAGGGGCTCGGCCCCGGCCGGATCATTCTAGGATTTCGGACCGCTCGGCGCATCCGGGCCGCCCGGGTCGACGGGAGTGACGTCGTAGCGCAGCATGCGGAAGGCGTTCTTCAGGAACGGCAGCCTGCGCCAGACAAATCCGCGCCAGCCCCAGCGCCGCTTTTCGCGGTCCAGGTAGCCCCAGGTGCCGTGATGCGCCAGACGCGGGGACCAGGACTGCAGGGCCAGATCGTCGTCCAGTCCCCACTTGAATGTGGCCCGGGTGAAGCGGACCGTGTCGTGGCGCGAGGTGTTGCGCGTGGCCCAGGAGGAGCTGACGTCGAAATGCAGTTCCGCCGCGGGCAGGCGGGCGGCCAGGGCCTCGAACAGCGGCCGGACCAGGGATTCCTCGAAGTACATGAAGACCCCTTCGGCCACCAGGGCGAAGCTCGCGCCCGGGTGGCGCGCCACCAACTCGTCGATCCAGGCCGTCTCGAACATGGACGTGGCCAGGAAGCGGTCCCGCTCCCCGGGCGGCAGGAGCCGCTCGCGAAAGGCGATGACCTCGGGCAGGTCCAGTTCGTAGAAAATCCCCCTGCCCTGGTCCACGCGGTGGAAACGGGTGTCCAGGCCCGCGCCCACGTTCACGACCACGGGGTCCTCGTGCTCGCGCACGAAGCGGCGGACCTGGTCGTCGAAGTGGCGCACGCGGATGGCCGTGCCCACCATGCTCGCCGCGCCGCCGGAATAGCGGCCGAAGTCGTGATCGATGCGCCGGACCATGTCGCAGGCCAGGGGGTCCTGAAGCAGCCCGCCCGACCGCTCGGTCTCCAGGCTGCGCATGTACAGGGGAATGAACAGGGTCTCGGCCACGGCGTCCCGCAGGGGGACGGCAATCTGATTCGCCATGATGCACCTCCGCTTTGGAGCCTAACGCCCCGCGCCCGCGCGAATCTGCCCCGGGAGGAAGCGTTTCTGCTCCATTTCGGGAAGCCGGGCTCAGCGGACGGCCTGAAAGCGGCGCACGGCCTCGCTGCGGTATTCCCGGGGCCGCACGCCGAAATGCTTGCGAAAGGCCACGCTGAAATGGCCCACGTTGGTGTAGCCGATCTCCCAGGCCACCTCGCTGACGTTCATGCGCCCCTGCTGCAGGAGTTCGCCGGCCCGGGCCATGCGGTCCTCGTGCAGGCAGCCGAAGGCCGTCTTGTCGAACACGGCCCGGAAGCCGCGCTTGAGCGTGGTGGTGTTCACGCCCACGGCCGCGGCCAGCTCCCCGAGCCCGGGCGGTTCGTCCATGCCCTGGCGCAGCAGCTCGCGCGCCCGGCGCACGCGCTCGACCACGTCCGGCCCCACGGGCGCGGGACCGGACGGGGCCGGGCCGTCGGTCATCCGTTCCAGGCGGTAGGCCAGCAGTTCCAAGGCCTTGGACTGCAGGAAGAGCTTGCGCGAGGTGCCCCGGAAGGGGCAGGCCACGATCTGGTGGACCACGCTGCGCTCCAGGGCGCTCATGGCCGCCGGGCGCACGAAGGGCGCTCGCGGCGGCCGCGCGGCCAGCGCCTCCAGATCGGGCCAGCTCTGGCCGCCCTCCTCCAGCAGGGCCAGCAGCCGTTCGATTTCGACCTCCACGCCGACCATGGTCACGGGCGCGGCCGGGTCGACCTCGAACCGGCCGTACACGTTGGGGGCGTAATGGGCCACGATCGTGCCCGAGCCGACCTCCAGGCAGCCGTCGCCGGATCGTCCGGCGCTCATGAAGGTCCCGGGAGTTCCGGGTTCCCTGGCGTCCACGACCACGCGGGCCTTGCCCGACAGGGCGAAACCGAACTCCATCAGAGTGTCGGCGCGGAAGAACGGCAGCACCATGCGCTCGCTGGGGCGAAAGGCCAGGATGTTCAGCCAGCACCCGGGCGCCACGGCGTGGCGCGAACCGCCGGTCACCCGCATGACGTCCTCGGTGCTGAGCGGAGCCGGGACCATATCCCGCCCGCAACGGGAATGAACAGCGACTGCGGCCATGAATTTCTCCTTTACGATGGGCACGCCCCGGGGGCGGCCTATACGATGGACGCGCCCTGGGGGGCGGCCTACTTGACGGCCTGCAGGAAGCGCCCGGCCAGCACGGCCGGGGCCAGGTGCCGCCGTGCGCGGGTCGTGCTCTCCAACTCGCCGCGCTCGTCCATGGGCCCGCTGGCGCAGGAGGTCGCGAGCACGTCCTCGAAGGCCGCGCGCAGGTCCACGAAGGCCCGCTCCACCTCGGGGTAGGCGTTGTCCGCGCGCCAGGGGAGCTTGAGGGTTTCGGCGTGCTCGCCGGTCTTGTGCGAGGGCGTCATGAGCTGATGGAATTCCGTGGCCGTCCAGTCGCCGCGCTCGTTCCGGCCGGGCCAGCAGTGGGTCCAGCCCGGGTCCGGCGGCTTGGGGATGGCCGTGTCCACGCGCACGGCGGGCACGGCCAGGGCCTTCTCGTAGTCTTCCAGCACGACCTCGTAGCGCAGCACGGGGCGGTGGTTGCCGCGCGGCTTGGTGATGTTCCAGGTGATGCGCATGGCTCACTCCATGACCAGGCGTTCGCCGAAGGGCGGATGGCCGCAGGCGGCGTCCGGGCAGACCCACAGCACGGGGTAGCCGGGCTCCTCGGGGAACCGGTCGCTTTCCAGGTCCGTGAAATAGATCAGGCAGGCGGGTTCGATCCCCTCCCGCTCCAGCCGCTCGAAGGGCGGCCGGAAATCCGTGCCCCCGCCGCCGCGCACGGCCAGGCTCAGGGGCAGATCCGCGCGGGACATGCGCTCGCAGCCCGTGAGCGCGGCGTCGCAGGTCAGCACCGTGATGGCGGCCTCGTATTCCTCGAGCACGGCCGAAAGCTCGGCGGCGAAGCGGTCCATCTGGGCCGGGGTGATGCTGCCGGAGGTGTCCACGGCCACGGCCACCTCGGCCAGCTCCCGGCTGTGCAGGCCGGGCAGGTGCAGCCCGGCGTGCAGGTGGCGGACGTTGGGCCGCACCCAGGAAAAGTCGTTGCGCGCCGCGTCGGCCAGAAAGCGGCGCAGGAGCGCATCCCACGGCAGGGGCGGGCTCAGGGCGTCGCCCACGAGCCGTCCCACGGCCCCGGGCAACCGGCCGCATTCGCGGGCCATGTTGGCCGCGCGGGCCAGGGCCGCGCTCCAGGCCTCCTCCTCCCGGGCCAGGGCCGGGTCGGACGCGCCCTCGCCGCCGTCGGCCGCGCCGGGCGCGGCGTCGCGCACCTCGCCGCAGCCGCCCGGGTCGGCGTCGGCGTCCGGGTCGGCGTCCGGATCGGGTTCGACCGCCGCGCCCGCCGCGTCTCCGGCCTTCAGGGTATCGGGGGGGACGGCGTCCTCGTCGGGCCCGCCCGGGGACGCGCCCTTCTCGCCCGGGCCGCCCAGGCCCGCGCCGCCCCCGCCCTCCACGTCCTCGCCGCCCGCGCCGTCGCGCAGGTCGTCGCCCTCGTAGCCGCCCTTGCGCTCGCGCTCGATGTCCGCGAGCACGCGGTAGATGGCGTCCACGGACCTGTGGCGCAGATCCGGATCGTCCAGGTAGCCGTTCGGCAGACGGATCCCGGCGTCCAGGAGGATGTGGTTGACGGCGTAGTCGCAGGCGCGGTTCCACAGGCGCGGGTCGCGGCCCCGGCGGCGGGTATGGTGGTGGCAGGCCATGTGCAGCACCTCGTGGCACTGCACGCCCATGACCGCCTCCAGGGGCAGGGCTTCGACGTAGGCCGGGTTGAAGCCCAGCACGCGGCCGTCGCACCAGGCCGTGGCGCAGGACGAATCCTCGCGCAGCTCCAACCGCAGGGCCAGACTGGCGAAAAAGGGATGGTCCAGGACCAGGGCGCTCCTGGCCTTGACCATCTTGGCGTGGGCGGCGGAGCGCATCACATCAGCACGTCGCTGTTGGCGCAGGCCCAGCCGTCGAAGGCCTCGGTCTCGACCACGCTCGGGTCCGCCGCGACCGCGCCGCGCATGAGCAGCACGCCGAATTCCACGGGCAGGCGCGCGGCCAACGCGGCCAGGCCGGGCATGGCCGCGCCGTCGGCGCGGCGGGCCACCGCCTCGCACAGGGCGCAGATCACGGCCGGTTCGTCGGGCAGGGCCACCCCGGCCGGGTCCGCGAGGACCTCGTCCACGTCGGGCAGCGCGGCGCACATGTCCAGGAAGCCGAGGAATTCCGCAGCCGCGCCCTCGCCCACGGCCCCTCGCACCACGCCGCGCAGCACGTCGGCGTCGAGCGCGGACGAAACGGCCGCGCCGTGCGCACCATCCCCGCCGATAGCCCCGGGCCCGGCCGCGAGCACGCGCGAAACGAACTCCCAGGACCGGGGCGAGGGAAAGGCCTTGTCGTTGCGCGCGGGGTCGAAGACGTGCAGCAGCGCGGGCCGAAAGCGCAGGAAGGCGACGACCTCCGGGGCCACGCCCGTTGCCTGGGCCCAGGCGAGCCAGTCCGCGATGTCGGCCTCGAAGTCCAGGTGCACCATGCGGTTGGCCAGGGCCGAGGGCATGCGGTGGGTCACGGCCCGGTCGGACTCGCGGTTGCCCGCGGCCACCACGGTCCAGGCCCCGGGCAGCTCGTATTCGCCGATGCGGCGGTCGAGCAGGAGCTGGTAGCAGGCGGCCTGCACCAGGGGCGGCGCGGCGTTGAGCTCGTCGAGAAAGAGGATGCCCGCGCCCCGGCGCGGCAAAAACGACGGCGGGCACCAGACGGTGGAGCCGTCCTCGCCGATGCGCGGCACGCCGCGCAGGTCCACGGGGTCGAGCAGCACCGCGCGCACGTCGCGCAGTTCCAGGCCGCGCCGGCGGGCGACCTGGGCCACCACCTGGCTCTTGCCCACGCCGGGCGCCCCCCACAGAAACACGGGCTGGCGCACCCGGACAAGCGCCTCCAGAGCGGCGGCGATCTGCGACGGTTTCATGATCGTTCTCCTGTCGTTGTCAAAGTCGTTCGTCGGCTGGATTGTTTGATAATGAAAATCAAAATCGACGTCAATGGCCAAAAAAGCCCTAAAAGCATTGCGCCCGGAGGGAACGTCCCTCATCCGGAGCGTCCCGCCGTGCGAAGGATCCCCCCGTGCGCCCCCCTTCCAGCGGGCACCAAGGGAGCTTCGCGGGCCGCTGGCGCGGATCGCGCGGCCAGAACTGGCCGCTCCCGGACGCGGGCCGCCGCGTACGCGCGGGGTGGGCGATCCCGGCGACGGCCGCGACGGAACGGCACGGCTTGCCGGGCGATCCACAAGGGCCGTGACGCCGAGGCGACCACGCACGCGGCTCGGGCGGGCGAGCGGGAAAGCCGGTCGCGATGCGCGCATCGGCACCGACCTCGCACCCGGGAAGGCCGCGAACCGCCCCGTGGCCCGCTTTTCCGTACGGCCCGCCTTACCTGTTCCGGGCGAACCGCACGGATGCGCCCAGGGAGACGACGAGAATCGCTCCGACGTTGTGCGTCACCGCGCCGAACACGGGCGTGAGCAGCCCCATGGAACCGGCGACGATGGCCAAGCAGGTTGATCGCGAAGCCGAGCAGGATGTTGATCTTGATGATCCGCGACATTCTCCGGCCGAGCCGGACCAGGAAGGGCAGTTCGTCCAGGCCGATGGGCGGGACGAGGCAGAGCGTAGAGGGCCACGCAGACGTGGGGAAGACTTGGGCCGAAATAGGCCATTGAGCCGGGCAGCGCACGGAGTCTATCCCGCTCCCCGCTCGTAATCCACGAGCGGCAGCCCCCATCAGCAGCGGAAGCCGCACGCCGCGCCGCATCAGTTCCCGCCCGTCACCGCCTCCCAATCGATGCGGACGGCATCGCCCAGGGCCTTCGCCCCTTCCGAACCGTACCGCGGAGCAGAGAAATCAGGGGCGGCGGGCAGTTTTTGCAGGAGAATGCCGTCCGTTTCGAACCATAGGGGAAGATAGGCGCTCAGGAAGAACCGCCTGCCGCGCAGGATGTCGATGGCCCAGGGCGCTGCCGGATCGCCGAGATTCAGCCGGACCTGCAGGGCGCATCCCGCGGCCTCGGCCTCGAACCGGGCCAGCACGTCGGGCCAGTCCCTTCCCGGCCGGAAGACCGAAAACGTGGCAATTGAGGCTTCCCGCAGGATATCCGCCTGCGCGTCCGTCGAGTCGGCCGCCGACGAATCTCCGGGCTCCACGGTTCGTTCGATCCCGAGCTCGCGAACGCGCCGTCCGACAAAATCGGTATAGGCGGGATGAAGGTGAATGGCATGAGGGACATCCCGATAGACCCGGAAGAGCATGAGCAGGGCGCCGTTGGCGGCCGCCCCGCCGCCTTTTTCCGCCCCCATGGCCGGCATCCTCTCCAGCTCCACGCCTGTGGGCAGCAGCCCATGGTTCGTTGCGGAAGGCTGCGAGCGGGTATGGCTGCACAGGGCTTCGATGAACACGGCATCGACGGGAATCCGGGTCGGATATTCTTCGAGGACCGTATGCCCGATGCGGTTGGACAACCCTTTGCCCCGATGCCGCCTGGCGACCATCAACTGGCCGGCCTCATAGAGCCGGGGGTTGGGCGCGCAGCGAAAGAGGCTGCCCATGCCCGCGATGCCGTTTCCGCCGTCGCGCACGATTGCGGTCCGGTGGTGCACGCCGTCGTAGCGCCGGGCGATCTCCGCCGGGTCGTACACGTATTTGATCGGGAAATCGTCACCATATGTCTCCCTATAGAACCGGGAGACATCCGGGGCGTCCTCGGGGGTGAACAGGGTGATGCGAAATTCGTCGTTCATGGCGTTTCGGGTTGAAGGTTTCCGGAACCACGGGACGATCGGCCGCCCGCGTTCCCGTTCTCCGGTGCGGAGAGGAAACGTGAGGGCCGTCGAACGGCCCACACCGGTCAGGACGTTTCCGGCCGGGTAACGTCGACCACCCGCAACCGCAGGGTCATGAAGTCGAGGACCACGTATTCCGGCGCGAACACGGGGGGCCGCTCCACCAGGCCCGTGTCGGCCAGAAAATGGGCAAGCACCTCGTTGGCCAGCAGGGCGTTGGCGGCCAGCCCGCCGATGGCCGTGGTCGCCACCGTGCCGGACGACAGGCCCTGCCGGATCCGTTCCAGGGCCGGAGCGCTGAAATGGCGTTGCATGGCCGAAGGCAACAGCCCTCCCCCGGTGTCGCCCTGCATGGCCATGCCCCAGAATTCGTCCGCCTTCATCCCGCCGGGCGCGAAGTTGACCATGATCGCCCCGAAGCCGACGGCCCCGCAGGTGAAGACCGGAATGCCGTGCCGTTCCTGCAGGGCCGGGGTCATGCGCTTCACGTCCTCCCCCTTTTCCGCGTCGATGACCGCGACGTAGGCGTCCGCTCCGGCAAGGAAGTCGTCGAGGTTCCCGGCATCGACGCCCTCGGGATACGCCGCCACCTCCAGGCCGGGATTGATGGAGCGGGCGAGCTCGACGTACACGTCCAGCTTCGGCCGATCCATGGTGGCGCCGAAGGCCGCGGCCTGGCGGTTCATGTCCGGCGGATCGAAAACGCCGTTCTCCGCCAGCCGGAACCGGCTCGCGCCGCAGCGGACCAGGGCGAGAAACGCCCCGCCGCCCACGCCGCCCAGCCCGGCAAAGGCGATCTCCCTCTCCCTGAGAATGGCGAAACCGCGTTCGCCCACGATGGGACGGGTTCTGCTCAGAAAATCCATGTCGCCGCCTCCGGGCCGCAGCCGTTGACGTGTTGCGCGAACCGACGCTTGCCGTGTGGGCATGGACGGGCAAAGGCGGGATACGCGGAGCGCGCCGCAATGAAGCCGCGGCGCGGCTTGCGCTTCACGTCCACCGGTTGCGTCCTTGTAGGAGAGATCGCCATTACCTGGCGCGTCCCTTGCCGTTACAGAGCGAAAAGCGCATTTCCCCGTGCTCCTCCAGGCTCCGTTCCTGCAGGCCGAGGTCGTCGAGCAGCGGGGCGAGCGGGGCGGGTTCCCCATGATACCCGAGGTGCTCCAGCTCGGCCAGCCCCTCCTCGCGGGAAATCAGGCCGAAATAGATGCCCGCGCTGACCTCGACGATGGACTGGGGGAAAAACGTGCTGCGCATGTTCCCGAACCGCATGAACTGGCAGTGGTCCTTGACCGGTTCCAGGCGACAACTGGTGTGGAGCATCCCCTTGTGTTCGGGGGGCATTTCCCACGCCATCTCCTTCCTGATCAGCTCGCCGACCTCCCGCCAGGTGCTGTAGGCCTCGTTGGTCTTCAGCCTGCGCAGTTCGGGCACGATCAGGTCCGGATCCCTGCGGGCGGCCTCCAGGATCCGGTCGAGCCGGTGGTACAGCGGGGCGAGGCACCGCCGCACGGAGCGCTGGTACTGGAGGAATTCAGCGGTCATGGCGTAGGGCGAACGAGGCTCCGGGGCGTCCGCGACCATGCCGAAGAAGTCGAGGGTCATTTCCCGTTGGGAACGGGCCGGGACCTTGACGGCCTTCCCCGCGGCCTGCCCCGGGGCCTTCAACTCGCTCATGACGTAGCTGAACACGGCGAGCTGGACCTCTTCGACGCCCTGCATGATGAAGGGTATCCGCTCCTCCACGGCCACGGGGAAGAAAAGGACGTGCGCCACGGTGGGGCAAAGGCACGGCACCCCCACGGCGGCGAACTGCTCCCGCATGGCCTGGCGGATCATGTCCCAGGGCAGGGTCCGCTCGATCAGCTCCACGGAGGGCAGCAGCCCGACTGCCCGGCGGAGATTTTCGCGGCAGGCGTCGTTGGTGTAGGGCATGTTCCAGGCCGCGGCCAGGACCCGCAAGCCGAGCTTCTTCGCCAGGAACCACAACAGATAGGTGGAATCCTTCCCCCCCGTGCAGAGCACCATGACGTCGAAGCGGGAGCGGGTGTTGGTGCGCGCCGCAGCGAGCAGTTCCTCTTCGGTGATGAAGTTTTGCGGACCGGCCGAGCCCCCCGCCCTTTCCGCCTGTTCGTAACATTGGCAGAACGCGCACAGGCCGTTTGCGTCGAATTCGAGGCCCGGGATGAGATGGTCGTCGTTGATGCACCGGACGCACTGTTGCCTGCGTTCCGGGGTCGCGGGTTGCCGGACGCTCGCCGCGTCGACGATGACGCCCTCTTCGACCAGGCTCGCGAACCCGGGATGCCCGGTCAAGGATTCCGGCAACGCGGAAAGGGCTCGGCCTCCGTCCAGCGCGGCGATCTCCTCCGCCAGTTCCGGCGCGACCTCCAGAACGGACCGGGTGTGCCGGGGGGGATTGCGGAGCCCGTAATAGACCAGGACGGGCTTGCCGTTGTCTTCGCGCAGTTGCCAGCGGTACTGCAGGGCGGGGCGGGCGGGAAGCGTCATTGTTCCTCCTGATGCTGTGGTGGAAGTATTTCCAGCAGTATCCCCAAATCCGCTGGAGGTCATTCATAAGATTGCCGATTCGCCAGCCGATACGCACCATCCTGCGGGAAGGGGCCAGGAACGGGGCCGGTTACCGGCGGCGCAACCCTCCGGCCAGGAAGCCCGCCAGCAGCAGGCACGGCGCGAACCAGGCGAACAGGTGCGCCGTGGACGTACCGGCGGCCAACAGTCCCCCGGCCAGCACCGGCCCGAAGACGTAGCCCGCATCCATGGTGAAGAGCATCAGGTTGGTATTGAACCCCCGCAGGGGCGGCGGGGATATCTCGAACATGGCCGCGTTGAGCTGCGGTACGGCGAAGCCCAGGCATATCCCGTAGGCCCCGGCCAGGACGAGGAGCGCGACGCCGCTCCCGGCGAGGCTGAAGAGGACAAAGACCGCCGCCAGGGCAAGCAGCATCGCCAGCAGCATGACGAACCGGTCGATCCGGTCCAGGAGCCTGCCGCAGAACACGCGCACGCCGACGGTGGCCGCCGTGGAGACGCTGAAGAACAGCCCCTCGTTGCGCATGTCCAAGACCGTCAGCCGGTCCTTCATGAAAAAGAAGACCACCGTGGTGGCGGTGAAGACCAGCCCGTTGGCGACCAGCAGCCGCGCGACGCCCGGCGAACGCAGGTCGGCCCGGATGTCGGCGAGGGTGGGACGGCGGCACGGTGCGAGGCCGTCGCGGTCCAGCAGGCGGACCCGACGGCGCAGGTACGGCAGCACGGGCAGGCCGAGGAGCAGCGCCGGGGCGAACAGGGCGTAGACGCGCGGCTCGCTGCCCGCCAGGGGCAGCAACCGCTCCACCACCGGGGGCAGGACGGCATAGGGCAGCAGCCCCGCTATGGCGAAGATGCCGAATCCCTGGCCGGTCCGGCCCGGGGGCAGGTAGGCCACCAGCAGCGTGGTCACGGAGGAGACGAGCAGGACGAAGCCCAGCCCGTGGGCGATCCGCACCAGGGCCAGGGCCCGGATGGAGTCGGCCGCCGCATAGGAGCACAGGGCGACCATGAGCAGCAGCAGGGCGACCGCGACCCCGGCCACGCCGTTGCGCACGGTGAGAAAGGGGCTGATCAGCGGCCTGAGCACCAGGGCCGTGCAGGGCTCGAGCCCGAGGAGCACCCCGCGCCACAGCGAGGGGATGCCGCGCGCCTTCAGATAGTCGTTCAGCCCGTAGAACAGGGAGATGTTGCAGAAGGCCAGAAAGGCGACCCCCATGAGGAGGCAGAACTCCGGGGTGAACAACGATTTGTCATTTCTGGCGAAAAGAAGCATGGTTACGTGGCTCGGCAAGGGCTGCCCCGGTTCGCGGCGTTCGGTCGCACGGCCCTGCTTGCGAGTACCGCTTCGGTGGACCCTTTGTAAAGGCGTCCGGCCAAGGCGCCGCGTTTTCGTCAATTTCGCCAGCGAGGATTTCCGTGAACACCTCCGCATCATGCATCCGTCTCCTGCTTCCCGCCGATGCCGCCTGGGTCGGGCTTGTCCAGGCCGCGGCCGAGCAGGCGGGCGCCGTCTTCGGACTGGACCGCGACAAGGCCCTGCGCCTGGTCCACTGCGCCGAGGAGCTGCTGCTGTTTCTCGCCTCGGCCGAGGCGGGCGACATCGAAACGACCCTCCGGCCCCTGTCCACCGGCGTGGAGATCGGGTTCTCCTTCGCTTCGGCCGACGTGGATCTCTCGGCCATGAACCTGGTCTCCGCCCCTTCTGCGGACAAGACGGACGGGCCGGGCGGGGACCGGTCCTCCCTGCCCCTGCTGCTGGCCTCGCGGATGTCCGACGGGTTCCGGGTGGGGCTGGAGGGCCGACGCATGGAAATCGCCCTGCGGGTGGACAAGGCCTACCCCGAGCCCGAGCCGCTCCCGGCGGAGCGCGTCCGGGCGCAGGGGCGGCCGACCCTTTCCGCGGCCGGAGACGCGGACGCGCTGTTCGAGGCCTGCAGCGCCATCGCCGGGCTCTACCCGGCGCACGTGGCGCCGGCGTGGTGCGCCAGTCCGGGCCGGGCGGCGGACATGGTCCGGGCCGGGGAACTCTTCGCCCTGGAGGCCCGCGACGCGGCCGGTCGCCTGTGCGGGGTCGTTTTCTGGGAAATGCGCTCCGAGCGGAGCGTCGCCTTTTTCGGGCCCTACGACTTTTCCGTGGACGGCTCCGTGGCCGGAGATCTGGTCAACGCCCTGCTGCAGGCCGTGGGACGGACCGGGGCCAAGAACGTGTTCAGCGGCCTGGCCACGCGGCCGCTGGCCGACCATGGATTCGAGTTGCTGGCCGAACTGCCGTACCTGCTCGGGGATTCGCCGACTCCGGTGACGCATGCCGTCTGGGGCAGGATGCTCCAGGAGGATTTCGGCGCGACGGCCTGGACGCACCCGGGGTTCGCGGACTTCCTGCGCGGCCGCTACGACGCCCTGGATCTGGTGCGCGACCTGCGCCCGGTGCGCGAACTCGGCGAGGCGGCCCAGGCGGGGTCGGTGATCGGCGCGCGCCTGACCCCGGGCCTGGGCGAGGCCCTGCTCCACCCCGAGCTCAACGGTGCGGACATGGGCGACAATCTCGCCCGGCACGTCGCCGCCCTCGCGGCCGCGGGCTACCGGAACATCCTTTTCGAGATCGACCTGGCCAAGGGATGGCACGCCGCCCTGGGCGAACACCTGCTCCGGTGCGGGTTCCGGCCCGCACTCCTGCTGCCCCTCGGCGGGCAGTCCGACACCCTGGTCTTCCGCCATGTCCCTGCAGCTTGACCAACTCGTCCCGGAGCACATCCGGCTCTTCGATCCGTACCGGCCGAGCCCGCCGGACGCGGAACTGATGCGCCGCTACGGCCTCGACCGCCTGCACCGGCTGAACAACAACGAGAACCCCCTCGGCCCTTCGCCCGCCGTGCGCGAACTGCTGGCCGGGATCGAGGCGGGCATCGTGCCCGTCTATCCCCACGGCGACAGCCAGAACCTGCGGGAGGCCCTGTCCGAAGTCCTGGGCCCGGACCGGTCGCGGTTTCTGGTCGGCAACGGCTCGTGCGAGCTGATTTCGAGCGTGGTGAAGGCGTTCTGCGAGCCGGGCGACAACATCGTCACCGCGGACAAGACGTTCGCGGTCTACGAATGGGTGGCGCGATTTTCCGGCATCGAGGCGCGCCTGGTCCCGCTGACCCGGGACCACGGCTTCGACCCGGACGCCATGCTGGCCGCCATGGACGGCCGGACCAAGCTCGTCTTCGTCTGCAACCCCAACAACCCCACCGGCGCCTACTGGAACGAGGCCACCATGCGCCGCTTCCTGGACGCGGTGGACGGGCGCTGCATCGTGGTGGCGGACGAGGCCTACTTCGAATACGTGGAGCGGCCCGACTATCCGGACTGCATCCGCCTGCTGGACGAGTACCCCAATCTGGTGGTCTTCCGGACGTTCTCGAAGATGCACGCCCTGGCCGCGCTGCGCGTGGGCTACCTCTGCGCCGGGGAGGACGTCACCGACGTCATCGGCCGCGCGCACGTGGCCTATTCCGTGAACACCCCGGCCCAGCTGGCCGCGCGGGCCGCGCTGCTGGACCGCTCCCCGTTCGTCGAACGGACCCGGGCCATGGTCCGCCAGGGGCGCGAGGTGATCCGCGCGGCCTGCGCGGAGCTCGGCTTCGAGCACATCATCGGCGAGGGCAACTACGCCATGATCCGGACGCCGATCTCCGACACCCTGCTGCAGCGCAAGCTCCTGCGCCGGGGCTTTCTGGTCCGGACCATGACGGGCTTCCGCTTCCCGAACTGGATCCGCGTCAGCCTGGTGGAGCGGCCGGTGCTGGAGGAGTTCCGCGCCGCCCTGACGAGCCTGTTCCGGTGAGGTTCGTCCGGTAGCCGGGCGTGGCCGTGCGGCCCTCCGGTGCCTTCCGCCCCGCCCCGGACGGCAGTGCCGGTGGACACGTCCGCTCCCGCCACTTTCGTAGCCCGGATTGTAGGCGGCGCGCCGGAACGTACCGTTCCGTACGTTCCCCGGCTCCGGCGTCCTCCCACCTCCGCAGGAGCGCTCCTAAAAAACATCAAGCGACTCGCCGTGTTGCTTTGCAGCGACCCGCGTCCGTTTCGGCCCGTCGGGGTTGGCATGGTCGTTGCTGCCGGCAAACGGAAAAGGCGTAACGGACCGCGCAATGCAGCGCGCGGTCGCCATGGATTCGCCGGGCCGCATCTCCTTGGCCCTAGATTCTTGCCGCGGCCAACCCTCAACCGGAACTCTCGCCATGCAACAGCGCCTCCCGAAGAACGGGCACGACAAAGGCTTCCCGGGCGATACCCTCGTCGCCTCCGGGACCGCTCCCGGCGTCCAGGACGGCACGGGAATGTCCTGCGCGCAGAAGCGCAGCGGCGCGGCGGGGGACTGCGGGACCGGGACCTGCCGGGGGCGCATCGTCCCGCTGCTGTGTCAGATGAGCAGGCTGCTTTCGGAGCGCGACGATTTCAGCGGGGCCCTGGATTGCCTGCTGAGCTACCTGCGCCGGGAGATGGGCATCGAGCGCGCCATGGTCAGCCTGCACGACAGGGAGAGCGGCCGGATCTTCGTGCACCGCAGCATCGGCCTGACTCCGGCCGAGGAGGACCGGGGCGTGTACCGCATGGGTGAAGGCATCACCGGGCGGGTCGTGGAGACGGCCCGGCCCATCGTCGTCGCGCGGATCGGCGACGAGCCCTCCTTCCTGAACCGGACCGAATCCCTGTCCGGCAAGCGGGACCTGGACTGCTCCTTCATGTGCGTGCCCATCGTGCGCGGCAGCAAGGTCCTGGGGGCCATCAGCGCGGAGCGGCGCTACGAGGACAAGTGGTTCCTGGAAAAGCACCTCGACGTGCTGGTGGTCATGGCCTACCTCCTGGCCCACGCCCTGGAGCTGTACCTGGTCGAGAACGTGGACAAGGTGCAGTGGGAGAACCGCACCCGCCAGCTCATCAGCCGGATCAAGGAACAGTTCAAGCCGCCGAACATCATCGGCACCTCGGCCCCCATGCGCGAGGTCTATGCCCTGATCCGCAAGGTCGCCGCAACCCGCACCACGGTGCTGCTGCTCGGCGAAAGCGGGGTGGGCAAGGAGATGATCGCCGACGCGCTGCACTACGGCGGCCCGGCCCCGGAAGGGCCGCTGGTCAAGTTCAACTGCGCCGCGCTGCCGGAGAACCTGGTGGAAAGCGAACTCTTCGGCCACGAGAAGGGCGCGTTCACCGGCGCGACCGAGACCCGCAAGGGCCGGTTCGAGGAGGCCGACGGAGGAACCCTCTTCCTGGACGAGGTCGGCGAACTCTCCCCCGGCGTGCAGGCCAAGCTGCTGCGCGTGCTCCAGGAGCGCCGCTTCGAGCGCGTGGGCGGCAACGCCCCGATCACGGTCTCCATCCGCATCGTCGCCGCCACCAACCGGAACCTGGCGGACATGGTCGAGGACGGCGGCTTCCGGCAGGACCTCTACTACCGCCTCAACGTCTTTCCGATCACGGTCCCGCCCCTGCGCGAGCGGGGCAACGACATCGTGACCCTGGCCGAGCACTTCGTGGCCCACTATGCCCGGGAAACCGAAAAGCGGGTCACCTCCATCTCCACCTCGGCCCTGAACATGCTCACCCGGCACGACTGGCCGGGCAACGTGCGCGAACTGGAAAACGTCGTCCACCGGGCCGTGATCCTGGCCGAGGACGAGACCATCCACAGCCACGACCTGCCCCTGGCCCTGCAGTCGCCCCTGCTCCTGGGCGACGGCGCACCCAACGGCCTGGAGGCCAGGCTGGCGTCCATCGAGTACGAGATGATCGTCGAGGCCCTGCGCCAGCACCGGGGCAACACGACCGAGGCGGCCACGGCCCTCGGCCTGACCCGGCGCACCATGGGGCTGCGCATGAAGCGCTTCAACCTCACCTACAAGTCGTTCCGCCAGGCCGCGGCCGCCAAGGCGCGCCCGGGGGCGGACGCGGACGGCCGCGCCTCCTGATTCGCCGCACCGCCGGGTCTACCGCCTACCGGCCCGTGCCCCCTATTCCTCGCGGGCCTCGAACGCCCCTTCCTTCAGCTTCCCCCCTGCGTCGAGCAGGCTCGAACAGTCCGGACAGGACGTGGTGCGCAAAAAGGCCTCCCGGTTCTCGTCGCGGCGGCGGGGCACGGGATACCTGGCGGGCACGCAGGGGATGCCCGCCAGCTCCCGCAGGTAGCCTTCGGGCAGCCCGTGCGCGCGCGCGCCGCACAGGATGTGCTCGAGAAACTCGCGGCTCGGCGGGAGCGGCTCCCCCAGGATGTCCTTTCTGTAGAGCACGGCGTCGGAGCGGGTCCCGTCCGGGGCGAAGACCTCGACCGGGCTGTGGAAATAGGAGCCCGTGCCGTTGAGGCGGATGTCCTGCCAGGCGTCGAGGCTGTCGGCGTCCGTGGGGCTCAGTTCGTAGAGCACGCCCCAGAGGTCGCGGCCCGGGGCCGGGACCACGGTTTCCATGCCGCCGTCCCAGAGCCAGGTGTGGCCGTGGAAGGCCAGGGCGTACCCCGGCAGCCGAGCGATCCCCAGGACCACGGGGTGCAGGCAGCGCTCCCGCATCTGGTCCGGATGCATGTTCGGCCCGTAGGCGAAGTACCGGATTTTGGGCTTTTTGGGGGGCCGTACGCCCTGCCGGGCCGGGGCCGGGGCGAACAGGATCGCTTCGTCGCGCATCGCTTTGTCCTCCTGCGGGTCGGGGCCGCCGAAAGCCGGGGTAGCCGGCCGGCTTCCGGCGGCCCTTCGCCGCTGCCGGTGAAACGCCAGGGAGAAGACTCGGGGCCTACCACACGTTCAGGACCCATTCCTTGTTGTGCTTGTATTCCATGTCCGCGAACAGGGTGTTGGCCATCTGCTCGGCCAGCCAGATGGCCCCGGCGTAGCCCATGACCGGATGGCGGTAGAGGCCCGCCCGGTCGTAGGTCGGGAAGCCCACCCGAAGCATGGGGATGTTGTTGTCGATGGCGATGAACCGGCCCTTGGAGTGGCCCAGGATGAGGTCCAGCTCCAACCCCCGGTTCTGGATGCGGTCGCCCAGCTCCCAGAGGTCGGCGTTGGTCACGATCTCCATGTCGTAATCCACGTTTTCCTGCAGGGCCCGGACGCGCGGGTCGTTGACGTAGTTGACGTTGTCGTCGCCCAGGAGCAGGAGCTTGGGCCGCATCTCCAGGTCGAGGCAGTATTCGGCCAGGCCGATGACCAGGTCCGGCGCGCCGTAGATGGCCACGCGCTTGTCGGCCAGGAACATGTGCACCAGGTCGGTCAGGGCGTCGATGGCGATGCCGCGCTCGCGCACCAGGGATTCCGGAATGGGCTTGCCGGTCATGACCTTGAGGTTGTGCAGGAAGGTGTCGGTGTTGCGGATGCCGATGGGCGAGGGCCCGACGACGGCCGGAACGCCGAACTCGCTTTCCAGGTAGCGCGCGGCCTTGCCGCCCTCGTAGCGGTTCAGGGCGATGGTGCCCTTGGCGTCGGCCGTGCCGCGCAGGTCGGCGATGGTCGTGTCGCCGTGGGAGACGTGGTTGCCCGAGGGCATCAGCGGCGAATCGAAACTCTCGATCTCGAAGAGCACGGTGGCGTCCACGTCCATCTCTGCGAGCAGGTGCTTGAGGTGGGTCACGTCGCCGGGATTGACCCAGCCGGTGATCAGGTTGATCTTGTCGCTGGGCTCCGTCCTTTCGGCGAAGTGGGCCACGAACTCCTTCACCGCCAGGTCGTAGCCCGTGATCATGCTGCCCACGAAGCTCGGGGTGTGGATGGGGATGAGGTGGACCTCGCGGCCCGGGTACTTGGTGGGCAGCAGCTCGGCGTAGAGCTTGGTCACCACGCCGTCGATGTCGTCGCCGATGACCTCGGTGGAGCAGGTGGAGATGATGGGCACCACCTTGACGTCGGGGTAGCGCATCAGCAGGACGTCCACGGCCTCCTCCACGCGGCTGCACGCGCCGAAGACCGCGCCGTCCTCGTGCACCGAGGACGAGGCCAGCTCGAAGCTCTCCTTGAAGTGCTGGGAGATGAGCAGGCGCACGAACATGACGCAGCCCTGGCCGCCGTGGACGATGCCGATGCACTCCTTGATGCCGATGCTCGCGAACTGCGCGCCGCACGGCTGGCAGGTGAAGATCGGATTGATGCAGCCGACGCGTTCCTTTTCCTTAACTTCGCAGGACATATGCTTTCCTCTCAATAGTGCTGGTCAATAGTGCTGGTCGTTGAGTTCCTGGTTCAGCGAACCGGTGACGGTCAGGAAGTCGATCCGCTCGTACAGCCCGTCCATGAGCCCGGCGATCTCCTCCCTGGACATGTCCGCGAGCCAGGGGCAGCGCACCTTGAAGGCCTCGGCCATGGTCACGGCATCGACCCAGTAGCAGCGCTCCTCGGGAGTCTCCGTGCTCACGGGCTCGCCCAAAAGGAGCTGTCTGGTCATGCCGAGAATCCTTTCGTTCTGCCGCTTGCGGTCCCAGGTGCGGGAATGGAACTGCCACAGGCACTTCTTCATGATGTAGTTTTCCAACTGCGCGATCTTGTCTTGCATCGATCCGGACATGGTGCTCCTCCTAGACCGCCTCGGCCAGCACGTTGCGTTCGAAGGGCGGATAGGTCTTCTTGCGCAGGTCCTTGAGGCAGTTGTACTTGCCGGTGTACTCCCGCAGGACGGGGTCGTTGCGGACCTCGTCGGGCAGGTCCGCGTCCGAGAGCATGCGCTGGGTCTCGAACCCCTTGTCCGTGGGGATCTCGTCCTTGCCGATGTCGAGCAGGGCGAGCCTGTGGATGGGCGAGTAGACGGCGTTGTAGATGTCGCGGGCGAACCGGACCCAACCTTCCCAGCCCTTCCAGGGCCCGTTGTGGTAGGCGTGGGCGTTGAGGTAGGGCACGCGGATCTTCTTGGCCACCTCGCCGGGCCGCTTGCCGGTGAAGATGATGTCCGGCGTGAGGGTCTCCATGGCCTCCAGCCCCTCCAGCTCGTTGGGGTCGTCGATGGCCAGGGCGCCCTCCTCGCAGCGGGAGATGCCCTTCTCCATGTCGCCCTGGTGGCCGAACTTGGTGTAGACCGAGACCACATCCATGCCCATCTCGTCGTGGATGACGTGGGCCCAGTGCCACAGCTTGGACCCGCCGGGCCACAGGCAGACCTTCCGGCCCGTGAGCCGGGCCTTGTACCAGTCCAGCTCCGGCTTCCAGCGGGCGGTCTCCTCGTCGATGATGGCCTGGGCGCGGTCCTCGATGCCGAAGAACAGGCCGACCTTCCTCAGGGAGGAGCCCAGGGGCTCGAACCCGAAGCCGTCGATGTCCAGCCGGGGCGTGCCGTAGCGCTTGCGCAGTTCGTTGCAGATGTATTCCGCGGAACGGGCGCATTCGAGCACGTTGAGGTGGGCCTTGTGCATGGCGCGCAGGTCGTCGTAGCGGCCGTTGCCCGTGAAGGTGGCCAGCACCTGGACGCCCATGCGGTTGAAGAAGTCGATCATGACCTCCTGGTCGCCCTGGATGTTGTACTCGCCCACGTAGTTGATGACGTAGTCGCTGAGCAGGTCCGGCTCCACGGTGCCGACCTTCTGGTTGATCCAGGCGATGTTGATCTTGTGGTGGCCGCCGGACTGGCTGGGACCGCCGAAGCCGGGCGAGTTGCACACGAAGATGTCCACGTCGGGCATCTCGTCCATGACCTCCTGGGCGATGGCCTCGATGTCGTCGCCGATGAGCGCCGAGGCGCAGGTCTGGTAGATGGACATGCGCTTGATGTGCGGGCAGGCCTTGAAGGCCTCGACGATGCACTGCTTGAGCTGCTTCTCGGCCCCGAACACGATGTGCTTTTCCTTCATGTCCGTGGCGAAGGTGTACTTGATCTGGAAGTTGTCGTTGTCGCTGATGTAGCGCTTGGTCTGCCAGGTGTCGTAGGTGCATCCGATGGGGCCGTGGCTCAGGTGGATGACGTCCTTCATGGGCGTGCCGATGACGTGCTTGGCCCCGCAGTAGGCGCAGCCGCGCTCGGATATGGAGCCCGGAATGGTGTTCAGGTAGCCCAGGGGCAGGGCGTCGGTTATGGTCTCGCCCTTGCCCTTGAAGACGGCGTGCTGCTTGCGCTCCGGGATGCACCGGCTGCATTTGAACTCATGGTACGGCATGGATTTGTCTCCTTGAATCGCTCCGCTCGGGGCGTCCTAGAGGATGGCGCTGTCCCCGCGCTCGTCGGTCCGCACGCGCAGGGCCTCTTCCACGTGGCAGACGAAGACCCTGCCGTCGCCCACCTGGCCGGTCCGGTTGATCTCCACGATGGCCTGGACCACCGGATCGACCTCCCGGTCCGGGACCACGACGGAGAGCATGCGCTTGGGGATGTAGGTCATGGCCCTGTACTTGCCCTGGGCCAGCACCTCGGGGGGAATGTCCACGTTGATCTCGCCCGCGATGCCGCGCTGCTTGCCGCGCCCGAGCACCGGGACGGCGGTCATGGACGGAAAGCCGAGGGCGTCCAGCGCCTGCTTGGTGGCGTTCATCTTCCGGGGGCGGATGATGGCGATGATTTCCTTCATGGCCGCCCCTTACAATCCGGTCGCGCCCGTGCGCACCGTGACCGCGTTCTCCACCCCGACGACGAAGATCTTGCCGTCGCCGAAATTGCCGGTGTAGGCCTTGCAGTGGACGAGCTTGAGCACCTCGTCCACGTCCTTCTCGTCCACGACCATCAGCAGGATGGTGCGCGGCAGTTCGTCGTAGTGGACCGAGCCCACGGTGATGCCCTTCTGCTTGCCGCGCCCGAAGGCGTTGATCTTGGTCAGGGAGGCGAAGCCCGCCTCGGCCAGGGCGTCGGCCACGTCGTCCGCCGCGTCGGCCCGCACGATGGCCTTGATCATCTTCATTGCCATGGAATGACTCCTTATTCGCTTGTTCCCGGTGTCCGATCAGGTCGCCCGGCCGGGCGCGCCGGCCGGGGCGGCCCGCCCCGCTAGTCGGCGATGCCGTACTTGACGACCATGGCTTCGAGCTCGTCCATGGTCAGCGGCTTGGGGATCACGAAGTTGTCGTTGTCGATGATCTTCTGGGCCAGGGCGCTGTACTCCTGGGCCTGGTTTTCCGTGGGGTCGTACTCGCAGACGGTCTTCTTGTTGAACTCCGCCTTCTGCACGATGTTGTCGCGGGGCACGAAGTGGATCATCTGGGTGCCGATGGCCGTGGTGAACTCGTCCAGGAACTCGCGCTCCTGGTCCACGTTGCGGCTGTTGCAGATCACGCCGCCCAGGCGAACGCCGCTCTGCTTGGCGTATTTCACCAGCCCCTTGCAGATGTTGTTGGCGGCGTAGATGGCCATCATCTCGCCGGAGGCCACGATGTAGACCTCCTGGGCCTTGCCGTCGCGGATGGGCATGGCGAAGCCGCCGCAGACCACGTCGCCGAGGACGTCGAAGAAGACGAAGTCCAGGTCCTCGGTGTAGGCGCCGTTGTTCTCCATGAGGTCGATGGCCGTGATCACCCCGCGGCCCGCGCAGCCGACGCCCGGCTCGGGGCCGCCGGACTCCACGCACTGGATGCCCTTGTAGCCGACCCGGATGACCTTCTCCTTGGTGACCTTCTCGGCCCCCTGGTCGCGGAGCACGTCCATGAGCGTCTCCTGGGGCTTGCCGCCGAGGATCAGGCGGGTCGAGTCGGCCTTGGGGTCGCAGCCGTGGATGAAGATCTTCTTGTCGTGGAAGTTGGCCATGGCCGCCGCCGTGTTCTGCGTGGTCGTGGACTTGCCGATGCCGCCCTTTCCGTAGATGGCGATTTTCCTGGTCATGCTCGTTCCTTTGGCGCTCGTCCGCGGGGCTGTGCCCGCGCCGGGTTGAGGTTCGCTTGTGCCCCGTTCGAGCATGGAGCATGCCAATGCGCCTGGGCGGAAACGGATTGGACAAAAATTGTTATTTCAGTTGGATATCGCGAAGATTTTGTGCGCTTTCGGAACGTTTTGCGGGCCGATCGTGCGCAGGGGTACGAAATGCGGCCCGGGCGAGGGGCCCCATTGCGGGGCAGAGCGTACCGGAAGGTACGTTTCCGGCCGGTCCGCACCGGGAGGTACCATCAGCGGGGGCCTTCTGGGAAACCAACGGGCGAATACAAAAAGGCCGGAGGCTGTCGCCTCCGGCCCATGGTCGGTGTGGGGCCCCGGGACGGGGCGGGTCAGATCTGCGGGTCGCCGGGGTAGGCGGGGTTGACCTTGCCTACCAGCTCTTCGACGTCGATGCGCACGACCGCGGTCTTGCGCAGCACCTCTTCCGGGTAGCCGCCGGTGGGGCCCTGGTGCTGGGCCAGGATCACGTCCAGCGCCGCGGCCTTGGCCTGCGGGTCCTCCAGCACGACGGCCCGCCCGAAGCCGGAGATGGAGGTGTAGTGGGTGGTGTAGCCGCAGCCGTCCTCGGCGCGGATCAGCTCGCTCTCCACCACCGTGGTGAAGGCGGCCAGGCCGTTGGCGCGGATGCAGTCCATCTTGCGCCCGGCCAGGGCGCCGTGGAAGAAGACGGCGTTGTCGGCGTAGCCGAAGTCCACCGTGACCACGTAGGGCCGGTCGCCGTCCCAGAGCCCGAGCTGCAGGGTCGCGCAGCCCTTGAGCAGTTCCCGTACCTTGGCCGTGTCCTTGATTTCGCGTTGGGGGTGCCGCATCGGTCGCTCCTTGATCAGGTTGTTCAAAGAATCCGGTTGCCCTTCTCCGCCGCCCGGCGGAGAAGCGTCTCCGGAAGCCAGCCGGGGGTGTTCCGCCTCGTCGGGGATGCGCATCGGCCCGCCGGAACGAACCGGTCGGCAGGCCATTCAAGCAAATATGGGGCCAGCGGTTCGTGACAAGGAGTGCGGTCCCCCGGGTCGCCCCGAGGCCGGTGCGCCCGGAGCGGGGCATGGCCGGGTCCGTGTCCCGCCGTTGCCCCGGCGTCTGCCAGGTTCGAACGACGCGGCGGGACCTGCCCCCGCAGCAACCCGCTGCAAAAGATACGCGGGGGCTCGTCGGATTCAGGAGTATTTCGGGAAGTGGTCCCGATTCTGCGGACCGTTCGGCGGCGGAGCGAAGACGGACGGCTTCCAGGATCACGCCGCCCGATGAGGGCAAGCCGACGGAGAGCCCCCGCCGACGCCATGAATGCGCTTCCCGTTGGCGCACAGCGCTACGGCCTCCCCGTGCGCCGTTCCGGGGGCTTGCCGGGCGACGTGCGCAGGCCGAAGCGGCCCCGACGGCCCGGCGGAAGGCATCAGTGGGTGCGGTTGTACTTGCGCCAGAGCGTGGTGCGGCCGATGGAAAGGCGCTCCGCCACGGGCATGAACTTCTTGTCGTGGAGCTTGAGCATGTAGTCGATGACCTGCCATTCGACCTCCTCCACGATGCCCTTCAGGTCCTTGTGCCGCTCCAGGTCGATGTGCACGGAAAAGCCGCCCTGCTCCCCTGTGGAAGGCAGCCCCAGGACCATGTCCAGCCGCTCCGGCGAGATGCACCCGGTGGTGCGCAGGATGTGCGCGAGGCGTTCGGCGATGTTGTGCAGCTCCCGCACGTTGCCGGGCCAGCAATGGCCCACGAGCTGCGGCAGAATCTGCGCCAGTTCCCCCCGATCCATGCTCACGCCCATGTCCTTCAGGAATCCCTGGCACAGGGGCACGATGTCGCAGGGGCGCTGGCGCAGCGGCGGGATGTTGATGTTGAACACGCTGAGGCGATAGAAGAGGTCCTCCCGGAACTTGCCCTGGAGGCACAGTTCCCGCAGGTTCTTGTTGGTGGCGCTGATGACCCGCACGTCCACGGGGATGACCCTGCTCCCGCCGACGCGCATGAATTCCTTTTCCTGCAGGACGCGCAGCAGGCGCGCCTGGAACTCCATGGGCAGGTCGCCGATCTCGTCCAGAAAGATCGTGCCGTTGTGGGCGATCTCGAACAGCCCTTGCCGTCCGTCCTTGCGCGCGCCGGTGAACGCGCCCGCCTCGTAGCCGAAAAGCTCGCTTTCGAGCAGGCTCGCGGGAATGGCCGCGCAGTTGACGGCCACGAACGGCATGCCCGCCCGGGGGCTCGCGTTGTGCAGGCTCTGCGCGAACAACTCCTTGCCGGTGCCGGACTCGCCCTCGATGTGCACGGAGGATCTGCTCTTGGCGTAGGATTCGGCGTTGTGCTTCAGGGCGATCATGGTCGGATCGCACGTGGTGATGTCGTCGAAGTGGTACTTGGCGACGAACCCCTTCTCGTGGATCTGCTTGCGGATCGTCTGTTCGAGCGTCTGGATCTTGGTAACGTCGTCGAACGTGTGCACGAAGCCGATGAAACTGTTGTCGAGGATGACGGGCAGGTGGCTCGTGTTGATCAGCGTGTCGTTGAGCCTGCGGATGTAGTTCAACTTCGCGGTCTGTGTCCGGATGGCCTCCCGCATCCTCGGGTCGTTGCTGTCGTCGAACTCTTTTCCGACCACGCATTGATGGTTGAGGAGCTTGTCCGCAACGGGATTGCAGATCAAGACCTCGTTCTTGTTGTCCGTGAGGATCAATCCCGAGGTGATCGCGTCGAAGGCCGCCGCCAGCCGGGCCGTTCTGCTCTTCTCCTTCCGCGCCTCGACGACGATCGAAATGCCCTCGCTTATCGCCCGGTTGACCGTGTCGAGGCCCGCGCTGAGATCCACGCCGAAGATGCCGTTCTCGCGGGCGCACCGCACCGCGACCTCGCCTCCCAGAATATTCTTGATGCCCTTCCTCTTCAGCTCGACGACGTTATCCTCAAGTTCCTTCAGATTTTCGAAGACGCAGTCGTGAATGGTTACGCCATAGATATTTTCGATCTCTTCGATCCCATAAATTGGATTGTTGAAACGCGATAGGCCAAATTCATATACGCTCGGATCGAACTTCTGCATGGCGAGCACGATATCGAACGGGGTTATTGGGATCAGTACAACGGGTATATCAACGCTACGCCGGATGAACTCGCCCGTTCCACCACGGCTCAATATTACGTCCGTCTCGTTTTCTATGCGTTTTGCCGCCGCTACAGCTTCGTCGAAAGAGGCATGCACATTATGCGCGACCACCCCCTCCATCTTGCTGGTGATCTCGTAAAACATGGTCGATATCTCGGGGTATGTGGCAATCAGGGCGATGCGAATCGGTGAACTCATTATTTTCGCCTTTATATTTGTTTACGCTCCTTCAGTGTAGTACCGTGCCAAGAAACTATAGAAAAAAACTCTCGAGGGCAAGGAGATGTTCCAAATGATAAAAGCGCTGTTTTATATTTGAAACAATCTTCTTTTCTCAATTTCCCTGAAGTATTACCGCCCGAAAGCGGCTTGTTTCTGCCTTCTCCAGGTGCCGCGGCACGATAATCGGCCGCAGGAAATGAAACGCCGCCTCCGGGAACCGGCGCGGCGCCTGCAGCACAGGCCGCGCGCCCATGACACCTCCCCTCCACCGGCATTGCCCCGCCGTGCACTGCATGCAGCCGCCTTGCCGACGGCCGAAGATTGCGTTGCCCCCCGGAAGGCGCGCACCGCCCCTGTCGCAGTCCATGCCCTGCGGTTCTCCTTTCTGGCGCCAGGAGTGGCGGGGCGCCCTTCCAACGCTCCAGATATGAAACATTTGGAACGAACTTTCGCGCTTCTGGGCCTTGCAGCGGCTCTTTCGGCTCCTCCCACCTCTGTCCGCGCAGGCCGACGGCTCCTTTCAGCGGCGGTTCTCTCCTCTCGCCAGACGTAACCGAACATGGCAAACATGTTACAATAACAATATTTTTATGGACATCTCCGCCCCGGCACCGTTCCGCTTCCGCCCCTAAAGAGCGCCGCCCCCCCGCCCGAACGGATATACTGGCACGGTTCTTGTTATCCACTTGGCCTCATTGGCACTACGACTCTGCCAAGAGCCACAGAAGCGACACTCTATATAATATTATTTCTGTATCCATGGACAATTGTTAAGGGCGCACAAGATGACAATCTTGACATTCATTTTATCAATTCCAAAAATTCAACGAGGCGTATTTCATGTCTGTAGTGAAGTGTATTATCCGACAGGGCCCAAATCATGGGCCTTCTCCAATACCGCAAGATGGAAAGTGGACAGCGGTAAAAAATATCTCCGACATTTCCGGCTTCGCGCACGGCTGCGGAGCATGTGCGCCGCAAATGGGCGCCTGCAAGCTCACGTTGAACATCAAGAGCGGCATCGTGCATGAGGCCCTCATCGAACACATCGGTTGTTCGGGGATGAGCCACTCCGCCGCCATGGCCGCGGAAATCCTGCCCGGCAAGACGATTCTCGAGGCCCTGAACACGGACCTCGTCTGCGACGCGACGAACAGCGCCATGAAATCCCTTTTCACGACCATCGCCTACGGGCGCACGCAAAGTTCCTATTCCGACGGGGGACTGCCGGTCGGCGCCGCCCTGGAGGACCTGGGGTCCGGATACCGCAGCCAGGTGGGCACCTCCTACGGCACGCTGGACAACGGCCCCCGCTATCTCGAATTGACCGAAGGCTACGTGACGCGGGTCGCCCTGGACGAGCGGGACGAAATCATCGGTTATGAATTCGTCAATCTCGGCAAGATGATGGACGCCATTGCGGACGGCAGGTCTCCGGAGGAGGCCTACCAGCAGGCCAAGGGGGCCTACGGCCGCTACGCCGACGCCGTCAGAACCATCGACCCGCGCAAGGAATAGGAGAACCCGCATGGTCCGCTTCGAAAGCTACGAGCAGAGGATGCCCTTCATCGACGCCTGCATGCGGGAATACGGCATCGATTCGCTCGAATCGGCCCGCGCCATGCTCCTGGACAGGGGCGTGGACCCCTTCGCCATTGTGCGCGGCATCCAGGCCATCTGTTTCGACGACGCCTGCTGGGCCTATGTCCTCGGCGGGGCCATCGCGCTCGGCAAGGCAGCCTCGTCCCCGGCCGATATCGCCAACGCCATCGGCGAGGGGCTTCAGGCGTTCTGCATCCCGGGCTCCGTGGCCGACCACCGCAAGGTCGGGCTCGGGCACGGCCGCCTGGCGGCCCGGCTCCTCCACGACGATACGCGCTGCTTCGCCTTCCTGGCCGGACACGAATCGTTTGCCGCCGCCGAAGGCGCGCTGGGCATCGTCCGCCACGCGAACAAGGTGCGCAAGGTCCCTCTGGGCGTCATCCTCAACGGCCTCGGCAAGGACGCCGCGTACATCATTTCGAGAATCAACGGGTTCACGTACGTCCGCACCAGGTACGACTACGACGCCAGCACGATCGCCATCGTCGACGAGAGGGCCTTTTCCTCGGGCAACCGCGCGGTCGTCCGATGCTACGGGGCCGACGACGTGCAGGAAGGCGTGGCGATCATGATCAAGGAGGCCGTGGACGTCTCCATCACCGGCAACTCCACGAACATGACCCGTTTTCAGCACCCCGTCGCCGGAATCTACAAGAAGTGGTGCTGGGACAACGGGAAGGCCTTCTTTTCCGTCGCCTCCGGAGGCGGAACGGGCCGGACCGTCCACCCCGACGACAACGGCGCGGGACCCGCGTCCTACGGACTCACGGACACGGTGGGCCGCATGCACTGCGACGCGCAGTTCGCAGGCTCCTCCTCCGTTCCGGCGCACGTGGAGATGATGGGATTTCTGGGCATGGGCAACAATCCCATGGTGGGCGCGACCGTCGCAATGTCCGTAGCGCTGTGTGGCGCCCTCTGACGGGGAGAACTATCATCTTCCGTCGTTATGCTACGCCTGTACCATCGTGTCGCTCATATGCAGCATATTATGGAGAGAGCCGTTCCATACACACTAACGCGAGAGGAGCTGAGGATGAAGAAGGTCTTACTGTCGCTCTTGTTGTCTCTGTTCGTCGCCAATTCGGCCTTTGCAGCATCACAGGTCTTGAAGCTCGGGCACATTGCCGATCCTTCGAATCCCTACGCCATGGGCGCGGACTATTTCTCCAAGCTGGTCAACGAGCGCTCCAAAGGCGACGTTGAAGTGCAGGTGTTCCCCCTGAGCCAGTTGGGCAACCAGCGCGATCTGGTCGAGGGCGTCATCTACGGCAGCGTGGACATGACGCTCACCTACGGCGGCATGTTGGCGAACTTCCTGCCCGAGATCATCGTGGTCGAACTCCCGTTCATCTACAAGGACCGGGAGCACGCCTACAAGGCCTGGGACACCGCCGGACAGGAGATCGCCAAGAAGGGCGAGGCGCTGGGCTTCAAGGTGCTGGCCTTCTTCGAGAACGGCCTGCGCAACGTCACCAACAACGTGCGCCCCATCTACACGCCCGACGACATGAAGGGCCTGAAGATCCGCGTTCCTGAAGGCTTGATCGGCATCGAGACCATGAAGGCCCTCGGCGCGAACCCGACGCCCATGCCGTTCTCCGACGTCTATTCGGCCATGCAGCAGGGCGTCATCGACGGCCACGAGAACCCCGTGACGCACATCTGGACCAACCGGTTCTACGAAGTGCAGAAGTACGTCTCCAAGACGGGCCACGGCTTCGGTCCCGAGGTCCTGCTGGTCAGCATGGCCACCTGGAACGGCCTGACGCCCGAGCAGCAGAAGATCGTGCAGGACTGCGCCGACGAGGCCAAGGTCTGGCAGCGCGCCCTGTGCGTGAAGCTGGAGAAGGAGTACTGGGAGAAGCTCGCCGGGACGTCCATGCAGATCAACGAGGTCACGGACCGCGAGGCCTTCAGGAAGGCCTGCATGAAGGTCTGGAAGGCACTCGAACCCAAGGCCGGCAAGGAGAACATTCAGAAAATCCTGGACGCTCAGGAGTAGCGGACGCAAGGGGCGGGCTCCGGCCCGCCCCTTTTCGCGCTCCCCACGGAACGAGCATTCCCGCCAGGCCGCGACGGCCTTGCCGCCACCTCAATCACAGGGAAAAATGCAATGTATCTCGTAAACAAAATTGAGGACATCTTCAAATTCCTCATTACGACCATGAGCGGCGGCATGCTGCTCATCATTTTCGTCCAGGTCGTGATCCGGTATTCGTCCGGTTTTCTCGCCGACACGGATGGAGCGTTCGCCGCCTCCTACCTCTCGATGTGCCACATCGTCCTGCAGACGGCCGAGGAGCTCGCCCGCTACATGTTCGTCTACATGGTCTTTCTGGGGCTTCCCCTGGTCGCCAAACAGGGCGGGCACATGGCCATCGACACCCTGACGATGCGGGTCTCGGAAGAAAAGCGCCGCATCCTGAACCTCGTCGCCGAGGCCATCACCAGCGGGTTCATGCTGCTGATGACCGTGCAGGGCATCAAGATGGTCAGGGTGAACTATTTCCAGCTGACGCCCGGACTCGAAATACCGATTTCCATCGTCTTTATGGCCATTCCGCTCGGATGCGGTTTCATGATGCTGGATTCGCTGATCAAGATGTACCACATCATCGCCTCCAGACGGCACGTCGCCAAGGAGGTTGGCGTATGACCCTCACGATCCTGCTCCTCTCCTTCATCGCCATCCTCGCCGTCGGCGCCCCCATCGGCGTCGGCCTTGGCCTGTGCGCGACGATCACGCTCTTCTGCACGACCCACATGCCCATGGTCGTCATTTCCCAGCGCATGTTCACGGCGATCGACTCGTTTTCCTTCATGGCGGTTCCGTTCTTCATGCTCGCGGGCTCGTTCATGAGCGCGGGCGGCGTCACCAAGCGCATCGTCAACTTCGCCACGGCGCTCGTGGGCTTCATGGCCGGCGGCCTGGCCCTGGTCGTGGCCGTGGCCGGCATGTTCTTCGCCGCGCTCTCCGGTTCCTCCGCCGCGACCACGGCGGCCATCGGCTCGGCCATGATCGACGAAATGGAGCAGCGGGGCTATCCCCGGTCCTTCGCGGCCGCGGTCGTCGCCAGCGGCGGCACGGTGGGCATCGTCATTCCCCCGTCCATCACCATGGTCGTCTACGGCTCCATCGCCAACGTCTCCATCGGCGACATGTTCGTCTGCGGCTTCGTGCCGGGCATCCTGATGGGCCTGGCCCTGTGCGTGGTGTCCTGGATCATCTCCAAGAAAAAGGGCTACGAGGGCTCGGGCACCATCTCCCTCAAGCGCATCGTCGAGACCTTCAAGGAATGCATCTGGGCGCTCTTCATGCCCATCATCATCCTCGGCGGCATCTACGGCGGCATCTTCACCCCCACGGAAGCCGCGGCCGTGGCCGCCGTGTACGGCGCCCTGGTCGGCAAGTTCGTCTACAAGGAACTCAAGTGGGGCGACATCCCGGGCGTGCTGCTCTCCGCCGCCCTGAACACCACCATGCTCATGTTCGTCGTGGGCGGGGCCAACATCTTCGGCTGGATCCTCACCAACGCCAAGGTGCCGCACCATCTCGCCAGCATGATGATCGGCCTCACGGACAGCCCCATCGTGTTCCTGATGCTGGTCAACCTGCTGCTGCTCTTCGTCGGCACGCTGATGAACGCCTCCGCGGCCGTGGTCATCCTGACCCCGATCCTGCTGCCGGTCGTCCTGGCCCTGGGCATCGATCCGACCTTCTTCGGCGTGCTCATGGTCGTCAACCTGGCCATCGGCTGCATCACGCCGCCCGTGGGGCTCGACCTGTTCATCGTTTCGAGCATCGCCAAGGTGCCGCTCGGCGCGGCAACGCAAAAGGTGCTGCCCTACCTGTTCATGCTGCTCTTCATGCTCGGCATCCTGACCTACTTCCCGGGGCTCACGATGTCGCTCCTGCATCTGCTCAAATAGGGAGCACGCGTGAACGGCATGAACATGCGCTAGCCGTGGCCGCGCTTCACGCCCGACCGCCCATGCCCCGGCCCCGGGCCCGGCATGGCGGGACTCCGCAACCGGCCCCCCGCGGCCGGGCGTGAAACCTACCTCCACAAAGCCGCCATACCGGCCACGGCTCACCCTCCGGCAGGCTCCCCGGTCCCGCATGCACATGGGGGGACCGGGGAGCCTCTGCATTTCCTCCCCCGGCCCCGCTCCGCACGGCCCCAACGGCCAATCCTGCACCTCAGCTCCTCCTGCACGCATCGCCTTCATTGCCCTACGCAGCTTCCGAGACAGCATCCGCAAGACACATACAGCTTGTCTTTTATTCCGAATAATCATTCAAAGTCATTCTGCATGGGTTGCATACCCGACGCGCAATCCGTCTTCTGAAAAACGGAACCATCTTTTCTTCTATGCTTTTTTCTCAAATTGGTTTTCCTAAGAAATACCATTCAAAATCATAACATTTTATAATGACTTCATCTTTCTAAAATGGTCGTTGAGAAGCAAAGTGCTTATGGCAAAGTGGCAAGAAAAACAGATGCCATGAACGGACTATTTGCCGCCTGCACGGGGATATTATGTTCGCTGGACACCTCCCAAAATGCACACGGGCATGCGGGAGATATCTATTTGTTCCGATATTGGAACAGTCGATTACCCCCAGCGGTCGCCAGAAAATGCACGGCCGGGCGTCTCGCAACGCCGCGCCCGCCGGATCGGGCAGCACATGCCCCCGCCAGAAAGCGAAGCGCCACGGGGACTTGAGGAACTCGACCCGCGCGGCATCCCTCCGGCGCGGCGCCGCCAGCCGCTATCCCGGACTGCAACGACTGCTCAAGAAGGCGTTCGGCCGGGATGCGGACGGGACATGCCGGCACGCTGTTCCAAAAATGGAATGCGGGATGCTCGGGGCTGCGCCGGCCGCGCGCAGACGCACACGGACGCGCGCCCAAAGCCCGCCTAAAGCGTCCGGGACACGCGAACGCGCCCCCAACGCTGGGGCCGACCGCCTCCCGGCCCTTCCCCCTCCCTCTCCCGCGCTCCGGCCCCCCTGTCTCCGGCGCCTGCCGCCTGCCTGTCCGTGCGCCGAGGCCAAACCCGGCAGCCACCGGACGGCAACGGGTCAAGACGTCATTTCCTCCCTCCCGGCCTCCTCCACAATCGCGCGCGGCGGTTTCCGTTCCGAACGGCGCGCGAAATGATGGCGGGCACGCGGCGAACACGTGGCGGGCACGTTTCATCCGTGGAATGCCTTGCGGGCCTTTACGCACTTCTTAAAATTATATCCTTGTATTTCAATGTATTGATTATTGGCATGTTTCTTGTTCATAGGCTGCAAAACCCAAAGGAGAGGATTTTTGATGAAAAAGACCACTCGCCTCAAACAACTACTGAACGACAAGGAGCTGCTGGTGGCTCCGGGCGCCTACGACGTCCTGAGCGCAAAGATCATCGCCAGCCTCGACTTCAAGGCCGTGTACATGACCGGATACGGCACCTCGGCCAGCGTTCTCGGCCAGCCGGACGTCGGCCTGCTGACCATGACCGAGATGGTGGACCGCGCCCGCAACATCGCCGAGGCCGTGGACGTGCCCGTCCTGGCCGACGGCGACACCGGCTACGGCAACCCGCTCAACGTGCGCCGCACCGTGCGCGAATACGAGAAGGCCGGAGTCTGCGCCATCCAGCTGGAGGACCAGGTCTTCCCGAAAAAGTGCGGCCACATGCTCGGCCGCCGCGTCATCCCCAAGGACGAGATGGTCCAGAAGATCAAGGCCGCCGTGGACGCGCGCCACGACGACGACTTCGTGATCATCGCCCGCACCGACGCGCGCACCAACCACGGCCTGAACGAGGCCCTGGACCGCGCCAAGGCCTATGAGGAAGCGGGCGCCGACCTGCTCTTCCTGGAATCCCCCGAAAACATCGAAGAGATGCAGACCATCGCACGGAGCTTCCCCGACACCCCGACCCTCGCCAACATGCTGGAGGGCGGCAGGACGCCCATGCCCACGGTCAAGGAGATGGAGGAGTGGGGCTTCGGCATCGCCATCTACTGCACCGGCCCGCTCTATGCCGCGGCCAAGGCCGTCAGCGGCTACATGACGGAGCTGAAGAAGAGCGGAACAACCGCGGCGATCAACGACGCGCTGCTGACCTTCAGCGACTTCAACAAGTTCATCGGCCTGGACGAATACAGGCGCCTGGAGCAGCTCTACAACGCCGAGGGCTAGCTCCGTAGCGGCCCGCTCCAGCCGTTGAACGAATGTTCCCGGCGACCGCGTGGGAAAGCTGTGCCCACGTGGAATGTCCTCGAACGCCTGGCGATGGGGGGACACGGTTTCTTCGATTTCGTCTTGTCGATGAAGCGTTCGGCAGCCATGCGGCGTGCGCTGAAGCTCGCGTGACGCATCCACATGACTACCGTGTCCCTCCATCTCCAGCATAACGCCGCACGGCAACCGGCAGCGCCTATCGAACGTATCGCACGCACATCACAAAAGGACGCACCCGATGGACAGAATCAAATGCAGAATAATCAGCAAGGGGAAGGCCGAAGGTGAGGCTTTGCTCTGCAGCCAGCCGATCGGATTCAATTTCTCCGTCGATGTCGAAACCGGGGTGGTGACGGAACACAAGCACGAGCTCGAGAACGTCAGCATCAAGGACAAGATCCTCGTCTTTCCCAACGGCAAGGGCAGCACCGGCGGCTCCTACGTCGTCTACCAACTGGCCAGGCTGAAGACCGGCCCCAAGGCGATCATCAACAAGATCTGCGAACCCATCATCGCCGTCGGGGCCATCATCGGCGACCTTCCCGTGGTGGACAGCCTGGAGACCGACCCCTACGCGGTCATCGAAAACGGAGACCACGTCACGGTGGATGCCATCAACGGTTTTGTCGAAGTCACGAAGCGAGGCGCACAATGAAACTGACCGACCACGAAAAGAGCATGCTCGACGGCGAACACGGCGCCCCCGTGCAGAAGGCCATGGAAATCCTCGTCGCCCTGGGCAAGATCTACGACGCGGAGCGGCTCATCCCCATCCAGAGCGCGCACGTCGCGGGCCTGTCGCTGAAGTCGCACGGCGTGGCGGGCATGGAATGGGTCGAGGAGATGGCCGCCTCCGCCGCCAAGGTGTGCATCCCCACCACCCTGAACGTGATCGGCCTGGACCGCAGCCGCGACCTGGGGCTGCCGGAGGACTGGTGCGACAAGCAGATGCGCATCGGCAAGGCCTACGAATGCATGGGCTGCTACGGCAACTCCTCCTGCGTCCCCTACTACCACGGCTTCACTCCCAGGTTCGGCGAGCACATCGCCTGGGCCGAATCCTCGGCGGTGGTCTACACCAACTCCGTCCTGGGGGCCCGGGACAACCGCGAAGGCGGCCCGAGCGCCCTGGCCGCCGCCCTGACCGGCCGGACGCCCCTGTACGGCTACCATCTCGACGCCGAACGCCTGGCCAACGTGCACGTCCGGGTCTCCGCGCGGCTGCGGAACCTGGCCGACTACGGCGCTCTGGGGGCCTTCGTCGGCAAGCGCTTCAGCAACGCCGTGCCCGCCTTCTCCGGGCTCTCCGCCATGCGCACGGAAGACCACGTCTACCTCGGCGCGGCCCTGGCGTCCTCCGGCGGCGTGGCCCTGTACCACGTCCTGGGCATGACGCCCGACGCCCTGTTCAACGACGACAAGGTCCTGGCCAAGGACTGCATCGAACTCGAGGTGACGGAGAAGGAACTGACCATGGGCCGCGAGCAGTTGTGCTCCGGCACGTCCCGCCAGATCGACTACGTGGCCGTGGGCTGTCCGCACTGCAGCCTCAACCAGCTCGCCGAACTCGCGCGGCTGCTCGACGGCAAAAAGGTCAACTCCGGCGTGACCATGTGGATCCACACCAACGTGGCCATCAAGGGGCTGGCGGCGCAGCTCGGCATCATCGACGCCATCGAGCGCTCCGGGGCCGTGGTGACGCAGGATCTCTGCACCATCCTGAGCTGTCCGGAAGCCCTCGGCTTCAAGAACGTGGTCACCAACTCCGCGAAAATGGCCTTCTACGCGCCGGGATCGAACGGATTCAACATCTGGTTCGACGACGTCGCCCGCTGCGTCGATGCGGCGGTCACCGGGACCTACACGGAATAACGCACCAGCAAGCCGCCGAGGTCGAAATGCAGACGTACGAAATATACCCCATCTGCACCGGAATATTTTCCGCTGCCGAAAAGTCGAACTTCACCTTCCAGAAGGACCAGGGCGTGAAGATCCAGGCGCCCATCCTGATGTACCTGATCAAGGGGAAGGACAAGGTCATCCTGGCCGACACGGGGTGCAGCGATGGCGAATGGGCCGCGAAACACCACCATCCCCTGGTCCGCACCGCCGAGCAGGAGCCGTTGCGCGCCCTCGCTGCGCACGGCGTCTGCCCCGACGACGTGGACATCATCGTCAACACGCACCTCCACTGGGACCACTGCTTCAACAACGACCTTTTCCCCAAGGCGAAGATCTTCGTCCAGGAAAGGGAACTGCGGTTCGCCGCCTGTCCCCTGCCGACGCAGTACACCTATTACGAGGCGCTGCAGACGGGGATGGTCCCGAAATGGATCGACTGCGTCCGGAGGATGCAGACCGTCGATGGCGACCACGAGCTGTGCGACGGCGTCAAGCTGGTCTTTCTCCCCGGCCACACCGAGGGCTTCCAGGGGCTCCTGGTCAACACGGACGCCGGCGGATGCCTGATCGCCAGCGACTGCCTGCCCCTCTACGAGAACTGGCCGGGGAACGGAGCCCGCTTCCACGCCACGGGGATCCACACCAACCTGCTGTCCCTGTTCGCGTCCTACCGGAGGATCGAGCAGATGAACGTGAAGTACTTCCCGGGGCATGAGATCGAAGTGTTGCAGATCAAGAAGTACCCAGAAAAAGGAGACTGAAGATGGACAAGAGAAAGACGTTGCGCATACTGTTCGGGCTTTACCCGATCTTATGCCTCCTCCCCTACTTTGCTCAGGGGCTGAACTCACCGGATCCCTGGATCGGGCCACTCCCCTTCACAGTCGCCTACGCGGTGTTCCTGGTCGTCTATGGATGCGCCGTGCTGTACGTGGCCGCGACTTCGATATGGAAGGAAGACGAGGGAAAGGGGGAAAAGATATGAGCGTCACGGCATGGATGGTCATCGCGATCGTCCTGTACACCGGCCTGAATCTCTACGTGGGCCTTGGCCTCGGGTACAAGAAGGAGATAACCTCCAGCGCTTCGGGCTACTTCCTCGGCGGCGGCATCAACTACTTCGTCCTCTACTTCACAACCGCCGCCACCTGGTTCAGCACCTGGATCTACATGGGTGCTGCGGGCGCGTTCTACAAGAGCGGTATCAGCTTCGTGTGCGCCATCACCTGGCAGCTGGTGATCCTCTTCCTGATGGGTTACTTCGGCGTCAAGTTCTGGAAGCTCGGGAAAAAGTTCGACTACATCACCCCGGGCGACCTGCTGGCCGACTACTACGAGAGCAAGGCGCTGCGCTACGTGGTGGCCATCATCCAGCTCGCGTTCTGCATTCCCTACATCATGGCCCAGATCACCGGCGTGGGCCTGGCCTTCATGGTCCTGACGAACGGCGCGGTGCCCTACTGGGGCGGCGTGTTCTACGCCGCGATCGTCGTCGGCTTCTACGTGTACGTCGGCGGGTTCCGGTCCCAGGCCTGGGTGGACACGATGCAGGGCATCATGTTCACGATCATCCTCTGGGGCGCCGTGGTCATCCTCTTCCTGCGGCCCGAGATCAACGGCATGCACGGCCTCTTCGACGCCGTGTTCAAGAAGGACATGAGCCTGCTCACCTACCCCGGCTTCTCCGACGGCAAGTACTGGGTCTGGAGCATCTACATCTCCTTCTTCTTCATCCAGAGCTTCGGCGGCTTCTTCGCCCCCTACGTGTGGCAGCGGATGTACGCGGCCAAGAACGTGCACATCATCACCAAGATGGCCGGCACCCTCGCTCCGTTCTACGCCTTCGCCATCATGGCTCCGGTGCTGCTGATCGGCCTCGGCGGATCCGTGCTGATGCCCGAGCTGGCCAATCCGGACAACGTGCTCGTCGCCACCATGACCAAGTACAACCCCTACTGGGGCGTGCTGGTGGTCATCGGCATCCTGGCCGCGGGCATGTCCACCATCTCCTCCATCCTGGTGACCGCCAGTTCGATCATCTCCGTGGACCTCATCAAGCAGCACAAGAAGGACATGTCCACCAAGCAGTTGAGCGTGACCGGCCAGCGCATCGTGCTGCTCATCCTGCTCATCGCGGTCTGCATGTCCCTGATGCAGATCAAGGGCATCATCTTCCTCGTGTTCATGGCCCTGTCGGGCTTCGCCCAGTTCTTCTTCCCCGCCTTCGGCGTGCTCTTCTGGAAGAAGGCGACCAAGGAGGGCTGCATCGCCGGCCTGATCGTCGGTTGCGTGCTGACCTACCTGTGCACCTTCGTCCTCAAGAATCCCCTCCACGTCATGGGCGGCTTCTGGGGACTGGTGGGCAACGGCGTCACGTTCTTCGCGGTCAGCCTGATGACCAGGCCCGTCTCCCCGGAAACCCAGCAGAAATTCAAAACCGTCACCGGCTAACGCCGTCCGACGACCTCCAATGAATGGGGCGGCTTCGGCCGCCCCGCAAGCCCCTCTCGGGAATAGAAGAAAATGAAACACACGCTTGCTGAAAAGCTCCTGCTCGCCAACCTCGTCGACGCCAAGGACGGCGCGGGGATCGCCCCCGGCCGGATCGTCCGCTGCTTCGTGTCCATGACGCTCGCCGAGGACCTGACCGCGCCCCTCGGCATCAAGGCCTTCCGGGAAATGGGCGCGAACCGCGTCTTCGACCGCGACAAGGTCGCCCTGATCTGCGACCACTTCACGCCCAACAAGGACGTGGCTTCGGCCGAGCAGGTCAAGTCCATCCGCGAGTTCGCGAAACAGATGGGCATCACGCACTATTTCGAAGGCGGCAATTGCGGCGTCGAGCACGTGATCCTGCCCGAACTCGGCCTGGTGGGCCCCGGCGACCTGGTCATCGGCGCGGACAGCCACACCTGCACCTACGGCGCGCTGTGCGCCTTCGCCACGGGCGTGGGCAGCACGGACTTCGCCGCGGCCATGGTGCTCGGGGAAACCTGGTTCAAGGTTCCCGAGAGCTGCAAGGTGGAATTCACGGGCCGGCTCGCGCCCCACCTGGGCGGCAAGGACCTGATCCTGGAGACCCTGCGCCGCCTGGGCGTGTCCGGAGCCCTGTACATGGCCCTGGAGTTCTGCGGCGAGCCCATCGACGCACTCGACGTGGAGCAGCGCATGACCATGGCCAACATGGCCGTGGAGGGCGGGGCCAAGGTCGGCCTCTTCGCCTCCGACCGCAAGACCGTGGAATACGCCAAGGCCCACGGCCGCAACACCGCCTGGGAAATCCATCCCGACCCCGACGCGGCCTACGCCCAAACCCTGCGCATCGACGTCTCCGACATGAGCCCGCGCGTGGCCAGGCCGCACCTGCCCGACAACGTGGTCGGCGTGGAGGAACTGGCCGACGTCCGCGTGGACCAGGTCTTCCTGGGCTCCTGCACCAACGGCCGCATCTCGGACCTGCGCGTGGCGGCCGAGCTGCTGCGGGGCCGCAAGGTGGCCGACGGGGTGCGCTTCATGGTCCTGCCCGGCTCGGCGCGCATCTACGGCCAGGCCATGCGCGAAGGGCTGCTCGAAGTCTTCCTCCAGGCCGGGGCGGTCATCGGCCCGCCCTCGTGCGGCCCCTGCGTCGGTGGCCACCTCGGCATCCTGGCCTCCGGCGAGAAGTGTCTCTCGACCAGCAACCGCAACTTCCGGGGCCGCATGGGCTCGCTGCGGTCCGAGGTCTACCTGGCCGGCCCCGCCGTGGCCGCGGCCACGGCCGTCACGGGGCGCATCACCCATCCCGCGGACCTGTAGGCCCGCCGCCCCGTCATCCACCCCAAGCAATGGAGCAGCACATGATCCTCAAAGGAAAGGCCCACCTTGTGGGCGACCATATCGATACGGACGCGATCCTGCCCTCGCGCTTCATGGTCACCACCGACAGAAGGGAACTCGGCACGCACTGCATGGAGGGGCTCGAGCCCGGCTGGGGGCAGCGCATCCGGCCCGGCGACTTCATCGTGGCGGGCAGGAACTTCGGGTGCGGCTCCTCGCGCGAGCACGCCCCCCAGGCCCTGCTCGGCGCGGGCGTCAGCGCGGTCTTCGCCGAGAGCTTCGCCCGGATCTTCTACCGCAACGGATTCAACATGGGCCTGCCGCTCTTCCAGCTCCCCCCGGGCGCACGGGAGGCCATCGGCGAGGGAGACGAACTGGAAATCGATGTCCAAAGCGGGATCATGACCGACCTGACCTCGCTGCAGACCATTTCCTGCAACGCCATCCCCCCGTTCATGCTGAACATCCTGTCGAGCGGCGGGCTGGTGGAATACGTAAAAAAGCAAACCAGGAGGTAGTATCGTCATGGAAATCCAGGAACTCATCCCCTGCGCCATCGTGCGCGGCGGCAGCAGCAAGGGCATCTTCTTCAAGCGCAGCGATCTGCCTTCCGATCCCGCCCTGCGGGACAAGGTCATCCTGCGCGTCTTCGGCGCGCCGGACCCCAGGGAGATCGACGGCCTGGGCGGTGCGGACCCCCTGACCAGCAAGGTCGTGGTCATCGGTCCCTCCACCAGGCCCGACTGCGACGTGGACTACCTCTTCGGCCAGGTCAGCCTGCACGAGGCCATGATCGATTGGCGCTCCAACTGCGGCAACCTGTCCGCGGCCGTGGGTCCCTTCGCCATCGACGAGGGGCTGATCGATCCGGTCTCCCCGGTGACGACCCTGAACATCCATCAGGTCAACACCGACCGGGTCATCGGCGCGGAGGTCCAGGTGCGCGGCGGCAAGTCGGAAGTGGAGGGAACCCACAGGATTTCCGGCGTGCCGGGAACCGGCGCGAAGGTCGTCCTCAACTGGGCCGACAGCGCGGGCGCCATCACGGGCAAGCTGCTGCCCACGGGCAACATCGTGGACACCCTCTCGGTGACCGGCCTCGGCGAGATCGAGGTCTCCATCGTGGACGCGGCCATCGCCACGGTCTTCGTGGAGGCCAAGACCCTGGGCATGCGCGGCACGGAGTCGCCGCAGGAGATCGATGCCGACGCCGCCCTGCTCGAACGCATCGAGGAGATCCGCGGCAAGGCCGCCCAGGCCATCGGCCTGTGCAAGGACTGGCGCCAGGCCAAGCACGAGGTGCCCTACACCCCGTTCTTCGTGATCTGCTCGGCGCCCGCCGACTACACGAACTGGACCACGGGCCAGCCGATCGCGGCCGACGACGTGGACGTCGTTTCCAGGCTGCTGTTCATGCAGCAGATGCACAAGACCTATCCCGTGACCGGCACCGTGTGCACGGTGGCGGCCTCCCTGATCCCGGGCACGGTCATCAACCGGGTCTGCAGGCCCGGCGTGGCCGAACGGGGCGTACTGCGCATCGGACACCCCGCCGGGACCATCGCTCCGGAGGGCAAGCTGGATATCGACGGCGACAAGTACGAACTCAAGCGGGCCACCGTGGACAGAACGGCCCGGTACCTGATGAAGGGCTACGCGTTCATCCCGAAAAGCGTGCTTGCCTAGCAACCATCGAAAATAACGGGCCCCGGTCGCCCCGCCGACTCGTTCGGTCACTCCCCGGGTGGCGGCCGGGGCCGTTATTCATCCGCTCCCCAGCACCCCGCGCCCGTTGCGCGGCGCCCCCGGTCCACCCTCCCCTAAGGGCCGGAGCGTCGCGCAACGGGCCGGGGACATTTCGTCCGCAGCCCCCGCGGGCGGATGCTTGCGGAAGCGGCGCCCTTTCCCCTCTGTCGGCCCTGTCCGGCGTCGCCGCCCGGAACGCGCGGCCCGTCTCCCGCCACCGCTTCCGCCGAGTGCCGCCCCGGCAGTCACCCCGCCGGTCGCCCCGGGAGGGCCGTTTCCCGCCCGCAGGCTCCGCAGCCCTGGCCGAAATTCCGCGCCCGCCGAGTTCCTTTTCCCGCACCGCTCTTGACAAACATGGTTCAGCTTCTTTACCATCATCCCATGGACCCCAAGCACGACCTCGTGGAACACATCGTCCGCCGCCTGCGCCGGATCATCGACGCGCACCTGCGCATCGAGGACCTGCCCGTGCCCGTGGGGCCGGGCGTGTCCCTTTCCACCCGCGAGGTACATTGCCTCACCGCCATCGGGGACCACGAGGGCGCGAACATCAAGACCGTGGGCGACGCCCTGGGCGTGACCAAGAGCGCGGCCTCGCAGATGGTCACCAAGCTCGTGGCCCGGGGCTTCGCGGTCAAGCGCCCGGCGGACGACAACGACAAGGACATCTGCGCCTTCCTCACCGCCGAGGGCTGGGAGGCCTTCCGCGCGCACCGCGACTTCCACGAGCGGCACATGGACACGCTGCTCCACCGCCTGGCGGGGCACTCCCCGGAACAACTGGCGACCGTGGCCGAGGTCCTGGACCAGGTCGAGGACGTCATGCACGAGCGCATGGCCGAACTCTTCGGGCGCTGAATTTTTTTTGCCACAATGGTTTAGAAACTAAACCATACCCGCATCCGGCAGCGACGCCATCTACATAAGGAGTTGATCATGTTGAGTTTCGGTATGGACATCGGCTACGCGGCGGTCAAGGTCGCGCTCGTGGACGAGGACGGCCGCGTGACCCACGCCGCCTACCGGCTGCACAAGGGCCGCCCGGCGGCCGCGGCGCGCGAGCTGGCCGCAGCGGCCGCCGAGATCGCCGGGCTCCCTCCGCGCGGCGGCGTACCCGGCGCGGTGACGGGCAGCGGGGCCGCCCCCCTCGTGGAGCACGGCGCGGCCGACGCGGTCAACGAGGTGGCCGCCCTGGTGGAGGGCGCCCTGGTGCTGGCCCCGGACTGCGCGGCCGTGGCCGAGATCGGCGGCCAGACCGCCAAGTACGCCATCGGGTTCTCGCCCGAGGACAAAAGCCGCGTGCAGGTCTCCATCAACGCCAACTGCTCCTCGGGCACCGGCTCCTTCCTGCAGGAGCAGGTCTCGCGCCTGGGGCTGGCCATCGAGGACTATTCCGCCCTGGCCGCACGCGCCGTCTCCACCCCGCGCATCGCCGGGCGCTGCGGCGTGTTCGCCAAGACGGACATCACCCACCACCAGCAGGAGGGCGTGCCCACGCCGGACATTCTCCGGGGGCTGGCCCACGCCGTGGTCCGCAACTATCGGGGGGCGGTGATGCGCAAGCTGGAGCGGCGCACGCCGATCCTCTTCGCCGGGGGCGTGGCCCGCAACGAGGCCATCGTCGACGCCCTGCGCGCGCTGCTGGAACTCGGCCCCGGAGAGCTGAAGGTCCACGAGCACTCCGCCGCGACCGTGGCCGTGGGAGCCGCCGTGCTGGGCCGCCAGGCCGGACTGGCCGTGGATCTCGCGCGCCTGGCCGACCTGCCGGACCACTTGCCCGCGTGCGGCTCCGGGGAGCGCGACGGGCTGGTCCTGCCGCCCCTGGCCTCCTTCGGCCGCGACGACGCCGCGGGCAAGCACCGGGTGGAACCGCGCGCCGGGACCGTCGGGACCGTCGGGACCGCCGGGACTGCCGGACCTGTGCCGTGCTGGCTGGGCATCGACGTGGGCTCCACGAGCACGAACCTGGTGCTCGCGGACGCCGAGGACCACGTGCTCGCCTTCCTCTACCTGCGCACGGCGGGCGATCCCGTGCGCGCGGTGCGCGACGGGCTGCGCCGCCTGGGCGCGGACATGGGCTCCAAGGTCCGGGTGTGCGGCGCGGCCACCACCGGGTCCGGCCGCCAACTCATCGGCCGCCTGGTGGGCGCGGACCTGGTGCGCGACGAGATCACGGCCCAGGCCCGCGCCGCCACGGCCATCGATCCCGAGGCGGACACGGTCTTCGAGATCGGGGGGCAGGACTCCAAGTTCATCGCCCTGGAAAACGGCGCGGTCGCGGACTTTCAGATGAACAAGGTCTGCGCGGCGGGCACCGGCTCGTTCATCGAGGAGCAGGCCAAAAAGCTGGGCGTGGCCCTGGAGGACTTCGGCCCCCTGGCCCTGCGCTCCCGGCGCCCCCTGGACCTGGGCGAGCGCTGCGCCGTGTTCATGGAGGCGGCCGTGGCCGCGCGCCTGGCCCGGGGCGAACCCCTGGAGGACATCGCCGCCGGGCTCTGCCATTCCGTGATCCGCAACTATCTGAACCGCGTGGTCGGGCGGCGGCGCGTGGGGCAGAAAATCCTCTTCCAGGGCGGCCTGGGCCACAACCAGGGCGTGGTCAACGCCCTGCGCTCGATCACCGGGCGATCCATCACCGTGCCGCCGTTCTTCAGCGTCACCGGGGCCTACGGCGCGGCCATCCTGGCCCGCGAGGACATGGCCGCCCGCCCCCGGGCCACGCTCTTCAAGGGCTTTGCGCCCGAGCCCGCCGCAATCGGGACGGAGGGCCACGCCCCGGCGCGGCCCGGCGCGGTACCGTCGGACGAAGCCGCGCCCCAGGGCGCCCCCGGGTTCGAGCCGGGCGGCTTCGACCGGCGGCTGGCCGAACTGGTCTTCGAGGGCCCCGAGATGCCGCTCGACCCGGGCAAAAAGACCGTGGGCATCCCCCGGGCCCTGTTCACCTTCGGCATGTTCCCCATGTTCGCGCCCTTTTTCCGCGCCCTGGGCTTCAACGTGCTGCTCTCCGGGCCCACGTCCGAGGAGACCGTGCGCCTGGCCCAGGAATATTCCCTGGACGAGACCTGCTACCCGGTCAAGCTCGTCAACGGCCACGTGGCCGAGCTGGTGGCGCGCAACGTGGACTACATCTTCTTTCCCGACCTGTTCACCGTGCACCACCCCGGCTCGCGCGCGCGCCAGGACCACGGCTGCGCCTACATGCAGCTGGCCTTCCGCATCGTCAGCCAGGCCATGGGCCTGGCCGATCGCGGCATCGGACTGCTGGCCCCGACCATCGCCTTCAGCCTGGGGCCGGAATTCATGCGCGCCACCTTTGCCAAGCTCGGGCGCACCCTGGGCCGCAGCGAACAGGAGACCGGTGCGGCCCTGCAGGTGGCCATGCGCTCCTACAACGGCTTCCAGGCGCGCCTGGCCGAGCGCGCCGCCCACACCCTGGAGAACGTGGACCCGGACGCGGCCGCCTTCGTGCTCGTCTCCAAGATATACGGCGTGGCCGACCCGGCCCTGAACCTGGGCGTGCCGGACCGGCTCGCGGCCCTGGGCCACAAGGTGCTCTCCTTCGTGGACATGCCCGAGACGGACATCTTCGCGCGCCACCCGAACATGTACTGGCCCTTCGGCCAGCACATTCTCGAAGCCGCGCTCGCCGCACGCCGCCGACCCGGGCTCTACGCCGTGCTGCTCACCCACCACGGCTGCGGGCCGGACACCGTGCTCTCCCACTACGTGCGCGAGATCATGGGACCCAAGCCCTACCTCGCCCTGGAGGTGGACGAGCACTCCTCGCCCGTGGGCGTGGCCACGCGGGTGGAGGCCTTCGTGCACAGCCTGGAGCGCCGCCGCGCCCCGGCCGGGGCGCGGGCCGCCGCGCGGGGCTCCACGGGCGCGCCCGCAGCGCCGGACGCGGCAGGGGCCCCGAACATGCCCGAGTCCCTGGCCGCCGTCCCGGGCGCGACCCTGCTGCTGCCGCGCCTGCACCCCTACGCCGAACTGCTGCGCGAGACCCTGGCGGCCCGGGGCGTCGACGCGCGCCTGCTGCCGCCGACCACGCGGACCTCGGTGGACCTGGGCCGCCGCCACACCGCGACCAACGAATACTACGCCATGACCGCCCTGCTGGGCGACGTGCTCGCCGCCCTGGACGGTGCTCCGGGCAGCGCTTCGGGCAACCCCCTGGCCGTGCTCCTGCCCCAGAACCAGGGCGCGGAGGTGGACGGACAGTACGCCCGCCTGGTGCGCGCCAAGCTCGACGAACTGGGCCGCTCCGACGTGGCCGTGCTCGCGCCGTACATGGAGGACCTGGCCGCGCTTTCCGACGGCGACGCGCGCCAGCTGTTCCTGTGCCTGGTGGCCGGGGACGTGATCCTGACCGCTCCGCCCGAGCTGCGGCCGCCCCTGCTGGAGACCGCCCTGCGCGCCGCGCGCGGCGGGGCCCTGACCCCCGGAGTCCTGGACGGACTGGCCGTGGACGCGGCCCGCGCCCACGGCCGGGACAACGGCGCGCGGACCGTCTTCGCCGTGGGCGACCCCCTGGTGCTCTACAACGACCTGCTCAACGACGACACCTTCCGCCGCCTGGAGAACGCCGGGCACCACGTGGCGCGCGCCCCCCTGGCCGAGGCCCTGTGGCTGCTGTGGAGCGACCACCTGGCCAACGACCGCCCGGGCGACGCCCGGCGCCTGGCCAGCCTGCTGGACGAACTGGCCGCGCTGATGGGCTCGGCCGCGCGCGCCCTGGGCGATCGCAGCCCCTACGCCCCGGACCTCGCGGCCCTGCGCGCCACGGCCGACGCCACCGTGGGGCTCTACGCCGGGGCCTTCGGCCGCTACCGCGAGGCCCGGGCGCTCACGCCGCCGCCGCACGCCGACGGGCTCGTGACCGTGACCTCCATGTACGAGAACACGGGCATTTCCCTGGGCATCCTGCACAAGGGATTCGCGCCCCCGGACGCCCTCCCGGCGCTGCACCTGACCTTCGACGGACTGGACACCGAAAACGACAGGACCAGAACGGACTCCTTCCTGCACTATCTTCGCCCCCACAGGAGCTGAGCCATGCAATCGCGCAACGACGACCACGGCCCGTGCGTCTTCGGCCACCACGCCCACCCGCACGGGCAGGCCCGGAGCAGGAGCAGCTGGCGCATCCACGACGCCGAACGGATCTTCCGCGAACTGGCCCTGGCGCCGGGAATGACCTTCCTGGACCTGGGCTGCGGCCCGGGCGACTACGCCCTGCGCGCAGCCGAACTCGTGGGCCCGGACGGGACGGTGCTCGCGGTGGACAGGTCGCCGGAGACGACCGGGATGGTGGCCCGCAGGGCCGCCGAACGGGGCCTGGGCAACGTCCGGGCCATGGTCCGGGACATCGCCGCGCCCCTGCCCCTGGACGACGCGATCGCGGACCGCTGCCTGCTGTGCACGGTGCTGCACTCCGCCGACCTCCTCGGCCCGGGCACGCGCGTGCTGCGGGAGGCGCGCCGCCTGCTCGCGCCCAGGGGCGAGCTGGCGGTGGTGGAGATCAAGAAGGCGCCCATGCCCTTCGGCCCGCCGCAGCACCTGCGCATTCCCGAGGACCGCCTGCGCGCCGTGGCCGCGGCCTGCGGCCTGCAAGCCCGCGCGAGCGTGGACCTCGGCTACACCTACATGGTCGTGTTCCGGGTCGCGCCGCCGATCCGCTGATTTCCTCCACCCCGCTCCCGGCTCCGCCCCCTTGCCGGGAGCGTCCCCGTGGCCGGACCACCCTCTCGGTCCGGCCACTCCCTTTTCCGGCGTACCGCTTCGCGAAGGCGCGGACGCGAAAAACCCGGCGGACCGTTCGGTCCGCCGGGTTTCCGCGGGCATCCTGCGACGCTGCGTCGGGCCTACGGGTCAGGCCCCGGGCTCCGCGTCCCGCCCGTCGTGCGACCGCTGCGTGCCGCGCAAGCGTTGCACGCCGCGCATGACCAGCAGGAAGAAGAGCGGCACGAAGAAGACGAGCAGCGCCGTGGCCGAGAGCAGCCCGCCGAACACGGCCGTGCCCAGGGCCCTGCGGCTGGCCGCTCCCGCGCCCGTGGCCACCACCAGGGGGAAGACGCCCAGGATCAGGGCGAAGGCGGTCATGAGGATGGGCCGAAAGCGCAGCTGCGCGGCCTGCAGCGTGGCCTCGCGCCAGTCCAGCCCGCCCTCGCCCACGTTCTTGGCGAACTCGGAGATGAGGATGGCGGTCTTGCACGTCAGCGCGATGAGCAGGATCACGCCCAGCTGGGTGTAGACGTTCATTTCCAGCCCGCACAGCCGCACCGCCCCGAGGCACCCCAGCAGGGCCAGGGGCACGCTCAGGACCACGGAAAGGGGCACGGTCCAGCTCTCGTACTGGGCGCAGAGCACCAGGTAGACGAAGGCGATGGCCAGGACGAAGAGCACCGCCCCCTGGCCCGCGGCGACCCGCTCCTGGAAGGAGATGTCCGTCCACTCGTAGCCGAGTCCGGCGGGCAGGGTGGTTTCGGCCACGCGTTCCATGAGGTCCATGGCCTCGGCCGAGCTGATGCCCATGCCCTGCCCCTTGAGCAGGGCCGCCGGATACATGTTGTAGCGGGTGATGATCTGGGGCCCCACGGTCTCGCGCACCGAGGCCAGCGCGCCCAGGGGCACCAGGCCGCCGTCCCCGCCGCGCACGTCGCAGGCCACGATGGCCTCGGGCCGGTCGCGGTAGGGCGCGTCGGCCTGGACCCGGACCTGGTAGCTGCGGCCGAACTGGTTGAAGTCGTTGACGTAGAGGGAGCCGAAGTTGGCCTGCAGCTCGGTGAAGATGCTCGACAGGGGAATGTTCATGCTCTTGGCCTGAACCCGGTCGATGTCCACGCGCAGTTGGGGAATGTTGGTGCGGAACATGCTGTAGACGTGGCCCAGCTCGGGCTGGGCGTTGCCCGTGCGGGCCATGCCGTCCACGGCGGTCTGCAGCGCGCCCAGGCCCGCGTTGGAGCGGTCCTGGATCTCCATGGAAAAGCCGCCCGCCTGGCCCAGGCCGAAGATGGCCGGGGGCGGAAAGGCGAAGATCCGGGCCTCGCGGATGCCGGAGACGGCCTGGCGCACGCGGCCCAGGATGACGTCCTGGCCGAGTCCCTCGCGGGCGCGCTTGTCCCAGGGTTCGAAGATCGTCCAGATGACCCCGGCGTTGGAGGCCGAGGTGTGGTCCATGACCGAGAAGCCGCCCAGGCCGAAGGTGTTGCGCACGCCGGGGATGCCCGCCAGGCGGGCATTGACGTCCTCCATGACCGCGCGCGTGCGCTCCAGGGAGGCCGCGTCGGGCAGTTGGAAGGGCACCACGGCGTAGCCCTGGTCCTCCATGGGCACGAACCCCTTGGGCACGGTGCCGTACTGCCAGAAGACCACCCCGCACAGCCCGGCGAACAGCAGCAGCCCCAGCGCGCCGCGCCGCAGCAGCCAGGCCAGCAGGTCGAGATAGGCGCCGCGCGTGCGCTCGAAGCCCCGGTCGAACCAGCGCGCGAACAGGGTCCGCCGCGGCGGGCTCTTGCGCAGCAGCAGCGCCCCCAGGGCCGGGCTCAGGGTCAGGGCGTTGAGGGCGCTGAAGACCGTGGCCACGGCCACGGTCAGGGCGAACTGCCGATAGAGCTGGCCCGTGACCCCGCCGACCAGGGCCGTGGGCAGGAACACGGCCAGGAGCACCAGGGTGGTGGCCACGATGGGCCCGGTGACCTCGTCCATGGCCTTGATGGAGGCGCTCGTGGGCGTCAGGGCCAGTTCGTCGATGTTGCGCACCGTGTTCTCGACCACGATGATGGCGTCGTCCACCACGATGCCGATGGCCAGGACGATGCCGAACAGGGAGAGCATGTTGATGCCCACTCCGAGCGCGGCCATGACCGCGAAGGTGCCGATCAGGGACACGGGGATCGTGGCGGCCGGAATGAGCGTGGCGCGCCAGTCCTGCAGAAAGACGTAGGTGACCAGGAAGACCAGCAACGCGGCGATGAACAGGGTCTCGTAGACCTCGTGGATGGAGATGTCCACGAAGGTGGTGGTGTCGAAGGGCACGGAGCACTCCACGCCCTCGGGAAAGGCCGCTTCGAGTGCGGCGAGCCGCGCCTTGACGCCCTCGGCCACCTCCAGGGCGTTGGCCCCGGGCTGCAGGAACACGGCCAGGCCGCCCGCCGGGCGGCCGTCGAGCATGCAGATCTGGTCGTAGCTCTGCGCGCCCAGCTCCACGCGGGCCACGTCGCGGATGCGCACCATGCCGCCGGAAGGGCTGGTCTTGACCACGATGTCCTCGAACTGGGCCACGTCGCGCAGCCGCCCCTGGGTGGTGATCGCGAGCTGGAAGTCGCCGCCCCCGGGCATGGGCGGCTGCCCGATCTGCCCGGCGGCCACCTGCACGTTCTGCTCGCGGATGGCCGCGACCACGTCGGCGGCGGCCAGGCCCAGGGCCTTGAGCCGGTCCGGCGCGAGCCAGACGCGCATGCTGTAGCGGCCCGCGCCGTAGACCACGATGGAGCCCACGCCGTCCACGCGCATCAGTTCGTCCTTGACGTTGAGCACGGCGTAGTTGCTCAGGAAGAGATCGTCGTGGGCCGGATCGGTGGAGGTGAACACGGCGAAGAGCAGGACGCTGGTGGACTGCTTGGTCACGGTCACGCCGATGCGCTGGACCTCCTCGGGCAGGAGCGGGGCCGCCTGGGCCACGCGGTTCTGCACCAGGGTCTGGGCCATGTCCATGTCCGTGCCGACCTTGAAGGACACGTCCAGAAGGTATTCGCCGCTGTTGGAGCAGGTGGAGGCCATGTAGAGCATGTCCTCCACGCCGTTGACCTGCTCCTCCACGGGCTGGGCCACGGTGCGCGCCACGGTGGCCGCGTCGGCCCCGGGAAAGCTCGCGGCCACGTGGATCACCGGGGGCGCGATCTCGGGGTACTGGGCCACGGGCAGGGAACGGAAGGTGACCAGCCCGGCCACCACGATGACGATGGAGAGCACGGCCGCGAACACCGGCCTGTGGATGAAGAACCGACTGAACATCCGCGTTCCCTCAGTTGCCCGCGCCGGCCGGACGGCCGGCGGTTGCGTTGGCGGCCGCCACGGGCCGCACGGTGCGGCCCGGCTGGGCCATCTGCACGCCGTCCACGACCACGCGGTCCCCGGCGTCCAGGCCCGCGACGATCACCCGCCCGGCCGGACCGGCCGGGCCGGCCTCCACGACGCGGTGGCGGACCACGTCGCCCTCGCCGACCACGAGCACGTAGCGCCCCTGCTGGTCGCGGCCCACGGCGCGCTCCGGCACCTGCAGGGCGTCGCGCAGCAGGCCCACGGCCACGCGCACCCGCGCGAACATGCCCGCCACGGCCTCGTGCTCCGGGTTGCGGAACACGCCGCGCATGCGGATGGTGCCGGAGTCCGCGTCCAGGGTGGTGTCCACGAAGTCGATGACGCCCTCGTAGGGATGGTCCTTCTGCTCCAGCAGCCCGAGCCGCAGCGGACGCCCGCGCATGCCCCCGGCCAGGGAGCGCGCCCGCAGCAGGTCGCGCTCGTTGACCTGGAAGTAGACGTGGAAGGGGTCGTCGCAGACAACGGTGGAGAGCAGGGTCGTCCCGGCCTGCACGAGGTTGCCGGGGTCCTTTTCGCTGCGGCCCACCCGCCCGGCCAGGGGCGAGCGCACGTGGGTGTAGGAGAGTTGCAGGGTCTCGGTGTCCACCGCGGCCTGGGCGGCCTCGATGCCCGCCTGGGCCGTCTCCACGGCCGCCTGGGCCTCGATGACCTCGACCTCGCTCACGGCCCGGTCGCGCAGGGCGCGCTGCTTGCGGTTGAGGGTCGCCGTGGCCGCCTTGAGCTCGGCGCGGCGGATGGCCAACCGCCCCTTGGCCTCGTTCAGGCGCGCCAGGTAGGGGCGGGGATCGATGGTGAACAGGGGCTGCCCCTTTTCCACCAGGGCCCCGGGCTCGAAGAGCACCTCCTCCAGGTAGCCGTCCACCCGGGGCCGGAGCTCCACGAACTCCAGGGGCGCGATCGTGCCCGTGAACTCCATGTACAGGGGCACGTCACCCCGCTCGGGCCGGGCGCAGACCACGGACGGCGGCTGCGCCGCCGCGAGCTTGCGCTCCTTGGTGCATCCCGCCGCCGGGGCCAGGGCCGCCAGCAGGCAGCACGCCCCGATCAGATATGCGCATGCGCGTTTCATCGTGCGTCTCCTTCAGGTTGCTTCGTGTTCGGGGAATCCCCGCCGCGCGCCGCGTCCGTCACGTCCGGCGCGCCCGGCTCCTGCGGGGCTTCGGGGTCCCAGCCCCCGCCCAGGGCCGTGTACAGGCGCACGAAATTCGCCGCGCAGTCGCCCCGGGCCGCCGCAAGCTGGTTCTCGAAACTGAACAGGTCGCGCTGGGAGTCGAGCACGCTCTGGAAATCCACCAGCCCCTGGCGGTAGAGCCCCACGGACAGGCGCACCGAGCGCCGCGAGGCGTCCACGGTGCGGCGCAGGGCGTCCAGGCGCGCGCGCTCCTCCACGTAGGCGCGCAGGGCGGTCTCCACCTCGGCCAGGGCCGCGAGCACGGTGCGCTCGTAGCGGCACAGGCACTGCTGCACGCGGGCGTCCTCCACACGCACGCGGCTGCGCAGGCTGCCGCCCGCGAAGATGTTCCAGCGCAGGGACGGGCCGAAGGCGAAGACCGTGCTGGCCGGGTCGAAGAGGTCGCGGCTCTCGTAGGCCTCGTAGCCCAGGGAACCGGCCAGGGAGAGGCGGGGGTAGAGATCGGCCGTGGCCACGCCCACGCGCGCGGTCTGGGCGGCCAGCAGCCGCTCGGCCTGGCGGATGTCCGGCCTGCGGCGCATCAGGTCCGCGGGCACGCCCAGGGTCGCGCGGTCCGGCGGAACCGGAATGGGCCCGCCAGCGGCCAGTTCCTCGTGCAACGGGCCGGGCGGGCGCGCCAGGAGCACGGCCAGCCCGTTCACGGCCTCGGCCAGGGCGATGCGCAGGGGCGGAACCGAGGCCTCGGAGCTGGCCAGCATGCGCTCGGCCTGGGCCACGTCCAGGTCGTTGGTCAGGCCGTGGCGCAACCGCGCGCGCGACAGCTCCAGCACCTCGCGCTGGGAGTCGATGTTGGCCCGCGCGGCCACGAGCCGGGCCTGGCAGGTGCGCACCGCGAGGTAGCGCAGGGCCACGCGGGCGTGCAGGGAGATCATCACGGCGGCGCGGTCCTCGCGGCTGGCCTGGTGCTCGGCGGCCGCGGCCTCCACCGAGCGGCGCACCCGGCCGAAGAGGTCCGCCTCCCAGCCCGCGGCCCCGCCCACGGAGAAGTCGTGCGTGGTCAGCCCGTCGCCGCCCGCGTTTTCCGAGGTGCGCTTGCGCGCGTAAGCGCCGGAGGCGTCCACGGACGGGAGCCGTCCGCCGCTGGCCACGCCGAGCCGGGCCTCGGCCTCGTCCACCCGGGCCACGGCCTCGCGCAGGTCCAGGTTGCGCTGCGCGGCCTCGGCCACGAGCCGCTCCAGCACGGGGTCGCGAAAGAGCCGCCACCACTGGACGACCATGGCGTCCTTTCCCGAGGCCGCCGCCATATCGGGACCGGCGACCTTTGCGGCGGCCGTGGAACTCCAGGCCCGGGGCACGTCCACGGCGGGCGCGACGTAGTCCGGCCCCACGCTCGCGCACCCGGCCGCCAGCCCCAGGCAGGCCAGGAGCAGGAAAATCCGCGCCGCACTTTCCGCCCGGCCCTTCGGGCCGCCGCGTCCCGCGCGCCTTCCGGCGGCGGGCGCCTTCCGCGTCCACATCGTCATGCGTTCCTCCCGGGCCGCGCTGTCCGGCCCGTGCGAAAACTGAAATCCAATGTTTATACCACTTCCAGGTAAACGGTATCGTTTACCGTTGACGAAGGTATACGACTCCGTTTACCCTCTGTCAACAGGTGGCGCGATTGGCGCTGCGGAGGAAGCAAGTGACGGAAAAACAACTGGATATCATCATGGCGGCGGTGCCCGCCTTCGAGCGGCTCGGCTTTTCCGGCGTGAGCATGGAGCAGATCGCCACGGCGGCGCGGGTCTCCAAGCGGACCCTGTACCGCCACTATCCCGGCAAGGAGGCCGTGTTCGCGGCGATCATCGCCTACCTGCGCAGGGAGCGCCGCACCCAGCCGTACCCCGTCTACGACCAGGACCGGCCCGTCGCCCCCCAGTTGGAGGCCCTGACGCGGGCCATGTGCGTGAACCTCAACGACGAGGACCGCGTGCGGCTGACGCGGATCATCCTCTCCGAACTGCTGCGCGTGCCGGCCCTCGGCGGTCCTGCCCACGGCGACCCCGCCCACGGCTGCCTGGTCGACGGCGACCCCGACCGCGAGGACCTGGAGCCCTTCCGCTGGATCGACGCGGCCATGCGCGCGGGCGCCCTGCGCCGCGGCGACCCCGGCCTGGCGCTGCGCCAGCTCGCCGCCCTGGTCAAGGCCGAGGTGCTCTGGCCCCGCCTGACCATGGGCCGCCCCGCCCTGGACGAGGCCGAAATCGACGCCGCGGCCCGCGAATGCGCGGCCGTGCTCCTGGCCCGCTACCTGCCTCCGGCCTAGCCGGGCCCCCGCCGGGCCCGGCCACGGCCCGCAAGCGGATCGCGTCCCTGCGTCCTCCTCCGGCGGGCCCGCGTCGCCGCCGCGCACTTGAACGCACGAACCCCGGCGTTCCGGCGGGGGCGCCTTCCTGCACGCGCCGCCGCCCGTCCCCTCCCGCAGCAACCCCGACGCGGCCCTGTCCGGAGCCCTCGGCGGCATGACCGCCCCCGCCCCGTCACCGCCCTTGCGGCCATGCCGCTACCGCGGGCCGACGCTCCCGGCCGACCGCCACGCCTCCAGGCCGGATGTCCGTGTCGGGCCGGGTGTCCGTGTCGGGCCGTTTTTCAGGCCGAATCCCGCTTTCAAGCCGAATCCCGCTGCCGTGCCGGATGCGCGCGGCTTGACACGATGGGCGGGCCGATGGCAGAGATATTCTCTGATAATGAAATTCATGTTCACGTAACAACCACCGGAGCACCAGCATGCCGCCTTGCGCCGCGCCCACGGCCGAGCAATCCGCCCCCGACGTCCAGGGCGACGCCGCCCCCCTTTCCGAAGTCAGGACCCTTCTGGCCCACGGCCGCAAGGGCGCTCCGGCGCAGCTCCGGTCCGTCTGGCGCGAAACGCGGTTGCGGCCCGGCCTGTGGGTCACCCTGCTGGACACCCCGCGCGGCGGCGTCAGCTTCGACTACGAGAAGGACAACGCCCTCGTGGACTTCGGCTTCATCCTGCGCGGGGCCGTGCGCCATACCGTCCGCACGGGTCGCGGCGCGACCTCGGAGATGGACAACAGGGCAGGCTGCGCGGGCCTGGGCTTCGTCCCCGGCCTGCGGGGCACCGCGCGCATTCCCTCCGACTCTCCGGCCCGCCTGGTGCACGTCCACGCCTCCCGGGACTTCCTCCGCGACCTGCTCGGCGAGGACGTCCGCGATCTGCCCGCGCCCCTGCGCGACCTGCTCGTCCACGACCGATCCCGCCACCTGCTCCTGCGCGACCCCATGGACCCGGCCACGCACACCGCGGCCGTGGAACTGCACGCGGCCGTGAGCGGCGGCCCAGCCTCCCGCCTGTACCTGGAGGCCAAGGCCCTGGAGCTCGTGGCCCTGCAACTGGCCGGTTTGCAGGCCCGCAAGGACGGCGGCGGCGCGCGCGCGCCCCTGAGCCCGGCCGAACGCGAACGGATCCGCGCGGCGCGCGACCTGCTGGTGGAAAACCTGAACGCGCCGCCCACGCTGGCCGGGCTCTCCGACCTGCTGGCCCTGAGCACCGTCAAGCTCCAGGCCGGATTCCGCGAACTGTACGGCACGAGCGTGTTCGGCTTTCTGCGCGAATACCGGCTGCAGCGCGCCAAGACGCTTCTGGAGCAGGCGGACATGAACGTCAGCGAGGTGGCCTGGGAGATCGGCTACATCAACCTCAGCCACTTCAGCGCCGCCTACCGCAAGCGGTTCGGCGTGCTGCCCAAGCACCAGCTGCGCTCGGCCCGGCGCAGGGCCGCCCCGGTCACGGAACGGCCCGGTTCCTGACGTCTCGGGTCCCGGCGTACCGGACCCGACGTTCCGAACCCGACCCCCTCTTCCCTCGGCGCCCGCGCCCCCGCGCGGGGCAAAAACAATTCCCCCCGGGCAGAAGTCCCCGGCCCTCCCGGCTACTGTCGCTCCCACGGACCCGCCCAGCGGCCCGTGCGGCAACGGCGCGCGCACGGGCCCGGTCCGCGCGCGCCGATGCGCGCCGCACCGCGCCGCACCGCGAGGTCACGCCCGTGTCGCCATTTCCCGCCACCGTTTCCCGACCGTCCGCCCCGCCGCTGCCAACCCGCCGGTCCGGCGCCCCGGCCCGCCGGGCCGCGCTGCTGTTCGCCGCCGCACTGCTCCTGGCCTGGTGCGCGGACGCCGCCGCGACCAACGCGACCAACGCGACCAGCGCCATCGGGGCCGACGAGGGCTATCGCCTCGCCCCGGTCATGGTCACGGCCGAAAAGCGCGTCGAGAACCTCCAGGACGTGCCCGCCTCGGTCACGGCCCTTTCGGGCCAGGACCTGACGGACATGGGCGTGCGCGACACCGAGGATCTGGCCCACTACGTGCCCAACCTGGAGTTCGACAGCTTCGGCAGCCGCCGCCACGGGCTCATGTTCCTGCGCGGGGTCAAGAGCTTGCCCACGGGCGAGCCCGCCACGGGCTACTATGTCGATGGAGTCAACTACTCGAAATCCTACATGTTCGACTTTCCGCTCTTCGACGTGGAACGCGTCGAGGTGCTGCGCGGGCCCCAGGGATCCCTCTACGGCCGCAACACCATCGGCGGGGTCGTCAACGTGGTCACCCGGCAGCCGGACAACGAGCCCCGCTACGCCCTGCGTTCCAGCGTCGGCCGCTTCGACGCCCGCGAACTGGGCGGCTCGGCCAGCGTGCCCCTGGTCGAGGACCGGCTCTTCCTGGGCATCGCGGGCCTGGTTTCGGCCCGGGACGGATTCATGGTCAACGACACGGCCGCCGACGGCGAGCAGGGCCGCCACCAGGACGGCAAGGCCGGACGGCTGAAGCTGCGCGGCCGCCCCTCGGACGACCTGGACGTCACCCTGACCCTGGACGCCCAGCGCCACGACGACGGCGCCTATCCCGCCCGCCTGACCGGGCGCAACTCCCTGGTCAAGGCGGGCAAGGCCTCGGCCAACGAGGCCTACCACTACTCGCACGACTTCGAGGGCACCCAGGAGAACGACTGCCGGGGCCTGACCCTCGACGTGGCCTGGCGGACCTCCCTGGGCACCTTCACCGCCATCACCGGGATGCGCGACTACGCCAGCGACGAGGACATCGACGCGGACTTCAGCGCCCTGGACATGATGCGCAAGCACATCGACCAGAAGGAAAGGACCTTTTCCCAGGAACTGCGCCTGGCCTCGCCGGACGGCGACGGCCTGAAGTGGCAGGCCGGGCTCTACGGCTTCCACATCCTCTCGGACCAGGAGAACACCAACCACTACCGCGCGGGGCTGGCCGCGAGCCCGTCCAACCCCTTCTCCCCGGGCACGGGCAGCCGCCTGTACGACACCGAGAACACCAACTCCGGCGCGGCCGCGTTCGGTCAGGTCACCTATCCCCTGCGCAAGGACCTGGAACTCACCCTGGGGCTGCGGGTGGAGCACGAGCGCGCCGAATCCGACGCGGACTATACGGACACGCCCTCGGGCGGAACCTCCGCCAAGGGCGGCGAGGTCTCCGCCTCCAACGACTTCACCTCCGTGCTGCCCAAGATATCCCTGGCCTGGCGCTTCGCCGAGGGGCACACGGCCTACGCCACGGTCTCCGAGGCCCACCGCAGCGGCGGGTTCAACGGCGTCTCCGCGCCCACGGGCGCGGAATCCTTCGACGAGGAAAAGAGCTGGCTCTACGAGGTGGGCCTCAAGTCCCGCCTGCTGGAGGACCGGCTCACGGCCAACCTGGCCGCCTTCCACATCGCCATCGAGGACGAGCAGCTCGGCCTGTTCAACGCGGCCAACATGCAGTCCTACATCGCCAACGCGGGCCGTTCGCACCGCACGGGCCTGGAGGCCGAGCTCCGCTACCGCCCCCTGCCCGCGCTGGAGCTCTCCGGCTCGTTCACGGTCATGGAGGCGGAATACGACAGCTATTCCGACCCGGTGGCCGGGCTGGACTACGAGGGCAACAAGGTCTTCTGCGTGCCCGACTACACCTACACCCTGGCGGCCCAGTACCGCATTCCCCTGCGCCTGGGCCCGACCCTGCTGCTGCGCGCGGACCTCGTGGGCGTGGGCGAACGCTATTTCGACGACGCCAACACGGTGCGCGAATCGCCCTACGAACTGCTCAACCTGACCGTGGGCCTGGAGACCGAGCACCTGGACTGGCGGCTGTGGGCCAAGAACGTCTGCAACACCAGGTACGTGACCTTCGAGAACACGACCATGGGCGTGGCCGAGGACGGCGAGCCCATCAGCGTGGGCCTGTCCGTGGACTACCGCTTCTAGCCGGAGGACGCCGCCGTGAACCGATCCGCCCCCTCCTCGTCCTACAAGGCCGGGCTGCTCGCCGCCATGTACGTCTGCCAGGCCCTGCCCATGGGCTACGTGTTCGGCTGCCTGCCGGTGATCCTGCGGCGCGAGGGCGCGCTGCTGCAGGGCATCGGGCTGCTCTTCACCCTGCACCTGCCCTGGGCGCTGAAGTTCGTCTGCGCCCCGGCCGTGGACCGGCCGCCCTTCCCGCGCCTGGGGCGGCGCAAGTCCTGGATCGTGCCGCTGCAATGGGTCGCGGCCCTGCTGCTGGCGGCCGTGGCCCAGACCCCGCCCCAGACCCGCTTCGCGGCCATGTACGGCCTGCTGTTGCTGCTCAACGTGGCCATGGCCGTGGGCGACATCGCGGTGGACGGCTACGCCACGGACATGCTCCTGCCCGAGGAGCGGCCCTGGGGCAGCGCCATCCAGGCGGGCGCGCGCTTCGCGGGCCTGATGCTCGGCGGCGGGCTGATGCTCCTGCTCAACGACGCCCTGGGCTGGGGGCCGCTGTGCCTGATCCTGGCCGCCGTGGTGCTCGCGCTCAGCCTGCCCGTGGCCCTGCACCGCGAGATCGCGCCCGTATGGGAAGCGCGCCGGGACGACGCCGGAGAGGGCGTGTCGGCCTTCCTGCGGCGGCCCGAAATCCTGCGCCTGCTGCCCGTGCTCATCGTGCCCACCCTGTTCGCCTTCGCCTCCTTCCAGATGCGCCCGCCCCTGCTCGTGGACCTGGGCGTCTCCCCGGCGGCCATGGGTTCGCTGCTGCTGACCTGCGCCTACCCGGCCGGGCTGGCGGGCACGCTGCTGAGCGGCTGGCTCCTGCACCGCGCCGGGCCGCGCGCGTTCCTGCGCCTGTTCTGCGCGTGGTCCATCCTGCTGGCCGCGGCCACGGCGCTGCTCGCGGCCCGGGGCGGCCTGCCGGGCCACGCCGTCCTGCCCGCCTGGCTGGCGGGCCTGATCCTGAGCTCCGACAACGTGCTCGTGGGCATGGTCCAGGTCTGGGGATTCACGCTGATGATGCGCGCCTGCGCGGGCCCGAGGGCGGGCACGGGGTTCGCGGTGCTCAGCAGCCTGTTCATCCTCTTTCCCCTGGCCCTGGCCCCGCTGGTGGGCATGTTCGGCGACCGCTTCGGCTTCGCCGCGCTGTACGCCGCGCTCGGCCTGCTCATGACCGCGGGGTTCCTGCTGGTCGAGCGCCTGCTCCGCGCCCCCCGGCGGCCCGGCCGCGCGAGCGGATAGCCGCGCGGCCCGTCGCGCGGGCCAGCACGGGGTCGCGCGACGGGTTCGGAAGACGGGTCTGGAAAACGGATTCCGGGCCGACCGCAGACGCGGCCGGCCCGGCGGAACGAGGGGAAGGGGCGGCTGCGCCCGCCCGCGGCACGCCGCCGTGGCGGCGCCCCGCTAGCCGTCCAGGTGGACCAGGCGCAGGGCCTTGGAGGGACAGGCCTCCACGCAGGCGCTGACGCTCTTGCCCTCCCGGCGGCGCCAGTCCTCGCACAGGTCGCAGCGCACCGCGATCTCGCGGCCGTGCAGGTGCCCGGCCTCGTCCGCCTCGGGCAGGCCGAAATAGGACAGGCTGATGGCCCCGTAGGGGCAGGCCATGATGCACAGGGAGCAGGCCGCGCAGAACTGCGGACGCATGCGCACGCGGCCGTTCTCCTGCACCAGCGCCCCGGTGGGGCAGACCCGGGCGCAGGGCGCGTGCTCGCACTGGTGGCACTGCACGGGCATCTTGACCTCCCCGGTCTTGACCACGTGCACGCGCGGCGCGAAAATTCCCAGTTTCAGGGCCTTGGCGGCCTCCTTGAGGCTCAGGTTGTTGTGCGAGGCGATGCAGGCCAGCTCGCACTTGCGGCAGGCCCGGCACTTGTCGGCATCGGCCATGACGACCCAGGCGCCCATGGCGCCGTCCATGCCCGCGTCCGTCGCGCTCTCCGGCGCGCTCTCCGGCGCGCTCTCCATTGCGTTCTCCACTGCGTTCCCTCCCCTATTCTCCATTGCGTTCCCCATCAGGTCCATTGTGGATTTCCTCCGTTGGCGCGGGCCTCGATGCCCGCGATGACCATCTCGTTGCCGCCTTCGAAACACAGGTCCCTGGACGCGCAGAAGGGGCAGACCCAGCGCCGGTCGTGGAGCAGGATCCGCCTGCCGCAGACCCGGCACGTGCCGCGCGCGGGCAGGGTCTCGACCACGAGCTCGGCCCCGTCGGCGCAGGTGCCCTCGGCGTAGATCTCGAAGCACGAAGCCAGGGTCCGCGGCTCCACCGCGGCCAGCGGGCCGACCTGCACCCGCACGCGCGCCACCCGGCGCACGCCGTGCGTGGCGGCCTCCTCCTCCACGATGCGCAGAATGCCCGCGACCAGCGCCGTTTCGTGCATGGCGCGCCTCCTCAGCGTTCCGTGCAGGAGATGCACGGGTCGATGCTGTTGACGATCAGCGGAATGTCCGAGACCTTGGCGTTGCGCAGCATGATGCCCAGGGCGTCCCAGTTCATGTACGAGGGCACGCGCCACTTGAGGCGGTTGGGGGTCTGCGAGCCGTCGGTGCGCAGGTAGTAGATCAGCTCGCCGCGCGGGGCCTCGCTGCGGGCGATGGCCTGGCCCGCCGGAATCTCGGGCAGGACCGCCAGGGTCGGCCCCGCGGGCATGGCGCGCACGCAGGCGCGCAGCAGGTCGATGGAGGCCTGGATCTCGCGCAGCCGCACCAGGGCGCGGGACTGCACGTCCCCGCCCTGCTCCACGACCACGTCCACGTCCAGCCCCACGTAGGCCCCGTAGGGCGCGTCGCGCCGGATGTCCGTGGCCAGGCCCGAGCCGCGCGCCACCGGGCCGACCACGGCCAGGGCCAGCGCGTCCTCGCGGGAAAGCACGCCCACGGAGCGGGTGCGCGCCACCACCATCCGGTCCGTGCGGTAGATGTCCAGCGCCCTGGCCACCTCGGGCTCCAGCCGGGCCAGCCCGTCCAGCAGAAAAGCGAACGCCTCCGCCTCCAGGTCGTGCGTCACCCCGCCGATGCAGTTGGCGGACAGGTTCATGCGGTTGCCGTAGAGGGTCTCCTTGACGTCCTGCATGATCTCGCGCTGCTGCATCATGTGCATGAACAGCGAGTTGTAGCCGATGACGTGGGCCATGACCCCGACGTTGAACAGGTGCGAGGAGATGCGCTTGATCTCCTCGGCCACCACGCGCAGGCACTGCGCCCTGGGCGGCACCGCGATGTCCGCCAGATTCTCCACGGACATGCAGTAGGTGTAGGGGTGGGAGTTGGAGCACAACGAGCAGACGCGCTCGGTGAGCACGATGTTCTGGAACAGGTTGCGGCGCAGGGCCAGGGCCTCCATGCCCCGATGCACGTGCCCGGCGGTCAGCTCCACGCCGCGCACGATCTCCCCGTCCAGCTCGATCTTGTAGTACATGGGCTCTTCCAGGGCCACATGCACCGGGCCGATGGGCAGCGCGTAGGTCTTTTCCGTGGTCCGGTTCATGCCTTCTCCTCCGCCTTGGCGCGCAGGGCCAGGAGCCGCTCCCACAAATCCCGGCTCGACGCGCCGTTCATCAGCACCGACACGGGCAGGACCCGGTCCATGATCCCGGCGTCGAGCTTTTCGTCCAGGAAAAGCCGCTTGCTGTTGGTCAGTCCCTGCACCTCGATGCCGTACATCTCCCGGAACTCGCGCTCGTTCCAGTCCGCGTTGCGGAACAGCCCGGAGATGGAGGGCACGCGCAGGTCGGCCTCGTCCAGCTCGATGGTCACGGTGAACATGGCTCCTTGGCAGTCGAAATGGTAGGCAAGCTCGTGGCGCGGATGCCCGTGCTCTCGCACCGGATCGTAGGCCGTGATCGTGCACAGCCTCGCGCCGTGCGCCGCCAGCCGCTTGGCCGCGTCCAGCAGATCGCCGGGCCCGGCCAGGCGGAACCAGTGGAAGAGGTTGCCGGAACGGTTCTCCGTGGCCTGGTGGCCGTCCTCGGCGCACAGGGCCGCAAGGCCCCGGACAAGCAGGTCAGGCGACGCGCTGGTCGTCATGGCGCACTCCTTCGTGCAGGGCGGTTTCGATCTGGCGGCACTGGGGGCACAGCCGCAGGATGCGCGCCACGTCCACGTGGTTGTCGGCGTAGAGCCGCCCGGCCACGGACGTGGGCAGCGGACGGATGTGCGCGCCGCAGCGCTCGCAGACCAGGTAGGGCACGAAGCGGCTTTCGCACCACTCGTCCTTTTCGGCCTGCAGGTGGGCGTTGTGCCAGTCGTTGCTCATGGAGATGGCCCCGGTGGGACAGTAGTGCTGGCAGAGCCCGCACAGGGCGCAGGTGTTGTGCCAGAGCACCCAGTCGTAGCCGCTGCCGTCCGCGCGCTCGGAGATGTGGATGGCGTTGCCCACGCAGACGTGGCGGCAGATGGCGCAGCCCACGCACAGGGCCGGGTCCATGTGCACCTTGCCCCGGAAGCGCGCGGGCGTGGTCGCCGGGCCCAGGGGAAAGGGTTCGGTGGCCGGGCCCTTGGCCACGTTGCCGAGGAGGACCTTGAGAAATCCGAACACGATCATGCTCCCATGCGCGAGAGCCAGACCTCCCGCGCCTTGAGGACGCCCTCAAGAATGGCCTGGGGCCGCGGCGGGCACCCGGGCACGTTGACGTCGATGGGCAGGTAGCGGTCCATGGGGCCGTCGATGGTGTAGCCGCCCCGGAACACCCCGCCGCTGATCGGGCAGATGCCCACGGCCACGGCCACCTTGGGCTCGGGCACCTCGTCCCAGACGCGCAGGACCTTGTCCCGGATGCGCAGGTTCAGGGGCCCGGTGATCAGCACGATGTCCGCGTGGCGCGGACTGCCGCAATACCTGCAGCCCAGCCGTTCCACGTCGAAGCGCGGAATGCAGGCCGTGGCCACCAGCTCCACGTCGCAGCCATTGCACGACCCGGCGTTGATGCGAAAGAGCCAGGGGGAGCGGACCGCGAGTTTCTTGAAGGCGTTCATCGGATGCATGCCGTACTTCCCGTCCCTGTTGAAATCCGTTCGGGCCAGGCCAGGCCCGTTGCAACCCCGTCCCTAGAGCCCTGTCCCTTAGAGCCCCGTCACTTAGAACCCCATCCAGGCCAGCGCCAGGCTGGCCAGGGCCAGCGGCGCGGGATACTTCAGGAAAAAGGTGAAGGCCTGGTCCGGCCGAAAGCGCCCGGTGGCCGCCCTGGCCACGGTCAGGGAAACGAGCATCAGGGCCAGGCACTTGGCCAGGAACCAGCACACGTTGACCAGCGCGCCCCCGGGCAGCGGCGTGGGGAAGAACATGTCCACACCCAGGCCGAGCACGACCATGGTCTTCAGGGCCGAGGCCAGGTGGAAGAACCCCAGGGCCGGGCCGGAGTATTCCAGGAGCGGCCCCTCCACGATCTCGGACTCGGCCTCGGGCACGTCGAAGGGCGGCACGCCCAGGGTGCCGGGCAGAAAGAGCAGGTACGCGGCCAGGGCCGGAAGCATGGCCGGCGAGAAGCCGAACTGCCCGGCCGCCATCTGGTGCCCGACCACCACGGTGAGCGAGAGCGCGGGGCCCGCGCCCACGGCCGCGCCCGCCTTCATGGCCACGGCCAGGAGCACGGCCAGAAGCGGAATCTCGTAGGCCAGCATCAACCCCATCTCGCGCGAAAAGCCCAGGGCCCCGAAGGGCGAGCTGGAGGCCGAGCCGCCGACCATCAGCGCGATGGCCGGCAGGGGCAGGAGGTAGAAGAGCACGAGCATGTCGCCCATCTCGGGCATGCCGGAGTAGGCCCCGGGCACCGGGATCAGCGCCGCGGCCACGGCCATGCCCGTGAGCCCGATCAAGGGCGCGGCCAGGAAGGCCGTGCGGTTGGCCGTTTCCGGCACCAGGGTCTCCTTGGCGGCAAGCTTGGCCAGGTCCAGGAAGGGCTGGAGCAGGGGCGGGCCGACCCGGCGCTGCAGCCGCGCCTGGACCCGGCGGTCCACGCCCTTGAGGAGCAGCCCGGCCCCCAGGGCGAAGACGCCGCCCGGAAACAGGAGCATGTGCAGCAGGGCCGAAAGGGTCAGTTCCATGTCCGTCACTCCTCACTCTTCTTTGGCGGCCGGGATGAACCGGGCCGTGAACCGTTGCAGCATCCGCCCCGGCACGCCGTAGACGTCGCGGCTCGCCATGCGCGTCTCGGCCGCTGCGACGCGCTCGCCGCAGGTGTGCACCGGGCTCAGGCGCACCGTGCGCGTCAGGGCCTTCAGGCCCCAGCGGCCGAGCAGGAAGGCCGTGGCCGCCAGCACGCTGACCGCCGTGGCGTTCCACGCGCCGGGCCCGGAGGCCAGCCCCCAGGGGGCCACGTCCAGGGTCCCGAGCCCCAGTTCGGCGAGGATCCGCGCCACGGGCAGCAGGAACACGCCCGGAAACACGCTGGTGACCACGCAGCCCGCGGCCAGGAGCAGCATGGGCGCGAGCATGGTGCGCGGGGCCTCGGTGACGCGCTCGACGTCCTCCGAGGCCTGGCCCAGGAAGGCCTCGTGCAGGTACTTGGCGAAATAGGCCAGGGTCAGCACGCTGCCCACCAGGGAAAGGATGGCCAGGGCTATCTCGCCGCGCTCGATCAGGGCGTGGTAGATGATCCACTTGGAGGTGAAGCCGTTGCTCGGCGGCACGCCGACCACGCACAGGGCGCCCACGGCGAACACGGCCAGGGTCACGGGCATGCGCCGGCCGATGCCGCCGAGTTCGTCCAGGGAGTGCTTGCCCGTCTGGACGATGAGCGCGCCCGCCACCAGGAAGAGCAGGTCCTTGAAGAGCACGTGGTTGAGCAGGTGCAGCAGGCCGCCCGCGGCCCCCAGGGCCGTGCCCAGGCTCACGCCCAGGACCATGTAGCCCAGCTGGCTGACCGTGGAGTAGATGAGCACCAGCTTGAGGTCCGACTGGAGCACGGCCATGAGCGCGGCCAGGACGATGGTCAGGCCGCCGACCCAGGCCAGCGCGTGCATCACCGCGCTCTGCTCCCAGTGCAGGGCGGCCCCCGTTGCGAGCGCCGCGCCGCCGAGGCCGAAGAAGAGCTTGAGCAACCCGAAGATCGCGCTCTTCAGGAGCACGGAGGAGATGTAGCCCGAGACCGGCGTGGGCGCGGTGCACGGGTGCATCTGGATGTCGATGCGCAGGGGCAGCTGGGCGGCCTTCATGGCGAAGCCCAGGGCCATGAGCGCCAGGGCCGGGCCCGCGGTCCAGGGCGACATGCCCGGCAGGGCGTGGCTCACGGCCGCGAACCGGGGAGAACCGGCCGCGGCCGTGAGCAGAATCACGCCCAGGAAGAGGAAGGCCGCGCCGAGCACGTTGAAGAAGAAGTACTTGTAGCCCTCCTTGAGGGCCCGGGGGAACTCGTCGTGGACGATGACGAAGTACAGGGTCCAGGAGCTCATGATCTCCCAGAAGGTGAAGAAGCTGAACAGGTCCGTGCTCGCGGCCACGCCCATGAGCCCGCCGACCATGAACAGGAAGAAGGTGTAGAAGCGCCACTGGGTGTGGCTGTGCTCCATGTAGCCCACGGCGTAGACCATGTTCACGCAGCCGACCACCGGCACCAGCAGGGCGAAGGTGAAGGACAGGGTGTCCAGCCCCCGGCCGAAGAGCGCCACGGCCAGCGCGGCCACGGCCAGCACTCCCACGGCGGCCCAGCCCGCCAGCCTCCGGTCACGGCGCAGCAGGAGCGGCAGGAAGGCCCCGAGCATGGGCACGACCACGAAGGGCGGCCAGGACACGGCCAGGGAGGGCAGGGCCTGCGGGGCCACCTTGCCCGCGGCCGCGAGCATGTCCGCCACGGGCACGACCAGGGCCAGGTTGAGCTGCGGGGCCACGCCGAGGAGCACGCACAGGGCGGCCAGGATCACGATGGGCGCGCGCATGGCCCAGGGCGGATCGGCCACGGCCGGCCCGCTGTAGGGCTTGAACAGGATCTGGCGCAGAATGCGCATGTAGTAGACCGCGCCCGCCAGGCTGGCCAGGAGCAGGGCCGCGGCCAGGTCCGTGCGCCCGGCGGCCACGCAGGCGCGCAGCATCAGGTACTTGCTGGAGAACCCGGCAAAGGGCGGCATGCCCATGATGGCCAGCACGCCGATGGTCATGGCCCCGGCGGTCCAGGGCATGACCCGGCCGAGCCCGGCGAGGTCGCACAGCCGCCTGCCGCCCGCGCGCAGCACCAGCGCGCCCGCGCAGAAGAAGAGCAGGTCCTTCATCACCGCGTGGTTGAGCACGTGGGAAAGCGCGGCCACGGTGGAGAGCCAGGAGGACAGCCCGAGCACCAGGACGATCTCGCCGATCTGGCCCATGGTCGAATAGGCCAGGAGGCGCTTGATGTCGGTCTGGAGCAGGGCCATGACCTCGCCCCAGGCCATGGTCAGCAGGCCCAGAGTGGTCAGCGCGGCGCTGATCCAGGGCAGCCCGGCCGGGGTGCGGCCGGTTCCGGCCAGCACGGCCACGCCGCAGACCGCCAGGAACACGCGCGCAAGGCCGTAGACGCCGGTCTTGGTCAGCAGGCCGGACAGAGGCGCGGAGATGGACGAGGGGGCCACGGGGTGGGCCAGGGGCAGCCAGCCGTGCAGCGGCACCAGGCCCGCCTTGACCGCGAACCCGATGAGCGTGAGCAGCAGCGCGCCGGTGAGCATCGCGGGGCCGAGCCCGGCCGCGGCCCAGGCCACGGACGCGAAGTCCAGGTCGCCGCCCGGCCCGGCGAGCAGGAGCAGCCCGGGCAGCAGCAGGGCCGCGCCGCCCGCGCACATGACGAAGTAGCGCGTTCCGGCGCGCAGGGCGTCGCGGGTGCCCTCGTGGACGATGAGGAAGTAGGAGGACCAAGTCATCAGCTCCCAGAAGAAAAAGAAGGAGCCGAAGGAGCGCGTGGTGGCCAACCCCATGAGCGCGCCCTGCATGAGCAGAAGGAAGAAGTAGTAGCCGTGCTCGCGGCGCTGGGTCCGGCCCTGGGAAGAGGCCTGATCGTGCGAACCGGCGTGGCCGTGGGCCGAAGCGCGGACATAGGCCGTGGAATAGAGGGCCACGAGCAGGCCGATGGAGCCGGTGATGACGGCGAACAGGCGCGCCAGGGGATCCAGGGAGCCGTCGGCCGCGGCCCAGGCCAATGAAAGAGCCGCCAGGCCCACGACCGCCAGGTCGCGGCGCATCCGCGCGCGCCGCTCCGGGTCGGAGGCGGGCCTGGCGGCCCGGGCCAGGCGGTCTGGGATACGGCTGTCGGGGGCGACGCGGTGTTGCGTGGGGCTGTCCGGGGCCGGGCGCCCCACCGTCAGGCGACTCAGGAGCCAGACGGCGAAGGCCCCGGCGTACGGGATCAGGGCGGCGCCGTGCCAGCCGTCGGTCAGCTGCGGCAGGAGACTCGGCGCGAAATCGAGCAGTCCGGCCAGGGCCGCCTTGAGCGGGTGTTCGAAGATCCCGGCCAGGGCGAGCAGCCCGGCCAGCCCCCAGAGCAGGGGCACGGGCCGGTCCGGGCGGGGCCGGCCCGGGCTGGACCAGTTCGGGCGGGCCGCGTAGAGGTGGGCTTGCGGCGCGTCCCGCCCTGCGAAACACACGGTCTGGACCGCGCGGATCGTGAGCCAGGCCATGACCAGGGCCGCAGCCGCGGCGAGCAGCAGGGGGAGCACCGCGCCGTGCGCGTGCGCGGCCCAGAGCACCAGCAGGCGGCCGTCGGGTGTGAAAAAGGGCGAGAGGCCCATGCAGGCGAACAGGCCGAAACCGAAGAGCACGGCGGTGGCGGGCTGGTCCCGGCCGCTGCCGCGCAACGCCTCCAGGTCCAGGCTCCCGCCGTGGCCCGCGAGCTGCAGCAGGGCGCCGTAGGCCAGCAGCCTGGCCGGAACCTGGAAGGCGACCACCAGCAACGCGCCCAGGGATCCCGCCGGGCCGCCGCAGGCCAAGCCCAGGACGGCCACGCCGAGTTCCGCCACCCCACCCCAGGCGATCAACGCGCCCAGGTTGCGCCGCCGTCGCACGGCGACCACCGTGCCGAGCAGGATGAGCAGCGGCCCGAGCAGGGCGAAGACGACGTTTCCGGCCAACGGTTCAACGGACATCATGACCTCCGGGCGCACGCCGGGTGCGGCTGGCAAGGGACGAACGAGAGGCTGCGGGACGCGCCTGCGCGCGGCCGGACCGGACCGGACAGGAGCGAACCGGGCAGGGGCGAACCGAACGAAAGGGAATCGGTCAGCGGCGACACGGAGAGCAACGGCGCAGGCCCGGAAACAGCGCGAGGAAGCGGCCCCAAAAGGGGCGGCCGGGCTCCGAAACGGCGCGTGGTCCACGTTCCATCGCCGCCCGGCCGGTATTCCCGCCGCCCCGGAATCGTTCGCAGTTCTCGGCTGTTGCTGCGCATCTTCTCCCCGTCGCCCGCGCCCGTTTTTTTTTGTCGGGGTCGCTCCCCGGCCTGCGGCTAGCGAGAATGATGCCAAAGTTGATTGATTGATCAATCAGCTGGTATTCCTGGGTTTGCCCGTCCCCCGCTTCCGGCGGAAAGGGCTGCGGGTGTCAGCCCGCTTTACGGTCCGTCAAAGGCCAAGACAGGCGGCTGGCCGCAAGAGCGGCGGAGCACCCAGCCGCTGGTCCAAGATGGAACGGAGGGGCTGGAGCACGCAATTCGAGCCCATCACTCCGAAGTATTTATCAAAAACAAACCACTGCAGACCGGACGGCACCGGGACAACCCCACGCGTGGCGACGCGCGCTCGCCCGGCCGTCCGCCGCCGCAAAAAAAGCGGACGCTCCCGGGAGCGCCCGCCTGGATGTCGTCTGCCGCCGAAGCGCGGCTTTGGCCGCGCCTATTCCGGCGGCTCCAGGGGCAGGACGATGGTCACGCACAGCCCGCCTTCGGGCCGGTTGGCGGCCTCGATGGAGCCGCCGTGCACGGCGATGGCCCGCTTGGCGATGGCCAGCCCGAGCCCCACGCCCTGGCCCTTGGACTTGCGCAACCGGACAAAGGGTTCGAACATCTGCCGGAGGAATTCCGGGGGCACGCCCGGGCCGCTGTCCTCGACGCGGATGGTGCAACGATTTGCCGCGCCGTCCACGAAAACGCCCACCGCCACGCAGCTGCCCCGCGGGCTGTGGCGCGTGGCGTTGCGCAGGACGTTTTCCAGGGCCCGACGCACCAGCTCGGAATCCCCGCGCACCGTGAACATCTCGTCCGGGGCGCCTTCCGGGGCCATGGCCAGCCCGATGTCCACGCCGTCCCCGGCGGCCTCGAAGCGGGTGTTGTTGACCACCACGCGCACCAGGCTCTGCAGGTCGAAATACTCCTCGAACCCGCCGCCCTCGGCCTCCACGCGGGACAGGGTCAGCAGCTCGCCCACGAGGTCGTCCATGCGCGAGGATTCCTGCTCGATGCGGTCGAGCAGGGAGGCGGTGCGCTGCGGGTTCTGGCGGGCCAGGCCGATGGCCGTATGCTGCCGGGCCAGGGGGGACCGCAGTTCGTGGGAGACGTCGTGGAGCAGTTGCTCGCGTGACTCCACCAGGGCCTGCATGCGTTCGGCCATGCGGTCGAAATCCCTGGCCAGGTCCGCGATCTCGTCGCGCCGCCGGCCCATGAGCCCCCGGAGCCGCACGTCGAGCTCGCCCGAGGCCAGCCGCCCGAAGCCCTCGCGCAGCCGCCAGATGGGCGTGGAAAGGTGCCAGGCCAGCAGCGTGCTGAAGAGCAGGCCGCCCAGCGCGCCGAGGATCACCAGCTGGGGCGGCAGGCTGAAGGGCCCGGGCCGGTGCGGCATGGGCAGAAGCCCGGCGGTCTCGTAGGTCACGCGGCAGGACGAGCCGTCCGCCAGGGTCACCAGACGCGAATAGGCGGTGGGCGGCGCGTTGCCCGCTCCCGCGCCCGCGTCCGGGCCCGCCCCGACGTCTGCGGTCTGCCCGGGTCCTGCGGCCTGTGCGCCGGGTCCGGACGTCTCTCCGGACGCCTTTTCGGGCGCCCCGTCCTGCGCGGCGGCCGCGTCCCCGGGGAGCCGCTCCCACGTCAGCCGGGTCCGCGCCGCCTCGGGCCACGCCGCCAGCAACGCCCGCAGGCCCGCTTCTCCGTCGCGCCCGAGCTCCACGGCCGCCGCCGCGAGCCGGGTTTCGGCCAGCTCCCGCACGAACCGCTCCTCGTTGATCCTGTGCCTGGGGATGTTCGAGAGCGCGAAGACCAACCAGACCCCTTCGGAAATGCAGAGAAAGGTGATCCAGAACCCCAGGAGAATCTTCCAGAACAGACGGGAGCGCATCAGCGTTGCACGCGGTAACCTATGCCGCGCACGGTTTCGATGGTCACGGCGTCGCCCGCGGCCTCGGCGAACTTGCGCCGCAAATGGCTCATGTGCACGTCCACGCTGCGGTCGTAGGGCTCGCGCGCGCGCCCGAGCCCCCGCTCGGAAAGCTCGTCCTTGCTGACCACCCGGTCGCCCGCCTGGAGCAGGATCTGCAGAAAATTGAATTCCGTGGTGGTCAGCTCCATGGGGCTCCCGTCCCAGTCCACCTTGCGCTGGGGCACCTGGACCCGCAGCCGGTCCAGGCGCAGGACGTCCTCCTCCTGCGGCGCGCCCTCGCCCGTGCGGCGCAGCACGGCCCGCAGCCGGGCCACCAGTTCCCGGGGGTAGCACGGCTTGGGCACGTAGTCGTCCGCGCCGATCTCCAACCCGATGACGCGGTCCACGTGGTCCCCCTTGGCCGTGAGCATGATCACGGGGACCTTGCTGGTCAGGCGGATACGCTGGAGCACCTCCACCCCGCCCCGGCCCGGGAGCATGATGTCCAGGATCACGGCGTCGTACGCCCCGGAAAGCGCGGCGTCCGTGCCTTCGATGCCGTTGTGCACCACGTCCGCGGCAAAGCCCTCGGCCTCCAGATATTCCTTCAGCAGGGCGCCGAGATCCACATCGTCGTCCACGATGAGAATGCGCAAGGTCTTTGTCATGTCTTCTTTACTACACGCCTTCGGCCCGAAGGCGAACCTTTGCACATCGGTTTTACGTTCTTTTTACATTTTTGAGGCTGCCGCTTAACCCCCTGCCGCCCCCGAATGTCGTATATTCCATTCAACGAATCGCCCTGCCGGACGCGCAACTCCTCCGCGCGGCATCGGGCAACCCGCCGCCGGGCCGCTGTCCACGGGGGATCGGCGCGGAAATCCGCCAGGAAGACAAGGAGCATATATGAACAGGTTCTGGAAGCTGACGATCATACTCGCCCTGGTCGCCCTGGGCATCGGGGCCAAGATGCGCTTCTTCCCGGCCCCCCAGGCGGTGAGCTACGTCACCGCCCCGGCCGTCACGGCCGACGTGCGCGAGTCCGTGCTGGCCACGGGCACCCTCAAGGCCTTCCAGCAGGTCAGCGTGGGCGCGCAGGTCTCCGGCCAGATCAAGTCCCTCAAGGTGGAGCTGGGCGATGCGGTCAGGAAGGGCGACCTCATCGCGGAGATCGACTCCCAGTCGCAGCGCAACGCCCTGCGCACGGCCGAGGCGCAGCTCAACAACGTCAAGGCCCAGCGCGCGGCCAAGATGGCCACCCTGAAGCAGGCCCAGTCGGAATTCGAGCGCCAGGAGGGCATGCTGCGCGCCAAGGCGACCTCCCGGCAGAACTACGAGGACGCCCTGGCCACGCTGACCGAGACCCAGGCGGACATCGCCGCCCTGGACGCCCAGATCGTGTCCGCGTCCATCACCGTGGACACGGCCCGGATCGACCTCGGCTACACCTCCATCGTCGCGCCCATGGACGGCGTGGTCGTGGCCGTGGTGGCCAAGGAGGGCCAGACCGTGAACGCCGCCCAGTCCACGCCGACCATCGTCAAGCTGGCCCAACTCGACACCATGACCGTGAAGGCCGAGGTCTCCGAGGCCGACGTGGTCCACGTGCAACCCGGGCAGCGGGCCACCTTCACCATCCTCGGCGAGCCGGACCACGAGTACGTGGCCACCCTGCGCTCCATCGAGCCCGCCCCCGACTCCATCACCGAGGACGACGACGCCACGACGAGTTCCTCCTCCGACGCCGTGGCCGTGTACTACAACGCCCTGCTGGACGTGCCCAACCCGGACCACAAGCTGCGCATCTCCATGACCGCCGAGGTGAGCATCGTCCTGGCCGAGGCCAAGGGCGCGCTGGCCATCCCGGCGACGGCCCTGGATGCCGCGGGCGCCGGGGGCAACGCCACCGTGCGCGTGCTCGGCGACGACGGCCGCCCCCAGGCGCGCACCGTGCGCACCGGCCTGAGCGACGGCGTGCACGTGCAGATCCTGGACGGGCTTGCGCCCGGCGAGCGCGTGATCCTGGGCGAGGCCGACGCCGACGCCGCCACGCAACAGGCCACCCGCCGCCGTCGGCCCATGGGGCTCTAGCCATGACGCTCCTGACCGTCGAACATCTCTGGAAGGAGTACCCCTCGGGCGAGGCCACCGTGCCGGTGCTCAAGGACGTGAACCTGTCCATCGGGGCCGGGGAGATGGTCGCCATCGTCGGGACCTCCGGCTCGGGCAAGTCCACGCTCATGAACATCCTCGGCTGCCTGGACCGGCCCACGCGCGGCACCTACCGGATCTCGGGCCGCGACGTGAGCGAACTGGCGGCCGACGAACTGGCGCGGCTGCGGCGCGAACACTTCGGCTTCATCTTCCAGCGCTACCACCTGCTCGCCTCGCTCACGGCCCTGGGCAACGTGGAGATGCCCGCGGTCTACGCGGGCGTGGGCCAGGCGGCCCGGCGCGAGCGCGCCGAGCGCCTCCTGGAGCGGCTCGGCCTGGCCGACCGCGCGCACCACAGGCCCGGCCAGCTCTCCGGCGGCCAGCAGCAGCGCGTGAGCATCTCGCGCGCGCTGATGAACGGCGGCCGGGTCATCCTGGCCGACGAGCCCACCGGCGCGCTGGACAGCGCCAGCGGCCGCGAGACCATGGAACTGCTCTCCGAGCTGAACGCCGAGGGCCACACCGTGCTCGTGGTCACGCACGACATGCAGGTGGCGGCCTACGCCCGGCGGATCATCGAACTGCGCGACGGCGAGATCGTCGCCGACCGCGCCAACGCAGCCGCCGCGCACGGCGGACCGGGCGAAGACACCGCGCCCCGTCCCGCCGTGGGCGCGCCCGCCGGGCCCCGCGCACGGGCCGCGGGTCGCGGCCTGGCCTGGCTGGACAGCGCCCGCGAACTGCTGTCCATGGCGCTCACGGCCATGAACGCGCACAAGTTGCGGACCTTCCTGACCATGCTCGGGATCATCATCGGCATCGCCTCGGTGGTCTCGGTGGTGGCCCTGGGCCAGGGCTCGCAGCAGCGCGTGCTCAAGGACATCAGCGCCATCGGCACCAACGTCATCGACGTATTCCCGGGCACGGGCTTCGGAGACCGGCGCTCGGGCCGGATCCACACCCTGGTCCCGGCCGACGCCCAGGCCCTGGCCCAACAGCCCTACGTGGACAGCGTGACCCCGAAGATCTCCACCACCGTGGACCTGCTCTACCGCAACGTGGACGTCTCGGCCTCGGTCAACGGCGTGGGCGACCGCTACTTCCGCGTCTACGGCTACGAGATCGAGCAGGGCCGCGCCTTCGACGCGGACATGGTCCGCAACATCGCGCAGACGGCGGTGATCGACCAGAACACCCGCAAGCGCCTCTTCGGCGCCGCGGGCGATCCCATCGGCAAGGTCGTCATCCTGGGCACCGTGCCCTGCCGCATCATCGGCGTGACCAAGGAGAAGCAGACCTTCTTCGGCAACAGCGACGCCCTGAACATCTGGGTGCCTTACACCACGGTCATGCACCGCATGCTCGGCCAGCCCTACCTGGCGGGCATCACCGTACGCGTGGCCGACGACGCCTCCATGCAGGCCGCCGAACAGGGCGTGAGCAAGCTCCTGGCCATGCGCCACAAGCGCACGGACTTCTTCATCATGAACACCGACACGATCCGCAAGACCGTGGAGAGCACCACCCAGACCATGACCCTGCTGATCTCGGCCATCGCGGTCATCTCCCTGCTGGTCGGCGGCATCGGCGTGATGAACATCATGCTCGTGTCGGTCTCGGAGCGCACCGCCGAGATCGGCGTGCGCATGGCCGTGGGCGCGCGGCGCAGCGACATCATGAGCCAGTTCCTCATCGAGGCCGTGCTCGTCTGCCTGCTGGGCGGCGCGCTGGGCATCGGCCTGGCCCTGGCCGTGGGCGTGGCCGTCTCCGAAAGCGGCAGCACCTTCACCATGGTCTATTCCACCACGTCCATGGTCCTGGCCTTCGCCTGCTCCACGCTCATCGGCGTGGTCTTCGGCTACCTGCCCGCGCGGGGCGCCGCGCGCCTGGACCCGGTCAACGCCCTTGTTCGCGAATAGGCGATCCGCGCGAAGAAAAACCGGCGCATGAACGACGCCCCAGAACAACCGATTCGAAAACACGCAAGGAACGATTCCATGCAGCGCATACTCCTGGCGGCCCTCGCCGCCCTGCTCCTCTCCGGCTGCTCCGGCCTGCTGCGCACGGACTACAAGCGGCCCGAACTGAACGTCCCGGCGCAGTGGTCCGTCACGGCCTCTAACGCCACGACCGCGAACGCCACGGCGGCCAACGCCGCGCGTGCGGGCGCGGGTCCGGCCGCGTGGCCCAAGGACTTCGGCGACCCCGAACTCGCCCGCCTCGTCGACCTGGCCCTGGAACGCAACAACGACCTGGCCGCCGCGGCCATCCGCGTGCGCCAGGCCCGCATCGCCGCAGGGCTGGCCCAGGACGACCTCCTGCCCGACCTTGCGGCCGGGCTGAGCACCAGCCACGAAAAGGACCTCAAGCACGGCGGCGACTGGGACAACGCCCACACCGCAAGCGCGAAGCTGAGCTACGAGGCCGACCTCTGGGGCAAGCTTTCGCGCACCTACGACGCGGCCCAGTGGGAGGCGGCCGCCACCGAGGAGGACCGCCAGGCCGCGGCCCTGTCCCTGGTGGGCTCGACCATGAAGTTCTACTGGCAGATCGCCTACTACAACGTCCGCCTGGACTTGAGCGGCCGGAACATCGCGGCCTCGGAACAGACCCTGGACCTGGTGGCCGCGCAGGAGCGCTACGGCGCGGCCTCGGAACTGGAGGTCAACGAGGCGCGCCAGAACCTGATCAGCCTCAAGTCCGACCGCCAGGCCCTGCTCCAGAGCCGTCAGGAGGCCGTCAACGGCCTGACCGTGCTCTTCGACATGCCCCCGGGCAAGGTCATGGCGGACCCGCAGCAGCTGGCCGTGGCCACGCTGCCGACCATTCCCGCGGGGCTCCCCGCGGACCTGCTCGGCCGCCGCCCGGACCTGCGCGCCGCGGAAAAGCGCTTGCGCGAGCTGCTGGCCAACACCGACGCCGCGCGGGCCGGCTTCTTCCCGACCCTGGCCCTGACCGGAAGCCTGGGCAGTTCCAGCGCGGAGCTGGTGCACGTCCTGGAAAATCCCGTGGCCACCTTCACCTCCGCCGTGGCCCTGCCCTTCCTGAACTGGAACAACCTGCGCCTGAAGCAGAAGCAGGCCCAGGCCAAGTACGACGAGGCCGTGGTCAACTTCCGCCAGACCCTCTACGGGGCCATGCAGGAGGTCGCCAACGCGCTCTCCAACCGGCGGCTCCTGGCCGAGCAGGGCGGCCTGCTCGAAGAAAACCTGACGGCGGCCCGCGCCATCGAGGACACCTACGAGGTCCGCTACCGGACCGGGTACGGGACCATGAAGGACTGGCTGGACGCCCAGAACACGCGGCGCACGGCCGAGCAGTCCCTGGCCACGAACCTCTACGACCGGCTGGTCAACTTCGTCACGCTCTACCAGGCCCTGGGCGGCGCGCCGCGCCTGCCGGAGACCGCCGGAGCCACCGAAGCGGGCGCGGCCGACGGCGCCTAGACGGCGCGAAGACGGCGTCTGGGGCGACGCGGAGACGGATCGCGGGCGTGGTCCCCCGCCGCCTTCCCGATCCGCGCGACGGCCCGCCTTCCAGGCCGCCCGGCCGCAACCGCGCCCCGTCCGCGTCCCTGCGCCCTCTCCCCTGCTTTTCCCGCCCCGTTCCAAGCCCACAAAAAAAGCACCGCCCGCCGAATGGCGGGCGGTGGTGAGACGCCGTTCCCGTACGGGCGAACGGCTACGGGGAGCATTGTTCTCACGGTCCGGGGCGAAGCCGTCCCCCGCCCCGGGACCGGTCACTCCATGAGGCTCGGCAACCAGGTGACGAGCCAGGGGAAGATCAGCAGCAGGATCGGGCACAGCGTGGACATGATCGCGAACGGGATGCAGCCCCGGTACATGTCGCCGATGGTCACCTCGGGCGGGGTGATCGTCTTCAGATAGAAGACGGAGTAGGCGAAGGGCGGGGTCATGTTCGAGATCTGCAGCGTGGTGCAGAAGAGGATGCCGAAGTACAGCGGATCCACGCCGATGTTGGTCAGGATCGGGCCGAAGATGGGCGCCAGGATGAAGATCAGGGCGATCCAGTCCATGACCATGCCGAGCAGCAGGACGATGAGCAGCATCATCAGCAGGGTGCCCGTGGGGCCGAGCTGCATGGCGGTCATGACGCTGCGCAGGGCCACGTTGCCCTTGAGGCAGATGAACACGCCCGTGAAGAGCTGGCCGGCCAGACAGATGAGCAGAATGGCGCTGGTGATCTTCAGGGTCGACTGCATGGCGCCGATGATGACTTCCCTCTTCAGCTTCCCGCGGATGACGATGAGCACGAAGGAGCCGAGCACGCCCATGGCGCCCGCCTCGGAGGGCGAGACGATGCCGAAGAACACCGAGCCGAGCACCGCCAGGATCAGGAAAATGGGCGGCAGCAGGGAGACCAGGGCGAGCCGGTAGAGCTGCGGGCCCCGGATGCGCTCCTTCTCGGAGACCGGCGGACCTTCTTCCGGATGCAGCCGGGTGCGCACGTAGATGTAGATCATGTACAGCAGCCCGAGCAGGATGCCGGGGACGATGGCGCCCATGAAGAGCTTGGAGATGGAGACGCCCGCGGCGCAGCCGTAGAGGATGAGCATGATGCTCGGGGGGATGGTCACGCCGAGGCCGCCGCCGACCATGATGCTGCCCGTGGCCAACCCCTTTTCGTAGCCGCGGGCGAGCATGGAGGGCAGGGCCAGCAGGCCGATGGTGATCACGCCCGCGCCCACGATGCCGGTGCAGGCGCCGAAGATGGTGGCCATGGCCACCGTGGCCAGGGCCAGGCCGCCCTTGACCCCGCCGAGCAGGTGGTAGAAGGCCTCGTACAACGTGTCCGCGATGCCCGACCGTTCCATGAGCGCGCCCATGAAGATGAACAGCGGCGCGGCCACGAAGGAGTAGGAGGTCATCATCCCGAAGCCCTGCAGCGAGAACATGGGCAGCACGCTGGCGCCCTTGAAGGCCAGGCCGAACAGCAGGGGGATGGACGCCAGGGCGAAGGCCACCGGGATGCCGACGACGATGGATATGACGATCAGCACCAGCATGATGACGGAAAGGATTTCAGGACTCATTTCTCTGCCTCCCCGATGGTTTTCCGCGCCGAGGGGACCAGGAGGCGGATGAATTCGGCCACGCCCTGAATCGCGAGCAGAAGGAAGGCCAGGGGGAGCAGCCCCTTCCACCAGAAGATCAGTTCGCCCCACTGGCTGGTGTTGCTGATTTCCTCCGCGACCCACGAAAGATACGCCGCCTTGGTGCCGTACCAGATCATCGTGAAGGCCAGCGGGAAAAAGAAGACCACGTAGAAGAGGATGTCCAGGGCCTTGCGGACCTTGGCCGGAAAGAGGTTGTAGAGGACGTCCACCCGGATGTGCGCGTTTTCCTGGAGGATGTAGCCGCAGCCCAGCAGGAAGAAGGCCGAACACAGCATCATGGCCACGTCGAAGGCCCAGATCGTGGGGCTGTTGAACACATACCGGGAGATCACCTCGAAGATGACGACGCCGCTGAGCAGCAGGGACAGCCAGGGGAGTACCTTGCCGCTCCATTTCCCGATCGCGTCGATATAAGAAAGCAGTTTTTGCATACGCATGATCCCTTCCTGGGGCCGGGCCGGGACTTATCCCGGCCCGGCCACGTACAACAGATTGCCGGGTCTACGAGTTGCCCTTCACCAGTCCAAGGTGGTCGCCGGTCATGTCGAAGTAGTCGAGCCACTTGGCGTACGCACCGAAGTTCTTCTTGAACTCGGCCCAGGACGCCAGGATGCGGGCGAGGTCCTTGTCCGTCTTGGCCTTCTCGTAATAGTAGTCCGCGGAGGCCTCATCCACGGCCTTGGTCACCTCGGTGGGCAGCAGCAGCACTTCGCAGTGCTTCTCTTCCACGGCCTTCTTCAGGGTCAGGAAGTCCTGCTCGATGCCCCAGGTCAGGGAGCGCATGTAGGCGTCCCTGCTGGCGCGCTCGATGGCTTCCTGGATGTCCTTGGGCAGTTCGTTCCACAGGTCCAGGTTCACGCCCCACAGGTTCATGGGCGAGGTGGACTTGGAGGGGTGCATGTACAGGTACTTGGTGACGTCGCAGAACCCCAGGGGGTAGGTGCAGTTGATGGACGAGTACTCCATGGCGTCGATCACGCCGCGCTCCATGGCCGGAACCATCTCGCTGCCGGGCAGCACGACCACGGAAGCGCCCATGCGGGTGAGCACCTCGCCGCGCACGCCGGCGGCGCGCATCTTCAGGCCGGTGAGGTCCTTGAGGGTGTTGATCTTCTTGTTGGAATAGAGCCAGATCTCCGTGGTGATGGCGATCATCGGCAGGGGATGGACGTGGTAGCGCTTCTCGAAGATCTCATCCATGAGCTGCTTGCCGCCGCCGTGGTAGTACCAGATGATCTGTTCGATGGGGCTCTGGGCGCCGGGGGCGTCACAGAACCACTGCGCGGCGTAGGCCTTGGGCTTGGCCACGCAGGGGCAGGCCTGCCCGAAGTCGATGATGCCCTGGCCCGCGGCGTCGATGACCTGCATGGCGGGCACGATCTCGCCGGCCGAGTGGAAGTCGATCTTCACGCGGCCGTTGGTGTACTTCTCGATCATGTAGCCGAAGTCCTCGCCGAGCTCGAAGAGCCGGTTGGCGCGGGCGCAGAAGGCCTGGCCGTTCCAGGTCCAGGTTTTCTCGCCGGCCGCCGCCTGCGGCACGGCAAACGTGGTCAATAGCCCCATCGCCATGGCGCACAAGGCACAACCCAGCACGATACCCTTCATTCTCCTCTTCACTGCGGTTCTCCTCCTCGGGGCAACGCCTCCGCCCCGTTTTGCGGAGGCGGTTCCCCTTATTTTCGTTGTCGCGCGAAACCGCGCCTCACGTTCCTCTACCCGGTAGTGTTCTTGTTATGTGTCCTCTCCGACGGTGACCTCGTCGCCCACGATGCGCACGACCTGCCCGGTGGCGATGGACGCCACGGGGCTTTGGGCGAACCCGTCGAGCATGGGCACGTCCATGACCAGCGCGCATTCGCACAGCAGCGGATCGGCCTTGTCGCAGAGGATGGCCGCGGGGCCCACGCCCCGGTGCGCCGCCGCATAGGCGATGAACGGCGCGATGGTGCCGCCCTTGCCCGTGGGGCAGACGAGCACCTCGCCCGCGAGCACGTGGCCGTTGAGGGGATGGCCCTCCAGCACCAGCGCGCCCGTGTCGGGATCCAGCTCGCCGATGAAGGAGAAGGGCTGGTCCAGGACCACCGCGACTCCGCAGGCCTTGCCGCCGTTGATCACACGGCCTTTCAGCTTCATGCCGCACCTCCTTGCCGCGCACCGCACACGGCGTCCACGCAGCGGTCCATGTCCTCCAGCAGCACCTTCACGCGCCCCTTGGTCAGCCGCACGATGTAGTGCGCGGCCTTGAAGGAGTTCGTGGCCACCACGCGCACGCCCTCAGGCAGGGGCGCATCCGGAATGGTGGCCATGCAGGAGCTGGCGAACACGCCGCCCGCCGCCTCGATGGGCGCGGCGTAGCCCATGTCCGTGACCAGGGGATGGAACTGGCGGGGCATGCCGATCCACAGCCGCTTGCCCGAGGCCAGACGGCGGCCGGAAAGCAGCCCGGCCAGCGTCTTGACCTCGTGCACGGTGCAGTGCGGACAGCCGAAGATCGCCAGGTCCGCCTTGGCCGAGCCATCGCCGACAAAGGCGGCCAGGCTGCGGCGGATGTCCTCCGGGCGCACCACGACCGTCTCCTGGGGCTCCCGGCCGCCCAGGGCGGCTTCCAGGGTGGGCGCTTCCGGAGTCACGCCGACCACGTGGCACAGGCAGACGGCCCCGGACACCGGCAGCGGCGCAAGCAGGAGCTTGAGCCGGTCCAGATCGATGTCCGCGGGCACGCCTTCCATGACCACGTTGCGGCTGCCGGCGATGGCGCCCACGTGGTAGCCCACGGCTCCGAGCTGCGCGGGCGTCAGTTCGCCCACATCCACGCCCTCGAAGCGCACGAGCACCTCGCCGCGCCGGTTCTCGTCCAGGAACATCCCGTAGAGCGGGGCCCGGCCGGTGATCGCGGCGGCCAGAGTCATGACCGTTCCGTCGCGGTTGCAGCGCGCGCCCACGATGGAGTTCACCAGCAATTGCGCACCGCTGCCGATCCACGAGACGCACTCGCCCTTGCGCGGCAGGTTGCCCACGAGCATGGGCAGGCAGGTGAAGGTCTGCAGGAAGCCGCAGCGCCTGTAGTCCTGCAAACGCTCCTGGTGGCGCTCGAGTTCGGCCTCGCCGAACTCGGCGGGCAGGCCCATGGCGCGCCAGTTCACGGGGCTGAATGCGGCCATGCACGGGTGCAGCGTGGTGGGCGCGCCGAGATCGGCCACGCCCTCGGTGAGCTCGTGCAGCAGCTCGGGCGGCTCCTTGGGCATGGTGTGGGCGCTGGCCACGCGGACGAGCCGCTCGGCCCCCACGGCCTCGGCGAACTTCACGAGGATCTCCATGGCCCTGCGAACACCGGGGCCGCGTGCACCGTCGGCCATGGCCCGTTCTTCTTTCGTCAGTTGCAACGTCATTTCACGTCTCCTGTTCCGCCCGCGCCGGTCGCACCGGCGGGCGGTCAGCCTTCCTGCCCGGGCAGGGGCTTGCCGTCCTTGTCCAGGCACATGTAGTCGTCCAGCACGTTGTGCGTGTGCACCCAGTCACCCTTGTGGATGTCCGTGGTCGCGCTGCCGATTTCCTCGCCGTACTTGACCAGGCGTCCCCCCTTGGGGACCTCGACGATGGCGATCTTGTGCCCGAAGGGCACGTCCTGGTTGCAGGTGTAGGTCGTCTGGGCGCCGCCGAACTTGACGACCACCTCGTCGCCCGCCACGCAGTCGCTCACGGCCGTGACGACATTGTCCTTTGCGTTGATCTGCTTTGCGTATTTCGTCATCTTGCACCTCCGCGTCGCTACATGACCGGACCCTTGATCAGGATCTCCATTCCCTCGAAGTTGAGGATTTCGCACTTGGTCAGCCTGCCGTTGGCCACGTCCACGGCGAAGCGGTAGAGCCGCTCGCCGGCCGCGCCCAGGGTCTCGGTCTCGTCGATGATCGAGGAGACGTCCACGTCGATGTGCTCGGACATGGTCTTCATGGTCTTGGCGTTGCCGCAGAGCTTGACCGTGGGCATCAGCGGGTTGCCGTTGGGCGCGCCGCGGCCGGTGGTGAAGAGGTGCACGATGGCCCCGCCCGCGGCCGAGCCCGTGAGGTTCTCGAAGCCGTGGCCCGGGAAGTTCATGATGTAGCGTCCGGCCTTGGCGGGCACGGTCTCGGCGTAGTCCAGGGTCCCCTGGATGGGCACCTCGCCGCCCTTGGCGTTGGCGCCCAGGGCCTTTTCCACCAGGGTGGTCAGGCCGCCGGCCACGTTGCCCGCGGTCATCTGGCAGCCGCGCGTGTCCGCGCCCACGTAGTAGCCGCGCATGTACAGGTCGCGCACGTAGTCCACGATGCGCTCGCCCTGCTCCTGGTCCACGCTGAGTTTCTTGAGGGCGTATTCGCCGCCCATGATGTCGCAGATCTCGCCCTGGATGAACCGGCCGCCCTGTTCGGTCATGAGCCGGCAGACTTCGCCGACCACCAGGTTGGAAGACAGGCCGGAGGTGGTGTCCGAGGAGCCGCACTTGGTGCCGAAGATGAGCCTGTCCAGCCCGGCGCGCTCGCGCTGCACCGCGCTGACCTGGGAAACCAGGTCCACGAGGATGCGCGCGCCCTTGGCCAGGGTTTCGATCATGCCGCCGATCTCGTGGACCACGACCATGCCCACGGGCTTGCCCGTGGCCTTGATGCCTTCGTAGACCTGTTCGGCCTTGGCCATTTCGCAGCCCAGCCCGACGACGAGCGCGCCGCCCACGTTGGCGTTGCGGCCCAGGTTGATGAGCGTGCGCACGACCTGGTCGGTGTCTGCCGGCGGATGCAGGCAGCCCTGGTCGTGGCGCACGGCCTTGGTGCCGCGAATCATGTGCTCCAGTTGGGCACAGAGGTTGTTGATGCAGCCCACAGAGGGGATGATGGCGACGTAGTTGCGTGCGCCGACGCCGCCATCAGGGCGTGGATAGCCGTAAAACTCCATTTCGTCCTCCTTGTCTGTTGACCGGCTCATCCGCCGGCATTCATTTCGTCGTCATGGCGCACAGGGTCCGTTCCTTCGTGGACTCGACGTGCACGGTGAGACGCTCCTTGGCTTCGTCGTACTTTCCGGCGTTCAGCAGACTGCAGATCTTCGCATGGTCCGCGACGGACACGCCGATGGAGCCGGGAATATTGAGATAGAGGATCTGATAGCGCGCCATGACGGATTGCAACGTCCTGTAATGGTGCAGCATCCAGATGTTCTTAGAAATCTTGATGATCTCCGAATGGATGGCCGCGAGGATGAAGAAGCACTCCTCGATGGAGTTCTGGATCATCCCGTTGTCGCAGTGCTCCATCAGCTCGAACTGCTCGTGCATGCAGTCGGACAGTTCCAGCGCCCTGTTGCCCTGCTCCTTGAGCAGATCCACGGCCGTGCATTCGAGCATCAGGCGCGCCCGGTAGACCTGCTCGCAATCCTCCACGGACGTCTCGGCCACGCAGACGCCCTTCCGGGGCGTGCTGACGATGAGCGCCTCGTTCTCCAGCCTGCGGAAGGCCTCGCGCAACGGGGGGCGGCTCACCCCGTAGCGTTCGGCCAGGTCGGCCTCGTTGAGCTTGGCCCCGGCGGCCAGCTTGCCGGTGATGATCTCGCCCCGCAGTCGCCGGGTAATGCTCTCGGTCACGCCGTTTATTTTCATTTTCGTAGGGGTTATCAGTGTTTTGTTTTTTGTAGACAAAAGACTAAAGACACGGAAAGCCTGTGTCAAGGTATTTTTACGAGGCCGCAAAAAATTGGAATTACTTTTGACTACAGGATGTTGTGCTACGGAATGGCCCCCGCGGCAGGGCGCTGAACAGTCACGGAAACCAGCGCGACCCCGGGCGAGGATGCGCCCGGGGCGGGAACGCCAAGCCGGAGGCCGCCGCGGCCGACGGCGCGCCCCTCTCCTTATGGAGGGGGTTACGGCGGCCAGCGCCGCGACGGCCGGTCCGGGAGGAAGACGGCCGCCGTGTGGGGCGACAGCACCGTCTCGTCGAAGACAAGACGCCCTCTGCCGGAGCACTCGGCACACCATGCACGGCGACGCGGCGCTCTCGCGCCCCGCGAGGACGGGAGCGCGCCGAATCCGCGAGCACGCAGGAAGAGCCGGGAATGGAATGGCCGCGTCGGGCCACCGTTGCGCGCCCACCTGGAATCCGGCCGCCCGCCGTCACCAGCCGGACGATCGGTTCGACATGGGCAACTCGCAGCCGAACGAAGAGGTCCGCTCGAACCAACGCACCAGGGGGAGAAAAATACGGCCCGCAATGCCGCCGAGGGCGTTGCGGAATTCCAGAACAATCCCTGCATGGCGACACATGGATATAGCGGTATTCACGCTTCAGCCACACTACTCCCATGCTTTTGTCAAATAAACAGCTCACGGCACAAGAAAGCGTTCCGTATAGAACGGATCGTTTCATGACTTGAAAAAAAGACAAGTCCCTCCATACGTTTCAGATGCAGTTGAGAAAGCCGCATGGGCTTCGGACAAATGGCCAGTTGCGTTGTTCCTTAGTGCCGCTCCAAAGGGGTCACGCCTTCTCTTGCAACCGGGTTTCGACGTGGGAAGCAGTACGCCGCCACTGCCGTATCGTCGAACTTATCGATACAATCGGCTTCGTGAACCCAGTATCGGAATGCACAGCAACCTCAACTTGCAATTAAAAAATAATTCATCCGCACTGCAAAATGATGCATCATGCAGTTCGATGGGCGAAAACTGCGGCGCTGGTTCCAGGCCGCTCTCGCGAACAGGGATAGCGTGCCCCATCAGCCAAGCCGCCCGTATCCGCGTCCGGAAAACGAGGGACGGCAGGCGCCGACTCCAACGTCTTGAAAAGGAATTCCTCCATGGGCATCAGGGGCAAACTCATAGCGGCAATCGTCATTCCCGTTATCGTCGGGGTCGCCATCGTCTCTCTGGCCGTTTCGCTGCAGATGAGGGAGACCGTGAATGAACTGAGCCTCGAATCGGCCAACCAGCAACTCGTGTTGGTGCAGAATTACGTGAACAAGATACTCGATGCGGCCAAAAACACGTCCGTCATGGTCGCCAACCTGGATGAAGCCAAGAACGCCGTGGGGAAATGGACGAAGTATTTCGAGTTGTCGGAGGCGACCCTGCCGGGGGCAGCCGCCGTCGACCCGTCCGAGATCACGCTCAACCGGCTGGCCAACGAATTCATGAAGGCCAATCCGGACTTCGCCTACGTCTACATGGGCTTTGAGGATGGGGGCTACACCCAGGACGGCAAGGAGATGATCAACAACGATTACGACCCGCGAAAGCGTCCCTGGTACCAGCAGTGCATGGCCTCGTCCGCGGATTCGACCCTCCTCTCCGCGTACATCACCACCATGGGCGTGCCCAATATCGGATACACCACCAAGATCCGCAATGCCCAGGGCAAGGCGATAGGGGTCTCGGCCGTCGACATCAGCCTCGGCGGCCTGACCAAGATCATCGAGAGCATCCGCGTCGGCAAGACCGGATATGTCCTGCTCATCCAGAAAGATGGGAAGATCCTTTCCGACCCCCGCAACAAGGAAAACAACTTCAAGACGCTCGGCGAGCTTGGCGGCTCGGCCTACGGCCGCATTGCCAAAACCGGCGACGGCACCATGGACGACCTGGTGATCAACGGCGTCAGCTACGTCGCCGACGTGCTTGTCTCCAAGGAAACCGGGTGGAAGCTGGTCGCCCTGATCGACAAGAGTGAAATCTCCGAGGCCTCGAACAAGGCCCTGACCAGGGTGCTGCTCATCGGCGGCATCGCCATCCTCCTTTTCGGCGCCCTTGGGGGGGCGTACGTCACCATCGGAATCTACAAGCCCATCGGAACGCTCGTCGGCTTGACGCAGAAGATCGCGGCGGGAGATTTCAAGGCCCTGCCGGACAAGGTGACCTTCAAGTCCGAGCTGCTGACCCTTTTCGAGAATATGAAGATCATGGTGCAGGAACTGGTCCGCAACATCACCGCGGCCCAGGAGCACACCCGCATGGCCGAATTGGAGTCCGAGAAGGCCAGAAAGGCCACGGCCGAGGCCGAGGAGGCCAGGATGCAGGCCATGTCCGCCAAGCAGGAAGGGTTGTTGCAGGCCGCCGAGCGGGTGGAGACCGTCCTGGAACGCGTGGTCGACGCGGCGCAGGAGATGTCCGTCCAGTCCGACGAGTTCCTGAACGACGCCAGCAGGCAAAGCGAGCGTATCGCCTCCACGGCCACCGCAATGGAGGAGATGAACATGACCGTCCTCGAGATCGCCAGAAACGCAAGCGACGCCGCAACCGCCGGCAAGCGGTCCCAGGAAAACGCCCGCAACGGGGCTCAGGTTGTCGAACAGTCGAGACTCGCCTTGGAGCAGACCGTGCAGGAGGTGGGCAACCTCAAGGCGCGCATGGGCGAACTGGACAACCAGGCCCAGAGCATCGGGGCCATCATCGGCGTGATCAACGACATCGCCGACCAGACCAATCTTCTGGCGCTGAACGCCGCCATCGAGGCGGCCCGGGCCGGGGAGGCCGGGCGAGGCTTCGCCGTGGTGGCCGACGAGGTGCGCAAGCTCGCCGAGAAGACCATGAACGCGACCAAGGAAGTCTCTGCCTCCATCGGCGCCATTCAGAAGACGGCCGGGAACAACATCGTCACCATGGAATCCTTGTTCCATAAGATGGACGAGGCCGAAAAGAATTCCACGCAGTCCGGAGTGATGTTGCGGGAAATCGTGACGGGAGCGGAATCGAGCGCGTTGCAGATCCAGAGCATCGCCACCGCTGCCGAAGAGCAGTCCGCGACCTCCGAGGAAATCAACCACTCCATCGAGGAGATCAACGGCATCACCATGGAAACCGCCAACAGGGCCCAGGAATTCGCCTCGTCACTGCAGGCTCTTTCCCAGCAGGTGGCCGATCTCAAGGACATCGTCGAGGATCTCAAGACCGAAGGGGGGAGACGGTAGGGGTGGCGGCCGCCTGATCGCCCCGGCCGCAGCGGCTGCCCCGGGAGGACGAACGGGATCCGGCTCCGGGCCGGAGCCGGGATTCGCCCCCAGCCAGCAGCCGAGGCCGTGCGGGCTTGCGCCCTTCCCGTCCGGGCGGCGCATGCCCTTCCGGGCCGGAGGGTCAAGACGGCATGGTCAGGAGGCGCGGATCAGGGCGTCGAGGGTGCCCTGGATGTGCGCGGCCAGACGGGCCTTGGCCGTCTGGTGTCGGCCGCCCTCCAGCAGGCCCAGGATGGCCTTGTGCTCCTCCACGGAGACCTTGCGGGTGCCGGGCAGGCGCAGGTACAGGACCTGGTAGCGCGCCATGGTCGAGCGCAGCTGGTTGTGGTAGTGGATGACCCACCTGTTGCCGCAGCAGCGCACCAGGCTGTTGTGGAAGCGGGACATCATGCTGAAATAGTCGAGCATGTCGACGGCGGTGGGATTTGCCGGAATCACGTAGTCCGCGTCCGCGGCCAGGGCCTCCTCCTCCTGGGAGAAGTCCGTGATGCCCTGCTCGCCGATGATGTCGATGGCCGCGCATTCGAGCATGATGCGCGCGCGGTAGATCTGCTCGCAGTCCTCGCGGGACATGTCCGCCACGCGGCTGCCCCGGCGCGGGATGCTGAAGACCAGCTTTTCGCTCTCCAGCTTGCGGAAGGCCTCGCGCAGGGGCGGACGGCTGACCCCGAAACGCTCGGACAGCTCGATCTCGTTGAGCCGGCTGCCGGGCTCAAGGTTGCCCGTGATGATCTCTCGGCGCAGATGCTCCTGCACCATCTCCGAAACGCCTCGTATCTCCATACCTTCCCCTTCGAAATCAGCGGCGGGCGATGTGGGCCGCCCCCCTCCCCGGACGTCCGGTTCGGCGCCCCGGGGCCGCCTCGCGGAAAATGCCGCGATCCGCCCCATGCTCCGCATCGGCCTTACTACACAAATTGCATGGTGTTGATCAAGTCAAGCGCAAAGAGGCCTGGTTGCCCGCCCGGCGCATTCCGTTTTCGTTTTTGACGAGAAGAAAGCGATGGGTGTACGGTGGCCGCAACCGCATCTGGGGGGCTTCCCCTCCCGGTCCGAGACGCGCCGCCGACCTTGCGGACCGTCGCCACAGCGGCCCGCCCGCAGTCCGCCGCCGCGCCGAACCGTTCCGATCCTTTTCCCCCGGCCCGGACGCTCCGGAACGCGCGGCCGCATCAAGGAGTCGAACGTGCCGCATCGCCCCGCTCCCCGCCGCCTGGGACGCAACCTCTTCAAACGCCGCGCCGCGGACCGCCGCCCGTCGCGCACCGCGCCCTCTCCGGCCGGCCCCCGGGAGGCGACGCCGTGATCCGCATCGTCGTCATGAGCGTGCCCATGCTCTCCTCCCTGATCCGCAACCTGCAGTACACGCCCCCGCCCGACGTCTCCATCCGCCTGGTGGAGGCCTTTCTGGACGACGCCGTGAACCAGGCCCGGCGCATCGAGGAGGCCGGCGAGGTGGACGTCTTCGTCTCCGCGGGCAGCAACGCCCGGCTCCTAAGCGAGGTCGTGACCAAGCCCCTGGTGGAGGTCAGCGTCACGGGTTTCGACCTGCTGCACGCCTTCACCGCGGCCAAGAAATTCTCCGACACCGTGGCCGTGTTCACCTACCCGGACCAGATCGAGCACCTTTCCGGAACCCTGGACGTCCTGTCCCTGAGCGTGCGCACCGTGGAATACGACTTCGAGGACCTGACGCACATGGACCAAGCCCTGGACGCGTTGCAGGACCAGGGCATCCACACGATCATCGGCTCCAGCCTCATGGTCCAGATGGCCAAGCGCCGCGGCATGACGCCCGTGTTCATCTATTCCGGCGACAGCATGAAACGCGCCCTGGACCAGGCCATCCAGCTGGCCAAGTCCAACCAGCAGGAGGCCGACCGCTCCAAGCGGTTCGAGACCATCCTCGACTTCACCTACGGCGGGATCATCGGCACCGACGCCGAGGGCTGCATCACGGCCTTCAACCCCCCGGCCGAGCGCATCACCGGCATCGAGCGCGAAAAGGCCCTGGGCCGGTTCATCGGCGGCATCTTTCCGGGCCTCAGGCTCTCGCGGGTCGTGCACCTGCAGCAGCCCGAGCTCAACCAGATCGTCTCCGCGGGCAACAAGCAGATCCTGGCCAACTACATCCCGATCATCTCCGAGGGCGTGTTCACCGGCGCGGTGGTCACCTTCCAGGATTTCGGGGCCATCCAGGCGGCCGAGGAAAAGATCCGCAGCAAGATCTACAGCAAAGGCTTCCTGGTGCGCACCAGCCTGGAGAACATCTACGGCCGCAGCCCGGCCCTGGAGCGCGCCAAGGAAAGCGCCCGGCTCTACGCCTCCAGCGGGGCGACCATCCTCATCCTCGGCGAGTCGGGCACGGGCAAGGAGCTCTTCGCCCGGGGCATCCACCGCGCCAGCGAGCGCAGCGACCAGCCCTTCGTGGCCATCAACTGCGGGGCCTTTCCCGAGCAGCTCCTGGAGAGCGAGCTCTTCGGCTACGACGAGGGCGCGTTCACCGGGGCGCGGCGCGGCGGCAAGAAGGGGCTCATCGAGATGGCCCACCACGGCACCCTGTTCCTGGACGAGATCGCCGAAATGCCCACGGCCCTGCAGACGCGCATGCTCCGCGTGCTGGAGGAGCGCGAGGTCATGCACGTGGGCGGCGACCGGATCATCAACGTGGACATCCGCGTCATCGCGGCCACGAACAAGGACCTGGCCGCCCTGGTGCGCGCCGGGCAGTTCCGCGAGGACCTCTACTACCGCCTCAACGTCCTCAACCTGCGCATCCCGCCCCTGCGCGAGCGGCCCGAGGACATCCCCCTGCTCGCGGCCCTGTTCCTGGCCGAGCTGCTGCCGGGCCTGCAGGCCGCGGCCATCCGCCGCCTGGCCGCCCACCCCTGCCTGCTGCGCTATTCCTGGCCCGGCAACATCCGCGAGTTCAAGAACTTCATGGAGCGCTTCGCCGTGCTCTCGCCCGCCTTTCCCGACGGCGAGGCCCTGCTGGCCTCGCTCTTCGACACCGCCGGGGAGGACGAATGCGCGGCCTCCGAGGTCATCGTGCGCGCCCTGCGCGAGGCCGGGGGCAATCGCGCCGAGGCCGCGCGCAAGCTGGGCATCAGCCGCACCACCCTGTGGCGCAAGATCAAGGGCCTGGGACACCTCGCCCCGCCCGCCGCGGACACGCGCAACGGCTGACACGCGAATGTAACACTTTTTGGAACACACCCGTTGCAACAGGCCGTTCCGGGTCCGTTGCCGACAAAACAACTCCAATTATTTCATAGCCCTGCCATATGGCACGGGACTTGCTCAAACTCCTTCCAAACACTTCGAAAAGGTGCATGCACTCGTCACCACCACGAAGGAAGGAGCGCAATGTCGTACGAGAAGAAAACAACCCGTCTCCGGAACCTGGTCACCAGCAAGGAGTTCCTGCTGCTGCCGGGATGCTTCAACCCCCTTTCCGCACGCCTGGTCGAACAGGCCGGTTTCGCGGGCGCCTACATCACGGGCGCGGGCGTGGCCAGCAACCTGCTCGGCTACCCCGACATCGGCCTGGCCAGCCACGGCGAGGTCCTTTCCGCGGCCCGCTGCATCGCCCAGGTCACGGACATCCCCATGCTCTGCGACACGGACACCGGCTTCGGGAACGCCGTGAACGTGATCCGCACGGTGCGGGAGTTCGAGGCCGCGGGCATCGCGGGCATCCAGCTCGAGGACCAGCTGCATCCCAAGAAGTGCGGCCACACCGAGGGCAAGCTGCTCGTCTCCAAGGAGGAGATGGTCCAGAAGGTCAAGGCCGCCGTGGACACCAGGAAGGACCAGGACTTCGTGCTCGTGATCCGCACCGACGCCATCGCGGTCAACGGCCTGGACGACGCCCTGGACCGCGCCGCCGCCTACGTGGAGGCCGGGGCCGACGTGATCTTCGTGGAGGCCCCGCAGAACGTCGAGCAGATGCGCCGCATCACCTCGACCATCAAGGCCCCGCTCCTGGCGAACATGGTCGAGGGCGGCGGCAAGACGCCGATCCTGCCCGCCAAGGAGCTGGCCGAGCTGGGCTACAGCCTGGCCATCTACCCCACGGCCCTGTGGATGTCCTCCATCAAGGCCATGCAGGAGGTGCTCGGCGTGCTCAAGGCCACCGGCACCTCCCTGGACTACGCCGAGCACATGGTCTCCTTTCAGGAGATGTTCGAGATCGTCGGGCGCTCCGCCTACGCGGAGCTGGAAAAGAAGTACGCGACCAAGTGCTGAACCCGTAACCGCAACAGAGAGCAGGAGACATCATGAAGGCTTCATTCACCAAGACGATGCTGGCGTTGGGGACCTGCCTATTCCTCGTCTGCGGCGTGCTGCCGCAGGCCGCTCCGGCCGCAGACGTGGTCAAGATCACCATTCCCTGCCACATTCCCTCCAGCTACAAGGACATGTTCCCGCCCGTGAAGCAGTTCGTGGACCGCATCAACGAACTGGGCAAGGGCAAGCTGGAAGCCCAGCTCTACCATTCCGGGAGCCTGTACAAGGTCAAGGACATCGTCCCGGCCCTGATGAACGGTTCCTGTGAGATCGTCTTCCACACCAGTTCCCACACCACGGGCAGTTGGCCCGAACTCGGCGGCCTGACCCTGCCCTTCCTCTACAAAAGCAACGACGACATCCAGGCCCGCTGGCACCAGGACGGCGCCCTGTTCAAGCTCGTCAAGGACGAGCTCGTCTCCAAGTACGACGTCCGCCTCCTGGGCGCGGGCATCACGGGGTCGCTGTGGCTGTGGACCATCGACGGCAAGCCCGTGCGCACCCCCGCCGACCTCAAGGGCCTGAAGATCCGCACCACCGGCACGGTGGACGCCGACTTCATCAAGGCCTGCGGCGGCACGCCCATCTTCCTGTCCTCCTCCGAAACCTACGAGGCCCTGCAGCGCGGCACCATCGACGGCCTGACCACCTTCCCCGGCGGCCTGCTCGGCCGCAACCTGGACGAGGTCCTGCGCTACGGCACCGAGATCAAGTGCGGCTGGGCCTACCAGATCTACACCGTCGAAAGCCTCTTCAAGAGCTGGCCCAAGGACGTCCAGGACGCCATCACCACGGCGGCCAAGGAATACGACGCGGCCATCTTCAAGAGCATGATGGACTACGAGAAGTCCACGGTCTTCCCGCGCATCGCCAAGACCGTGCAGATCGTCACGCCGGACGCCGCCGGACAGGCCGAGTTCGAGAAGATCGCCAAGGCGGTCTACCCGGTCTGGTCGGCGACCGTGAGCCCCGCCTTTGCCGAGAAGTTCATCGCTCTGAGCCAGCAGTAACTTCGCTCGCAGCGGCCGCAGCTTCAGCCTGCGGTCCACACCGGGGCGGGGAGTCTCCTCCCCGTGGCTCCCCGCCCCCTCCTTCCGACGCACGCCGCCGAGGGCTCCCCGCCATGCGGCGGCCGGTACGACACATCAACCCGCCACACCGAGGCGATTTTCGGAGGGCTCCCCTATGTTGCAACGTCTGTTCACGGGCCTGCCACGGCAACTCGCCAATCTGGCGGCCATCGGCACGGGGCTCATGCTCCTGGTGGTCTTCTCCAACGTGGTCGCGCGCTTCGTCTTCAACAAGCCCTTCTACTGGGCCGAGGAGGTCACGGCCATCGCCATCGTCTTCGTGACCATGCTGCCCGCGGCCCTGCTCTGGAACGAAGACCGCCACATCAAGCTGGACATCTCCATCGGCCGTCCCGGCTCCCGTTTCGAGCAGTTCAAGCACCTCGTGGTCTGCGCGGCCTCGGTCATCTTCAACGGCGTGCTCTCCTGGCAGGCCTGGAAGGCCACGTCCATGATCTACAAGCGGGGGATGCACGAACCCTCCCTGCTGGGATCGCCCCTCTGGATCGTCTATTCCGCGCTGTTCGTCGGCTCGGCCGTGCTGCTGCTGGTCGGCCTGCGCTCCCTGTACCTCTCGACCCGTGACATCTGGAGATAGTCTCATGGACGCAGGCATCGCAACACTCACCGTTCTGGCAATGTTCTTCGCCCTGGTCTTCCTGGGCGCCCCCATCTTCATCGGCCTGGGCCTGTCCAGCGTGACGGGCATGTACCTGATCCGCGGCGCCCAGGGGCTCTACCAGCTTCCGGCCGCCATCGTCGGCCAGCTGGAAAGCTTTCTGCTCGTGGCCCTGCCCCTGTACCTGCTCATGGGCGAGGCCCTGAGCAAGAGCGGCGCGGGCTCGGACGTCTACAAGGCCCTGGAGCGCTGGCTGAACCGCTTCCCCGGCGGCCTGGCCATCGCCTCCATCTACGCCTGCGCCCTGTTCGGGGCCATGTGCGGCGTGAGCGTGGCGGGCGTGGCGGCCATCGGCGTCATCGCCGTGCCCGAGATGCTCAAGCGCGGCTACGACAAGTCCATGGCCGCGGGCGCGGTCACCGCGGCGGGCGCGCTGGCCGTGCTCATCCCGCCGTCCATCTCCTTCATCATCTACGGGGCCATCGCGGGCGTGTCCGTGGGCAAGCTGTTCATCGGCGGCATCGTGCCCGGCCTGGTCCTGGCCACGGCCATGGCCGCCTACGTCCTGGTGCGCGCCAAGGCCCAGCCGCACCTCGTGGGCACCAGCGAGCGCACCGCCTACACCTGGAAGGACATGCTGGCTCCCCTGCCCAAGCTCTGGCCCGTGTTCCTGCTGATCTTCGCCGTGCTCGGCACCATCTACACCGGCGTGGCCACGCCCACCGAGGCCGGGGCCATCGGCGCCATGGGCTCCCTGGTGGTCACGGCCATCTACAAGCAGCTGAACCTGCGCAACCTGTGGAGCATCCTCACGGGCACCACGCGCGTCACGGCCACGATCATGATCATCATGGCCGCGGCCTTCGCCTTCAGCCAGTTCCTGAACCTGGTGCGCATTCCCGAGACCCTGAGCCAGTGGGTCGTCACCCTGCAGATGCCGCCCCTGGCCATCGTCCTGCTGATCATGTGCTTCTTCCTGCTGCTCGGCTGCTTCATCGACGGCGTCTCCCTGATCATCGTGACCACGCCCGTGGTCCTGCCGACCATCCTGGCCCTGGGCTTCGATCCCCTGTGGTACGGCGTGCTCCTGGTACTCAACCTGGAAATGGCCGTGATCACGCCGCCCGTGGGCCTGAACCTCTACTCCATGCAGAGCATCATGAAGGACACCCTCTCGATGAAGGACATCATCAAGGGCTCCTTCCCCTACCTGCTCGTGGAGTTCGGGGTGCTGCTGCTCTTCGTGCTCGTGCCCGAACTGGCCCTGTGGCTGCCCGGGGGCATGTGATGAGCGCCCTCGACGGCACCGGCGGCAAGGCCTTCAAGGTCGGCGACGACGTGAACACCGACTACATCATCTCGGCCCGGTACCTGGACGTCTACGAGCCCGAGGAGCTCCGGGCCCACCTCTTCGAGGGGCTGGGCCCGGAGCGCGCCGCCCGGGCCGCGTCCTGCACCGTGCTCGTGGCCGGGCGCAACCTGGGCTGCGGCTCGGCCCGGGAGCAGGCCCCCAACGCCCTCAAGGGCGCAGGCTACAAGGCGGTCATCGCGGCCTCGGCCGCGCGGATCTTCTTCCGCAACGCCATCAACGTTGGGTTGCCCGTGATCTGTGCGCCGGACGCGGCCGAAGCCGTGAACGACGGCGAGACCGTGGCCGTGGACCTGGCCGCCGGAACCATCCGCACGGCCTCGGGCGCGACCTTCGCCTTCGCCCCCTTCCCGGCCCCGGTGCGCCGCATCCTGGAGGCGGGCGGCATGTATCCCCTGCTGGCCGAACTGGCCGCGACCGCGGGCCGGGACGCCACGGGCACCAGGGAGGGCGCGTCATGGGCATGACCTTCGCCGAAAAGATCTTCGCCAAAAAGACCGGCCGCGCCGCGGCGCGCGCCGGGGAGATCGTCTCCGTGCGGCCCGACGTGGTCATGACCCTGGACGCCGACGCCGAGATCATCATCCGCTTCGAGGAGCTCGGCCTGCCCCGGGTCTGGGACCCCGCGCGCATCGTCTGCGCCCTGGACCACTACGGCCCGGCCTCCACGCGCCGCTCGGCGGACCTGCACCGGCGCATGCGCCTGTTCGCCGAGGCCCAGGGCATCGAGCGCTTCTTCGAGGTCGGCGAGGGACTCACGCACCAGATCATGCTCGAACGGGGCTACGCCCTGCCCGGGATGTTCATCGTGGGCACGGACTCGCACACCCCGTCCTACGGCTGCGTGGGCGCGCTGAGCTGCGGCGTGGGCGCGTCGGACATGCTCTCCATCTGGGCCACGGGCGAACTGTGGTTCCAGGTGCCCCGGAGCGCGCGCATCGTGCTCGACGGCGCCCTGCCCCCCGGGGTCTTCGCCAAGGACGTGATCCTCGAGGTCATCCGCTCCTTCACGGCCTCGGGCTGCACCTACATGAGCGCGGAGTTCACGGGCTCGGCCCTGGCGGACATGCCCATGGCCGAACGGTTCGTGCTCTGCAACCTCTCCACGGAGATGGGCGTCAAGTCCACCTGGGTGGAGGTGGACGAGACCACGCGCGCCTTTGCGGACCGGCACGGCGGGGCCTACGGGATCGTGGCTCCGGACCCGGACGCGGACTACGCGGCCCTGAAACGGTTCGACGTGTCCGCGCTCGCGCCCATGCTGGCCTGCCCACACCGCGTGGACAACGTGCACCCGGTGGCCGCCATGGCGGGTGCGCCGGTGCACCAGGCCTTCCTGGGCACCTGCGCCAGCGGCCGCTTCGAAGACCTGGCCGTGGCCGCGAAAATCCTGGGCGGCAGGCACGCGGCCCCGGGCGTGCGCCTGCTCATCGCTCCGGCCTCGCGCGCGGTGCTGCGCCGGGCCATGGAGGCGGGGCACGCCCAGGCCCTGATCGATGCCGGGGGCGTGTTCCTGCCCCCGGGCTGCGGGCCCTGCGCGGGCATCCACGAAGGGTTGCTGGGCCAGGGGGAGCGCTGCGTCTCCACGGCCAACCGCAACTTCCGCGGCCGCATGGGCAACCCGGATTCGGAAATCTACCTGGGCAGCGCCGCAACGGTCGCCGCCTCGGCCCTCACGGGCGTCATCACCGACCCGCGCCCCTATCTGGCGTGAGCATTCCCTCAGGAGAAAACGCCATCATGCCCATGACCATCACCGAAAAGATCCTGGCCGCGCACGCGGGACTCGACCGCGTCGAGCCCGGCCAGATCATCATGGCCGACGTGGACGTGGCGCTGGGCAACGACATCACCACGCCCATCGCCATCGACGAGTTCGAGCGCAGCGGCGCCGGCCGGCTGCACGACCCGGAGCGGCTCTTCCTCGTCATGGACCACTTCGTGCCCACCAAGGACATCCAGTCGGCCATGCAGGTCAAGAAGGTCCGGGACTTCGCCCGGAAACACGACCTGCCCCACTACTACGAGCCCGGCACGGCGGGCATCGAGCACGTCTTCCTGCCCGAGCAGGGGTTCGTGGGCCCGGGCGACCTGGTCATCGGCGCGGACAGCCACACCGTGACCTACGGCGCGCTGGGGGCCTTCTCCTCGGGCGTGGGCAGCACGGACCTGGCCGGGATCATGATCACCGGCCGGATCTGGCTCAAGGTGCCGGAGACCATGCGCTTCGTGTTCCACGGCACGCCGCGCCCCTGGGTCGGCGGCAAGGACCTGGTCCTGCGCGCCATCGGCGACGTGGGCGTGGACGGCGCGCGCTACCGGGCCATGGAATTCGCGGGCGGGGCCGTGGACTCCCTGTCCATGGACGACCGCTTCACCATGGCCAACATGGCCATCGAGGCGGGCGGCAAGTGCGGCGTGTTCCACGTGGACGAGAAGACCAGGGCATACGTGAACGGACGCTGCAAGCGGCCCTGGCGGGTCTTTGCCAGCGACCCGGACGCCCATTACTGCGCGGTGCGCGAATACGACTGCGCGGCCATCGAGCCGCAGGTGGCCTTCCCGCACCTGCCGGGCAACACCCGGCCCGTGAGCCTGGCCGGACACGTGCGCATCGACCAGGCCGTGATCGGCTCCTGCACCAACGGACGCATCGGCGACCTGCGCGCCGCCGCGGCCGTGCTCGAGGGCCGCAGGGTCGCGCCCTACGTGCGCCTGATCGTCATCCCCGGCAGCCAGCAGGTCTACCTGCAGGCCCTGGCGGAGGGACTCCTGGAGACCTTCGTGCGCGCGGGCGGCGTGGTCAGCCCGCCCACCTGCGGGCCCTGTCCCGGCGGGTTCATGGGCATCATGGCCGACGGCGAAAAGACCATCTCCACAACCAACCGCAACTTCATCGGCCGCATGGGCCACACGGGCAGCGAGATCTACCTGGCCAACCCGGCCGTGGCCGCGGCCTCGGCCGTGGCCGGGCGCATCGTCGGCCCGGACGCGCTCTAGGAGGACGCCATGACGGGACAAGTCTGGAAATTCGGCGACAACATCGACACGGACGTGATCATCCCGGCGCGCCGCCTGACGACCAGCGACCCCGCGCAGCTCGCCAGGTACTGCATGGAGGACGCCGACGAGGCCTTCGCCGGGCTGGTCAACAGGGGCGACATCCTCCTGGCCGGGGAGAACTTCGGCTGCGGCTCCTCGCGCGAGCACGCGCCCATCGCCATCCGCGCCGCGGGCATCTCCTGCGTCATCGCCAAGAGCTTCGCGCGCATCTTCTACCGCAACGCCTTCAACATCGGCCTGCCGACCATCGAGTGCGCCGATGTGGACAAGATCGCCTCCGGCGACCACATCAAGGTGGACTTCGCCAACGGCGAGCTCCTGCACATCGAGACCGGCGCAATCTACAAGGCTTCCCGGATTCCGCCCTTCATGCAGGAACTGATCGACGACGGAGGCCTCATCGCGCACATCGCCAAGGGGCTGCGCAAGGAGGCCGGGGGGCCGACCCGACCGTGACGGCCGGTTGGGAAGCCGCGGCGCGCGCCGCCTGATGGGAGAGCGCGCCGCAGGGTCGGAACCCCGCATCCGCGCCACGCGAAAGGGGCCGGGCGAATGCCCGGCCCCTTTTTCGTGCCCGGCCCCCCTTCGCACGCGTGGCCCGTTCGCCCGGGCCCGCCCAGGGCCACCCAAACCGCCTTTCCCCGCCCGCCCCGCCGCCCGACTCGGTATCCACTCCCTCCCGCGGCCACCAGAGCCGCCCCGGCCGTTCCTCTCCCGCTCGCCTATCCCCGTCCGCGCCGCTTCCCCGCCCCCCCTGCGCGGGGAACCCGCGCCACTCTCCGCTGATCATTGACAATATCCGCCATTCAGGAGTTGACAAAATCTGGAATTACCGCCCTCCCGGATCCATTTTAATTGCCAATTATGGTAAAAATATCCTCCGCCCGGCTTTGTCACGCCGCCCCACCCCACTCCCGCCGTTGCGACGCAGCTCCCTCGCGCCACCCAGTGGAAATAAAAAGTTTAATATATCAAATTATTATATATGAACGCCGAGAAACCGACAATAAAAACACCACTTCGCAACAAATTGGCATAAATGATGCTCGAGCCCCGCAGCGCGTGCGAAGAGCACCCCCGTATCCGCCGCACAACGACAAGGAGTTTTACCTTGAAAAGCACGCTTCGCTCTTCAAAAGACAGCACAAACATCATCTAGGCACATCTCACTACATTCTCAAGCCATTATGTTATGGGGCTTGTCGCTTCCGCAAAAGAATCTTCTTTTGCATACGCTGTTCTTTTATCTTCTGAAAATCCCGCTGCATGCGCCACAGGAATGCGGCGCAAGCGGCAAAGAAGCAATGACCTTTCCATGAACAACTCAAAAGGAGTACGCTGTGATGTCGTCGTTCTTTAGGAAGATGCTGATTGTCTTCGCTATCGCCCTCTTCATGGTTTCGTCGGTCGTCGCCGCCGACGCCACGGAGACCGCCAAGGCCGCCGCCCCCAAGGACGAGATGAAGGTCGCCCTGGTGAACTTCCAGGCCGTCTGGGGCGACAAGGCGAAAAATCTCGGGATGATGCTGGCGGACATCAAGGAAGCCGCCGCGCGCGGCGCGAACATGATCCTTTTCCCGGAGATGTGCCTGACGGGATACGCCATGGAAAAGGGCGACGGCATCAAGCGCGCGGACCGCATGCAGGTCAAGCTGGCCGAGCCGTTCGACGGGCCGAGCGCCCAGGCCGTCGCCAAGCTGGCCAAGGAGAAAGGGGTCTACGTGGTCTACGGCTACCCCGAGCGCATCGGCGGCGATCCCCTCAACGTCTACAACTCGGCGCTGGCCGTCGGTCCCGAGGGGATCATCGGCTCCTACCAGAAGGTCCACCCCTTCGGCAGCGAGGTCATCTGGTGCAAGACCGGCACGAAGCCCTTCACCTTCGACACCCCCTGGGGCCCGGTCGGCATCAGCATCTGCTACGACACCTACAACTATCCCGAACTGGGCCGCTACTACGCCGCCAGGGGCTGCCGGCTGATCCTCAACCCCACGGCCACCTCCCGGGCCTACTCCGCCGCCTCCGCACTGGTGGACGGCAAGCCCGTGAACGACGGCAAGCCGATCAACGGCAGCAACGCCCGCTGGGTCAACCGGTTCAAGAGCCGGGTGGAGGCCGTGGTCATCCAGAGCGACGTCTTCGTGGCCAGCGCCAACCTGGTCGGCGCGGAGACCGCCGCGGACGGCACGTTCATGGGCACCTGCTTCCCGGGCGGCAGCTCCATGGTCGGCCCGATGGACGACAAGGAAGGCACGCCGAGCTACATCGGCTACTACGGCACCGATCCGGCGCTGGCCACGGACGCCGGCGTGATCTACAGCACCGTGGACCTGACCAAGGCCACGCGCAAGTCCGTCGAGAACTACATCAAGACGGACCTGCAGGAAGAATACCTGTACATGCCCAAGCTCTACGCCGAATGGTTCGACGAACTGGCCAAGGGCAAATACGGCCACAAGAAGGCCGACTAGAGGCGCAAAAAAAGGCCCCGTCCTTCCCGAGGAAGGACGGGGCCTTTTTTTGCGCGCGCGTTCGGGGCGGCGGGGCGGGCAGCCGGGCGTCATTCCTCGCGCATGCGCGTGATGACCCGGCGCAGGTCGTCGGCCATGCGCGCCAGGTCGCTCACCGCCGCGGCGGACTGGTTCATGGACGCCGCGGTCTCCGAGGCCACCACGTTGATGTTGCCCACGGCGTGGGCGATCTCCTCCGAGGCCGCGGACTGCTCCTCGCTGGCCGTGGCGATGGAGCGCACCTGGTCCGCCGAGTTGTCCACGGACACGAGGATCTTCTCCAGCGACCGGCCCGCCTCGTCGGCCAGTTCGGTGCTCCTGCCCACGGCCTCGGCCGCCTTCTGCATCATCTCGATGTTCTGCCGCGCCCCCTGCTGGATGTTGCCCACCGCGGCCTCGACCTCCTTGGTGGCCGTGACGGTCTTTTCCGCCAGCTTGCGGACCTCGTCGGCGACCACGGCGAAGCCGCGCCCGGCCTCGCCCGCGCGCGCCGCCTCAATGGCCGCGTTGAGCGCCAGCAGGTTGGTCTGGTCCGCGATGTCGTTGATCACCGTGATGATCTGGCCGATGGCCTCGGCCTGCGTGCCCAGGTCGCCCAGGGCCTGCTCCATGGCCTCGGTCTGCTGGTTGACCTGGGTGATGGCCCGCACGGTCTGGTGGACCACGTCCGCGCCGCCCTCGGCCATCCGCTTGGCCTCCTCGGCGTGGCGCGCGGACTGCTCGGCGTTCTTGGCCACCTCCAGGACCGTGGCGTTCATCTCCTCGATGGCCGTGGCCGTCTCGGTGATCCGCTCGCGCTGCAGGTCCGTGCCCCGGCTGGCCTCCTCCACCTGGGACGAAAGCTCGTCCGTGGCCCCGGCCAACCGGTGCACGATGTCCCCGAGCGAATCCGCCACCTCGAGCATGCCCTCGCGCCGCGCGGACTCCGCCTGCGCACGCGCCTCCTCGGCCTCGGCCAGGGCGCGCTCCGCGGTGCGGGCCTTGTCCTCGGCGTCGTCGCGGGCCAGGTTGCAGGTGCCGACCATCCGCCCCAGGGCCTCGGAGGTCCGGTTCAGGGCCAGGAAGATGGTGCCCATCTCGTCGGAACGGCGCTCCCGGATGCGCCGCTCGTAGTCGCCCTCGCCGAGTGCGCCCAGAAAGGCGACGACCTTGCGGACCGGCGCGACCACGATGCGCTGGGAGAGGACCCAGACCGCCGCGGCCACGAGCAGCAGACACGCCGCGAAGATCAGCCCGATCTCCAGCACCGAGTCCTCCACCGGGGCCATGATCTCCCGCTTGTCGATGAGCTCGATCAGCTTCCAGCCCAGCCGGGGGGAGGTGAAGACCGCGCCCAGGCTCTCCACGCCGTCCACGGTCACCTCGCGCACGCCGTCCGGGCCGGAGATGAGCCGGAAGAGGTGCTGCGACGTAAGGTCCTTGGCCTTCTTGAAGTTGGAGCCCTCGTGCCGCGGATCGGCCAGGACCACGCCGTCGTCCTGGACCAGGACCATGTACCCGGCCTTGCCGATCTTGATGCTCTTGACCAGGTCCGTAAGCTTCTTGAGCGAGATGTCCACGCCGACCACGCCCAGCGTCTGCCCGCCGCTCACGATGGGCCGGGTCACGCCGGCCACGGCCTCGCCGGTGGTGGACATGTAGGCCTTGGAGAGCGAGGGCCTGTCGCCGGCCTGCAGGGCCTCCACGTACCACGGCCGCTTGCGCGGGTCATAGCCCGCCGGCACGTAGCCGTCCTCCGCCGAGGTCACGAAGGTGCCCGTCTGCGTTCCGAGATACACCTCCACGTAATTGGGGTGGGCGTCCTGAAGGAGCTTGAAGAACCGCACCGCCCGGTGCGCGACCGCATCGCTCTCCGGCACCACGGGGTGGACCTTTTCCTTGGTGGCCACATAGCTCAGCGTGATCTCCCCGCAACGGAGCGCCGTCTCGTGCTTGGCCAGCATGTCCGCGTTCATCATGCTTTCGTCGATGAACATGGTGATGGCCTTGTCCACCTGCGCCAGTTCGCCCTGCGCCGCGTGCTCGAAGGAGGCGAAGGACAGGGAGCGGATGTTTGCGCCGGTGATGAAGAAAATGAGAAACATGGGCACGGCGATGACGATGAAGATCGCCGCCATCAGTTTTGCCTTGATCGACTTCATGGCTTCCCCTCCATAACGGTTGGTCCAGGCTTGGACCGGCGCACGCTAGCAGGCCATCGGTTCTCCTGCGTAGAATTCGCATGAACGCCGCGTTACGATTGCAAGAAATATCGATATTGATCTTTACCAATATCGTACAGGCAAGGGCCGCCAGCCGCCGCAACGCCCGGACCGCGCCGCATGGCGGGCACGGCCGGTCCGTCGGAACCGAATCGCCAACTCCATGGAGAATAATAACTTCCTGGTCAGAAGTTCGGGATTGGGATAGATTGACCGTCTCGTGTGCACACCGTTGCGCACCCCTCGGACACATCTGCGCAGAGGAGGCCGGACGCCGTGAAAAGGCCACGCCTGAGATCCCTGTTCATCCTGCTGTTCTTCAGCTCGGTGGCGATGCTGACCGGCGTCCTGGTCTGGTACAACTACACCTCCAGTTCGAAAGCCGCCCTGGAAATGGCCGGGGAGGTGATCCGCGGCGTGGGCGACAAGGTCGAACTCAAGGGCAGGCTCCTCTTCGGGCCCATCCGCGACATCGTCAGGACGCTCCCGCGCCAACCCGGCGCGACCCGGGTGCCCGAAGGGCTGGACCATCCGCTGCTGCCCTGCCTGCGCGGCAGCCTGCAGGACGAGCCGCAGATCTACTCCGTCTATTTCGGCTACCCCGACGGCGGCTTCTTCCAGCTAATCTCCCTGGCGAACCAGCCCGACGTCGCAACGCGGCTGGGCGCGCCCGAGAAGGCGCCAATGGCCGCGCGCCACATCCTGGTCCGCGACGGGCGGCGGCTGGAAACCTGGTACTTCCTGGACGCGCACGGCGGCGTCCTGGGCACGACCGCCCCCCTGCCCGCGACCTACGACCCGCGCACGCGGCCCTGGTACAGGGACGCCGCGGACGGCGAGAGCGCGTCCTGGACCTTGCCCTACGTGTTCAGCAGCACCGGCGAACTGGGACTGACCGCCTCGCGCCGGGTGCCCGGGGCCGAGGGCGTGGTCTTCGGGGTGGACCTGACCCTGGAATCCCTGTCCCGCTTCCTGCGCGCCGAGCGGCCAGGCCTCACGGGCGTTGCCGTGCTCTTCGAGGAAAACGGCAGGCTGATCGCCTACCAGGAGCCCGACGAGGTGGCCAAGGAGGAGATCGCGCCGGACGGCACCCGCCGCCTGACGCCCATGACCGTGCCCGAACTGCGCGCCCCGCTGGCGCGCGCCGCGTTCCGCCTGTTCCAGGACCACGGCCGCCACCCCGTGCCCATGACCCGGATCGACGTGGACGGCGAGGACGTGCTCTGCACCGTGCTGCCCCTGGTGCGCCTGGAGGGCGGGACCGGGTTCCTGGCCCTGGCCGCGCGCGCCGCGGACTTCACCGCGCCCATGGCCGAAACCCGCAACCGCAGCCTGCTCTTCTCCCTGGCCGTGCTCGTCGTCGGCGTGCTGCTGCTGTCCCTGATCGCCGGGCGCATGTCCAGCAAGCTGACCCGCCTGAGCATCGAGGCCGACCGCATCCGCAACCTGGAGTTCGATTCCACCGAGATCGTGCGCTCGCACATCGCGGAGGTGGACCGGCTGGGTCGCGCCGTGGCCGGCATGCGCGCGGCCCTGCAGTCCTTCAATCGCTACCTGCCCAAGGCCCTGGTGCGCCAGTTCATCAACTCCGGCCGCGAGCCCGCCCTGGGCGGCGAAGAGCGCGAGATCACGCTGCTCTTCACCGACGTGGAGAACTTCACCCCGTTTTCCGAAACCGTCACGCCCGAAGACCTCATGGCCGTGATGTCCGAATACTTCCAGGCTGTGAGCCAGGCCATCCTGGACCAGGGCGGGACCATCGACAAATACATCGGCGACGCGATCATGGCCTTCTGGAACGCGCCCTTCGCCTCCGAGAACCACGTGGAGCACGCCTGCGTGGCCGCCCTGCTCCTGTCGCGCGCCTCCGAGGAGCTCAACGAACGCCGCGCCGCCGCGGACCAGCCCGCCCTGCGCACGCGCGTGGGGCTGCACTGCGGCCCGGCCGTGGTCGGCAACGTGGGCGCGGCCGACCGCATGAACTACACGGCCCTGGGCGCGACCGTGAACCACGCCAGCCGCATGGAGGGCCTGAACAAGTTCTACGGCACGCACATCCTGGCCAGCCGCACCATTCGCGAACGGGCCCACAAGCACTTCCTGTTCCGCTCCGTGGACGTGGTCGTGGCCAAGGGCACGCGCGACCCCATGCTCGTGTTCGAACTGGTGGGGGCCATGCCCCAGAGCCCCTACCCGGAGGTGGCCGCGCCCATGGCCCGGCTCGGATTCTGCGCGCGCTGGGAGCGGGCCGTGACGCTCTACCGCACCCAGCAGTGGGACCGCGCCCTGGCGGAATTCACAGCGCTGCAGGAACTGGCGCCCGACGACCACCTGGCCGCCATGTACTGCCAGCGCACCCGGCGGCTGCTGGAGAACAAGCCCGGCCGGGACTGGAAGGCGGTGCGTCGCTTCATGGAAAAATGACGCCCGGAACGGGCGCAAGGAGGGGGGACCGATGCTGCAGTGGACCGAAGCCATGTCCGTGGGCAACGAGGAGGTCGATGCCCAGCACAAGCGGCTGCTGGCCCTGGTGGGCGAAACCGAGGAGATGGTCCGGGCCGGGGCGGGGCACGAGGCCATGCAGCGGGCGCTCAAGGAGCTCTGCGACTACGTGGTGGTCCATTTCGCCACCGAGGAGGCGCTCATGGACCCTGAAACCTATCCGGAGTACGTCCGCCACCTCGGCGAGCACATGGAGTGCACCACCCGGGCGCTGGACTTCCTGGAGAGCTTCAGCGAGGGCCGGGGCGCCGAGCCCGCGGAGTTCCTGAGCTTCGCCGGAGACTGGATCATGGAGCACGTCCTGGACACGGACCAGACCCTGCGCCGGTTCCTGGAACGCGCGCGCTGAGCCCGTTTCCACCCAGGCGCGCGACCGCCCGCCGCGACGTTCCGGGGGAGCGCCCGCCCGGTCGCGGCTTGAGGCCCGGCGCGGTTGCGTGTAGCATCGGCAGCATCCGCCCCTGCGGCCTTCGGGGGCGGCGGGTCGGGCCGCGCGGCGGCGACCCGGCGCACCCTTTCCTGCAACGCCAGAGCGCAAGACCAGCGGGGGCAGGCGCGTCATGAGCACGAGCTTTCTCTTCCAACTGATCAACAACGCCGCCCTGCTCCTTGCCCTGGGGCTGCTGTACGGCTTCGCCATCAACCTCCGGCGGGAGTCCCCGGCCGGGCGGCTGGCCCTGGGACTCGCCCTGGGCGTGATCGGCATCGCGGTCATGCTCAACCCGGTGGTCCTGGTTCCCGGGATCGTCTACGACACGCGCTCGATCCTCATTTCCATCGCCGGCCTGTTCTTCGGCGCCCTGCCCACGGCCGTGGCCATGGCCATGACCGCCGCCCTGCGGCTGGCCCAGGGCGGCCTGGGCGCGTGGACCGGAGCCGGCGTCATCCTGGCCTCCGGCCTCACCGGGCTTGCCTGGCGCCACCTGCGCGGCCGCAGCCTCGAACGCATGGGGCTCCTCGAACTCTACCTCTTCGGCGCCCTGGTGCACGTGGTCATGCTCCTGTGCATGCTCACCCTGCCCGGAAACATGGCCCTGAAGGTGATTTCCGGGATCTACCTGCCCGTGTTGCTGATCTATCCCGCGGCCACCGCCCTGCTGGGCAAGACCCTGCTCCTCCAACTGGCCCGCAAGGTCATGGCCCGGCAACTGCGGGAACACGAAGCGCGCTACAGAAGCCTGTTCGAGAACAACCACGCCGTGATGCTGCTCGTGGACCCGCACGGCGGGTCCATCGTGGACGCCAACCCCGCTGCGGAGAGCTATTACGGCTGGCCCAGGGAGCAGCTCACGCGCAAGAACATCTCCGAGATCAACGTCCTGCCGCGCGAGGAGATCGAGGCGGCCATGCGCCGGGCCGCCGAACGCGGCCAGAACCGCTTCTCCTTCCGGCACCGGCGCGCCGACGGCTCGGAGCGCGACGTGCAGGTCTACAGCGGCCGCATCCAGGTCGAGGCGCGCCCCCTGCTCTACTCGATCGTCTTCGACGTCACGGAACAGCGGGAGGCCGAACTGGCCCAGCGCAAGAGCGAGGAGCTGCAGCGCGCCATCGTCACCATCTCGCCCGCGGCCCTTTACGGCGTGGACCTGCGGGGCATGGTCACGGTCTGGAACCCGGCGGCCGAGCGCATCTTCGGCTGGAGTGCGGAGGAGGTCATGGGTGCGCCCCTGCCCATCGTGCCCGAGGAGCACGCGGACCAATTCCAGGAACTGCGCAACCGCACCCTGGGCGGCGAGCGATTCACCAACCTGGAGGTCCGGCGCCGCCGCAAGGACGGCACGCTGTTCGACTGCAGCCTCTCCACCGCGGCCCTGCTGAACGATGCCGGGGAAACCGTGGGCATCATGGCCGTGATCGAGGACATCACCGAGCGCAAGCAGGCCGAGCGGGCCCTCAAGCACAGCGAGGAAAACTACCGCATCACCCTGCAGTCCATCGGCGACGCGGTCATCGCCACGGACACCCACGGCGACGTGCGGCACCTGAACGCGGTGGCCGCGGAGCTGACCGGCTGGCCCGAGGCCGAGGCCCTGGGCCGCCCCCTGGCCGAAATCTTCCCGATCATCAACGAGGACACGCGGCTGCCCGTGGAGAGCCCGCTGGTCAAGGTGCTCGCCGAGGGCGTGGTCGTGGGGTTGGCCAACCACACGCTGCTCGTGTCCCGGGACGGCCGCGAGGTGCCCATCGCCGACAGCGGCGCGCCCATCTTCGACGACCGGGGCCGCATCGAGGGCGTGGTCCTCGTGTTCCGCGACCAGACCGCCGAACGCGCGGACAAGCGCCGCATCCGCGAGAGCGAACGCAAGTACCGCCAGCTCTACGGCTCCATCCGCGACGCCATCGTCGTGGCCGACATGGACAGGACGATCATCGACTGCAACCCCTCGTGCCTGGAGCTCTTCGGCTATGCCAAGAGCGAGATCGTGGGCAACAAGAGCCTGCTGCTCTACGCCGACGAACGGGAATTCGAACAGGTGGGCAGGACCCTGGGCGGCCAGATGCTCGGCACCGGCTTCTTCTACTCCGCGTGGTTCCGGAAAAAGAACGGCGAGACGTTTCCCGGCGAGACCAGCGTCTACTTCCGGCGCGACGACGAGGGCCGGGTCACGGGCTTCGTGGGGCTGATCCGCGACGTCACGGACCGCAAACAGGCCGAGGAATCGCTCCTGGCCACCAACCGGGAGCTGGAGGAGGCCATCACCCGCGCCGAGGCCCTGGCCGAGGAGGCCCAGGCCGCCAACCGCGCCAAGAGCGAGTTCCTGGCCAACATGAGCCACGAACTGCGCACCCCGCTCAACGGCGCCATGGGCATGCTCCAGCTCCTGCAGGCCCAGTCCCTGAACGCCGAGGCCGCGGAATGCGTGGAGATGGCCCTGACCTCCTCCGAACACCTCCTGCATCTGCTCGAGGACATTCTGGACCTCTCCCGCGTGGAGGCCGGGCGCATGGAGATCGCGGCCCGGGAATTCGAACTGGCCGAGGCCCTGCGCTTCGTGACCGGCCTCTACGGCCACCAGGCCCGCGACAGGGGCATCCGCCTGGCCACCGACATCGCCGAGGACCTGCCCGAGGAACTCGTGGGCGACCCCATCCGGCTGCGCCAGATCCTGGTCAACCTCGTCGGCAACGCGGTCAAGTTCACGGAACGCGGCGAGGTGGAGCTCTCGGTGCGCCGCCGCGGTCCGGCCCGCGCGGCGGAGGACGGCGACGGCAAAACCGTGGAACTGCTCTTCGGCGTGCGCGACACCGGGGTCGGCATCCCGAGGGACATGCTCGAACGGGTCTTCGAACCCTTCACCCAGGTGGACGGCACGCTGACCAGAAGCTACGGCGGCACCGGCCTGGGGCTGGCCGTGGTCGCGCGCCTGGTGGACCTGATGGACGGCGAGATAACCCTGGAGAGCGAGGTGGGCGTGGGCACCCGCGCGCTGGTGCGCCTGCCCTTCCGCCTGCCCGCCGAACCCGGCGGGCGCGAACGCCGCGCGGCCGACGCCCCGCCCGCGGCCGCGACCGCGCCGCTGCGCATCCTGGTGGCCGAGGACGACGAGGTCAACTCCCTGTTCCTGCAACGCAGCCTGCAAAAGCTGGGGCACACGGCCACGGTGGTGCGCAACGGCAAGGGCGTGCTGGAACTGCTCGCCCGCCAGGACTTCGACTGCATCCTCATGGACATCCAGATGCCGACCATGGACGGGATGGAGGCCACCGCGGCCATCCGCCGCTCAACCGAACTGGGGGAAAAGGCGCGCATCCCCATCGTCGCGCTCACGGCCCACGCCATGAGCGGCGACCGCGAAAAATTCCTGGAGGCGGGCATGAACGACTACATCTCCAAACCCATCAGCATCCGCGGCCTGCGCGAGGTGCTGGCGCGCGCCCTGGCCCGCTGAGCGCGCGGCCGGCGACGCGGGTGGAGAGCCGGGAGGCGTTGGCCTGGACCGTGTCCGCCCGCCATTATGAGCAATCTTGTCATCGGTGGATTAAGACGCCGTAACCCCATGCCGATAGGAGGGGTATGGGATACGCCATCGACAGCACCTCCCTGCCGACCGCCACGCAGACCACCGGGACGGGCGGCAGCCGTTACGCGGGCCAGTACGGCCGCTCCGGCGCGGCCGCCTCGTCCGCGGACACGGTTTCCATCTCCTCCGCCGCCAAGGAAAAACTGGCCGCCCTGCGCGCCTCCTCCTCCGTGTCCGCCTCCTCGTCGTCCGCGTCTTCCGCCGCCTCGGCCGACGGAGACACCGACGCCACCAAAAGCCTCTGGGAAAGCCGCCTGGGACTGACCAACGGCACCACCACCCTGGCCGACGGCACGCGCCGCGTCGTCAGCATCGAGGACGGGCACCTCGAGGTCCAGGAGTATTTGGGCTCCCGGCTCACGCGCACCATCACCGGCGACGTGGCCGGCTCGGGCTTCGTGCTCGACGCGGAAATCTACGACGAGGACGGCCGCGTGAGCCAGGTCGTGCACACCGAGGTCTCCCACCTGGAGGAAAAGACCGCGGTCATGAAGCGCAACATCCAGTGGATGGACGGCGACACGCTCACGCGGGAAATGTACGAAAGCATGTCCCTTACCTCGGAAACCGATCCCGTGCCCGACCTGGGCGGCCTGCTCACCTCGGCCATGGGCGAGGCGGCCACGGAGGACGGTCCCGGGCTCGCCGCCATTTCTCCGATGAGCCTGGACGAAAACATTCTCAGCTACTCGGCCTCCATCCAGGAATACGCGGGCGGCGTCCTGCGCATGGACACCAGCATCGAACGCAACTCCAAATACTCCAACGAGACCAACCACTCGGACCACGAGGTCGCGGGCCGTCCCGGGAAAAGCACCACCGAACTGGCCCACTCCACCGGCCTGATCGTCAACACCCGCGAATACGACGCCTCCGGACAACTGATCCGGACCGTGAATTTCGAGGACGACCAAAAGGACAGCAACGCCCCCGAAGGCGGCGTGCTGCGCCAGTCGCTCAACGTGTCCTGGTACTCGCACGGTGAGCTCGTCAAGCAGAGCTCCGGCAGCCTGACCCTGAAGGAGACCAAGGAGAGCAAGCTCGACGAGCGCCCGAGCCTGCTGGACATGCTCGGGGTGGAACAGGACGACTACGCCGCCGCGACCCGCGGCGACGAACAGGGCATCATGGACGCCATGGGCCTGGACGGCGCCCTGGACGTGGGCCGCTTCAACCGCGCCGAACGCCGCGGCATCGCCAAGGGCAAGTACAACGCGGCGGAAAAGATCGCCGACTACGGCGCGCGCGACCAGCCCTACAGCATCACCTGGCGCAACGAGATCTTTGCGGACGGCGAAATGGTGGCCAGCCAGGAAGATTCGGAATCCGCCGTGCCCAACCCCTTCGCCCGAGGTCCGGGTTTCCGCGTGGGCGGCGGGCTGACCGAAGACCTGCAGCCCCCGACCCTGCGCCGCACGAGCCACACGGACACCAGCTACGAGGACGGCAGGGTCCGCCGCCAGGGCACGGTCACCTCCCGCGAGTTCGTGGAAGAGGACGAGGACGGGCCGGACCGGCTCAAGACCGTCACCACCGGCGAGCTGACGGGCGACACGGAACGCCGGTCCGCCACCCGCGTCCTGGACGGCGGCCTCGGAGCCCACGACGCCGAAGCCCACAAGGCCGCCCGATCCATGGGCCTGGAAATGGACCTCGCCCTCCACGACCTCTACGAGACCCTCGGCCCCACCGTGTAGGGCGACGAAGCGCCGGGGAAGGCGGGGCGGAGCAGGAGGGCGCGGCCCCGGCCGGACAGGGGGGTGGGATATCCGGAAAACGCGTCAGGCGGCCGCGCCGGGGGGCGCTCCTCACAAAGCCGGTGCAGCCCCCGGAAGAGCCGCTCCGCGTCCACGGGCAGGTGCCCATCGGGCCCACGCGCGGGGCGGCGGCCACTTTGTTGCAGGGCAGCGGGCGGCGGTTGCGCAGCACCCGGCCCACAGCCCCGTGAACATCTTGATGGCCCTCCAGCAGATCCGGGCGCCAATGGGCATGGCTTGTTCGGGCCGGGCGCTGCGTCGCCCCGGGCCCCCGGATGCGCAACGGCAAAAAAAGGGGCCGGAAACCAGGTTTCCGGCCCTTCGGAAGCGCATGCATCGGCGGCCGTGCCGCCCCGCCGGGGCTATTCCCCGGTGCCGAGCACGAAGCCCTTGGTGGACGCGCCCGTGGACGCGGACGTGCCCGCGATCTTGGAGAGGTAGGTGTCGCCCAGGGAGGCGATGTGCCCTGCCACGTTGCCGAAGTGGTTGTAGTGGGCCTGCTCCTCGTCGATGATGGTTTCGAAGAGCTTGACGGACACGGTGTCGCCGTTGTCGCGACAGACCTGCAGGAACTGGTTGTAGGCGTCGATGGTGTCGTCTTCGAGATTTTCGTCGAAGGGATAGATGGTGCGCACGTCCTGGCCCCTCTTCACGGTGTCGGCCAGGTCGGTTGTCGGCTCGCCGCCCAGTTCCTTGATGCGCTCGGCGAACTGCTCGGCGTGGCGCATCTCGTCGATGGCGATGAGCTTCATGTCCCGGGCCAGTTCGCCGTAGTCCATGTCGTCCAGGCCGTAGTGCTGGTTCATGTACTGGGTGATGGCGTAGAGCTCCATGGCCCGCGCCTTGTTGAGCACCTCGATGACCTTGGCGCGGCGCGCCTCCTTGGGCGATTTCTTCGCAACTGCCATTGTCGTTCTCCTTGTTTGCGGTGGGTTCCGGCCATTGGCCGCACAACTAGTGGGGTTTTCATATCCTGACCACTCCCGCCCGGCAGGTCAAGACGGGATGCGGACCGGGCCCTTCCCGACGCCCCATGCCCCTTTCAATGCCTCCCGTCGAGCGGCAGACGAATGGTGAAGCTGGTGCCCTTGCCCGGCTCCGAGGCCACGTCGATGGAGCCGCCGTGCTTCTCCACCACGATGTCGTGCACGATGGCCAGCCCCTGGCCCGTGCCCTTGCCCACCTCCTTGGTGGTGAAAAACGGATCGAAGATCTTGGAAAGGTGTTCCGGCGGAATGCCACAGCCCGTGTCCGCGATCACGATCTGAACGAACTCCTCGTCGTGGGACGTGCTCACGGTGATGGTTCCCTTGCCGCCGCCCGCCGCGGCCACGGCCGACCCGATGGCGTGGGCCGCGTTGACGATGACGTTGAGCAGGGTCTGGTTCAGGCCGCCGGGCAGGCAGGTGACCAGAGGCAGGTCGGGATCCAGGTGCGTGACCAGTTCGGCCGCGTACTTCCACTCGTTCTTGCTGACGATGATCGTGTTCTCGATGGCCTGGTTGACGTCCACGGCCTTCATGACCTCCTCGCCGGGATGGGAAAAGTTCTTCATGGCCAGGACGATGCTGGCCACGCGCTGCACCCCGTCCAGGGCCCGGTCGCAGGCCACGGGCACCTCGGCGGCGATGAACTCCACGTCCATGTCCGCGGCCATGGCGCGCACGGCCGCCGCCTCGCGGGCCAGGCGGTCGACGTCGGCGCGGGCCGCGGCCTTTTCCGCCAGCGCGCCGTGGGCCTGGAGCAGCATGGCCACGTCCGCGAACACGTCCTTCACGAAGTGCACGCTGTCGCCGATGTACTGGGTGGGCGTGTTGATCTCGTGGGCGATGCCCGCGGCCAGCAGGCCGATGGACTCCAGCTTCTGGGCCATGCTCAGCTTGCGCTCCAGGTTGCGCCGCCCGGTGATGTCGAAGACCACCTGCACGAGGTGGGCCTTGCCACCGATGTGGATCTCGAAGAGGTGGCGCGCGATGGGCAGCACGCGGCCGTCGGGCAGTGTGAGCACGCCCTCCTCGTAGGACCCCTGGTCGCCCCAGTCCGGGCAGAGCAGGTCCTTCTGCACGTCGGTCTTGAAGGGATAGGGCGCGTGGCAGGCCCGGCCCACGACCCCGGCCTTGTCGATGCCGATGAGGTCCTCGGCCACGGCGTTGCAATCGACCATGATCCCCTCCAGGGGGTCGAAGACGTAGATGGCCGCGCCGATGCCCTCGAAGATCGTGCTCAGGAACTCCTGGTGCTCCTCCTGCTGCTCCATGGTCCGCTTGCGCTCGGAGATGTCGCGCACCCCGGCCAGCACGCCGGTGCGCCCGCGCAGCTCCACGCGGTTGAGGATCAGCTCCACGGCGAAGGTCGCGCCGTCGTCGGGTTTGCGCGCCATCCATTCGAAGGACGCCTCCTCGCCCCCGAGCACCCGGCTCCAGGCCGCGTCCAACGCCTCCAGGGGGGTGTCCTCGTCCCAAAAACCCTGGCGGAAAAAACGCCCGAGCACCTCGGAACGGCGCAGCTCGTAGAGCGCGAGCACGCGCTCGTTGACGTCGATGATGCGCCCGGCCTCGTCCAGCAGGAACAGGGCGTCGTGGGTCTTGTTGAAAACGATGCGCAGGTTGCGCTCGGCCTCCTTGCGCTCCAGGACCTCGCGGCTGAGCTCCTCGGTGCGCGCGGTCAGGTCCGCGGTGCGCGCGGCCACGCGTTGCTCCAGCTCCTCGTTGGCGCGCTTGAGGGCCTGCTCGGCCTGCTTGCGCAGGGTGAAGTCGCGGCTGATGCTGATCACGCCGTGCAGTTCGCTGTCGGGCGCGAAAAAGGGCGTGCGCAGGGTCTCGATGTAGGACATGGAGCCGTCGGCGTGGGTGATCCACTCCTCGGAGCGCACCTCGCCGCGCGTCTCGAGCACGCGGCGGTTGAGCCCCTGGAGCCGGTCGGCGCGGATGCCCGGAAAAAGCTCGGCGTCCGTGCGGCCGGGGATATCCTCGGCCGCGGCGCCCGCAAAGGCGGCGAAGGCCTCGTTGCAGCCCAGGTAGCGGCCGGAGAGGTCCGTGTAGGAGATCAGGTCGGGCACGGAATTGATCAGGCTGTGCAGCAAGGCGTAGGTCTGGGCCAGCTCGGCCTCCTTGGTCCGGCGCATCTCGACCTCGGTGCGCAGCTGCTCGTTCTTCGCCTGCACCTCGCGCTGGCCCTTGGCCGATTCCTCCACGCGGGCGTGCAGAACGAGGTTGTTGGCGTTGATGCGCAGCACGTGCGCCCCACCGCCCAGAAAGACCAGCCCCAGAACCATGGTGGAAACCAGGAACTGCCACGGGGCCACCGCGCCGAGCACTTCGCGCGCGTGCGCCGTGACGACCACGAAGAAGGGCGTGTCCTCGACCCGGGCGCACACCAGCAGGCAGTCCGCCGGGCCGTCCCCGAGGTCCAGGACGCGCGTGGCCACCTCGCCGGGAGGGGGGAGCATGCCCTTGCGCACTGCGTCCCGCAGGGATTCGGGCACCGCCTTGCGCCGGGCGAAGAGCGATGCGCCGTGGCCCAGCCAGGCCCCCCCGGCGCGCTGCCCGTCGGCCCCGGCCATGACCTCGTCCAGGACCTCGCCACTGCGCAGCCAGGCCACGATGTAGCCGACCGGCTCGTCGCGGTAGGCGTAGGCCCGGCAGAGCAGGATGCCGGGGCGGACGTCGTCGCCCTCCACCAGGACCGCCGCCGTGCGCCCGGCCGCGCCCAGGAAGCGGAACGCGGGGTCCTGGCGCAGCGGCCCGCCGCCGTAGGCCGCGGCCTCGTCCGCCAGGAGCATCCCGTCCCTGTCCAGAAAGGCGATGCGCTCGTAGATGGGCGTATCCGCCAGGGTCTTGAGCCGGACGAAACGGCGGCACAGCTCGGAGATGCCCACCAGGCTGGCCCACAGACCGTATTCCTGGGACATGCCCAGGGCCTTGTTGTCGAAGTAGGCGGAGAGCTCGCGGTTGGTGGCCAGGTTGGCCAGGTCGTTGCGGCGCTCGGAAAAGAAGTGGCCCACGGCCGCGGCCTGGGCCGTGGCCTGGGCGCGGAACCGGGCCAGGGACGCCTCGCGCACGCGCACCTGCGAGGCGTAGTTCATCCAGACGATGACGGCCATGAACACGCCGAGCACCGCGACGGCGACCAGGGTCAGGGCGTTGCGGCCGAACCGGAGCGGAACGGGCTTGCGCAAGGGCGTCTTCCGTCGCTGCCGGGCGCTAGCCGGGGTTGCCGAAGAATTCCGGGAAGTAGCGGAACACGGCCGGGTAGTAGCGCTCCACCATGCGCCGGTATTCCCCGCTCCGCACCAATCCGGCGAAAAAGGCGTCGAAGGCCGCGCGCAGCTCGGGCGAAGTCTTGCGGAAGGCCGCGGCCATGCGCTGCTCCTCGGAGAGCGGGCCGAGGATCTTGATCATGCCCGGCCACTTCTCCAGGGCCACCAGGGAATCGGGCACATCGAGCAGGGCCACGTCGGCCTCGCCCTTGATCACGGCCGGGGCGATGTCGTTCACGCCCCCGGGAAAGCTGAAGACCCGGGCCACGTTCTCGTCGATGCCGTACAGCCCCGGGGCCAGGCAGGTGCCGTCCTTGCCCATGACCCTGCGCCCGGCCAGAACCAGCTTGACCGCGCGGATGTCGCGGTCGATGTCGCCGCTGGAGACCACGGGATGCGCCGGGAACTCGGCGCGCGCGATGCACCAGACCTGGGTGGGGAAGGTCGGCGTGGAATAGTCCACCACCTTCTGCCGCCAGGCCAGCACGGTCAGCCCGTTGGCGATCATGTCGCCGCGCACGGGCGTCTTCTCCAGCAGCTCCACGTCGTCGCCCCTGGCCCGGACGCGGCGGCCCGTGAGGTCGCCGAAGATGTCGCTCCAGGTCGAAGGCACGTAGCGGTAGGCCACGCCGAGGTGCTCGGCGAAGCGGCGCACGATCTCCACGTCCAGGCCGTCGCCGTGCCCGGTGACGAAGTTGGCGTAGGGAATGCCCAGATGGCGCAGCTCACCCGCCTTGCGGATGTCCTCCAGGTCGCCGCTCCTGGCCTGCGCCGCCAGGAGCAGCACCACGGCGGCGGCCGCCAGCGCCGCCCGCGTCCATTTCCGAATGGTTGCGTCCATGTTCCCGCCCTCCCCCGGGCCTCCCGGCCCGGGCCTTTCGATGGGTTTCCGCTACGTTTTAGCGCGGATGCCCCCCCCCGGGCCATTATTTTTCACGGCCTCACGCAACGCACCGCGCGGGGTCGGGGACGGGATGGCGGATCGGCGGCAGGAAAGGAAGGAAGAATCCACGGGCCCGGACAAAACGGCGCACGCCGGAGCGCCGACCGGCTAGGAAGCCGAAATCTCGACGGTCTGGATGCGGTTGCGGCCCTGGGCCTTGGCCGCGTACAGGGCCTTGTCCGCGGCGTCCAGGAGGTCCTTTTCCGCGGCCTCGACGCAGGGGCGCACCGTTGCCACGCCCATGCTCAGGGTCACGATGGGGGCCACGTCCGAGCCCTCGTGCTCGATGGCCAGCGCGTCCACGCTGGCCTTGATCTGCCCGGCCACCTGCAGGGCCTCGGCCGCGCCCGTGTAGGGCAGCACGGCGGCGAATTCCTCGCCGCCCCAGCGGGCCACGAAATCGCCCGCGCGGCGCAGGGACTCCTGGATGGCCCGGGCCACGCGGCGCAGGCACTCGTCGCCCCGGCCGTGGCCGTAGGTGTCGTTGTAGCTCTTGAAGTGGTCCACATCCATGTAGATCAGGGACAGCTCCTGGTTGGAGCGCAGGGCGCGGTGCCACTCCTTGTCCATGATCTCGTCGAAGCGGCGGCGGTTGGGAATCTCGGTCAGCGGGTCCAGGAAGGCGCTGGCCTCCAGCAGTTCCTGCTTGCGCTTGAGGTCCAGGTGCACCTTGACGCGCGCCTTGACCATGGGCGGGTGAAAGGGCTTGGTGATGTAGTCCACCGCCCCCTGGGCGAATCCCTTGGCCTCGTCCATGACCTCGGAGACCGCGGTCACGAAGACCACGGCGATGCCCCGCGTGGCCTCGTTCTCCTTGAGCCGGGCGCACAGCTCGTAGCCGGACATGTCCGGCATGAGGATGTCCAGAAGGATGAGGTCCGGCGGCGAATCGGACTGCGCGATCTTCAGGGCGCGCTCGCCGTTGATGGCCGCGGCGATCTTGTACTCGGACTGGAAGAGGTCCATGAGGACCTCGATGTTCTGCCGGTTGTCGTCGACGATAAGGATTTTCTGGCGTCTCTGTTCAAGGTTCACGTCATTCCCCCCTCGGGCGCACCGCGCCCAGTATGGTGCGGGCCACGTCCATGGCCTCGTCGATCTCGAAGGATTCCAGGTGGACGGTCAGCGCGGCGAGCCGATCGGCCCCGGCCAGGGCCGCGATGTCCGGCCCCAGGCGGGCGACCAGCCTGCGCGCCGCGTCCAGGTCGTCGTCCAGGGCCGTGAGGAGCGTTTCCAGCTCCGCGGCCAGAATTTCGGGAGCCAGGGCCGGCTGCTGCGCCGCGGCCGCGGGTCCGGCATCCGCGCCAGGGGCCGCGGCGGGCTCCAGGGCCGCGGCGAGCCCGGCGGTCACTTCCGCCAGCCGTGCGGAAAAGGCGGCGAGCAGCGCATCCGGTGCATCCGGCCCGCCCGGGGCATCCGGAGCTGCCGGGGCGTTCGGAGCGGCCTCGGGATCGGCCGCCAGGGCCGTCTCCAGGGCCGCGGCCGCGCGCGAAAGGTCCAGGGCGCCGATGTTCGCGCCCACGCCCTTGACCGAGTGGGCCAGCCGCCGCGCGTCCTCGCGCTCTCCGGCGGCCAGGTGGGCGGCGATGCGCTCGCCCGCGTCCGCGAAGTCGCGCGCGAAGCTGCGCAGCAGCTTGCGGTAGAGGGCGCGATTGTTGTTGCAGCGGAACAGGCCGTCGGCCGTGTCGATGCCCGGCAGGGCGGTTGCGGCCGGATCGAACTCGCCTGCGTTCCGGACCGCATTCCGGACCGCATTCCGGACCGCATTCCGGGGCGCGGTCTGGGGCGCGGTCTGGGACGCGGCCTGCGCATCGGCCCGCGCGTCGGCCCCGTTCTTCGGCGTCCCGGGCCCCTCCGGCGCGCCCGGTGTCCCCGCCGCCCCCCGCGCGGCGCGCGCCGCGCGCTCGGCCGCGCGCGCCGGCTCCAGGCAGCGGGCCAGGGCCTCGAAGAGCGCCCGGGGGTCGATGGGCTTGGTCACGTAGTCGCTCATGCCCGCCTGGATGCAGCGCTCGCGGTCGCCCTTGAGGGCGTGGGCGGTCATGGCGACGATCGGCAGCCGGGCGAAGCGCGGCTGGGCGCGCAGCCGCCCGGTGGCCTCCAGCCCATCCATCTCCGGCATCTGGATGTCCATGAGCACCACGTCGGGCGGATCGGCGGCGTGGGCGTCCAGCCAGTCCAGGGCCACGCGCCCGTTCTCCGCGGTCTCCACGGCCACGTGGGCGCTGGCCAGCCACTCGGTGGCCACCTCGCGGTTGATCTCGTTGTCCTCCACCAGGAGCACGCGCGCGCCGGCCACGGCGTCCTGCGCGGCCGTGGGCCCCTCGGCCTCGCCCTCTTCCGCGGGCGCGCCGAAGGCATAGTCGCCGCGGCCGAAGAGCTCCATGATCGTGTCGAAAAGGAAGGACTGGTTCACGGGCTTGTGCAGGAAGGCGTCCAGGAAGACCTTGTCCGCCTGCTGGATGAGGTCCTCGCGGCCGTAGGCCGAGACCATGCAGACGATGGGGGTCTTGTCCAGGGCCAGGTCCAGCTTGATGCGCCGCGAGGTCTCCAGCCCGTTGAGGTCGGGCATCTTCCAGTCCATGAGCACGAGGTCGAAGGGCTCCTTCGCGGTGCGCAGGATTTCCAGGGCCTCGCGGCCCGAGCCCGCGGCCACGGCCTGCATGGAGAAGGACTCGATGGAGGCGGCCAGGATCTCGCGCGCGGTGCGGTTGTCGTCGACCACGAGCACGCGCATGCCCCGCAGGTCCTTGGGCGGCACCGGGCGGCGCTGGCGGTCCTCGGGCTGCTTGCCCAGGACCACGGTGAAGCGGAAGGTGCTGCCCTTGCCGGGCTCGCTCTCGGCGGCGATGTCGCCGCCCATGAGCCGGGTGATCTTCTTGCAGATGGCCAGCCCCAGCCCCGTGCCGCCGTAGCGCCGCGTGGTCGAGGTGTCGGCCTGGGTGAAGGAGTCGAAGATGGCCGAAACCCGCTCGGGCGCGATGCCCACGCCGGTGTCGGCCACGGAGAATTCCAGGGCCACGCGCCTAGCGGCCGCGCCGCCTTCGCACGAAGCCGCGCCGCCTTCGCCAGTAGCCGCGCCGCCTTCGCACGAAGCCGCGCCGCCCTCTTGCGCGCCGTCGGCGGCCTCCTGCTCCGGCTGCTCGGCCGCCAGGGCCACGGAGACCACGACATCGCCGGACTGGGTGAACTTGAGGGCGTTGCCCGTCAGGTTGATGAGCACCTGCCCCAGGCGCACCGGATCGCCGTGCAGGGCGCAGGGCACCCCCTCGGCGATGTCGATCACCAGCTCCACGTCCTGCTCCGCGGCCTTGTGCGCGAACATCTCCGAAAGGTTGGCCATGGTCTCGTAGAGCGAGAAGTTCACGTCCTCCAGCTCCAGCCGCCCGGCCTCGATCTTGGAGAAATCCAGGATGTCGTTGATCACGGCCAGGAGCGACTTGGAGGATATCCGCACTTTCTTCAGATATTCACGCTGCTTGGCCGTCAACTCCGTGCGCATGAGCAGGTCCGCCAGGCCCATGACCGCGTTCAGCGGGGTACGGATCTCGTGGCTCATGTTGGCCAGAAACTCGCTCTTGGCGCGCGAGGCCTCCAGGGCCACCTGGCGCTCGCGCTCGGCGCGCTCGCGGGCCAGCCGCTCGGTCACGTCGTGGAGCACGCCCTCCATGCGCGCCGCGCCCTCCTTGTCGCGCCCCAGCCGCGCGCTCATCTCCACCACGCAGGTGGACCCGTCCTTGCGCCGCAGCAGCGTCTGCCGGGCCTGGAAGCGCCCGTCGGCCTCCAGCCGCGCGCGGATGTCCCCGGCATCGGCGGGCTCGGCCAGGAGGTCCACCAAGCTCGGCGCGTGCGCGAGCAGGTCCTCCAGGTCCGCGTAGCCGAGCAGCTCCAGCAGGGCGCGGTTGGCCATGCCCATGCGCCCGTCGCCCGAGGACTGGAAGATGCCCTCCGTGGCGTTGTCGAAAATGTTCTGGTACTGCGCGGCCAGGTCCGTGAGCCTGCGCCGGTTCTGCTCCAGGCTCGCGGCCATGCGGTTGAGCCCGTCGGCCAGGATGCCGATCTCGTCGCGCGAGCGCACGGCCACGCGCGCGTCCAACTCGCCCCGGCCCATGCGTTCGGCGGCGTTCTTCATGGCGATGATCGGCCGCCCCACGCGGCGGCCCAGGAGGATGCCCGCGAGCAGCACCAGCGGCAGCGTAACGCCGAAGACCGCCAGCGAACGCCAAAGCAGGACGCGCCGGTAGGCCATGACCGTGGCCGCGGAGATGTCCATGCCCAGGACCCCGGCGCGCGTGCCGTCGGCCGCGTAGAAGGGCGCGTAGCCCGAAAGCCAGGTGCCCCACTCGTCGGTGTAGAAGTGCTTTTCCACCTCGGGCGCGGTCATGGTCTCGAAGCTCGCCCGAAGCAGTTCGCTGGCGTCGTCGTAGGCCTGGCCCAGGTGGACCATGGTCGCGGGGTTGGTGTCCGCGTCGACCACGAACTCGATGGTGCGGTCCGGACGGCGGCGCATGGTGTAGATGTACTTGATGTCCGAGGCCGCGTCGCGCACGCGCTGCAGCCCGCGCTGCACGGCCTTGAACTCCGGCCCGCCCTCCATGGCGGGGTCCGCGAGCCGCAGGTAGTCGTCCACGTCCACGCCCGTTGCCGCGGCCACGGCGACCATGTCGTGCAGCCGCTGGCGGATGTCGCGCATGACCTGCTCGTCGGCGGCGCGGTAGAAGACGAAGGTGGTCAGCGCGCTCACGGCCAGGGCGAAGCAGAAAAAGACCAGCGCGAGCTTGTGCGCGACCATCAGCCGGGGAAACCTGCGGGAGGAGGCGGATGCGTTCATGGGCCGTCCGGTGCGGAAAGGGCATGGAAAAAAGACCCGGGCATCCCGGCCCGGGCCGCTGCAGCGGCGCGGCGCGCGCTGCGCTCATTAATGACTGTACGCGGAGCCCGGCCCCTTGATCAAGCCCGGTTTCGCTCCGGAAACCGCGCCGGGGGCAAGGACGGAACCGGGCAGGCTGGCGGGGCCCTGGTCAGCGCGCGAAATACGTCAGGCAGGCCCCGACGATGATCAGGGCCACTCCGGCCAGGCGCGCGGCCGTGAGCCGCTCGCGCAGCACCAGCCAGCCCAGGGTCGCGCCGAAGGCCAGGCTGAGCTGGCGCAACGCGCCCACGTAGGTGACCTTGCTCATGGACAGGGCCACGAGCATGAGCACGTAGGAGAAGGTGTTGAGGAAGGAGACGGCCAGGATGCGCCAGCGGTTGGCGCGCCATTCGCGGCGCACGGCCGCGCGGTCCAGCCGGGCCAGGCGCGGGTGGAAGAACAGCGCCGTGGCCAGGGTGTAGCAGTACATGTAGAGGAACGGGTGCATGTGTTCCACGGCCACCCGGCCCCAGAGGGTATAGAGGGCCACGGTGAAGGCCGCGCCAACGGCGTAGAACAGCCCCCAGCGCTCGGAGGCGGACGCGTGCGGAGAGACCGCGCGCGCCAGGCGCGGGCGCAGTTGGACCACGCCCACGCCCAGCGAGACCAGGACCACCGAGCCCCAGCCCGCCGCGTCGATGACCTCGCCGAAGGCCAGGTAGGCCAGGAACGGCAGGAAGATGGTGCTCGACCGGGCCACGGGATAGGCCACGGCCAGGTCCAGCCGCTTGTAGGCCGCCACGAGCAGCTGGTAGTTGGCCACGGAGAGCAGCGCGCCCACGGCCACGTACTTCCACGCCTCCCGGTCCAGCCCCCAGATCCAGACCGCGACCACGAAGGGCGCGAGCCAGAGCACGGGCTCGGCCAGCTTGGTCAGCCCCAGGAAGGCGTCCTTGTCGTCCGCCTGCTTGAAGAGAAAGTTCCAGTAGCCGTGGGCCAGGGCCGACAGCACGACCAAGAGAAAGGGGAGTTCCGCCACGCGGGGCCTCGAAAAAAACGTGTCGCCGGACCGCCGGACGCGCTTCGGCAATACTTTATTCCATTTATCCCGTAAAGTTCTCTCCCGGCCATCCACCTATTGCGATTTTGCAATAATTGTCTTAATTTCTTTCCTTTGTTGTCAATCTCGCGCACCACAACCCCTTTCACCCCTGGAGCATAGGATGCAAAAGACCCTTGTTTGCCTGTTCGCGGCGCTGGCCATCTGTCTCGCCGCCTCGGCCGCGCAGGCCGACACGCTGGAAAAGGTCAAGGCCGCGGACGTGCTGACCCTGGGCGTCAGCGAAGGCGTGCCCGGCTTCTCCGCGCCGGACTCCGCCGGCAAGTGGACCGGCTTCGACGTGGACATGGGCCGCGCCGTGGCCGCCGCCGTGCTCGGCGACCCGGACAAGATCAAGTACGTGCCCCTGGCCTCCAAGCAGAAGGTCGTGGCCGTGTCCTCGGGCCAGGTGGACCTCACCTCCCGCACCACCACCTGGACCATGAAGCGCGACGCCAAGCAGGGCATCGACTTCACCGTGGTCGTGTTCTACGACGGCCAGGGCTTCGCCGTGAAGAAGGAGGCCGGGGTCACCTCGGCCAAGCAGCTCGACGGCGCGTCCGCCTGCGTGACCGCGGGCACCACCAGCGAGCTGAACGTGGCCGACTTCGCCCGGGCCAACAACATCAAGCTGGAAACCGTGGTCTTCGAGAGCAAGAAGGAGGCCTTCAGCGCCTTCCTGAGCGGCCGTTGCGACGCCTTCACCACGGACATGAGCCAGATCGCCAGCCTGCGCACCACCGCGCCGAACCCGGCGGACATCGTGATCCTGCCCGAGGTCTTTTCCAAGGAGCCCCTCTCCCCGCTGGTCAAGCACGGCGACAACCAGTGGAAGGACCTGGTCACCTGGGTCATCTACGGGCTCATCGAGGCCGAGGAAAAGGGCATCACCCAGGCCAACGTGCTGGAGATGAAGGCCAAGAGCCAGGATCCGACCGTGCAGCGCATGCTCGGCGTGTCCGGCGACGTGGGCTCCTTCCTGAACCTGGACAACGACTGGCTGGTGCGCGCCATCCAGGCCGTGGGCAACTACGGCGAGGTATACAACCGCTACTTCGGCCCGGGCACGACCTTCGACCTGCCCCGCGGCCTCAACGACCTTTGGACCCGTGGCGGCCTGATGTACGCCATGCCCATCCGCTAGCACGCCGCAACCGTCCCGGGCCGCCCCGCGCGGCCCGGGACGCTCCGCACCATCCGCCATGCCGCATACGAATCCCGGCGCCGCCGCGGCCTGTTCCGCGCGCCGCCCGCCGAACACCGCCGCCCTGGTCGGCGTCCTGGTCCAGGCCGCCGTGGTCGGCCTGGCCGCCTACCTGGCCTGGACCCTGCTGCGCACCACGCAGGCCAACCTGGAGGCGCGCAACATCGCCTCGGGCTTCGGCTTCCTGTCCGTGGAGGGCGGCCTGCCGATCAACGACACCCTGCTGCCCTACCATCCCTCGGACACCTACGGTTACGCCTTCCTGCTCGGCGTGCTGAACACGCTGTGGGTCTCGGGGTTGTCCATCGTGCTGGCCTCGCTGCTGGGCGTGGTCGTGGGCTGCGCGCGGGTCTCGTCCAACTGGCTGGTCTCCCGGCTGGCCGGGGTCTACGTGGAGACCCTGCGCAACGTGCCCCTGCTGCTGATCCTGTTCCTGACCTACAGCGTGGTCCTGGCCGGCCTGCCGCATCCGCGCCAGAGCCTGAACCCCCTGCCCGGGATCTTCCTGAACAACCGGGGCATCTTCCTGCCCGAGCCCGTGCCCCTGGCCGGGTTCTGGATCGCGCTCGGGGTCCTGGGCGCGGCCGTGGCGGCCACCTGGCTGGTGCTGCGCACCTCCCGCCGCCGCCGCGACCGCACGGGCGTCGGGCTGCCCACGGGCTGGATCGGGCTGGGGCTGATCGCCGGCCTGCCGGGGCTTGCGCTGCTGCTCGGGCCCCGGGCCATGGACTTCAACCTGGCCGCGCTCAAGGGATTCAATTTCCAGGGCGGCATGGTCCTCAGGCCGGAATTCTCCGCCCTGGTCGCCGGGCTGGTGCTCTACACCGCCGCGTTCATCGCCGAGAACGTGCGCAGCGGCATCCAGTCCGTGCGCAAGGGCCAGATCGACGCGGCCAAGGCCCTGGGCCTGAAGCCCGGGCTGACCATGCGCCGCATCGTGCTGCCGCAGGCCCTGCGCGTGTGCATCCCGGCCACGACCAACGACTTCTGCAGCCTGGTCAAGAACAGCTCCCTGGCCGTGGCCATCGGGTATCCGGACATGGTCTCGGTGGGCGGCACGATCATCGGCCAGAACGACCAGGCCATCGAGATCATCGGCCTGTGGATGGCCGTATACCTGACCATCAACCTGCTGCTTTCCCTGCTGATGAACCGGGCCAACGCCAGGGCCCAGATCGTGGAGCGCTGACCATGCCGCACGTCCCCGACGCTCTCGCCCCCCTTGCCTGTCCGGCCGCTCCCTGTTCGGATACGCCCTGCGCCCGGCCCGCCGAGGCCTTCGTGCCGTCCCCGGCGCTGCCGCCGCCGCCCAGCGCGGTCGGCCCCCTGGGCTGGCTGCGCGCCAACCTGTTCGACGGCTGGTTCAATTCGCTGCTCACGCTGCTGTGCATGGCGTTCCTGGCCGCGGTGGTCCCGCCGCTGGTCTCCTGGGCGCTGCTCGACGCCTGCTTCACGGGCGACGCGAGCATGTGCGCCCAGTCTTCCGGGGCCTGCTGGACCTTCATCGTCCACAAGTTCCGCGTGCTCATGGTCGGCACATATCCGCCCGCCGAGGCCTGGCGCCCGGCGCTGGCGGGCGTGCTCCTGGCGACCATGGTCGGCTGCACGGCGTGGCGGCGGCTGCGCGCGGCGGCGCTGGCCGTGCTCTGGCTGCTGCTGCCCCTGGCGGCCCTGTGGCTGGTCGGCGGCGGCGCGGGCCTCGCGCCCGTGGACCAGTCCCAGTGGGGCGGGCTGATGCTCAGCGTGGGACTGGCCCTGGTGGGCATCCTGGTCTCCATCCCCTGCGGCGTGCTCCTGGCGCTGGGCCGCCGCAGCCGGATCGCGGCCGTGCGCGCCCTGTGCGTGGGCATCATCGAGCCCGTGCGCGGCGTGCCGCTGATCACGATCCTGTTCATGGCCTCGGTGATGTTCCCGCTCTTCCTGCCGCCGGACATGCAGATCAACAACCTGTTGCGCGTGCAGATCGGCATGATCCTGTTCTCCTCGGCCTACATGGCCGAGGTGGTGCGCGGCGGGCTGGCGGCCGTGCCCAAGGGCCAGACCGACGCGGCCAAGGCCCTGGGGCTGGGCTATTGGAAGATGCAGGCCTTCGTGGTCCTGCCCCAGGCGCTGCGCCACGTGCTGCCGTCGCTGGTGGGCCGCTGCATCGCCCTGCTCAAGGACACCTCGCTGGTGATCATCGTCGGGCTGCTGGACTTCCTGGGCATGGCCAAGGCGGCATCGCAGGACCAGCAGTGGCTCGGCCACGACGCCGAGGCCTACATCTTCTGCGCGCTGGTCTACTGGCTGCTGTGCTTCGGCATGAGCCGCTGGGGCCGCTCCATCGAGCGGCGCACTGCGCACCGCGCGCGCTGAACGCGAACCGGGCCGCAACGCAACCGGAAAACCGCAACCGCATCGAGGAACGCCAATGCCCACCGCCGCCTCCGACACCGCCCAGGCCGCCGCGTCCGCCCAGGCCGCCGCGTCCGCCCAGACCACTTCGTCCGCCCAGACCACTTCGTCCGGCCAGACTACTCCGTCCGCCCAGGCCGGGGACATCGTCATCGACATCTGCGGGGTCAACAAGTGGTACGGCGCGTTCCACGTGCTCAAGGACGTCAATCTCCAGGTGTGCCGCGCGGAGCGCATCGTGATCTGCGGCCCCTCGGGCTCGGGCAAGTCCACGCTGATCCGCTGCATCAACCGGCTGGAGCGCCACCAGAGCGGCCGCATCGTGGTGGACGGCGTGGAGCTGACGAGCAGCCTGAAGGGCATCGAGAAGGTGCGCCGCGAGGTGGGCATGGTCTTTCAGGACTTCAACCTCTTTCCGCACATGACCGTGCTGCAGAACCTGACCCTGGCTCCGGTGTGGGTGCGCAAAATGCCCCGGCGGCAGGCCGAGGAGACGGCCCTGCACTTCCTGGAGCGCGTGCGCATCCGCGAGCAGGCGGACAAGTACCCGGGCCAGCTCTCGGGCGGGCAGCAGCAGCGCGTGGCCATCGCCCGCGCGCTGTGCATGAACCCGGCGATCCTGCTCTTCGACGAGCCCACCTCGGCGTTGGACCCGGAGATGATCAAGGAGGTGCTGGACGTGATGATCGAGCTGGCCGAGGAGAACATCACCATGGTCTGCGTGACGCACGAGATGGGTTTCGCGCGCACGGTGGCGGACCGGGTAATCTTCATGGACGGCGGCGAGATCGTGGAGCAGAACACGCCCGAGGCCTTTTTCTCCAACCCGCGCTTCGACCGCACGCGCCAGTTCCTGGGGCAGATCCTCAAGCACTGAGCAAGGCCCAGCGCCTGCGCCATCCTCCCGACGCCGACACGCCCGGATCGCGTCCGGCCTGGCGACGTCCTTCCCCCTTTCGCGCCTCCGCGCTCCCAGCGCCCCCGTCCCCGCGCCCACGCGCACCAGCTCCGGGGCGGGGCGTTCTTTTCGCAGGCATTCGATGGAGCGGGTTTGGCGCAGCCGACCCGCTCCATCGACCAGCCAAGAAAAGAACGCCCCGCCCCGGAGCGGCGACCACGCCTCCTCCCTCCGCCCCCCCTCTTCGCACCGTCCGCCCGCAACCTCCGCCTTCATTGCCAAGGCCCTGCGAATCTGCCATTACCCGAAAGAGGCGCACACCGCCGCAGAGAAAGGAGAACCGCATGAACCGGGTCGGCCTGATCGAATGGCTCAAGCCCAAGACCATCCAGTCCTACCTCGTGAGCATGGTCCTCGGTCTGGTCTTCATCCAGGTCGTGGTCAGCTGGTTCATCATCTCCGGGCTGGCCTCGGACCTGACCCGCCACCAGATCGGCCAGACCGCCCTGAAAACGGCCCTGGCCGTCGCGGAAATTCCCCAGATCCGCCGCGCCCTGCTCTCCGACGACCCCTACCACGTCATCCAGCCCCTGGCCGAAACCATCCGCAAGAAGACCGGCGCGGCCTTCGTCGTGGTCGGCGACACCAAGGGCGTCCGCTACTCCCACCCCGTGCGCGAGCGCATCGGCCAGCACTTCGTGGGCGGCGACACCGGCCCGGCCATCTCCGAAGGCAAGTCCTACGTCTCCCAGGCGCGCGGCACCCTCGGCGTGTCCCTGCGCGGCATGACCCCGGTCTACGACTACAACTCCAGGATCATCGGCTTCGTCTCCGTGGGCTACCTGACGGAAAACATCCGCAAGACCATCCCGCGCTACCTGAACAAGCCCCTGCTCAGCATCCTGGGCATGTGCGCCGTGGGCGTGCTCAGCGCCGTGTTCATCGCCTGGCAGCTCAAGCGCATCACCCTGGGCCTGGAACCCGCGGAAATCACCAGCCTCTACCTCGAACGCGGCGCGGTGCTCGAATCCATCCGCGAAGGCGTGATCGCCCTCGACGACCAGGGGCAGGTCCGCCTGGCCAACAAGGCCGCCTTCCGCTACACGGGCATCGATCCGGAAATCCTGGGAAAAAGCCGCGACGTGCGCGAGGTGCTGCCCGAGGCCGGGCTGATGCGCACCCTGCGCACCGGCGAGGCCGAACACGACCTGGAACGCGTGGTCAACGGCCGCGAACTCGTCTTCAACATCATCCCCGTGCTCCACGCCGACAAGGTCCACGGCGTGGTCGCCTCCTTCCGCCGCAAGGACGAGCTCGACCGCCTGGCCGACGAACTCTCCCGCGTGCAGGAATACACGGAGCTCCTGCGCGGGCAGACCCACGAATACTCCAACAAGCTGCACACCATCGCCGGACTCATCCAGATCGGAGCCCACCGCGAGGCCCTCGACCTCGTGACCACGGAATCCTCGGGCTACGAGGACATCATCCGCTTCCTCAACGAGGCCGTGCCCCACCCGGTCATCGCCGCCATCGTGCTCGGCAAGTTCAACCGCGCCAGGGAACTGAAGATCGACTTCCAGGTGGACCGCGAAGGCACCATGCTCGACGTGCCCGAATGGCTCCCCCAGGACAAGCTCGTGACCATCGTCGGCAACCTCATCGCCAACGCCTTCGACGCCGTGCTCCAACAGGACAAGGACAACCGCCGCGTGGACCTCTCCTTCACCGACCTGGGCAAGGAGATCATTTTCGAGGTCTCCGACTCCGGCCCCGGCATCCCGCAGGAACTCCTCGACCGCATCTTCGAAAAGGGCGTCTCCACCAAGGGGCCCGGCCGGCGCGGCCTCGGCCTGTTCCTCGCCCGGCAGCGCACCCGCGAACTCGGCGGCTGGATCACCGTGGCTCCCGGCGAACTCGGAGGCGCCCTCTTCACCGTGGCCATCCCCAAACACCAAAAGGGCAAGCCATGACCACCATCCGCGTGCTCATCGTCGAAGACGACCCCCGCATCGCAGACCTGCACCGCCGCTTTGCCGAACGCGTCGAGGGCTGCGAGGTCGTCGGCATCTCCCACTCCCTGGCCGACGCACGCGACATGGCCGAAATCCTCGAACCCGACCTCGTGCTCCTGGACCTCTACTTCCCCGAAGGCTCGGGCACGGACCTGCTGCGCGAAATCCGCGCCAAGGGCCTGGAAACCGACGTCATCCTCATCACCGCCGCCCGCGAGGTCGGGCCCCTCAAGCAGGCCCTGCGCGGCGGCGTCTTCGACTACCTCATCAAGCCCGTCATCGCCGACCGCTTCCGCGACTGCCTCGTCAAATTCCGCGAATACCGCAAACGCATCGCCAACGGCGGCACCATCGAACAGACCGACGTGGACGGCCTGCTGCGCCCCGCCGGAACCGCCAGCGCCTGCAGGAACTCCCTGCCCAAGGGCATCGACCCGCTCACCCTCGGCAAGGTCCGCGCCGTGTTCGACGACATCGCCCACGACCAGGGCATCTCCGCCGAAGAAGCAGCCGGACGCATCGGCGCAAGCCGCTCCACCGCGCGGCGCTACCTCGAATACCTCGTCTCCATCGGCTCCATCTACGCCGACGTGGTCTACGGCGTCGTCGGACGCCCCGAACGCAAATACTTCCTCTGCACCCAACCCGGCGCATAGCGGGGCTCCACCCCGAACCCCGGCCGGGGCTCCGCCCCAGACCCCGCCGGGACGCTGTCCCGGACCCTGCCGGGGGGATCATCCCCCCCGGGCCCCACGGTCGGGCGGGCGCGGTGGCGGGTGCGTCGGTCCGGGTTTACTGCGACGCACGAACAGTTCCGGGTCGGCGCCGAATGGATCGATCGGACGGCAACGCTCCGCCAACCGCCAACGATATGGGCGGCGCAATCCGCGCTGTCCCCGAACCCACCTTGAACATTGAACTTGTAACGCTGGAACAGGACTTGCTATACTCCGACCGAAAAAAGGACATCAACTCTTACAAGGATAACCTGATGAACACCAGACGGATGACAACATTGACGATCGGTTGCGCCCTCTTCCTGCTTCTCGCGGCCTCCGCGGCCCGGGCGGACAAATCCTACTCCGTGACGCTCTACAACGGACTCGTCGAAGCCACGGGCAACGGGGGCTGCACCTGCCAACCGGTTTCGGCCACCTGCTGGACCCAGGACGGCAGCGGCGCCAAGCTGCAGACCCGCAACCCGCTCAACGGCTACACGCCGCAGACCCTGACCTTCAAGCTCACCGACAAGCAGGGGACCTGCACCTCCATCGACGTCACGGCCACCTGCCACTACTTCCAGACCACGTGGACGAACAAGGGCCGCGCATCGCAGACCAGCCACAGCTCCTGGGCCGACGAGACAACGACCGCCTCCCTGGGCTGCCAGGCGGTGCAGATCATCATCACCGAGGGCACATCGGGGAACACCACCTACCAGCGCCTGGCCACCGTCTGCCGCTAGGCGGGCGCGGCCCGTCATTGCTCAATCTCCGGGGCGCGTTCGCCGCCAAGCGGCGGACGCGCCCCGGTTTCTCCCGGCCTTTGCCCGAGGCCCCGCCAGCCGCCCACCGCGCGGCCCTCCGGCACGGACCGCCAACGAACCTCTCGTGGACATTGATACGCCAGCAATGGAACAGCTCTTGCCCTACCGCCGCCGGGCACACCGCCAATCCCCCCACGACACGGAGGACCCAGGAACACCGCACGCACAGCAACCGTAACCGTCCTTTGTTCCCTCCTCCTGCTCCTCGCGGCCTCCGCGGACCAGGCCAAGGGCATCGTCTCGCTCCGCAGCAGCCTCGACGGGGAGCCGGGCACCAGCGCCACATGTTCTCCGGTCACGGCCGCCTGCGGGGCGAACGACCGGGCGAGCAAGCAGGAACGGTCCGTCTCCCGCGATGCCACGATGGAGTTCAGCCGCGCCTGCGCCTCCATCGACGTCATGGCCGCCCGCCATCTCTTCCTGAAGGTCAAGACCGGCTACGGCACCCACAGCTCCTGGGTGGATCGGACCGCCTCGGCGAGCCTCAACTGCGCCAATGCCAATATCGGCCTTGCAGGGAGCGACACGGACCCGCAACTGGCCGTGACCTGCAGCCAGGCAGGGCAGGCCCCGGAAGCCCCGCCGCAAAGGGAACGGCGGCAGCACTGCCGCCGTCCCTTTTGCGCGCCCGTCCTCCGCATCGTCGCGTCCTCCCCCTCTTTCCCGAACGCCCCAGGGCGCATCCGCCGCAAAGCGGCGGCAGCCCGGCAAGCCCGCTCCGCTCTCCATCTTTCCCGAGCGCCCCGCGCCCGCCCCCGCCACGTCCGGCATCCACGCGCACTCGACAGTCACCCCCGCCCTCATCCAACCAGCAGTTTTTGGGGGAGAGGTGGGGTGGAGGGGGGCCCGGGGGGAGGCGA
>JACCQO010000052.1 GCA_015709205.1 Desulfovibrionaceae bacterium
AGAGGGAAGCCCTTTTCAAAGGGTTCCCTCTTCCTCCCCCGCCCCTCCCCCGGCTTTCCGGCTCCCCGGCTCAGCCGTTCAGTTCTTCCGGCCGCCGCAGGCCGCAGGCGGACTCCACGGCGGCGATGATGTCGGTGGGGGCGGGCGGTTCTGGCAGTTCGCAGAGGCCGAGCTGGACGTTGATTTCCCGAGTCAGGGGGATTTCTTCGAGATTTTGGTAGCCCCGCCAGGTCGCCAGGGCCTTTTCGGTCTTGCCGGTCTGCAGCAGGGCCAGCCCCAGGTAGAGCTTGGCGAAGTTGTCGTCCTTTTCGCTGCGCAGGATGCGTTCGAACTCCACGCGCGCCTGGATGAAGCGGCCGCAGCGGTACAGGGCGTAGGCGAGCTTGCGGGCGGCGTTCATGCGCGTGGGGAACTGGCGGCAGTAGGGCACCAGGCCGTTGGCCGCGGTTTCGTAGTCGCCTTCGTCGTAGGCCTTGAAGGCGGCGCGGATTTCCTCGGGCGTGTCGTCGGCCAGGGGTTCCGGAGCGGTCTTGGCGGCGCGCAGGGCCTCGCGCTCCTCCACCTCCTCCACGCTGACGTTTTCGCGCAACCGGCGCAGGGGGCCGAACAGCAGCGTCCGGCGGGACATGGTGCTTCCTTTGCGTGTGGCCATGGGGTCTCCCGTTTGGCGGTGTGGCGGGAGGATACCGGAATGCGCGCTCCGGTCAAGACAGGCGGGGACGACCGGTCGCAGAGCAGGCACGGAGGAGGCGCGGGGGGAGGTGTGGCCATTGCGGAAAAGGCGCTTTTGTTTTGCGATTCCTCGTGCTAACTGGCAGACGCGCTATGGTATCCGACCACAAAGGAGCGAGAGCAATGATCATTGGTATCCCGAAGGAAATCAAGACGATGGAGAACCGCGTCGCCATGACGCCGGGCGGTGTGGAGTCGCTGGTGCGGCGCGGCCACACGGTGCTGGTGGAGGAGGGCGCGGGGGCCGGGAGCGGACTCACGGATGCGGAGTACGTGCAGGCCGGGGCGCGCATCGTGGACGTGGCCGAGGCCTGGGGTGCGGCGATGGTCGTCAAGGTCAAGGAGCCCATTGCTTCGGAGTACAAGTACCTGCGCGACGACCTGCTGCTGTTCACGTACCTGCACCTGGCCGCGGACCGCGAGCTGACCGACGCGCTGCTCGCCACCGGGACCACGGGCGTGGCCTACGAGACGGTGCAGTTGCCGGACGGCGGGCTGCCGCTGCTCATGCCCATGAGCGAGGTGGCCGGGCGCATGGCCACGCAGGTGGGCGCGGCGTACCTGGAGAAGCCCAACGGCGGGCGCGGGGTGCTGCTGGGCGGCGTGCCGGGCGTGGCCCCGGCCTCGGTGGTCATCCTCGGTGGCGGCGTGGTGGGCTCCAACGCGGCCAAGATCGCCCTGGGCATGGGCGCGCAGGTGACGATCCTGGACGTGAACCATTCCCGTCTGCAGTACCTGGACGACGTGTTCGGCGGCCGCCTGGTGACGCTGAGCTCCACGGAGCCGAACATTCGCCAGTCGGTGCAGCATGCCGACCTGCTCATCGGCGCGGTGCTGATTCCGGGCGCCAAGGCGCCCAAGCTGGTGACGCGCGGCATGCTCTCCTTCATGAAGGAGGGCTCGGTGATCGTGGACGTGGCCGTGGACCAGGGCGGCTGCGTGGAGACGATCAAGGCGACCACGCACAAGGAGCCCACCTACGAGGTGGAGGGCGTGGTGCACTACGGCGTGGCCAACATGCCGGGCGCGGTGCCGCGCACGTCCACGTTCGCGCTGATGAACCAGACCCTGCCGTACGCGCTGCGCCTGGCCGGGCAGGGCGTGGCCGCGCTGCGCACGGACGAATGCCTGGCGCGCGGGCTGAACACCTATGCGGGCAAGGTGACCTACGAGGCCGTGGCCGACGCCTTCGGCATGGAGTACGTGCCGGTCTCCGCGGCCCTGGCCTGAAGCGGCTTTTGCGGTTTTTTCGGGATCGAGGCCCCGCCGGCGACGGCGGGGCTTTTTTTTGTCCTCTGTCGTGCGCGGCACCGTTTTTGAACAATACGCCTGACGGCGCGCGGGCCGGGGGATGGCCCTGAGGGCCGCCGGGCCGCCAACGTGCCGGGACGAAAGCCTATTTGCGGCCCGCCCCGGGGCAATTGTCGGGGGGAAGGCATTGCAACACATTACACGTTTGTAGAATTAAAAAAGCAGTTAACTACAATTTTGGTAAACAAAGCGCCAGGCCATGGCCCGGCCCGGCAGGACCGCCTGCCGCCCCACCGACCATGCTCAAAGTCTACGAATTCGAACTCAAGGCTCTCTACGAGATCACGCGCATCATCGGTTCGGCCCTGGAGCTGGACCGCATGCTCGAACGCATCCTGGCCATCCTCGGCTCCACCATGTTCATGAAGCGCGCGGCCGTGGCCCTGGTGGACGCCGCGGGCGAGCGGCTCTGCATCCGCGCCTCGCACGGGCTCACCGAGCAGGAGATGCGCCGCGGCGTCTACCGGCTGGACGAAGGCGTCACGGGCCGCGTGTTCCGCACCGCGCGGCCCTTTGCCGTGCCCGACGTGACCAAGGAGCCGCTCTTCCTGGACCGCACCGGCTCGCGCAAGTTCGACAAGGAGAAGCTCTCCTTCTTCGGCGTGCCCATCTTCCTGTCCGGCAAGTGCATCGGCGTGCTCCAGGCCGACCGCCTCTTCGACCAGGACGTCTCCCTGGACGAGGACGTGCGCTTTCTGTCCATCGTGGCCCAGTGCATCGCCCAGGTGGTCAGCCTGAACATGCAGGTCCAGGAGCGCGAGGAGGGCCTTCGGCGCGAGAACACCTCGCTGCGCGCCCGACTATCGGACGACTACCGGCGCTTCTTCATCGTGGGCAAGAGCCAGCCCATGCTCCGCGTGCAGCAGCTGGTGGAGAAGGTCGCGCCCACCTCGGCCACGGTGCTCCTGCTCGGCGAATCCGGCGCGGGCAAGACCCTGGCCGCGCGGCTGATCCACGAGCTTTCCGACCGCGCCCACCATCCCTTCGTCAAGGTCAACTGCGCGGCCATTCCCGAGGAGGTCCTCGAGGCCGAGCTCTTCGGCCAGGCCGAGGGTCCGCTTTCCGGCATCAAGGGCGCGCGGCCCGGACGGCTGGAGGAGGCGCACAAGGGCGCGCTGCTGCTCGACGAGATCGGCGAGCTGTCGCCCGGCACCCAGGGCAAGCTGTTGCGCTTTCTGCAGGAAAAGGAGTTCGAGCGCGTGGGCGGTGGGGTGCGCCGCGTGGACGTGCGCGTCATCGCGGCCACGAACACGGAACTGGAAAAGGCCGTGGAGCGCGGCGAGTTCCGCGAGGACCTCTACTACCGCCTGAACGTCTTCCCCATCACCATCCCGCCCCTGCGCCGCCGCCGCGAGGACATTCCGTCCCTGCTCAATCATTTTCTGGAGCGCCTTTCGCGCGAGTACGGCCGCAGGCTGGTGCTCACGCCCGCGGCCCTGGACGCCCTGGTCAAGTACGACTGGCCCGGCAACGTGCGCGAGATGGAGAACCTCATGGAGCGGCTGTCCATCCTGGTGGAGAGCGGCTCCATCGACGTGGGCGACATTCCGGCCTCGCTTTTTTCCAGCCCCGCGGCGCACGTGCACCGGGGCGGCGCGCCCATGTCGCTGCAGGAGATGGAGAAGAACGAGGTGGTCACGGCCCTGGAGCGCCACCGCTGGGTGCAGTCGCGCGCCGCGCGCGAGCTCGGGCTGACCCTGCGCCAGATGGGCTACCGCGTGAAGAAGTTCGGCCTGGAGCAGCTCGTGCACCAGCGCCGCCGAGAATACCGCCGCGCCGGCTAGGCCGGGCGGTTTTTTTGCGCCGCGCGGGCGGGGCGTCGCACGCGGCATGGCCCCGGGCGGGGCCGCATACGGATCCGCGCACGGGCCTGGAAGGACGCCGGGACGCGACGGGTGTCGCGGTCCGGCCCCGGGCTCCCCTACCCCACGTCGTCCAGCAGCGCGCCGGACGCGGCCTCCGGGGCCTGGACGGTCGGCACTTCGGCGCGGGGCACGTCCCCGGACACGTCCAGGCTTGCACCGGTAGTGGCGCGGACGGCCTCGAAGGCCTTGTGCAGTTGGCGTTGGCCGTTGCTGGCCACGGAGTGCGAGATGGACGCCAGCCGTTCCACGGCGTCCCACATCTGTTCCCTGGACATCCCCTTGAGCCGTTCCATGCTCCCCCCTTGCGTGCAGTACGGCGCGTCCGTCAGTTTTCCGCCCGCGCCGGGTCGGCGGCCGTTGTTTCCGAATCAAAATTGATGAGTTCCTTGACCACCACCAGGGGCAGGTCGCGGAATCGGTTGTGCAAGGAGATGACGATCTCGCCGATGAAGCCCAGGAAGAAGAGCTGCACCCCGGAGAAGAAGAACAGGGCCACGATGATCGTGGCGATGCCCGGCAGGGAGTGGTCCCACAGGAACAGCTTGAGCAGCACGTAGATCAGGGCCACGGCGATGCTCAGGAAGGACAGGCCGAACCCGGCCAGGGACAGGATGCGCAGCGGGAAGGTGGCGTGGTGCACGAACCCGTTGAGCGCGTAAACGTAGTTGCGGTAGAAGTTTGTCTTGGTCACCCCCGAGGTGCGGTAGGCCATGTCGTAGGGCACGGTGTCCACGGCCGAAGTCAGGTTGGCGAGCATCCCCCGGATGTACGGGTTGGGATCGCGCACCTGCTTGACGATTTCCAGGATCTGGCGGTCGAAGAGCAGGAACTCGCCCGCGTCGTTGATCAGCTCGTCCTCGGACATGGCCTTGAGCAGCCGGTAGTAGACCTTGCGGAACCAGGTCTTGTAGCGCGTTTCCCGGCGCGAGCGGCGGATGCCGAAGACCACCTGCGCGCCGCGCTCCCAGCGTGCCACGAACTCGGGAATCAGCGCCGGCGGATCCTCCATGTCCGCGGCGAGCAGGACCACGGCGTCGCCCGAGGCGTGCTTGATAGCGTTGAAGACCGAGCGCACCTGGCCGAAGTTCTTGGCGTTGGCCACGACTTTGATGCGTTTGTCCTCGGCCGCCAGGGCACGCAGCATATCCAGGGTGCCGTCCGTGGAGTCGTTGTCCGCGAAGACGTGCTCGTAGGTGTAGCCGGGCATGGCCGCGAACACGGCGCGCACGCTCTCCACCAGGGCCGGGATGTTCCCTTCCTCGTTGTAGCAGGGGGTGACGATGCTGATGGTCTTCATGGTCCGTTCGCTGCCGGCGGCGCCGGGTTGGGGTGGCTAGACCAGCCGGTCCCGCAGGGCCGCATGTTTGTCGCGGTGCAGGAAAAAGAAGTTCGTGGCCTCGGTGACGTCCATGGCCTCGGGCCCGCTCAGGGGCGCGAGCCGCCCGACGTGCGGGACGAAGCATTCGTAGCCCAGTTCCGCCAGCAGCGCGGCCACCTCGCGCGGGTGGTAGCCGAACTTGGCGGCCCACTTGCGCAGCAGCTCCAGGAAGAGCACCGGCCTGTGCTCGCGCAGGGTGGCCAGGCCGCCCTTGAGGACCATCAACTCGGCACCCTCCACGTCGCACTTGATGCAGTCCACGCGCAGGTCGTTTTCGCGCACGAAATCGTCCAGGAGCCGCACCTCGCACTGGGCCGGCACCACGCTCTCGCGCTCCGAGAGGTTCTGCATGGACGTGTTCCCCAGCCCCTCGGGGTAGTAGTAGAAGGTCACGGGACCGGCCTGGTCCGAGAAGCCGAAGTTGTGCGGGGTCACGGTGCGCGCGTCGTTAAGGGCGAGGTTGCGCGTGAGCTGGGCGTAGGTCACGGGCAGGGGCTCGAAGGCGTGGATGGCCAGCTCCGGGTGGCGGGCCGCGCATTCCAGGGAAAACCAACCCACGTTGCCGCCCACGTCCAGCAGGCAGCGCATGGAGTCGAGGGCGTCCAGGCACAAGCCGACCTCCTCGGGCTCGTGGTCGCCGAAGTTGAGCATCTCCACCGGGATGGAGCGCAGGTCGCGCTGGTCCACGTAGAACTGCAGGCCCGAGGAGCGCGTGACCATGATCACGTCGCCGTCGCTCAGGCGAATTTCGCGCACGTTGGTGTCCTGCAGGAAGGCGGCGTATTCGAACAGCCGCGCGTGCTCCTCGTGCATGCGGCGGATGTAGTCGGGCTTGTCGATCGCCCCGCGTTTGAAGGAATCGGCCAGTTCGCGGATGCTCATTCGAAACTCCTCACGGTTTTCAGGAATCCCTGTCGCAGGGAATGTGCCGGTCGCCAGCCCAGGCTGCGCAGCCGGGCGGTGTCCGGGCGGTTGCGCGAGATGGGGCTGGCCATGTAGGCGTCGTTCGCCGCCCGGCCGGCGCGGACCACCTGCAGCCCGCGCTCGGGAAAGAGCCCGGCAAGCAGTTCGGCCAGCTCGGCGATGCTCGTCTCGCAGTCCTCGTTGCTTACGTTGTAGGGCGTGGCGGCCTCGCCCTTGAGCAGCACGGTGAAAAATCCCAGCGCCGCGTCGGCCAGGTAGCAGAAGGTGCGCCGCGCGGACCCGTCGCTGAGCAGCCGGATGTCGCGGCGCGCCAGCACGTCGGCCACGAAGTCCGCGAACACGCGGCCGTCGGCCAAGTCCATGCCCGGCCCGTAGGTGTGGAAGGGCCGCGCGATGGTCGTGGGCACGCCGTACTGGTGCGCCCAGCTCACGCACATGGTCTCCCCGGCGCGCTTGCCCTCGGCGTAGCAACTGCGCACGGCCGTGGGGTCCACGTAGCCGTAGTCCTGCTCGCGCGTGGGAATGCGCGCCGGGTCCACCTCGCCGTAGACCTCGCCGCTGCTGATGAAGAGAAAGCCCTTGCAGCCGCGGGCCCGCGCGTGCTCCAGCAGCCGCATGGTGCCCAGGGTGTTGGCCAGGAGCACGCCCGTGGGGTCGGCGGCGTAGTACTTGGGCGATGCCGGGCTGGCCGCGTGCACGACGAAATCGGCCGCCACCTCGGGAGGCACGGGCTCGCACACGTCCTGGACCAGCAGACGCAGCCCGTCGGCCTGCCTCAGCCCGGCGAAGCGCGCCCGGGCCTTGGCCGCGTCGCGGACCATGCACTGCACCGTGATTCCGGCGTCGCGGACGCGGTTGAGGTGCAGCAGGACGCGGACCATGTAGGCGGCCAGAAAACCCGCACCGCCGCTCACCAGCACCGTGGACCCGCGCAGCGTGTCCCACGGCAGGTCGGCGGCGGCCACGTCGGCCACGTCCTGGCGCATGACGGCATCGCCGTGCAGGGGGGCGTCGGTCATGCGCGGGCTCCTCAGGCGTCCTGGTGCCAGCGCAGGGTGCGGCGAAGCGCTTCTTTCAGGGGCAGGGTCACGGCTAGGCCCAGTTCCTCGGCGGCCCGGGTCACGTCGGGCACGAAGGCGGACTGGTGCGCGGCCTGGTGTGGCGCGGTGTGCATCAGAACCTCTCGCCCGCCCGGGAACAGGCCGCCGATGAGCGCGGCCAGTTCCCGCAGGCTCACGCCCTCGGGGCTGCCCACGTTGTACACGCCGCCGGGCCCGCCCAGGACCAGGATGGCCAGCAGCCACCAGGCCATGTCCGCGGCATGCATGTAGCTGCGCACGTCCGCGCCCTCGCCCCAGATCCGGATGGGGCCGCCGGCCAGGGCGTCGCGGAAGAAGTTGTTCATGGCCCAGGGTCTGGCCAGGGACTGATAGGGGCCGACAAAGGCGAAGGGCCGGGCCACGGTCACCGGAGTTCGTTTCTGGACCACCTGGGCCGCGGCCAGGGCCTCGGCGTAGCGCTTGGCCTCGGCGTAGGCCGAGCGGACCGAGGCACAGTCCACCGTGCCGTGCCGGGATTCGGGCAAGCAGGCCACGTCAAGGGGCTGCGGGCCGTTGACGTGGCCCGAGCTGACCACCAGGGCCTTGCGCAACGCGGGCAGCGTGGTGGCGGATTCCAACACGCGGTGGGTGCCCAGGCCAATGGTGTGCAGCAGCCCCACGGGGTCCATGGCGTGCTGACGGCTGTCCGGACTGGCGGCCGCGTGCACGATCCAGTTCACGTCCTGGTCCAGCTCGTAGATTCCGCGCACGTCCTGGTCGATGAGCGCCACGTCGGGCCGCTCGGCCAGGTGGGGCGTGGTTTCGCGGAAGGTGCGCGCGCGTCGCGCCAGGAGGCGCAGCCGGATGCCGTAGCCGTGTTCGTCGTTGAGCAGGGCCACACATTCCGCGAGCCAGCGGCCCATGAATCCGGTGCCGCCGGTGACCAGGAGCACGCCGTCCCGCAGGGCGTCCAGCCGTCCGGCCAAGCCGTTTTCCGCGCCGCGCAGGTCCCCGCGGATGGAGTCATTGTTCGCCATTGGATTTCCCCGCTGCGGCTGCGAGTTGCAGGGCGACCTCGATGATCTGGTCCTCCTGGCCGGCCACGGCGTGGCGGCGGCCCAGCTCGAACCACACGTCGCGCGAGTCCACCCCGTATTCGGCGGCCACGCGCTTGACGTGCTTGGCGAATCCTGAAAAGACCCCGGCCAGCCCGCTGGCGATGCTGTCCCCGCTGATGGTCGGCACGGCGGGAATGATCTCGCGCTCGGCCAGGTCCGCAAGGTCCAGGAGCTTGTAGAGGTCGATGCCCGTGTCGTGCCCGAGCTTGTGCAGCACGGCCACGAGCACTTCCAGCTGGGTGTTGCCCGCCCCGGCGCCGAACCCCCGGGCCGTGCCGTCCAGGATGGTGGCCCCGGCCTCCAGCGCGGCCACGGAGTTGGCCACGGACATGCCCAGGTTGTTGTGCGCATGCAGCCCCACCTGGACGCCTAGGCCCCGGGTCAGGGCGGCGATCTTCGTGCGCACCTCGTCCGGCAGCATGGCCCCGGCGGAATCGTAGAGAATGACGCCGTTCACGCCGTATTGCTGCATCTTGTAGCCTTCCTCCACCAGGGTGGCGGCGTCGGCCATGTGGCTCATCATCAGCGCGCCGTACACGTCCGCCCCCTTTTCGCGCAGAAAGGAGACGTGGCGTTGGGTGATGTCGGCCTCGGTGCAGTGGCAGGCCACGCGGAAGACCTGCACCCCGTGTTCGATGGCCAGGGTCAGCTCGTTGCCGATGGTGGCGAAGCCGGGCATGACGTGGACCCCGAGCCTGGTGTTTCGGAGCGGCGCGCGCGCGGCGTCCAGCAGGGCGGCATCGTTCAGGGAGCACAAGCCGACCTGCAGGGACGAGGCCCCCAGGCCGTTGCCGTGGCCCACCTCCAGGATGGGCACGCCCGCCGCCTCGGCCGCCGCGGCGTAGGTGGAGATCTGTTTCTCGCTCAGGGTGTGGCGCACGGCGTGGTTGCCGTCGCGCAGAGTGGGATCGCTGATGAGCACGTCAGGCATGGCCCGGCTCCCTCCGCCCCTGCCGCGCGAACGCCTCGGCGACCGCGACTCCGGCGCTGGTTATGATGTCCAGGTTCCCCGCATAGCGCGGCAGATAGTCGCCGCGTCCGCGCACCTTGACCGTGGTCACCAGCTTGCCGTCCTCCCACGTGGGCGGCACGAGCAGTTCGTAGCCGGGCACGTAGGCCTGGATGGCCCGGACCGTGTCCCGCACCGCGGCCGTGAGCGCGTCCATGTGCGGCTTGGCGATGAGGGCGAAGACCGTGGTCTGCATGTTGATGCTCGGCTCGGCCGGGTTGAGGATCAGGATGGCCTTGGTCCGGGGCGCGTTGGTGAACGTGGAGAGGGCGTGGGACGTGGTCTCCACGTATTCGTCGATGTTCAGGCGTGTGGCGGGCCCGGCGCTGCGCGAGGCGATGGAGGAGACCACCTCCACGTAGGTCAGCTCCGGGTGCACGGAGCTGATGGCGTGGGCCAGGGGCACGGAGGCCTGACCGCCGCAGGTGACAAGATTGATGTTGCGGTGGTTCAGGCAGTCATCCAGGTTGATGGCCGGAAAGCACATGCTGCCGATGCGCGAGGGGGTCATGTCGATGGCCAGCTTGCCCAGGTTGCGCAGGATCGGCCAGTGGTAGGCGTGGTCCAGGGCCGAGGTGGCGTCGAAGACCAGGTCGCAGCAGTCCGGGTCGCGGGCGATGGCGTCGATGCTGCGGTCCGAGACCTTGACCCCCAGGGACGCGGCCTTGGCCATGCCCCGGGAATTGAGGTTGCGGCCGATGAATAGGGTGCAGTCCAGCACCGGGGAGCGCTGGACCTTGATCAGCAGGTCGGTGCCGATGTTGCCGCTGCCGAGAATGGCCACGCGGAGTTTGCCGTTGGATGCGGGCATGGCGCGTCGTTCCTACAGGGTCTCGTGAACCTGGTTGGCGGCGTATTCCTCGTCGGACAGGAAGGGGAACATGTTGTCGTAGGCCATGGAGACCATGCGCCCGTCTTCGAGCTGCTTGGAGGCCACGCGCGGAATGAGCAGCTGGTTCGGCGGGGTCATGACCTCGCACAGGAGCGGGCCCTCGGTGCGCAGCAGTTCGTCCAACCCGGCGGAGAGCTCGGCCATGGAACCGATGCACAGGTAACCCAGGTCGTAGGCGTGGGCGATGCGTTCGAGCCGGGGGAAGCTGACGCCCGTGCCCGTGTCCGTGCCGATGTGGCGACCCTCCAGAAAGTTGTTCTGGGTATGACGGATGAGCAGGTAGCCATCGTTGTTGAAGATGATGAATTTGATGTTCAGGTCGTTGTGCCGCACGGTCTGCAGTTCCTGGATGTTGAACTGGAAGGAGCCGTCGCCGGAGATGCAGTAGACCTCGCCGCCGGTGGCCGCGGCCACGCCGGTGGCCGCTGGGCAGTAGCCCATGGTGGAGAGGCCGCCGGTGATCACGTGGCGCTGGCCGCGCTTGACCTTCATAGCCTGGCCGTGGACGTGGAAGCAGGAGCCCGTGTCGCATACGACCACGGCCTCGGGGGCCAGGCGGTCCGAGAAGGCGTCCAGAAAATGGTAGGAATTGATGCCTTCGGTCTCGGAGGCGTATTCGGGCAGGCACACGGGGTAGGTGCGCTTCCATTCCAGGGCCTTGGCCAGCCAGGCTGCGTTGGGATGGCGTTTGCCCTCCAGGGCCTTGCGCAGCCCGGCAAGAAAGGCCTTGGCGTCGCAGAGCACCTTCCGGCCCGGGACCACCGAGGGCTTGTCCATCTCCTTCTGGTCGATGTCGGCCATGACGATCTCGGCGTGCGGGGCGAAGTTCTGGAAGTCGTAGCCCACCAGGCCGATGCCCATGCGGCAACCCACGGTCACGAGCAGGTCGCAGTTCTGGATGGCGAAGTTGGCCGGGCGGTCGCCGTAGGTGCCGGGGCGGCCCACGAAGCAGGGATCGTCGTAGCCGATCACGTCCATGCCCAGGCGCGAGGTCAGGGTGGGCACACCCAGGGCGTCGGAAATGGCCTGGGCGTCATCCACGGCGTCGGCCGAGCGCACGCCCGCGCCGAACAGAAAGCAGGGGCGGCGGCTGGCGAGGATGTGCTCGGCCACCTCGGCGATCTCGCGCTCCAGGCCCACGCCGACGGCTGCGGGGGCCTCCACGTTGTCCGGGTCGGCGGCCGGGTCGTAGCCGGGGTGTTCGTCCGGGTCGAAGAGCATGGCCTGCACGTCCACCGGACATTCGATCCACACCGGGCCCTTGCGCCCCGTGGTGGCCAGGTGGATGCACTTCTCCACCTCATAGCGCACGGTGGCCGGGTCGTGGAGCATGGTCGCGTATTTGGTCACTTGGCGGAAGATGGGCAGGGTGTTGAAGCCCTGCAGGGCGAACTGGCGCGGCCCGGTGACCGTGGCCTGGGAATACTTGGACTGGCCGGAGACGATGATGCACGGCGCGGTGTCCACCAGCGCCCCGACCACGCCCGTGAGGGTGTTCAGCGCGCCGGGCCCGGCGGTGACGTAGGCCACGCCGAGCCTGCCCGTGATGCGGCCGTAGCCGTCCGCGCTCATGACCGCGGCCTGCTCGTGGTGGCAGCAGACCCATTTCTGGCGTCCGTGGCGGTAGAGGGCGTCGGTCAGGTGCATGATCATGCCGCCGGTAATGAGAAAAACCTGCTCGCCTCCGGCCCGGTACAGGGCGTCGGTGAGATACTCGGCAACCTTGATGCGCATGGCTCCTCGCTGCTTGGTTGGTGGCGTCGTCGCCAGTGAGCGGGATGTGGCGCCGGGGTCCGCGGAGGCGGGCGCTGCGGGCGTCATCAACCTTGTAAGAAAGCACATTCCCCCGCCAATGTCGAGATCGGTGGCAGGGTCCGGAGCCCGCTGCGACGGCCATTGCGGCGGTTCTCGCCCGGCCTTTCGCCTAGCGGTCCGGCGGCAGGTATAGGGTGAAGAAGTCGCTCTTCCAGGCCGTGCGGTAACCGTGTTCGCGCAGGAAGGCGAACAGGAGTTCGTAGGTGGCCGCGAACTCGGCGCGGGCGAAGTCCTTGGGGGCCCATTCGCGCGTCTGGGGGTCGAACGAGGCGATGAGCACGGGCGGCGGCGGCGCGCCGAGCGCGGCCAGTCGTGCGTTCAGGCGGTCCGGCGGCAGGGCCTCGATCCACGCGGAGCCCAGGGCGGGGGGGTGGTCCAGCAGGAAGTGCGCCAGGGGCAGGTCCGGGGCGCAGATCATGGGCTCGCGCGGGGCGAGCAGGCGCGTCGCCGCGGCATAAAGGTCGTCGATGGCTTGGGCCTTGTACGGGGCCGTGGTCACCAACCGCGCGGCCGGAACCGCCATGGGCGCGGTCAGCCGCCAGCGCTGGCGCAGGTCCAGGTAGGGGTTGGTGATCCGGAAGGCCACGGCCACGAGGAGCAGGCCCACGGCCAGGGCCGGGATCTGGATGCGCAGCATTCCGTCCAGTCGGGCGCGCAGCGATTGGGCCCGATTCCCGCGTGGCGATTGGGCCCGATTCCCGCGTAGCGCTTGAGTCTGAAGCGCATGCAGCGGCGCGGGAGGGCCATCCTCCTCCCCGTCCCGGCCGGAGCGCAGCAGGAACAGGCAGGCCACGGGCAGGAGCGCCGGGAGCATGTACTTGATCCCGTGCGCCGGGAAGTTGGAACCGGCCACCGCGCCCCCGGCCAGCAGGAGCAGCAGGAGCAGCAGGCGGAAGATCCGCGGCTCCTCGCGCCGCGAGCGCGCCAGGGCCAGCAGGAGCAACGCGCCGCTCGCGCCCACGATGGCGAAGGACAGGTTCTTGAGCAGGACCACGTGGGCCACGACCACGGCCGCGCACAGGAGCACGGCCGCCGCCCAGCGCCGGTCCCGGTCCCGCTGTTCGTCGCCCCCGCGCAGCAGGTGCGCGACGGCCAGGGCCGCCGCGCCCGAGGTGGCCAGCAGCGCCGCGCCCCAGCCCGCGGCGGAAAGCAGCGTCTCGGCGTAGATGGCCGCCAGGCGGCCCAGGCCGTGGTGCTCGCCCGGGCCCTTGCGCGCCAGGAATCCGGTCACGGTCGCCCAGTAGTCGCCCAGCACGCCGTAGTGCGCCGGAATGGCGAAGAGCAGCAGGGAGCCGAGGACCAGGGCCGCCAGCGTGGCCAGCACCCCGGAGCGGGGACAGCGCGCCAGGACCAGGAAGACCGGGAACACGACCACCAGCGGCGCGGCGGTCACCTTGGCGGGCACGCAGGCGGCGAGCACGGCCCCGGCGGCCAGGTAGCGCCACAGCCCGCCCCCGGGGCGCGCCTGCAGGTCGGCGTAGAGCGCGCCCAGGGCGCAGACGATGCACGCGGTGAGCAGGTTGTATTCCAGGCAGGCCGGGTTGTGGAACGTGGCCATGGTCAGGGCGGCGAAGGCCAGCAGCGGGGCCAGCGGGCCGCGCGCGCCCGTGCGCCGGGCCAGGGCCAGGGCCAGCGTCGCGGTGCAGGTCCAGGCCAGCACCCACCCCAGCCGCGCCCAGAGAATGCCTCCGTCCGGATGCCCCCCGCCCGGGATCAGGCGCAGCCACCAGCCGGACAGGGCGATGGAGAGCCAGTGCACCAGCGGGAACTGGGCCTGCGCGCCGCCCGGGCCGTGGAGATTGGAGAAGAGCAGCTGCCCCAGGGCGTAGTGGTAGCCCTCGTCGGTCCAGTTGACGCCCTGGAAGATGGTCGCGGCCAGGTAGGCGGCCACGAGCAGGGCGAAGAGCGCGTAGGCGCGCGCGGCGTGTCGGCGGCCGGGCCTGGGCGCGGGGGCGTACGTCTGGAGCGCGTCGCGCACCGGGTCAGCTCCCTGCGTCTGCGGGGGCTTCGCGCCGGGCCCAGGCGGCCAGCAGCCCGGCCGCGTACTCGATGCGCGCGCGGTCCAGGCCGGGATAGACGCCCAGCCAGAAGGTGCGGTGCATGATCGCGTCCGTGTTCTCCAGACCGCCGGCCACGCGGTGCGGCCGGCCCTGGAAGTAGGGCTGGTTCACGAGGTTGCCGCCGAAGAGCAGCCGCGTGCCCACGCGCTTTTCGGCCAGCAGGGTCAGCAGCGAGGTGCGCAGCCCGGGCCGGTCCGAACGCAGGGTCAGGGGCAGGCCGAACCACGAGGGCGCGCTGTTCTCCGTGGCGCGCGGCAGCGTGAAGACCCCGGCCAGCGGCGCGAGCAGCTCCGTCCACAGGGCGAAATTCTCCCGCCGCCGGGCGATGAACTCCTCCAGGTGGTCCAGCTGGGCCAGGCCCACGGCCGCCTGCATGTCCGTGATCTTCAGGTTGTAGCCCAGGTGCGAGTACACGTACTTGTGGTCGTAGCCCTCGGGCAGCCGGTCCCATTTCCAGCCGTAGCGGCAGCCGCAGGAGTTGTCGCACCCCGGGGCGCACCAGCAGTCGCGGCCCCAGTCGCGGAAGGATTCGAGGATTTTCTTGAGCTGCCCGTCCTGCGTGGCCACGGCCCCGCCCTCGCCCATGGTGATGTGGTGCGCGGGGTAGAAGGAGAAGGTGGCGATGTGGCCGAACGCCCCGCAGCGCGCCGCGCCCGTGGCCCCGGAAAAGGACGCCGCGCCCGGCGGCAGGGTGTATTCGGACCCCAGGGCGTCGCAGCAGTCCTCCACCAGCCAGAGGTCGTGGCGGCGGCAGAAGTCCAGCACGCGGGCCACGTCGAAGGGGTTGCCGAGCGTGTGGGCCAGGACCACGGCGCGCGTGCGCGGGCCGAGCGCGCCTTCCAGCCGTTCGGGCAGCACGTTCAGCGTCCGCGGGTCCACGTCCACGAACACGGGAACCAGGCCGTTCTGGAGGATGGGGTTGACCGTGGTCGGGAATCCGGCGGCCACGGTGATCACCTCGTCGCCGGGCGCGAGCCGCCGCTCGCCCAGCTTGGGCGAGGTCAGGGCCGAGACGGCCACCAGGTTGGCCGAGGAGCCGGAATTCACGGTCAGCACGTGGCGCACGCCGAGGAATTCGGCGAACCGCTTTTCGAAGGCCGCGTTGCAGCGGCCCGTGGTCAGCCAGAAGTCCAGGGACGCGTCCACCAGGGATTCGATGTCGCGCGCGCCGTAGACGCGGCCGGAGACCGGCACGGGCGAGACGCCGGGCGCGAACGGCGCGCGGTCGGCGTGCACGTGGGCGTGGAAGGCGTCCACCCCGGCGAGGATGCGGCGGCGCAGGGCCGCCTCGGTCAGTTCCGGCGAGGCCTGGCCGCACACCTCGGCCCCGGCCGGGTTCACCAGGCGCGGCCGGGCGCAGTCCAGGGCCCCGCCCAGCTCCGGGGCGGGCAGCAGGCGGCGCGCCCCGCCGTCCGGGGTCTCGCCGCCCGGGATCTCGCCGTCCGGGATTTCGCCGTCCGGGACCAGGGGCGCGACCAGCGCGCCGTCCTCCATGGCCTCCAGGACCAGCCCGACGCGCCGTGCGCCGTCCTCGGTCCACGTGAGGACGCAGCCGATCTCCGGCGCGCCGTCCTTGTGTCCCATGCCGTGCTTCCTTATCCCCGCTGTGCGGAATAGTGCAGGATCTGTTCTTCGGTGAGCCGCCGCAGCGTTTCGGGCGGCGCGGCGTCGTAAAAGGCCCGGTACCACGTCGCGGTCCTTTCCAGGGCCGTCTCCACGTCCAGGATCGCGCTCCAATCCAGCAGGGACAGGGCCTTGCCGCAGTCGAGCTTGAGCCAGTGGGCCTCGTGCGGCTGCGGCGCGCCGTCGATCTCGTAGTCCCCCGAGCCCCAGAGGCGGCACAGCGACTCCACCAGCCGCTGCACGGGCCAGACCTCGGACCCGGACGGGCCGAAGTTCCAGCCGCCGCACAGCGCGGCTTCGCCCGCGAGCAGCCGCGCGCCCAGGAGCAGGTAGCCGGAGAGCGGTTCGAGCACGTGCTGCCAGGGGCGCACGGCCCCGGGGTTGCGCAGGCGGATGGTCGCGCCCGCGGCCAGGGCGCGCACGCAGTCGGGCACGAGGCGGTCTTGGCCCCAGTCGCCGCCGCCGATGACGTTGCCCGCGCGCACCGAGGCCAGCAGCGGGCGGCCCGCCGGGCCGAAAAAGGAGCGCTGGAACGCGGCGGCCACCAGCTCGGCGCAGCCCTTGCTGGCGCTGTAGGGGTCGTGGCCGCCCATGGGCTCGTTCTCGCGGTAGCCCCAGACCCACTCGCGGTTCTCGTAGCACTTGTCGCTGGTGATGTTGACCACGGCGCGCACGTCCGGACAGCGCCCGGCCGCGTGGAGCACGTTGGCCGTGCCCATGACGTTGGTCTCCAGGGTCAGGAGGGGATCGGCGTAGGAGCGGCGCACCAGGGGCTGGGCCGCGAGGTGGAAGACGATCTCCGGGCGGTGCGCCTCCAGGGCGCGCTCCACGTCGGCGAGCGCGCGAATGTCGCCGCGCATGTCACCGCGCATGTCGGCGCGCATGTCGGGGGCGGCCCCGCCGTCCGCCCCGCCCCGGCCCAGGGCCCCGGCCAGGTCCACGGCCTCGTAGAGGTTCGGCGTGCTCGGCGGGTCGAGGGACAATCCGGCCACGCGCGCGCCCAGAAGGCGCAGCCACAGGCACAGCCACGCGCCCTTGAACCCCGTGTGCCCCGTGACCAGCACGCGCCGGTCGCGGTACGCGGCCTCCAGGGTCGCCGCGAACCCCGCGCCGCGCGTCACCAGACCTTCCACGGGGCCTTGCCTTCGGCCCACAGCGCTTCGAGCTTCATCTTGTCGCGCAACGTGTCCATGGCGAACCAGAAGCCCTGGTGGCGGTAGGCCGCGAGCTGGCCCTCGGCGGCCAGCCGCTCCAGGGGCTCGCGCTCCCAGATGCAGTCGTCCCCGGCCACGTAGTCCAGCACCTTGCTGCTGAGCACGAAGAAGCCGCCGTTGACCCAACTGCCGTCGCCCTCGGGCTTTTCCTGGAAGTTGCGCACCTGCTGGTCGTCGCCGATGTTCAGCGCGCCGAAGCGGCCCGGCGGGAGCACGGCCGTGAGCGTGGCCAGCTTGCCGTGCGCGGCGTGGTAGGCCAGCAGGTCGGCGATGTTCACGTCGCTGACCCCGTCGCCGTAGGTGAAGCAGAAGGTGTCGCCCTTGATGTAGGGAGCCACGCGCTTGAGGCGGCCGCCGGTCATGGTCTCCAGGCCCGTGTCCACCAGCGTGACCCGCCACGGCTCGCACTCGTTGCGGTGGATCTGCACGCTGTTGTTGCACATATCGAAGGTCACGTCGGACATGTGCATGTAGTAGTTGGAGAAGTATTCCTTGATGTAGTAGCCCATGTAGCCGCAGCAGACCACGAAGTCGTTGATCCCGTAGTGGGAATACGTCTTCATGATGTGCCAGAGGATCGGCTTGGAGCCGATCTCGATCATGGGCTTGGGTCGGCCGTGGGTTTCCTCGGAAATCCTGGTGCCGAACCCGCCGGCGAGGATGATTGCCTGCACTGTGGGCCCCCGTGCGTCGTATGCGCTGTGGTTTGCGGAATGCGCGAGGCTATGTGGCAGGATTTGTTATCCCAGGGCATGGCGAAAGGCAACCTGCGCGCGGGTCCGGGGGCGGACGGACGCCGCCCCCGATCCTCCCCCGGCGCCCCTAGTCTTCCAGGGTCGAGACGTCTCCGGCGGCCTCGCCGGTCTCCTCGGCCTTGAGGATCCGGCGCAGGATCTTGCCGCTGCGCGTCTTGGGCAGCTCGCGGCGGAACTCCACGGCCTTGACCACGGCCACGGGGCCGAGCTCGCGGCGGATGTGCTCCTTGAGCTCCTTGACCAGCTCCGGCCCCTCCTCCGCGCCCTCGTTGAGCACCACGAAGGCCTTGGCCACCTCGCCCCGGATCTTGTCCTTGACCGGGATGACCGCGGCTTCGGCCACGGCCTTGTGCGCCAGGAAGGCGGACTCCAGCTCGGCCGTGCCGATGCGGTGCCCGGCGATGACGAGCACGTCGTCCGAGCGGCCCTGGATCCAGAAGTAGCCGTCCTCGTCCTTGCGGGCCACGTCGCCCGCCAGGTACATGCCCGGATATTTCGTCCAGTACGTCTCCACGTAGCGCTCCGGCGCGTTGTAGAGGTTGCGGAACATGGCGGGCCAGGGTTTCTTGATGACCAGCTGGCCGCCCTTGCCCGGGGGCACCGGGTTGCCCGCCTCGTCGAGCACGTCGGCCTCGATGCCCGGCAGCGGCTTGGTCACGGACCCGGGCTTGAGCAGGGTCACGGGCAGCGGGCTGATCATGAACATGCCCGTCTCGGTCTGCCACCAGGTGTCCATGATCGGGCATTCGGAGCGGCCCACGTGCTTGAAGAGCCAGACCCAGGCCTCGGGGTTGAAGGGCTCGCCCACGGACCCCAGCAGCCGCAGCGTGCTCAGGTCGCGCTTGCGCGGATATTCCTTGCCGAAGCGCATCAGCATGCGGATGAGCGTGGGCGTGGTGTAGAGGATCGTCGCGCCGTGGCGCTCCACGATGGACCAGACCCGGTCGGCCTGCGGATAGAGCGGGTGGCCCTCGTACATGACCATGGTCGTGCCCGCCAGGAGCGGGGCGTACACGGCGTAGGAATGGCCCGTGATCCAGCCCGGGTCCGCGGTGCAGTAAAAGATGTCCGTGGGCTTGATGTCGAAGACGTTCCGGATGGTGTGGTGCACGCCGACCATGTAGCCGCCGTGGGTGTGCACCACGCCCTTGGGCGTGCCCGTGGCCCCGGAGGTGTAGAGCAGGAAGAGCGTGTCCTCGGCCTCCATGACCTCGGTGGGCGACTCGGGCTTTTCGTGGCGCACCAGGTCCGCGTACCAGACGTCGCGCGGCTCGGTCATGTCCGCCTGCATGGTGGCGCGGTGGACCACGACCACGGTCTCCACGCACGCGGCCTCGCGCCCGGCCAGGGCCTCGTCCACGATGGCCTTGAGGTTGACCACGCGGCCGTTGCGGTAGAAGCCGTCGGCCGTGACCACGAGCCGGGCCTGGGCGTCGGCGATGCGCTCGCGCAGGGCCTTGGCCGAGAACCCGCCGAAGACCACGCTGTGCACCGCGCCGATCTTGGCCGTGGCCAGCATGGCGATGACCGTCTCGGGCAGGGGCGGCATGTAGAGCACCACGCGGTCGCCCCGGCCCACGCCCTGGGCGCGCAGCGCGTTGGCGAAGCGGTTCACCTCGCGGTAGAGCTCGTAGTAGGAGAGCTTGCGCGTGTCCCCGGCCTCGCCCTCCCAGATCAGGGCGAGCTTGTTCTTGTTCGGCGAGGTGATGTGCCGGTCCAGGGCGTTGAACACGATGTTGCACTTGGCGCCCGTGAACCATTTGTAGAAGGGCGGGTTGGAGTCGTCGAGCACGCGCGTCCACTTCTTGAACCAGTCCAGTTCCTCGGCCGCGTCCTCCCAGTAGCCGAGATAGTCCTCCTGGGCGCGGGCCATGTCCTCGGCCAGCCGCTGGGGCGTGACGTTGGCCTCGGCCAGCACGCGCGGCAGCGGCCGGAAGACGCGCTCCTCCTGCAACAGGGCGTCGAGGGTTCCGGACTGGTCCATGGGTCGAACTCCTTGCTCTCCGCCCCGAAGGGGCGGTCGGTTCCTCGCGGGACGCGGACCGGCTCCCGCAGCATCCTTGTACGGGAGCGCGGCCGCAACGCGTCGCGCTATTCGGCGAAAGGCCCCCGCGCGGCGACGAACGGTCGGCCGGGGGGGCGGCGCCGCGCCGGGCGCGGCGCACAACGGGCGTCAGAGCCCGAGAATCGTCTTCAGTTCCGTTATCCGCCGCCTGCTGATGGGCAGCTCGATGCGCGTGCGGCCCACGGTGCGCAGCATGAAGTTGCTGCCCGGCAGGGAGGCGATCTCCGTGACCATGTTCAGGTTGACCAGGTACTTGCGGTGCACGCGGAAGAACCGGTGCAGGCGCAGCCTGTCCTCCAGGACCTTGAGGCGGTAGGAGGTCAGGAATTTTTGGGTCGCGGTGTGCACGTAGCTGTAGTCCTCGTAGGCCTCCACGAAGATGACCTGGTCGTAGGGGATGAGGATGGTCCGGCCGTCCTGCTGGATGGCCAGCTTCTCTATCTCCAGGGGCCGGTAGCGCTGGGCGTCGTCCCAGGCGTGGCGCAGGGCGGCCAGGAACTGGTCCTGCTCCTCGTCGCCCAGGGGCACCTTGAGGGTCTGCTCGAAGTCGTCGTCCTCGTCGTCGTCGGCCGTGTAGTCGGCCTCGGGCAGGGGGATGAGCTTGAAATGGGCCTTGAACTGACGCAGCCGCTCCACGGTGCGCGCGAAGCGGTCCTCGCCGTAGGGGTAGAGCAGGTAGTCCGTGGCCCCGAGCTCGAAGGCCTGGAAGGCCAGGGATTCGTCCGGCGCGATGTAGACCATGGCCGGGTGGTTCTTGCGGCCCATGAGCATCTGGGCCAGCTCCAGCCCCGTGGCCCCGCCGGGCAGTTCCACGCCGGTGAAGAGCACGCCGTAGGGCACGACCTCCAGCAGCTCCAGGGCCTCCCCGGCGGTCACGGCCTCGCCGAGCACCTGCACGAAGTCCACGCGGTCCAGGGACCGGCGCAGGGCGTGCCGGATGTCCGGCTCGGGGTGCAGGATCAGGGTCTTGAGCGGCGGCATGGTCTCTTTCGAAAGCGCCCCGGACAAGAGGGACGGTTTATCGCAACTATACAGATTCAGAGGTGGATTGCAAAGCGGTCGCGCCGCGCGGAAGGGCCGTGTGGCGGCGCTGCGTCGGCGGACGGCGCGCGGGCGGCGGTGGGCGGCGCGGCGCGGGCCGGGCTCGGGGCCGGGCGGC
>JACCQO010000053.1 GCA_015709205.1 Desulfovibrionaceae bacterium
GACCCCCCTCCACCCCTCTCCACCCCCAAAAACTGCTGGTTGGATGAGGGCGGGGGTGACTGTCGGGACCGCGTGGATGCCGGACAGGGTGGAGCTGGCGCGGGACGAGTGGAAAAGATGGAGGGCGGAGCGAGCTTGACGGGCTGCCGCCGCTTTGCGGCGGATGCGCCCTGGGGCGTGTGGGAAAGAGGGGGAGGAGGCGACGACGCGATCGTCGAGCAAGGGCCCGGGAAAAATGGGAAAGCCAAGGGTGCCCCAATACGACGGTCGAGCGCGGGCGGGGGAAAACTGAAGCCCACCCCGCAGCACCCGACGACGGCGAAAAGGGTGGAGCAGCATTGCTCCCTGCTGCGTTATTTTCAAAGAACTTTTTTTCGGGGGCGAAATCGCCTATGCTCTTGTAACCTCTGGAACCGCCGACAAGGAGAGCCTCATGGACGCACCCGAGCGCGAACTCGGACAGGCCGATATCCTCGAATTCGTCAAGAACGGGCTGGACGCCGCCGCCGACCTCGTGGTGCCCTGGTTCCAGGCGACCATGCCCGAATACTACTTCCGCACGCACTCGGCGGCGGAACAGATGCGCCACCTGCATTCGATCATCTCCGGCCAGGTGACCACCGAACGCCAGACCGTGACCCTGCGCAGCCCGGACGGCTCGCGCATCACCTACATCTCGCCCGGCAGCGACAACGCCGCGCTCGTGGGCGTGCTCCAGGGCCTGGCGGAACGCAACATCGACACCGCGCGCATCTACACCAGCAAGGACGGCCTGCTCAGCCTGCAGTCCGTGATCCTGGCCCCGCAGAAACGCGCGGACCCGGACGGCCCAGCCGTGGCCAACGCCCTGCGCGAGCTCCGGCGCAGCAAGCTCGCGCCGAAGAAGCTGGAGCCCGAGCTCAAACGCTTCCTGGCCGGGGCCAGCAAGGACTACCTGGAGAAGTTCGAGGCCGCGCGCGTGTCGCGCCATTTCCACCTGGCGCAAAAGATCTGGAACCGCCCGTGCTGCGAGGACGTGCTCCTGGGGCTGGACGTGATCCGCGCCACGGAAAGCCGCATCACCCTGGCCATGACCTCGCCGCCGACCACCGGCCTGATCCTGGAGGCGGTCAAGGTCCTGAGCCGCCAGGGCGTCACGGTCACGCGGGCCTACGCGGACAGCTTCGCGCCCCCGAACGGCCCGCCGGACAGGCCACAGGACAGGTCGCCCATCGCGATCATCAGTTTCTACGTCAACGTCGGCGGCCATGCCCTGGCCCAGGGCTCGCCCGTGTGGAAACACCTCGCGGGCGAACTGCCCCTGGTCAAGTGGTACGCGCGCCACGACTTCGAGGCCTTTGCCGACGAGGACGGCTGGTCGCTCAGGCGCGTGATGCTCCTGCAGGCGGCCTGCGAATTCGCGCACCAGTTCCTGATCAAGGCCAACCTCTGGGCCTTCACCTCGGACAACATCGCGCGCGCCGTGATGCGCAACCGCGCGGCCGTGGCGCGGCTGGCGGACTACTTCGACGCGCGCTTCGACCCGCGCCCCTCGGGCCGCCCTGCGGGCGCGGACTCCAAGGCGCGCCGCGCGGCCGTGAAAAAGGCCGAGGCCGCCGCGCTCGCGGCCATCGAGACCGCCTCCGACGACACCGCGCGCCAGGTGCTGGCCTGCATCCACCGCTTCTTCCGCCACACCCTGCGCACCAACTACTTTTTGCCGAACATCTACGGCCTGGGCTTCCGCGTGTCCTCGGACTTCCTGGCCGACCAGGGCGTGGAGCTCGCGGGCGAGACGCCCTACGGGTTCTTCTTCTTCCACGGCCCGCTCTCCCAGGGCTTCCACGTGCGCTACCGCGACATGGCGCGCGGCGGGCTGCGCGTGGTCACCACGCGCACGCAGGACGGCTTCGAGCTGGAGTCCAACCGCCTCTTCAACGAGGTCACCGGCCTGGCCAGCGCGCAGCAGTACAAGAACAAGGACATTCCCGAGGGCGGCTCCAAGGCCGTGCTTCTGCTCGGCCCGGGCGGCGACGTGACGCTCGCGGTCAAGAGCGCGGTGGACGCGCTGCTGGACTGCGTACTGCCCGGCGAGCACGGCCCGACCCTGGACGGCGTGGTGGACTACCTGGGCTGCGAGGAGATCATCTACCTGGGCCCGGACGAACGCATCGAACCCGAGCACATCGTCTGGATCGTGGAGCGCGCGCGCGTGCGCGGCTACCGCTGGCCTTCGGCCTTCATGAGCTCCAAGCCCGGCGCGGGCATCAACCACAAGCAGTACGGCGTCACGAGCATCGGCGTGATCGTCTTTGCCGAGGAAATCCTCAAGGCCCTGTCCATCGACCCGCGCAAGGACGCCTTCACGGTCAAGTTCACGGGCGGCCCGCGCGGCGACGTGGCCGGCAACGCCATGACCATCCTGATGCGCGAGTACGGCGTGAACGCGCGCATCGTCTCGGCCTCGGACGGCCACGGCGCGGCCTACGACCCGCACGGCCTGGACCATGCGGAGCTCGCGCGGCTCATCGCGGGCCAACATCCGATCACGGACTTCGACCCCGCGCGCATCGGATCGCCCGAGGGGTTCGTCATCGCGGCGGACACGCCGGAGAACGCGCGCCGCCGCAACGCGTTGCACAACACGGCGCGCGCCGACCTGTTCATCCCGGCGGGCGGGCGGCCGGACACGATCAACGCCGCCAACTGGCGCGACTTCCTGGACGCGGACGGCCGCCCCACGGCGCGGGCCATCGTGGAGGGCGCGAACATCTTCATCTCCCAGGAAGCGCGCGACCGGCTGCAGGACGAGGGCGTGCTCATCCTGCACGGCTCCTCGGCCAACAAGACCGGCGTGATCTGCTCGTCCTACGAAATCCTGGGCGGGCTGGTCATGAGCGAGGCCGAGTTCCTGGAGATCAAGGACCGCTACGTGGCCGAGGTGCTGGACATCCTGCGGGTGCGCGCGCGCGACGAGGCCCGGCTGATCCTGCGCGAATTCAAGGCCAGCGACCAGCAGCGCCACCTCACGGACATCTCCCTGGACCTTTCGCGCGAGATCAACCTGGCCTCGGACAAGCTCTACGAGATGCTCATGCGCGAGGCCCCGGACCTGGCCACGGACGCGGAGTTCGGCGCGCTGCTCTTCAGCTACTGCCCGCCCGTGCTCGTGGAACGCTACCACGACGCGATCCTGCGCAAGGTGCCCAGGCGCCACCAGTACGCGCTGGTGGCGGCCTTCGTGGCCTCGCGCATCGTCTACGCCGAGGGCGTGGGCTGGTTGTCGCGCACCACCTCCGTGCGCGACGTGGAGACCGTGGTGCGCACCTACCTGCGCCAGGAAAAGCGGCTGGCCGCGCTGGCCGCGGAGATCGACGACTGCGCCATCGCGGACCGCGCCGAGATCGTGCGCATCCTGCGCACCGCGGGCAACAAGTTCCTGACCAAGGAGGCCCTGGGGCTCAAATAGGCAGGGAGCAATGCTGCCCCACCCTTTTCGGGAGCAATGCTGCTCCACCCTTTTCGCGATCGTCGGGTGCCGCGACAGCGCCGTCGCTTTCCCCCGCCCGCGCCTGCGGAACCGCGTCCTCGCCCCTTCCAAGGCCTCGGTCGCGCCAGCGACCGGGGCCTTTCATACCCCGGCCTTCCCAGAAACGCCCGTGGGCGGGCGCTCCCCGCCCGCCCGAAGCGACAACGGGCCGTCACCCGCCCGCACTTTCTGCGCCAGCACCCCAACCTTCGGCCCGGCCGCGCGCTCCGCATCTCCCCCGCCCTCCTTTCTTCGCACCGCCGCGAACCAGCGCAGGGGGTGGGGAGCAATGCTGCTCCACCCTTTTCGCGGTCGTCGGGTGCCGCGACAGCCCCGCCGTTTTCCCCCGCCCGCGCCTGCGGAACCGCGTCCTCGCCCCTTCCAAGGCCCCCGCCGCGCTCTCCACATCTCCCCCGCCCTCCTTCTTCCAGGGCGACGGCCCGCGCCCCCACGCCCGCGCTCGCATCTCACCCCCGCGCACCTGCGCCCCGCGTCTGCTCCGCCCGCCCGCGCGCCCTCTTCGCACCCCGATCCGGCCTTCCCTGTTTGCCACCATTTTTATGTTGATTTTGATTTTCAATTTCAATATTGTCCTCTCGACGGCGCCGCCCGAGCGACACCGGCAACTCCAGAAACGACACAACCCCGGAGGTCCATATGTGCCACGCCTGCGCCATCGCCAAGCTCAACAAATCCGGCATGGAAGCCTGCAACCGCGGCGAATTCGCCCACGCCGAGCAACTCCTGCAGGTCGCCCTGGACCGCGCCCTGGGCATGAACGCCCCGCTCTACCAGGCAAAGATTCTCAACAACCTCGCCCTGGTGCACCAGAGCAGCGGCCAGCGCGACGCCGCCATCTACTGCCTGCGCAAGGCCGTCGCCCTGGCCAACGCGCACGCGCGCACCCCCGAGCGCTTCGTCGGCCGCATCCAGGCCCGGATCGACAGCCTCACCGCCAGCGCCTGACGCGCGCCCCGCGACCGCAACCACCGCACGCCATGCGATACGACATTCCCCCGCTCGAAGGCCCCGACACCCCGACCGCCGTCTCGTGCAGCCGCATGCTGCACCAGTTTGCCGAATCGCTGGGCAACGCCATCGACGCCAAGGACCACTGCACGCGCAACCACTCCGAAGAGGTCGCGGTCATCGCCCAGATCATCGCCCTGGGCATGGGCTGCACCCCGGCGCAGGCCGACACCGTGCACGTGGCCGGGCACCTCCACGACATCGGCAAGATCGGCATCCCCGACGCCGTGCTGCGCAAACCCGGCCCCCTAGACGCCGCCGAATGGCGCATCATGCGCAAACACCCCCGGGCCGGTGCGGACATCATCCGCCCCTGCGCCCCGCTCGCCGCGCCCGGCGGCGTGGCCGACATCACCCTGCAGCACCACGAGCGCCACGACGGCAGCGGCTACCCCAACGGCCTCGCCGGACACGCCATCTGCACCGGCGCGCGCATCCTCGCCGTTGCCGACAGCCTCTCGGCCATGCTCCAGCACCGACCCTACCGCCGCGGCCGGACCTTCAACGAGGCCGTGCGCGAGATCGTCGCCTGCCACCACCTCTACGATCCGCGCGTGGTCGACGCCCTGGTGCTGCGCTCCGCCTGCATCCGGGACAACCTCATGGCCCTGCGCGCCGCCCTGGGCCCGGACCTGCCCGTGCGCCGATTCCCTGCCCACTGCCTGCCCATGACCGGCACCGCCTGACCAGCACCCACAAGGACACCAAACCCTCCAGGGGCTCCCCGGCCCCACACCCTGCCCTCCTGGGGCGGAGTCCACGGACTCCGCCCCGGTACAGGCGGGGCTCCGCCCCGAACCCCACTGGACGCTGCCCCAGACCCCGGTTGGACGCTGTCCCACACCCTGCCGGGGCGCTGCCCCGGGCCCCCTAGTCGAGTTCGCCCCGACCCGGAACGCTCGACAACGGCGCGTGCCACTTCCCTGCGCTGCGCGGCACAGGTGGAGGAGGATGGAACCATAGGGACAAGCGAGGACGGACGCCAGGCAGGGGGGGGACGACCGCATTTCTCACCAATCTTCCCCCACGGCCTCTCGCCCCGGGCCGGGCGTAGCGCAAGCCGCCCTCCCGAAGCAGACGTCCTCCGCGCCCCCTGCATATTCCCGCTGCGCCCTTCGTGTCCGCCGCGATCCCGCGCGTATTCCTCCCCCTCCCGGCCCGTCATGCACCCCGCGCCCAAACGGCCTCCCCCCTCCCGCGCTACCGCGCACCAGATCCGGAGGCGGGGAGCTCTTTTCGCAGGCATTTCGATCAGGACGGGTCTGGCGCAGCCGCCCTGTCCTGATCGACCAGCCAAGAAAAGAGTTCCCCGCCTCCGGAGCGGCCACCCAACCGCGCGCCCCTCGCCGACGCGCCCTGTGCGACGGCTGGCCGCCCGACATGGCGTGATCGGCCACAAAAAAAGAAGCCCCCGACAGGGGGGCCTTGCTCATCTTTTCTTCTCGGCGGGCGCGCCGCGCCCGGCGCTACTCCGGGCAGCAGGTGGTGTCCGGCGGCTCGGGGCAGACGGTCTTGGGCACGCGCGCGGTGCGGCAGCCGGAACCGTCCGCCGCGTCCAGCGCGACGGGGATCGTGTCGCGCGCCCAGACCGGGCTGGCCAGGGTCAGCGCGTCGCCGGACGCGCGGCAGTAGTAGTCCACGCCCTGTTCGCCCGCAGCGCCCGAATCGCCCACGGCCGCGCGAAAGCGCATGGCGTCGCCCTTGGCCTCCATGAACGCGAGGTCCGCGGCCGGGCGGCACATGGCCGCGGCCAGGGCCTTTTGGCACAGACACTGCTCCAGGCCCCCGGCCAGCGCGCCCTGGGCGGCGAACAGCAGCGGCAGGGCCAGCAAAAACGCACGGAACAAAGCCACCGGGGCAATGGGAACAACGGGGGTGACAAAAATTGCGAAAGAATGCTGTTTGGTGTTCATCGGTGCAGGATACCTGATTTTCGGATTACAGCAATGCATTTCGGCGCTCAACGCGCCGCCCCGCCGGGCGCGGACTCCGCGCCCTGTCCATCTTCCCCCTGCCGCGCGCGGGCGCCCTCTCCCGCGGTCCCGTCCTCCCTCTTGCCCTTGCGCAGCCCGGCCATGAGCAGACCTATGCGCCCCACGGCGTCGGGCTCGTTGCGGCCGATCACGTCCATGATCCGGCCGCGGTACATGACCGCGATGCGGTCCGCGAGTTGCAAGGCCTCGTTGAGGTCGCCGGTGACGAGCAGCACGCCCGCGTGCGCGCGGGCCTGCAGCAGCCGCCGCCAGACCTCCTCGGTGGCCGAGACGTCCAGCCCCTGGGTGGGCTGCTCGGCCACGATGATCCGGGGATGGCGGTAAAATTCGCGTGCGATGACCAGCTTCTGGAGGTTGCCGCCGGAAAGCTGCCGGGCCAGGGTCGCGGGCACGGGCGGGCGCACGTCGTGCTCCTCCACCAGCCGCGCGGTCTGCTCCTCGGCGCGGTTGCGCTCCAGGAAGCCCTGGCGCGAAAAACCGTGGCGCGTGGTCAGCAGGAAATTATCGACCATGTCCAGGTCCGGGCAGGTGGCCAATCCCTGGCGATCCTCCGGGATGTAGGCCAGCCCGCCGCGCCAGGATTCCTTTTGCGGCGCGCCGTAGAAGGCCTTCCAGTCGCTGCCCAGGATGGTCACGGCCCCCCGCTGCGGCGACCGCAGCCCGGCCACGGTTTCCACCAAGGGCTTCTGCCCGTTGCCCGCCACGCCCGCCAGGGCCAGGATCTCGCCCTGGCGCAGAGAGAGGGAGACGTCCTCCAGCCCGTTGCCGGACAGGCCCTCGAGCCGCAGCACCTCCGCGCCGAGCGGCACGGGTTGCGCGTCCACCTCCAGGATGACTTCGCGGCCGACCATGCGGTTGGCCAGGGCGTGCTCCGAGGGCACCTCGTGCTCCAGGAACTCGTCCACGATGCGCCCCTGGCGCAGGATGGCGATCTCGTCGGCCACGGCGATGACTTCCGGCAGCTTGTGGCTGATGAAGACGATGGCCTTGCCCTGCTCGGACATGTTCCACAGGGCCTGGAAGAGGTTGCCGGTCTCGGCGGGCGTGAGCACGGCCGTGGGCTCGTCGAAGATCAGCACGCGGCTCTGGCGGTAGAGCAGCTTGAGGATCTCCACGAGCTGGCGCTGGCCCATGGACAGGGAATCCACGCGCGCGCCCGGGTCGATGGCCAGGCCGTATTCCTCGGCCAGCGCGCCCACGGTGGCGCGCATGGCGCGCGGCGAGAGCCAGAACGAACCGGTCTGGCCCAGGAGCACGTTCTGGGCCACGGTCATGCGCTCCACGAGCATGAAGTGCTGGTAGACCATGCCGATGCCCGCCGCGATGCCGTCGGCGGGCGAACGGAAGCGCGCGGGCGCGCCGTCGATCTCGATGGTTCCGGAATCGGGCGGAAAGCGGCCCGAGAGCATGCTCATGAGCGTGGACTTGCCCGCGCCGTTCTCGCCGAGCAGGGCCTTGATGCGCCCGGGGCGGATGTCCAGGGAGATGTCCTGGTTGGCCTTGACCGCGCCGAAGGACTTGCTGATGGAGATCAGCCGGACCACCGGCGGCACCGCGGGGTCGGTGCGCTTGGTGTGCTTGCGGCGGCGGCGGGCGAAGGCGTGCATGCGCATGGCGGTCATTCCTGCGGCTCGATGTTCACGCCCAGGCCGCGCGGCGCGCCCACGCCGCCGCCCCTGGCCGAGGACGCGGCGAGCACGAACACGGTCAGCCCGTAGGGCAGCATGAGCAGCAGCGAGGAGGGCAGGTCCGCGCCCATGGCCTGGAGCCGGAGCTGGAAGGCCATGATGCCGCCGAAGAGGTAGGCCCCGAACACGGCGCGCCCGGGCCGCCAGAAGGCGAAGATGACCAGGGCCACGGCGATCCAGCCGCGCCCGGCGGTCATGCCCGAGGTCCACAGGTGCGTATAGGCCAGGGAGAGGTAGGCCCCGCCCAGGCCCACCAGGAAGCCGCCGCCGACCACGCCGAACCAGCGCAGGGCCACGGGATCCAGCCCGGCGGCCGAGGCCGCCGCCGGGTGCTCGCCCGCCGCGTCCACGGCCAGCCCCAGGCTGGTGCGGCGCATGGTCAGCCAGAAGACGAGCGGCATCACGTAGGACACGTAGACCAGGGCGTCCTGCCGGAAGAAGATGTCGCCGAACACGGGCAGGGCCGAGAGCAGGGGCACGGAGAGCTTGTCGAAGCCGGGCACCGTGGTGCCGATGAACGGGGTGCCCAGGAAGTCGGCCAGCCCCACGCCGAAGATGGTCAGGGCCAGGCCGGAGACGACCTGGTTGCCCTGGAAGACCAGACAGGCCAGCGCGTGCAGCGCCCCGAGCAGCGCCCCGGCCGCCCCGGCGGCCAGGAAGCCGAGCCACGGCGAGCCGGTCGCGCCGGTGACCACGAAGGCGGCCAGCGCGCCGATGATCATCATGCCCTCCACGCCCAGGTTGAGCACGCCGGAGCGTTCGGTGAGCATTTCGCCGAGCGTGGCGTAGAGGATGGGCGTGCCGGACTGCACCGTGGCCGCGAGGATCGGGAGCGCGAGTTCGAGCACGGCCTAGCCCTCCGCCCGCCGGAAGCGGTAATTCTGGAAGAACTGCCCGGCGAGCACGCTGAGCAGGATCAGCCCCTCCATGATCCCGCCGAAGGCATGCGGCACCTGCAGCTCCAGCTGCAGGTTCTCCACGCCCACGCGAAAGCCCGCCAGGAGAAAGGCGTAGAAGGCGATGTGCGTGATCCTCAGGCGCGCCAGCCAGGCGACCACGATGGCCGTGTAGCCGTAGCCGGCCATGATCGAGGGCTGGAGCCGGCCCAGGGTGGCCGAGACCTCCAGGCTCCCGGCCCAGCCCGATGCCACGCCGCACAGGACCATGACCAGCCCCACGAGGAAGCCGTAGGGCATGTGCGCGTAGCGCGCGGCGCGCGCGCCCGCGCCGCCGGCCATGATCTCGAAGCCCGTGCGCGTGCGCTTGAGGAACACGGCCAGGGCCAGCCCCACGGCCGCGCAGAGCAGGATGCCCCAGTGGATGCGCCCGATCATGCGCCCGATCTGCGCCGCCGGGGAAAATTCGCGCGTGAGCGGAAAGCCGAAGCTCGTGGGGTCCTTCCACGGGCCGTAGACCAGGTAGTCCAGGAGCAGGATGCCGATGTAGTTGAGCATCAACGTGGAGATGATCTCGTTGACGCGCAGCCGGAGCCGGAGCAGCGCGGGCACCAGGGCCCACACCCCGCCCGCGACCCCGGCGCAGGCGAACATCAACGGCAGCAGGAGCGGCGCGGGCAGGTCCGGGAAGTGCAGCGCGGCCCAGGTGGCGCCGATGGCCCCCAGGGCGAACTGGCCCTCGGCACCGATGTTCCAGACCTGCATGCGGAAGGCCACGGCCACGCCCAGGGAGCACAGGTACAGGGGAATGGCCTTGAGGACCGTGTCCTCCAGGGAATGGACGTGGGCGAAGGCCCCATCCCAAAGCAGGAAGAGCCCGCGCGGCGCGGGCTTGCCCTGGGCCGCGAGCAGCAGCATGCTGATGCCCAGGGAGAGCGCCAGCGCGCCGACCACGATGAGGGGCGTGCCGCCCTTGAGGGGTTCCTGGCGTTTGACGACGCGGAGCATGATCCGTTGGTGGTATCACCGTCGCCCCGGGGCGACAATGGCGGCGCGGCACGCCGCTGGTGGGCCCTTGGGGGCAGGAAACGGCCGCGCCCGTCGTCCGCGGCCGCCTGTGGGCGGCCCGGGCGTCGGGCGCGAACGAAAAAGGCGGCCCCGCCTGCGCGGAGCCGCCCGGATACGCACGTGCTATTCGGTGGAACCGATCACGCCCTCGACGAACCAGGTCATGCCCAGAAGCTGCTCGTCGCCGGCCACGGCTCCCTCGGGCACCTTGACCTCGCCCTTCTGGTCCTTGACCGGACCGGCAAAGACCTTGAACTGGCCGGAAACGATCTTCCGCCTGGCGTCCTCGACCTTGTCGCGCACGTCCTGCGGCACCATGGGGCCGTAGGGAGCCAGGTCCACGATGCCCTCCTCCATGCCCGGCCACACGGACTCGCTCTTCCAGCTGCCGTCCATCACGCTCTTGACCACGTGGGTGTAGAACGGGCCCCAGTTCCAGATGGGCGCGGTGAGGTGGGACTTGGGCGCAAAGGCGCTCATGTCCGTGTCGTAGCCCACGGAGTAGACGCCCTTTTCCTGGGCGGCCTCCTGCGGGCCCGGGGAATCCTGGTGCTGGGCGATGACGTCGCAGCCCACGTCCAGCAACGACTTGGCGGCTTCCTTCTCGGTGGCCGGGTCGTACCAGGTCTTGCTCCAGACCACGCGCACCTCGGCGTCGGGCGCCACGCTCTGCACGCCCAGGGTAAAGGCATTGATGCCGCGGATGACCTCGGGAATGGGGAAGGCGGCCACGTAGCCCAGCTTCTTGGTCTTGGTCATGGCCCCGGCGACGATGCCCGAGAGGTAGCGCGCCTGATACATGCGGCCGAAGTAGTTGCCCACGTTCGCGCTCTTCTTGAAGCCCGAGCAGTGCATGAACACGGTGTCCGGGAACTCCTTGGCCACCTTGATGGTCGGATCCATGTAGCCGAAGCTGGTGGTGAAGATGACCTTGTATCCCTTGCGGGCCATGTTGGTGATCACGCGCTCGGCGTCCGGGCCCTCGGGCACGGCCTCCACGTAGGACGTGGTCACGCCGTCCATGGCCTCGACCGCCTTGCGGCCCAGGTCGTGGGCATAGGACCAGCCCGCGTCGCCGATGGGCGAAACGTAGATGAAGCCGACCTTGGTTTCGGCGCCCTCGGGCTTGGCCTCGGGTGTGGCCTGCTCCGCGGCCTGCTCCGTGGCCTTGGACGTTTCGGCCTTGGGGGCCTCCTTCTGGGGCTCCGACGAGCAGCCCGCGAGCAGCAGGCCCAGCAGGGCCGCCGCCATGATGCCGACGATGAATTTCCGCATGCTCTTCTCCCGTTGTCCTGAGTTGAACAAACGCCCCTGCACCGGGCGTCCTAGCCGTTCCCGTTGCTCTTCACCAAAGGTTCCACGAAGCGCGTCTCCGTGTCCCAGGGGAACAGGATCCAGGTGTCCTGGCTGACCTCGGTGATGAAGGTGTCCACCAGGGGCCGCCCTTCGGGTTTGGCGTAGACCGTGGCGAAATGCGCCTCGGGCAGCATCTCGCGCACGATGCGCGCGGTCTTGCCCGTGTCCACCAGATCGTCCACCAGCAGCCAGCCCGCGCCCCGTTCGGCCTGCGCGGCCACGGGGGCCTTGAGCACCCCGGCCGCGCCCTGGTCCTGCCAGGCGTAGCTGGACACGCTCACCGTCTCCACCACGCGCAGTTCCAGCTCGCGGGCGATGATCGCGGCGGGCACCAGCCCGCCGCGCGTCACGGCCACGATGCCCTTGAACGGCCCCTTGTCCAGGAGCCGCCAGGACAGGGCCTTGGCGTCGCGGTGCAACTGGTCCCAGGAGACCGGAAAGGCCTTGGTGTAACGGTCCGCGCTCGACATCTACAACCACCTGTTATCCCGTGATTCTTCGAAACAAAAAACGCGCGTCTCCCCGGTACGCGCTGCCTGCTGAAGATTGACCGGGACGCGAATTATGTCAAGAGGGGGTTTCCCCCCATGCCCGCGCCCGGCAACCGCCCGGCCGCGCCCGCTGCGCGCCCTTTTCCCCTTGTGCTTCGGCGCCCATCGGGCGTAAGCAGGATGGAAACCCGCAACGCCGCGAGCCCACCCGCCACCATCGCCACACCGTCACAGCGCCACATCCCAGCCATGCGCACCAAAGACTTTCTCATCGTCGCCTACGCCATTCTCTGCTCCATCCTGGCCATGAACGGCCCGCAGCCCCTGCTGGAGGTGCTCCGCGTGCACTTCGGCGTGACCGCCACGGCCATCTCGCTGATCACGGCCGTGACCCTGCTGCCCCTGGGCTTCGCGCCCCTGGTTTACGGCTTGGTCCTGGAGAAGATCGGCTCGCGCACCCTGCTGCGCTGGGCCTCCCTGGCGCTGGCGGCCACGGCCCTGGGCATCGCCTGCACGAATTCCTTCGCCACGGTGCTCGTGCTGCGCGGCGTGCAGGGCTTCGCCATCCCGGCCATCTTCACCGCGCTGATGACCCACGTCTCCCGCGCCTCGGAGCCGGCCCGCCTGCCGCGCTCCATGGCCATGTACATCGCCACGACCATCTTCAGCGGCTTTTTCGGGCGCTTCCTTTCCGGCGCGGTGGCGACCATGGCCGGGTGGCGCGCCGCCTTCGTGCTCTGCAGCGCCATGTGCCTGGCCTGCGCGTGGCTGGTGGGCCGCCTGGACACGCACACGGCCGAGGCCGAGCTCCCGAACCTGGGCGAGGTGCCGCGCATCCTGCGCACGCCCGGCTTCCTGCGCTGCTACCTGGTGACCTTCTGCGCCTTCTTCGCCTTTTCCGGGCTGCTCAACTACCTGCCCTTCCGCCTGGCGGAGCTCTGGGCCTCCACCGGGCTGCCGGGCGCGGGCGCGGAGCTGCGCACCGCCCTGATGTACTCGGGCTTCCTCATGGGCATCGCGGCCTCGCTCTCGTCGGGCCGCGTGGTGCGCCTGCTCGGCAGCGAGCGCAACGCGGTCATGGGCGGGCTGCTCGTCTACCTCGCGGCCGCGCTGCTCTTCAACGTGGCCGACACCATGGTCGTCTTCGGGGTCATGTTCGTGTTCTGCGCGGGCATGTTCACGGTGCACTCCGTGCTCCCGGGCTACCTCAACCGCATGGCCGGACAGCACAGCCGCGGCGTGGTCAACGGACTGTACCTGTCCTTCTACTACGCGGGCGGCACCCTGGGCTCCTACCTGCCCGGCCTGGCCTACACCTGCTCGGGCTGGGCCGCGTTCACCGCGGTGCTGGCCTCGGTGCTCGCCCTGGCCCTGGCCCTGGCCGCGGGCATCCCCGCGCCCAAGCCCGGCGAGTGACGGACCGGGCCGTTCCACCGCTGCAAAAAGCGGTTGAATGTTTTCCGCGATTCCGCCTACCATGCCCGGCCATGAGCCACCCCCCCGCGCCCGGCCCCGGCAGCACGCCCGGCCCAGACGCAGCGTCCGCTTCGGACGCTGCGCCCGCCACGCGCGCCGTGCCTGCCACGGGCGCGCCGCTCGCGCCCGAGGCGCGGGCGGAACTGCTGGTCCGCGCGCGCCACGCCCACCAGCACCACGACGCCGACACCGCGCAGGCCCACTGCCGCACGCTGCTCGCGGCCGACCCGGCCGACCGCCAGGCGCTACTGCTGCTCGGCCTGGCCCTGGTCCAAGCGGGCCGCGCCGACGAGGGCACGGCCGCCCTGAAGGAGGCCCTGGCCGGGCTCGGCCCCGGGGAAGACGGGTCCGAGAAGAACGGGCCAGAGCCGTCTTCCGGGCCAGATACGGGCGGGCCAGATACGGGCGGGCCGGATACGGGCGGGCCGGATACACGCGGACCCGACGCAGGCGGGCCCGCCACCAGCGACTGGTTCGCCGACCTGGGACTGGCGCGCCTGTTCCTGGGCCGCACGGACGAGGCCCTGGCGGCGCTGGAGCGCGCCCTGGCCCTGCCCGCCCCCTCGGCGGCGGCCTACACGCGCGCCGGGGCCCTGCTGCTCGCGCGCGGCGACATGGAGCGCGCCGAGGCCGCCTTCGTGGCCGCGGCCGAACGCGATCCCGGCCGGGCCGAGCTGCACGCCAACCTCGGGGCCATCCGCACGCGCCAGCGCCGCTACGAGGAGGCCCTCAACCACTTCAACCGCGCCGCGTTCCTGAACCCGGACCTGCCCCAGGCCGCTTCGGGCCGCGCGGCCCTGCTCGTGGCCCTCGAGCGGGCCAACGAGATCATCTTCGAGCTGGAGGCGCGCATCGACGCCACCTGCCACGAGCCGGAGAGCGACGGCTGCGTGACCGCACGCATCGCCCTGGCCCGCGTGCTGGACGGGGCGGGCCGCTGGGACGACGCCGTGGCCGTGCTGCGCCAGGGCCTGGCCGCGGCGTCCGACTGCCTGGACCTGCTGCGCGCCCTGGCCCAGTTCCTCTTCCAGCGCCAGCGCTTCGTCCCGGCCCTGGCCATGGCGCGGCGCGGCCTGGACCGGGAACCCGAGGACCTCGCCCTGCTGCTCCTGGCCGCCGAGGCCTGCTCGGAGCTGGCCCTGGGCGAGCGCGCCCAGGACTTCACGGACAAGGCCCTGGAAGTCGCGCCCGAAGCACCGGGCTGCCGGTTGGCGCACGCCCAGGCCCTTCTGGCCCAGGACCGCAACGCCGAAGCCGAGGCCGAGTTGCGCGACCTGACCGAGACCCTGCCGGGCCTGTTCGAGGGCTGGAGCCGACTGGGCGGGCTGCTGCTGCAAAAGGGCGACCTGGACGGGGCCGTGGCCGCCCTGGAAAAGGCCGCCGAACTCAACCCCGCGGCCCTGGCCGCCCTGGTGGACGCCCGGCGCATTCCGGACGGCCCTGACGGCGCCGCCGACGCCGAGGCCCTCGAACGGCTGGCCGACAACCCCCTGGCGCACCGCGACGTGCGCTCGTCCATGAACTTCGCCCTGGCCCGGCTGCTGGAAACGCGCGGCGACCACGACGCGGCCTTTGCCCGCGCGCGCGCGGCCAACGACCTGGCCCTGCCCTCCATCGACTACGACATGGACGCCGAGGAACGCCGCGCCGAGCGCATCATGGAGGTCTTCACCCCCGGGCTCTTCGCGCGCTACCTGCGCGCGGGCTCGCCCTCGCAACGGCCCGTGTTCGTGGTCGGCATGCCCCGCTCCGGCACCACGCTCACCGAGCAGATCCTCTGCAGCCACACCAAGGTCTTCGGCGCGGGCGAGCTGGGCTACATCCCGGCCATCACCCGGCTCATGCCCCGCGTCATCGGCACTCGGACGCCCTACCCGGACTGCATGGAACTTTTCGACGCGCGCCTGGCCAACCACGCGGCCTCCTACTACCTGCGCAAAACCGCGGCCCTGGACGACGCGGCCCTGCGCGTGGTGGACAAGCTGCCGCACAACTTCCTGCACCTCGGGCTGATCCGCTGCATCTTCCCCCGGGCCCGCGTCGTGGCCCTGCGCCGCGACCCCCTGGACGTGGCCGTGTCCAACTACTTCACCAACTTCAAGCAGCGCCACGGCCTGGGCTACGCCTTCGACCTCGGCCTGCTGGCGCGCATGCTGCGCCTGCACGAGCGGATCATGGCCCACTGGCGGCGCGTGCTGCCCGGCCCGCTCCTGGAGCTGCGCTACGAGGACCTCGTGGAGCGGCCCGAGGAGACCAGCCGCGCCCTCCTCGACTTCGTGGGCCTGGACTGGGATCCGGCCGTGCTCCAGTTCCACAAGACCGCGCGGCCCGTGAAGACGGCCAGCGTCTGGCAGGTGCGCCGGCCGCTCTACTCCTCCTCGCGCGGGCGCTGGCGCCGCTACGCCGCGCACCTCTCGGGCCTTGCGCGCGAACTGGGCCTGGCGGACGCCCCGGACGTTGCGGACGTGCCGCCCCCCCCTCCAGGGCCGCGGCAATAATTGTTTTCAAAGCTCGATTTCCTGACGCATTCTGCTAGAATCCACCCCATGCCCCATCGCCAAACGCACCCCGACGACGGCCCGTGCTACGCGGCCCAGGACCTCGGTCCGCTGCTGCGCGTCACCTGGGTCGGCCTCGTGATCAACCTGGTCCTGGCCGCCGTCAAGGTGGGCGCGGGCCTGGCCGGATCCAGCCGGGCCGTGGTCGCCGACGGCGTGCACAGCCTCACGGACCTGGCCACGGACGTGGCCGTACTCGCCGGGGCCCGGCTCTGGAACCGTCCGCCCGACGAGACGCACCCCTACGGCCACGGCCGCATCGAGACCATCATCACCGTGGGCATCGGGCTGGCGCTGTTCGGCGTGGCCGTGGGCATCGTGCGCGGCGCGTTCCTGGCCCCGGACGGCGGCGCGCACCGCACCGGCCTGATCGCCGTGGCCGCCGCGGCCCTGTCCATCGTGGTCAAGGAGTGGCTCTACCGCTGGACCGCGGCCGCCGGAAAGCGCGTGGGCTCCCAGGCCCTGCAGGCCAACGCCTGGCACCACCGCTCCGACGCCGTGAGTTCCATCCCGGCCATGCTCGCAGCGGGCTCGGCTGCCCTGGCCCCGTCCCTGTGGTGGGTGGACCGCGCCGGCGCGGTGGCCGTGAGCCTGTTCATCTTCAAGGCCGCCCTGGACATCGCCTGGCCCGCCCTGTCCCAGCTCGCGGACCGGGGCGCGGGCCGCGAAACCGTGGACCGCCTGGCCAGGGCCGCCTGCGAGGTGGAGGGCGTGCTCGGGGTGCACGCGCTGCGCAGCCGCTTCCTGGGGTCGCACCTGATCGTGGACCTGCACCTGGAGGTGGACCCGGACATCACCGTGGCCGAGGGCCACGACATCGCCGAGGCGGTCAAGCGCCGCCTGGTGGACGGAGAGGCCGTGGTCGTGGACGTGGTCGTGCACGTGGAGCCGCACCCCACGGGCGCGCGCGCAGCCGGGCCCGCAGCGGGCGCCACACCCGCCGACAAGCACGAAGCCGCCACGCGCCGGGGAGAGCCGCAATGAAACTGCCGAAATGGGGAATCGTGGGCGCCTTTTCCGGGCTGATCCTGCTGCTGTCGGCCGTGATCCTACTGACTTCCGCGCTGACCACGCGCCACGCCCTGCTGCGCCATGCCCACGACATCATGGCCAACATCGCCTCCTACACCATCGACAAGTCCGAAAGCCACCTCATCCCGGCGCGCGACGCCGCGCGCCTGACGCGCGGCCTGGCGGACAGCAACATCGTCGACAGCGAGGACGCCGCGGGACTGGAGAAGTACTTCTACGAACAGATGGCCGTCTATCCGCAGTTCTCCGCCATCTATTACGGCACCGAGGACGGCGCCTTCGTCATGGCCTCGCGCTACAACAAGCGCGACCCGGCCGGTTTCTTCACCAAGATCATCTCCACCGCCGGGGGCGACCGCACCGTGTCCCTGATCTGGAAGGACAGCACGGGCCGCTCCGCCGAACGCGCCCTGGACCCGCTGGACACCTACGACCCGCGCCAGCGCCCCTGGTACCGCAAAGCCGTGCAGGAACGCCGCCTGATCTGGACCGACCCCTACGTCTTCTTCACCTCCCAGAAGCCCGGCATCACCACGGCCACGCCCGTCTACACCCCCGAAGGCCGCCTGCGCGGCGTCATCGGCGTGGACATCGAGATCGCCGAACTCTCCGACTTCATCGCGCGCCTGAAGATCAGCCGCCACGGCCTGGCCTTCATCGTCAACCGCAACGGCGACGTCATCGCCTACCCCAATCTGGACAAGATCCGCCGCCCCTCCCAGGAGACCGGCAAGCTGCGCCTGGCGCGCATCTCCGAGCTGGAGGACCCCATCTGCCGCAAGGCCTACGAATCCCTGGGCCCCGGCGGCGGCGGGCTGCTCAGCGGCCCCGTGTTCACCACCTTCGACCTGGACGGCGAGGCCTACCACGCCATGTTCGCGCCGTTCAAGAACCCGCAGTGGCCCTGGGCCATCGGCATCTACCTGCCCGAGGACGACTACCTCGGCGGGGTCAAGCGCATCCAGAACGTCAACATCTCCATCGCCCTGGCCGCCACCATCCTCGCCGGACTCATCGGCATGTCCGTCACCCGCAAGCTGGCCCGCGCCCGCGACGCGGCCCGCGCCGCCGACGTGACCAAGAGCCAGTTCCTGACCAAGATGAGTCACGAGATCCGCACCCCCATGAACGCCGTCCTCGGCATGGCCGACATGCTCTGGGAAACCCCGCTCTCCCGCGAGCAGCGCAACTACACCCGCATCCTGCGCTCCTCCGGCGAACTGCTCCTTGACCTCATCAACGACGTGCTGGACATCTCCAAGATCGAATCCGGCCGCCTGGAACTCGAGGACATCGAATACGACCCGCGCGTGGTCCTGCACGGCGTGGCCCGCGTGCTGGCCGTGCCCGCGCACCGCAAGGGCCTGGAACTCGTCTGCCGCGTCTCGCCCGCCGTGCCCGCCCTGGTCTCCGGCGATCCCACCCGGCTGCGCCAGGTGCTCGTCAACCTCGTGGGCAACGCCGTCAAGTTCACCAACGTCGGCGAAGTCGTCGTGGGCATGGAACGCGTGGTCGATGCGCCCGACAACGCCGGTTTCCTCATGTTCTGGGTCTCGGACACGGGCATCGGCATCCCGCGCGAAAAGGCCGACGCCATCTACGAGCCCTTCTCCCAGGCCGACGCCAGCACCACCCGCGCCCACGGCGGCACCGGCCTGGGCCTGGCCATCTCCCGCCGCCTCGTGGAAATGATGGGCGGACGCATCTGGGTGGAAAGCGGCGCCGTCCGCGGCACCACCTTCCGCTTCACCGTGCGCGCGGGCCAGGCCTCGTCCCCGGCCCGGCCCCAGCCCGCGCCCGAGCGGTTCAAGGGACTGCGCGTGCTCGTGGTGGACGACAACGCCACCGCCCGCGAAGCCACCGCCGCCATGCTCATGGACTGGGCCGTGCGCACCGAGGCCGCGGGCGACGCCTCCACCGCCCTGACCCTGCTCGCCGAGGCCCAGGCCGCGGACCGCCCCTTCGACCTCGTGGTCCTCGACCACCCCCTGCCGCCGCCCGACGGCGGCTCCCTGCCGCGCGAAATCCGCCGCCTGCACCCGGACGCGCGCACCGTGCTGCTCGTCTCCACCTACGCCCACGCCATGGAAAGCGAACCGCACGACCCCCTTGCCGACGCCGTGCTCACCAAACCGCCCACGCCCCAGGAATTCTCGCGCAGCCTGCAGGAAGCCCTGGACCACGCCCCGCACGACGCGGAGCCCGCGCCGCCCCCACCGCCCGGCGCATCCGGCCGCCCCCTGCGCATCCTCCTGGCCGAGGACTCCAGGTCCAACGCCGAACTCATGCGCCTGTACCTCAAGGAGACCGGACACGACCTGGACGTGGCCGCCAACGGCGAACAGGCCGTGCGCATGGCCGAAAGCCAGGCCTACGACCTCGTGTTCATGGACATGCAGATGCCGGTCATGGACGGCTACGAGGCCACCCGGCGCATCCGGCGCATGGAGGCCGCCGACCCGTCCCGCCACCGCACCACCATCGTCGCCGCCACGGCCATGGCCATGGCCGACGAACAACGCCGCTGCCTGGAAGCGGGCTGCGACGCCTACCTCGCCAAGCCCTTCAAGAAACGCGAAGTCCTCGAAACCGTCGCCCGACTCGCCTTCGCGCGGGGCGGCGGAGAGGCGTAAGAGCCGAGGGGAGGCGGGGGGAGGGAACCCCTTTTTTCGGCGAAAAAAGGGGTTCCCTCCCCC
>JACCQO010000119.1 GCA_015709205.1 Desulfovibrionaceae bacterium
TTTTTCGCCGAAAAAGGGTCCTCCCCTCCCCGCCTCCCCCCGGCTCTTCGCTTCCAGGCGCCCGCCGCCTAGAATCCCAGCAGGCGCGCGGCGGCGACGATGGCCATGCCCACGGCCACGGTGAGGAACAGCGAGCGGGTGGCCAGGGCCACGGCGGCTGTGGGCAGCGCGGCCCAGAAGAACAGGTTGTCGCCGGAGACGTCCGGCGCGCCGTGCGGCGCGAGCACGCCCGGGAAGAGCAGCGCGGCCAGCACCGCGGCGGGCACGTAGGTCAGCCAGCGTTCCACCCATTCCGGCAGCCGCCGCGACGACAGCGCCAACGCGGGCAGCAGGCGCGGCAGATACGTGACCGCGGCCATGGCGCAGATGGTCAGGAAGATCGTCTTTTGGTCCATGTCTCCACTCCGGCTCCCAGGGCGGCGGCGGCCACCGTGGCGAGCATGACGTTCCAGCGGTCCACGCCCGCCGCAAGCAGGGCCACGGACCCGAATCCGGCGGCCCCGGCCACCAGCCAGTGCGTGCGCGTGCGCAGCTGCATGGCGAGCAGTGCCAGGAACATGGCGGGCAGCGCGTAGTCCAGCCCCACGGGCCGCACGTCCGCGACCAGCGCGCTGGAGACGAGCCCCAGCCATGTGCCCGCCACCCAGGACGTCTGGGAAATCAGGTTGACGCAGAACATCTCGGCCTTGTCGGAACCGGCGGGGCCGGGACCAGCCGGACTGGAACCAGTCGGGCCGGAAGTGGCTGCGGCAGGCGCGCCCGACGGCGGGACCATGGGCCAGGCACCGGCGCGGGCGGATGGACCGGCCGGAGTGTCCAGCGCCAGGCGCGGGTCGACTGCTCCGATCCGCGGGGCGATGCGTACAAGCGGTCCGGCCAGCCGCGGGCACGCTGCCGATCCGGGCGAGGTCGGCGCGGGGGCGGGGTGGTCCGGGGCTTGGCCAGGGGTCTGGAATGAGGCCCTGTCCGGGGTTTGGACCAGGGTCGTAATGGTTGCGATCTTGGCCGAGTCCGCAAGCGACGGAGTTGCGGTATTTGTCGCGACAGTGTCCACTTCAACCCCGCAAGCGGCGACCTCTGCGGGGGGTTGCGGGTTGCTGCTGTCCGATATTTTGTTGCGGTTCTGCGCTGCGGTTTTGCGCCCGGCGAAGCGGGCGATGTGCAGGGCGAAGGTCTCGTCGGTGAGTTCGGTGGTCAGGGCCGCGATCTGCGCTTTTGTCCAGGAACGCAGGTGCGGGGCCAGGGCGGCGGACATGAGCAGGTGGCGCAGGTTGACCACGAAGGTGGTGAGCACGATGGACAGGGGCGAGGCCATGGCCGCGAACAGGCCCACGGCGATGAGCTGGGCCGAGCCCGCGAAGACGATGAGGGACATGGCCAGGGTGTTGGCCGTGGAGAGCCCGGATTTCTGGGCCAGCACGCCGTAGGCGAAGCCCACGGGCACGTAGCCGAGCACGATGGGCAGCGCCTGCCGGAACGCGCGGCCCAGCGCGCCGCCTTGCCCGGCGGGGCCTTGCGACGGTGCGGCCGCGTCCGGCCGTGGTTGTCTGTCGGTTTTCTTGTCGTTCATGGCGTCAGCGCCACCCTATCCAAAACAGTCCGCAAGAAAAGGTACAGTTTTTTTGCCATTGGCCTTGCGGCTGCACTCATTTTCCGGTCGCCGCATGCTCCGGCGGCGTGACGGCTTTCCCCCGCTTGCACTCAACTGGCGCGTCGCCTCCTCCTCCTTTTTCCCGCCCTTCAGGGCGCATCCGCCGCTAAAGGCGGCGGTAGCCCGGCAAGCTCGCTCCGATCTTCATCTTTCCCGCTCTTTCCGCGCCCGCACCCACCCCGTCCGGCATTCACGCGGTCCCGACAGTCGCCCCCGTCCTCATCCAACCAGAAGTTTCTGGGGGTGGAGAGGGGTGGAGGGGGGGC
>JACCQO010000054.1 GCA_015709205.1 Desulfovibrionaceae bacterium
GGAGGGACCTCTTTACAAAGAGGTCCCTCCCCTCCCCGCCTCCCCCCGGCTCTTCATCCGCCCCAAAGCCGCGAGCAGGACGAGGCCGAGGATGAAGAAGGCGGAGAGGGCGAGGATGGCGGGGCGGGCGGTGCCCATGGTGGCGGCGAAGCCCGCGAACAGGGCGGGGCCCGCGATGCTGGAGAATTTGTTGACCACGGAGAAGTAGCCGAAGAGTTCGGCGGAGCGGTCGGCGGGGATCATGGCGGCGAAGAGCGAGCGCGAGAGCGCCTGGGAGCCGCCCATGACCACGCCCACGGCCGCGCCGAGCAGGAAGTATTCCCAGGGCCGGGTGAGCAGGTAGCCGTAGACGCTCACGGCGCACCAGCCCACGAGGGCGGCCATGAGCGCGCGGCGCGCGTCCAGGCGCGCGGCCAGGCGGCTGAAGATCTCGGCCCCGGCCACGGCCACGACCTGGATCATGAGCAGGGTAGCCATGAGCGTGGCGGTGGAGAAGCGGAGTTCCTGCTTGCCATAGATGGTGGCCATGCTGATGATGGTCTGGATGCCGTCGTTGTAGAAGAGGAAGGCGGCGAGGAAGACGAGCAGGGGCCTGTCGTGCAGCACGGCGCGGGTGGTGGCGCGCATGCGCGCGAAGCCGTGGCGGGCCAGGGCGGCGAAGCCGGGGCGCGCGGCGGGGCCGCCGGTCGTGCCTGGCGTCGCGCCGGGTTCGCGCAGGCGCGCGAGGGTCCAGAGGGAGAAGACGCCCCACCAGAGCCCGGCCGAGGTCATGGCGATCTGCGCGGCGCGGCCTTCGGAGATGCCGATGGCGTCGTGCGCGGCGATGAGCGCGAGGCTGGCGGCGAACTGCAGGCCGCCGCCAGCGTAGCCCCAGGCGAAGCCGCGGCCGGAGATGCGGTCCATGGCTCCCGGGCCGTAGGGCGCGGCCACGTGCGGCAGGAAGGCGTCGTAGAACACGTTGGCCCCGGTGAAGCCGATCTGGGCGATGATGAAGAGGGCCAGGGTGGGGGCCACGTCGCCGGGGCCCATGGCGCCGAGCAGGGTGGCGGCCGCGCTGCCCGCGAGGCAGAAGAGGGCCAGGAAGCGGCGGCGCAGGCCGCCGTAGTCGGCCACCGCGCCGAGGAACGGGGCGAGCAGGAACACGGCCAGGGCCGAGCCGGACACGGCCCAGCCCCACAGGGTGGTGGCGGACAGGCGTGCGCCGAGCACGGGCCAGCCGTCGGCCGGGACCACGGCGGCGGCGAAGTAGGCGGGCAGCACGGCCACGGCCACGGTGGTCACGTAGGCGGAGTTGGCCCAGTCGTAGAGCAGCCAGGCGAAGAGCTGGGCATCGCGGGGAAGCGGGCGGCCGGGCCCGGAGGGGCGGGCGTCGGGGGCGGCATCTCGGTCGGGCGGCATGGGTTCTTGTGACCGTTTTCCGTGGAAAAGCAAAGGCGGGGGCGTGGCGATTTCGTCGCACGACGGTCTTTTAGGCCATGGGTGAATGTGGTACAGGCTACGCCAGGGATGGCTTCGGCGGTCCCGTGTCTTTGGTTTCGCGGACGCGACGGGCGAGGGGACAACGCCAAGGAGGCGGCGATGCGCATTGCACGCGAAGAGGCGCTCAGGCTTCTGGTCTACGACAACCCCTGGTGGGCCGGGCGCCGGCACGGTCCCGGCGCGGCTCCGGACACCCCGGCGGCGCGCGCCTTGGCGCGCAGGCTGGGCGAGCCGGGCGGGCCGGTGCTGGTGGCCGGGCCGTGCCGCTCGGGCAAGACCGGCGCGCTGCTGGGCGCGGTGCGCGGTCGGCTGGACGCGGGCGACGACCCGCGCTCCATCGTGTACATCTGCGCGGCGGACCCGGTCTTCGCGGCCCTGGGGCCGCTGGATCTGCTGGATCTGTGCGCGCAGGGGCTGGGGCTTGCGCCGGACGCGGAGATGACCGTGCTGCTGGACGACGCGCACCGCCTGCCGGACTGGGAACGCACCCTGGCGGCGATCGGCGGGCTGCCCGGCGTGGCGCGCGTGGCGGCGGCGGCCTCGGTGGTGCCGGGCGGCCGCGGCGGGCTCGCGCCCGGGGCGGACGCCTTCCGCACCGTGGCCGCGCCGCATCCGACCTTCGCGGACTGGCTGCGCGGGCGCGCGCTGGAGGACAGGCTCCTGGGCCACCGCACCGAGGCGGGCGGGCCGGTGCTCTTCGTCCGCGACATGGACGGGCTGAACCGGGAATTTCTGGGCTACGCCAACTACGGCGCGCCCGCGTCCCTGGGCTGCGTGCTCGGGGGCAATGGAGGCAACGGACGTCCCACGCACCGGCAACTGCGCGAGGCCTTTGACGCGGTGTTCCGCACGGACCTGCCCGGGCTCTACGGGGTGGGCGATTCGCGGCTGCTCGTCCGCGTGTTTTCGGCCGTGGCCTGGCGCACGGGCATGACCACGACCTTTGCCGAGCTGGGCCGCGATTGCGAGTGCACCGCGGCGGCGGCGCGGCGCTGCCTGGACTATCTGGAGGACGCCTTCCTGGCCTCGCGCGTGCTGCGCGTGGACGAGCGCGGAAGCGAGATGCGCGGTGCGCCGTTCAAGGTCTACGTGGCCGCGCCGTGGATGCGCGCGGCGCTGTTCGGCGCGGTGGAGGGCGCGGGCGAGGCCGTGGGCCGCGTGGCCGAGACCGCGCTCTTTGCGCAGTGGCACGCGGCGGGTTACGGCCCGAGCCTGCGCTACGCGCGCAACCGCGAGGGCGGCGTGGACCTGGTGGGCCTTGCCGCGAGCACGGGCCGCCCGGGCTGGGCCTGCGCCGTGCGCTATGCCGAGGGCGCGGGCCCGGACGCGGCGGGCGGGCTGGACGGGCTGGCGGTGTTCGCGCGGCGCGCGGGCGTGGGCGGCGCGGTGAGCGCGGCCACGCTGGACGCCATGGGCGCGTCCCTGGTGCGCGGCGTGTCCGTGAGCGCGGTGCCCTGCGCCCTGCTCAGCTACGCCGTGGCGCGCGGCCTGGAGGGCTGATTTGCCGAACTACCGCGAAAAATGATTGAAATGCGTCTCGCGCGTTGATTTTTGTCGTTCGATGGAATTATAGATTTTCTGGTTTAATGTCGTCATGCCATGTCGGCCCGCGCTGGGCGCATCCTCGCGCCGTGCGCGTTGGCGCGCTGTGGCCCCGGTGGCCCATCCTGACGCACTGACGCCATTGATGCACTGACGCGCGGCGCCTGCCCTGGCGCGCGCCGGCAAGGGCAACGAACGAGGTCCAACCCGCAACCCCCCAACGTCCTTCATGAAGCCTGAACAAGCCTACGCGTTTCTGCGCGAACACAGTCTGGAGACCGCGCACCTGGGCTCGGCCCTGGCGCTGCTCTACTGGGACCAACGGACCATGATCCCGCGCGAGGCGCATCCGCACCGCGCCGAGCAGACCGCCCGGCTCACCAGTCTTGTGCACCGGCGGCGCACGGACCCCGCGCGCGGCGAGGCCCTGGCCGCCCTTGACGGCGCCGCCCTGGTGCGCGACCCGCTCGCGGTCGAGGCCGTCAACGTGCGCGAGTGGCGGCGCGCCTTCGACCGCGATACGCGCATCCCCGAGCGCCTCGCCGTGGAGCTGGCGCGCACCTGCGCCGAGGCCGAGACCGCCTGGGAAAGCGCGCGCCCGGCCAACGACTGGGAGGGGTTCCGGCCCCACCTGGAGCGCGTCCTGGCGCTCCGGCGCGAGCAGGCCGAATGTTTGGGCTACGAGGTGGAGCCCTACGACGCGCTGCTGGAGGAGTACGAGCCCGGCGAGCGCGCCGCGGACATCGAGCCCGTGTTCGCCGCCCTGCGCGAGCGCATCGTGGCGCTGCTGGACCGGCTGCGCGGCTCGTCCGCCTGGCGCGCGCCGCTCCCCGGCGCGACGCACGCCGGGAGCGAGGGCTCGCCCATCGCCCGGCGCTTTCCCGTGCCCGCGCAGCGCGCCTTTTCCCGCCGGGTCATCGAATATCTCGGCTTCTCCTTCGCCTCCGGGCGGCTGGACGAATCCGCGCACCCCTTTTCCACGTCCATCGGTCCCCGCGACGCGCGCATCACCACGCGCTACGACGAGCGCCACTTCAACGCCGCCTTCTTCGGCTCGGTGCACGAGACCGGGCATTCGCTCTACGAACTGGGCCTGGCCCCCGAGCACTGGGGCACGCCCGTGGGCGAGGCCGTGTCCCTGGGCATCCACGAGTCCCAGTCGCGGCTGTGGGAGAACATGGTCGCGCGCTCGCGAGGCTTTTGGAGCTTTTTCCACGCCGATGCGCAACTGGCCTTCGAGGCCCTGCGCGACGTGGACCTCGACGAGATGCACTTCGCGGTCAACGAGGTCCAGCCGAGCCTGATCCGCGTGGAGGCCGACGAGGTGACCTACAACCTGCACATCATGCTCCGCTTCGAGCTGGAGCTGGCCCTGCTGCGCGGCGACCTGACCGTGGCCGACCTGCCCGGGGCCTGGAACGAGCGCATGCGCGCCTACCTCGACGTCGAACCGGCCACCCACGCCGACGGCGTGCTGCAGGACGTGCACTGGTCCGCCGGGCTGGTGGGCTATTTTCCCACCTACGCCCTGGGCAACGTCTACGCTGCGCAGCTCTTCGCCGCGGCCGCGCGCGACCTGGCCCCGGGCGAGCCGGACGGGCTGGAGGGCCTTTTCGCGCGCGGCGAGTTCCAGGCCCTGCTGGACTGGCTGCGCGACAAGGTGCACCGCCACGGCATGCGCCACCTGCCGCGCGACCTGGTGCGCGAGGCCACGGGAACCGAGCGCAGCGCCGACTTCCTGGCCGACTACCTGGACGCCAAGTTCGGCGCGCTCTACGGGGCGTAGGGACGGGGAGAAGGGAAGGCGCGGCGCGGGGAAGCGCGGCCCTGGCGGCGGATCAGCCCCGCCGCCCGAGCCACACGCCCAGGATCACCAGGCCCGAGGCCGCGAACTGCGGCGTGGTGAAGCTTTCGCCGAGCAGCGTGATGCCCATGACCAGCGTGACCACGGGAATGAGATTGGTGTAGGCCGCGGCCGACGAGGCCTTGATGCGGCTGACGCCGAAGTTGTAGAGCCCGTAGGCCCCCAGCGTGACCACCGAACCCAGGTAGATCACCGCCAGGGTCGGCAGCAGGCTGAAATGCGTCTGCAGCGCGTCGCCCATCAGGAGCGAGGCGGGCAGAAAGAATACGCACCCGACCACCGCCTGCACCGCCGTGAGGAACAGCGGCGCATAGCGCGCCGAAAGCCGCTTGAGCAGCAGCGTGTACCCCGCCGCGCAGGCCATGCCCAGGAATTCCAGGAAATTGCCCAGCGGCGGGTTGGGCGCGTTCTCCTCGGCCTCGCCCGTGGCCGACAGCAGCACCACCCCGGCCACGGCCAGCCCCAGCCCCAGCCACGCGCGTGACGAAAGCCGTTCGCCCAGCGTGAGCACCGCGCCCACGCCCACGATCACCGGCAGCGTGGCCGTGACCATGCCCGCCTGCGACGCCGTGGTCAGCTCCAGCGCGTGCGTCTCCAGCAGGAAATAGCAGCACGGCTCCAATGCCGCCATGAGCAGCATCGGCTTCCAGTCGCCCTTGTGGTAATGGACAGTGCGGAATCGGCCGAAGATCGCCAGGAACAGCGCCGCGCCCACCAGAAGGCGCAACGACATCAGCGTCAGCGGATCGAACCCGGCCAGTGCGATCTTCATGGCCACCAGCGAACTGCCCCACAAGACCATGGCCAGCACCAGCGCCAGGGTGGGCGCTCCGGAAGAGGAAACGGTCGGCGCGGTTTCGGGGGTCATGGCAAACCTGCGGGCTCGAAAGACACGGTCGGTGCCCCAAGCCTGCGTCGGGGCACACGCACCGGCGGGGCCGGACGTCAGGCGGAAATAGCCCCGCCGCCATCGCCTGTCGAGGCTTTTTTCTTCCCCGCGTCGGCGCCACGCGGCCGCCATCGAACACCGGTACAATACCGTCAGGAGGTCCGTACCATGCCCGAAAAAATCGCCGTCCTCTTCCTCTGCACCGGCAACTCCTGCCGCAGCCAGATGGCCGAGGCCTGGACCCGCCGCCTCAAGGCCGACCGGATCACCGCCTACTCCGCAGGCATCGAAAAACACGGCCTGAACCCTTGGATGCTCGCCGTCATGGCCGAGGCGGGCGTCGATACCACCGGCCAGTCCTCCAAGACCATCGACGAACTGCCCGCCGCCACCTTCGACTACGTCGTCACCCTCTGCGGCCACGCCAACGAAACCTGCCCCTTCTTTCCCGGGCCCGTCAAACGCGTCCACAAGGGCTTCGACGACCCGCCCACCCTGGCCAAGACCGCCGCCACCGAGGAAGAAGCCCTCGCCCACTACCGCCGCGTCCGCGACGAGATCCGCGACTTCGTGGCCGGACTGCCCGACAACCTGGCCGAATAGCCGGACGGACCCGGGCGCTGCAGCCGGGGCTCCGCCCCGAACCCCGGTGGGGCTCCGCCCCACGCCCCGCCGGGACGCTGTCCCGGACCCTGCTGGGGCGCTGCCCCAGACCCCGCCGGGGGGGATCATCCCCCCCGGGCCCCCGGTCGGGGTGACGCGGAGGCGGGTGCCTGCGCTCCGGGTTTACTGCGACGCACGAACAGTCCCGGGTCGGGGCGGCCCGGGCGCGAGGCCGAAGACGGCCTCCCTCCCGAACCACCCCGCCCCCGACCCGGAACGCTCGCACGCCGCCGCGTGCCGCTTCGCTGCACTGCGCGGCACTGGGTGGAAAAAAATTGTGGAAAAAAGAGGCAATAAGGAAAAACCCTCGAAAGAGCACCTACGACAACGCAAAAAATCCGACGCCACCGGCGCATCCTCCAGCCGCCGCCCTCCGTGTACTCCTTGGAACCTTCCCCTCGCACTCCATGCTCTCATCAAGACTACTGCTCCACCCCGCGACTCCCCAGCCCTCCACACCTCCCCAGCCCTCCCGCGCCCTCCGGCCTTCCCCATCCGCGTCACCCCAGCGCAGGGGGCGGGGGGCTCTTTGCGCAGGCATTCGATCGCGGCGGGTCTGGCGCAGCCGCCCCGCCGCGATCGACCAGCCAAGAAAAGAGCCCCCCGCCCCCGGAGCGGCCTCCCCGGCCGCAACCCACGTTCCTCCCCTTCCCCCCGCACCCGGCTCTTCGCCGCTCCATTCTGCGGACCGAACGGACAGATTGGCTGGGACGGCGGGGTGTTAATGGATTTGATTAAAATACGGCATGTTATGCTATACAAAGAACACTTGTGCAGTTTTCCACACCTGCCGGAACGGGCTCATTTTTCGCCCACACACCGCCATGGCGCGCCGGGCCGGGGTTCTACCGGACCGATTTCCCGTCACAACGCCGGACCGGAGACTACTTCTTTAAAAAAAGTCTCGACTTCTTGCTTGCACTACAGTGTGACTGCATTGTTACGTCCACTCCAACAAGCTGTGATACATTGTTATTTCTCTTCAGCCGTGCAGATGACACCTTTGCCCCCTCCCGGCCTTGACAGCAGCGGGAACCCGCTTGAAACGGGGGTTTCGCTTCCTTTCCACATCTCTTTTCGGCCTGAAGGGCCCGGCCTGGGGACATGTCTGGGGGGAAATATAAATTCTTAATCATTACAAGTAACAAAGGAATAACATTGCACTTTTTCAAAAATCACGCTTCACAAAAAAGCCCTGATACTGTAGATTCGAACCCGTTGCCAGCAAGTTAAACTTTTTCTAGAGTTTATTTAGAATATTACAAGGGACGAGGCCTGGGCGCCACGGTTCCACTCCGGGGGGGGTGGGAGTGTGGATTTGTTTGTTTCGGGCCGGAACAAAAAGGGGCGAGGACGCATGCGCAGTGCCTGGGATCGGTTGCGGGGTTTCGAGCATTTCAGTTTGTGCGACTGGACGGGGCACACCTCCTGCGTCTTGTTTCTGGGCGGCTGCAATTTTCTCTGCCCGACCTGCCACAATGCCGACATCGCCTGGCGTCCCGAGTGGATGCCGATCTTCCCGCGCCGGCTCGTGGAGGAATACATCGCCAAGCGCGCCCAGTGGCTGGACGGCATCGTGGTCACGGGCGGCGAGCCCACGGTCTGCGACGGCCTGGCCGCCATGCTCCGCGACCTCGGCAAGTTCGGCCTGCCCGTGAAGCTGGACACCAACGGCATGCTCCCCGACGTGGTCGAGGTGCTGCTCGAGGACCGTCTGGCCAGGGAATTCTACGTGGACGTGAAGGGGCCGTGGGCCAAGTATCCGGCGCTGGCCGGCGGACAGGTCACGGAAGAGGCCGCCCGGCGCAACATGGAGCGCATCTTCGCCCTGGCCGCGGCCAATCCCGGCACGTTCACCTTCCGCACCACCGTGGTGCCCCTGCTCGACGACGACGACATCAGCGAGGTCCGCGCCCTTTTGCCTGCGGGCCACGAACTGCGACTGCAACAATACGTAGCTCCCAGGAGGAACAATGCCCAAGCAGATCTGCAAACGGGACGGCTGCCTGGAGACCTGGTCCACGGACCGGATCGCCAACGCGATTCTCAAGGCGCTCAAGGCCAATGGCATCAAGGACCCGCTGCTGTCCAAGCGGCTGGCGCATAGGGTCGAAGCCAAGCTCGAGGGCGTCGACGTCCCGGACCAGGAGTCCGTCCAGGACCTGGTCGAGCAGGTGCTCATGGAGTCGCGCCTGTACGACGTGGCGCGCAAGTACATCATCTATCGCGAGCAGCGCCGCCAGATCCGCGAGTCCAAGGCCGCCTTCCTGGACGTTGCCGAGACCATCGACAACTACATCACCAAGGCGGACTGGCGCGTGGCCGAGAACGCGAACATGTGCCATTCCTTCCAGGGGCTGATGCTGCACCTGTCGGGCACGATCCAGGCCCGCTACGCGCTGGAGAAATATCCGGAGCAGGTGCGCATGGCGCACACGCACGGCTATTTCCACATCCACGACCTCTCCTTCGGCCTGGCCGGATACTGCGCGGGCTGGTCGCTGCGCGACCTGCTGCTGGAGGGCTTCAACCTCGAAGGCCGCTCCGCCGCCGGGCCCGCCAAGCATTTCGACTCGGCCATGGGCCAGATGAACAACTTCCTGGGCACGCTGCAGAACGAGTGGGCCGGCGCGCAGGCCTTCAACAACGTGGACACGTACCTCGCGCCCTTCATCCGCCACGACGGCCTGACCTACGACCAGGTCCGCCAGGCCATGCAGAAGTTCGTTTTCAACCTGAACACGACCTCGCGCTGGGGCGGCCAGAGCCCGTTCACCAACCTTTCCTTCGACCTCGTGCCGCCCAAGCACATCGCCTCCGAAGGCGCGATCATCGGCGGCCAGATCACGGACATCCCCTACGGCGACTACGTCAAGGAGATGGAGTGGATCAACCGGGCCTTCCTGGAGGTCATGGAGCAGGGTGACTACCACGGCCGGATCTTCTCCTTCCCCATCCCGACCTACAACGTGACCAAGGACTTTCCCTGGGACAGCGAGATCGGCGACCGGCTCCTGAAGCTCACGGCCAAGTACGGGGCCCCGTACTTCCAGAACTTCATCAATTCCGACCTCAATCCCGAGGACGTCCGTTCCATGTGCTGCAGGCTGCAGATGGACCTGCGCGAGCTGCGCAAGAAGGTCGGCGGCCTGTTCGGCGCGGGCGACCTCACGGGCTCCATCGGCGTGGTCACGCTGAACCTGCCCAAGCTGGCCTATCTGGCCCAGGGCGAGTCGGACTTCCTGGACATGGTCACCGAGCACGCCGAGCTGGCGCGCGACGCGCTGGAGTTCAAGCGCAAGCTGATCTCCGACAACCTGGAGCGCGGCCTGTTCCCCTGGTCCAAGCGCTACCTGCGCAACGGCTACAAGGGCCACTTCTCGACCATCGGCCTGATCGGCGGCCACGAGGCCTGCCTGAACCTGCTCGGCAAGGGCATCGAGACCGACCAGGGCGTGGCGCTGATGCAGCGCACCCTGCACCACCTGCGCGACCTGACCTCCCGCTTCCAGGAGGAGACCGGCAACCTCTACAACCTGGAGGCCACGCCCGCCGAGGGCACCAGCTACCGCTTGGCCAAGATCGACAAGAACCTGTATTCCGAAATCCGCGCCTCGGGCAACGGAACGCCCTACTACACCAACTCCACGGCCCTGCCCGTGGACGCCACCCAGGACGTGCTCTACGCCCTGGAGCACCAGAACAAGCTCCAGCCGCTCTACACCGGCGGCTCGGTGTTCCACACCTACCTGGGCGAGGCCGTGGCCGATCCCGCGGCCCTGAAGAACTTCATCATCAAGGCCTTCACCAACACCAAGCTGCCCTACCTCTCCATCACCCCGACCTTCTCGGTGTGCAAGGAGCACGGCTACATCACGGGCGAGCACTTCGAATGCCCCACCTGCGGCGAGCCTTCCGAGGTCTTCACCCGCATCGTGGGCTACTACCGGCCGGTGTCCCTGTTCAACAAGGGCAAGCAGGCCGAATACAAGGACCGCGTGGTCTACGGCAGCGTGGCGGAGCAGCGCTCCGAACTCGCGCCGACGCTTTCGTAGTTCCGGCCGCACGGGGCCCGGCGCGCAGAATTCGCCGGGCCCCGGCGGCCTTCCTCGAGCCGCCGGGCGAACCGGCAAGGAGGGGCCTGTGCAGCGCGCCCCGGACCCCCGTAAATTCTTACGTAAAATAAGGGAATCATTGATGTCCTTTTTCTTTGACCGCCGCAAGGGCGGTTTCTCTGTTCCCGGCGTCCTGGTCGCCCTGGCGGTGGCGACCGCATGCCTTTCCACGGCCGGATGCGGGGCCATGGCCCCGATCCTGGGCGCGGCCGGGGCCGTGACCAGCGGGGCGCAGTATTCCATGGACCGGTTGGCGCAGAAGTCCTTCGACAAGCCCCAGGCCGAGGTGCTGGAGGCCTGCAGGCAGGCCATGACGGGCATGCAGATCAAGGTCTCCGGCGTGACCACGGACGGCCGCGAGCTGACGGTCAGCGGGACCACGGACGAGTATCCGATCACCGTGGACCTGGAGCCGATCACGCCGTGCCTGACCAAGGTCACGGTGACGGCGGGCAAGACGTACTTCACCCTGGACCGGGCCACGGGCACGGCCGTGGTGGACCGCATCGGCGAGATTCTGGAGGAGCGCGAGAAGCTGGCCGCGTCCAGCGCGGCCCTGGCCGAGGCGCACACCGTGGGCCGCATGGCCGCGCCCATCGCCCCCCTGGGCCAGGAAACCCCGGACACGCAGGGGTTCAGGCTCTATCCGGAAAAGGCCAACTAGGGCCGCGAAGCACCATTCCGCGCGGCCGTTTTCGGCCGCGCCGCCACGAAAAAAACGCCGGGCCTGCGCCCGGCGTTTTCGTTTCCCCCATGCACTGCGCGCGTTCGCAGGGGCCCGCGGGGCGCCCTGGTGCGGCGCCGGCGCCTACTCCTTCTCTCCGGGCCCGGCGTGGTGCGGGTCGAAGCCGAAGAGCCGCCCGCGCACGATGGCCGCCTTGCCGAAACGCTCGCGCACGGCCTCCAGGGTTTCGTCCAGCACGCGGTCGCGGTCCTCGCCCGCCTCGGGCACCAACGGCAGCTGGCGCATGCCGCGCTCGAAGTTGGACACGCCCACGCCGATGAGCCGCACCTTCCTGGGCAACGGCTCGGCCTCCAGCAGGGCCGCGGCCGTCTCGAAGATCACGCGCACCGCGCGCGTGGGCTCGTTCAGGGTCCGGCTGCGCGTGATGCACCGGAAATCCGCGAATTTTATGCGCAGCGTGACCGTGCGGCCCTCGGTGCCGTAGCGCCGCAGGCCCCGCGCCACGCGCTCGGACTGCAGCAGCAGCCACTTGCGCAGCTCGTCCTTGTCGCGCGTGTCGCGCGAAAAGGTGTTCTCCGCGCTCTCGCTCTTGGGTTCGTACTCGGTGGACAGCTCGCGCGGGTCGATGCCGTGGGCGCGCTCGTGGAGCACCACGCCCCACTTGCCCAGGACCCGGTCCCAGAACGCGGCGTCGTACCGGCGCACGTCGCCCACGGTGCGCACGCCGTAGTTCGCCAGCTTCTCCAGCACCTTTCTGCCCACGCCCGGAATCCTGCCCACGGGCAGCGCGCGCAGAAAATCGTCCACGGCCTCGGGCCGCAGGATGTAGGCCCCGTCGGGCTTGTTCAGGTCCGAGCAGATCTTGGCCAGGAACTTGACCGGGGCCGCACCCACCGAGCAGGTCAGGCCGGTCGCGGCGCGCACGTCGGCGCGCAGGGCTGCCACCAGCTCCTCGATGGGCCCGAAGATCTTCTCCATGCCCGTGACGTCCAGGTAGGCCTCGTCCACCGAGGCCTGCTCCAGCACCGGCGTGTAGCGCGCGAGCACGGCCATGACCTCCTCGCTCTTCTCGCCGTAGCGCGCGTAGCGGCCGTGGATGTAGACGGCGTGCGGGCAGAGCTTGCGCGCGCGGAACATGGGCATGGCCGAGCGCACGCCGAACGTGCGCGCCTCGTAGGAGCAGGTCGAGACCACGCCCCGGTCGCCGCCGCCGATGATCACCGGCTTGCCGCGCAGTTCGGGGTTGTCCAGCTGCTCCACGGCCGCGAAGAACGCGTCCATGTCCACGTGGGCGATCCAGCGTTGCATGGGCCGAATCTACCATGCGCGGGCCACCGGGAAAAGGCGGGCCGCAACCCGCCGCCCACGCGGGGCCGCGGCGGGCGCGAACGCCGAGCGCCAACTCCGTTGGCGGATTTCCCACGCCGCACCGCAGCCCGGGCCGTGTCCGCGCCATGTCCGGGCGCAGGGGCCGTACGCGGCTTAAGGATTTATCATTTATTTGTAACGCGTTGCCGGTCCATGTGAGGTCGCTCCTCTCCGCCCCGGACGCGAGTGGCCCGATTCGTGCTTTTCTGCTATCCAAGCATGGAAGCTCGACAACCACACGCTCACCCTCAACACAGGCAGGCGACGACATGACCAGACCTTTCCCGCTCCTCCGGCGCCTCGTTCCGGCGCTCCTGCTGACCCTGGCCCTGGCAACCCCCGCCCTGGCGGGCGGTCCCGCTCCCGGCGAAGTGATCGTGGACGTCAAGTGCACCAACAGGAGCACCGGCCAGTACTGCGGCACCTACTCCCGCCACGGGACCATCAGGGAAAACGGCGACCTGGGCAACTTTGGAAGCAAGGACGAGGTCCTGAAGGACTGTGTGCGCTACTACGCCAATAGCGTCTGCCCCAAGGAGCAGATGCGCTATTCGATCGACTTCTGGCGCGGCCTGTCGCACTACTCGCAAACCTATCCCGAGTAGCGTGCGGCCGGCCCCGGCGCGCACGGCGCGAGGCCGGGCCGGAGAAGACGTTTCGCCATCCCCGCGAAAAAGGTCCGCCCCACATGGGGCGGACCTTTCGTCGTCATGCCGCGCAACCGGTCGTCAGGCCATGTCCTCGTGGGCGATGCAGCGTTGCATGGCCCGAAGCCGCCCTACGCGGGCGACCGAAAAAGACGGGCCGGAACCTGTCGTTCACGCGGCGCACCGGACGGCGGCCGCCGTGCACCGACCGGCAACGCCGTTGGCGGACCTCCCGCGCCGCACCGCCGTCCAGGTCGCGTCCGGGCGCAGGCCCTCGTGGCCGTCCACAAATTCATAATTTATTCCGGTGCGTTGATGATCAATGCGGGGCCAGGCCGGGCCGCCCCGTGCGCGAGTGGCCCGATTTATGCTTACCTGTTATCTATTGTGCGAATTCGGCAGCCTCACACTCACCTTCAACAAGGAAGACTACAACATGACCATACCTTTCCCGATCCTGCGGAACCTCGCTCCGGCGCTCCTGCTGACCCTGGCCCTTGCAGCCCCCGCCCAAGCGGGAGGGTATATAGAGGGTGATCCTAACTCTTATGTGTACGCGGATCTCCATTGCTACAACATGAAGACCGGCACGTATTGCGGCAAGCGGTTGGGACAAGCGATCATCGCGCCGGATGGGAGCATGAACAGTTTTTCAGACATGAAAATATTGCTGGAAGGCTGTGTGAACTTTTTCACCAGTGACAAGTGCCCAAAACAATTCATGCGCGTCTACTATGAGTTTTCACACAATGGGCGGACCTACAAAGATGCCTATCCGGAATAGCGCATGTTTCGCTCGGTCCAGGCATGAGTAGATACGCGAGAGACGCAATCCGCTGCCCGGCAGCATGTGCAATATAAGTTCGGCTTCTGCAGCAACCTGCGCCGATTCAGAAAAACGTATCCCGTGTAGCCCCACCGTTTTCGGACCTAATAAGGTGCGTTGGCTAGCAAAACATCTCGACTGAAAAAGGGCCGCCCCATACGGGACGGCCCTTAGCTTTTAAATACATCCAACCGTTCGTCAGCCCTGCCGCCCCGATCCAGCCTACCTGTACTTCTCCGGCACCTGCGGCTTGGCGTACAGTTCGTTGCCGTGGGAGTCGTTGATGACCAGCAGCGGAAACTCCTCCACGGTCAGCTCGCGGATGGCCTCCGGCCCCAGGTCCTCGTAGGCGATGACCCGCGCGGCCTTGATGCACTGCGAGAGCAGCGCGCCCGCGCCGCCCGTGGCTCCGAAGTACACGCCGGTGTGCTCCTGCATGGCCCGCTTCACCTCGGCGGAGCGCTTGCCCTTGCCGATGGAGGCCTTCATGCCCAAGGCGTGCAGCCGGGGCGCGTAGGTGTCCATGCGGTAGGACGTGGTCGGCCCGGCCGCGCCGATGGGGCGGCCCGGAGGCGCGGGCGAGGGGCCCACGTAGTAGATGGCCGAGCCCGTGAGCTCGAAGGGCAGCGGTTCGCCCTTGTCCAGGGCGTCCATGAGCCGCTTGTGCGCCGCGTCGCGCGCCGTGTGGATCGTGCCGGTCAGAAAGACCACGTCGCCCGCCTGGAGCTGGGCCACGGCCTCGTCCGTCAACGGGGTGGTGAGTCGGTATTCGGCCATCAGAGCGTCACCTCCATGTGCCGCGAGGAGTGGCACTGCACGTTCACGGCCAGGGGCAGGCTGGCCAGGTGGCACGGGGCCACGTTGATCTTCACGCCCAGGGACGTGGTCGCGCCCCCCAGGCCCATGGGCCCGATGCCGAGCCCGTTGATCTCCGCCAGCAGCTCGGCCTCCATGGCCGCCACCTTGGGATCGGGGTGCGTGTCGTCCAGCCTGCGCAGGAGCGCCTTCTTGGCCAGGATCGGCGCGTAGTCGAAGGTGCCGCCGATGCCGATGCCGATGATCGTGGGCGGGCACGGATTGGGCCCGGCCTCGGCCACGCGGTTCACGACGAACTTCTTGATGCCCTCCCAGCCCTGGGCCGGGGCGAGCATGGTCACGCGGCTCATGTTCTCCGCGCCGCCGCCCTTGGCCATGAACCGGATCGTGAGCCCGTCGCCCGGCACCAGGTCGAAATGGACGATGGCCGGGGTGTTGTCGCCGGTGTTGGCGCGCGTGAACGGGTCGCACGAGGACTTGCGCAGGTACCCTTCCCTGTAGCCCTTGCGCACGCCCTCGTCGATGGCCGCGTGCAGGTTGCCGCCCTCGATCCGGACCTCGTCGCCGAGGTCCACGAAGAACACGGCCAATCCCGTGTCCTGACACAGGGGCAGCCCGGTGTCCGCGGCCAGGTCCGCGTTCTCCAGCAGTTGGCGGAAGATCTCCTTGGCCGCGCCGGTCTCCTCGGCGTGGCCCTTCTCGCAGGCCGCGCGCACGTCCTTGGGAAGGTAGCGGTTGGCCTCCATGCACAGGCGCGCGACCTCGTCGACGACCTGCCGGGTGGTTATGGTCTTCATCTGCTCTCCTTTTGCAGCGTCCGGCGCGACCCGGGCGCCACGCGCCCGGCCGCACGAAAACACCGCCGGGCGGACCCGGCGGCGGTTGCTTCAGACTACTTCTTCCACGGCAGCACGGAAAGCGCCATCTTGCGCCGCAGAAAACCGAGCTGGTCCTGCAGCGGCAGGCGCTTGGGACAGACGTCCTCGCAGGCCAAAAGCCCCATGCACCCGAAGATGCCCTGGTCGTTGCCGATCAGCTCGAAATACTCCCGCTCGGTGCGCTGGTCGCGCGGGTCGATGAGGAAGCGCGCCAGCCGGTTCAGCCCGGCCGCGCCCAGGAAGTCCTTGCGCATGCGTGCCGTGCCGCAGGCCGCGATGCAGCAGCCGCACTCGATGCAGCGGTCCAGCTCGTAGATCCGGTTGGCCGTGTCGTTGTCCATGCGCTCCTCTTCCTGGGCCGGGTCGAAGACGCGCTCCGTGTGCACCCACGACTCCACGCGCTGGTACATCTCGCGGAACCAGGTGCCCGTGTCCACGGACAGATCGCCCACCAGCTTGAAAAACGGCAGGGGCAGCAGGGTGATCTCGGCGGGCAGGTCCTTGACCTTGGTGTTGCAGGCCAGGCCCGGGCGGCCGTTGATGACCATGGCGCAGGAGCCGCACACGCCCGCGCGGCAACAGAAGTCGAACTGCAGGGAGGGGTCCTGCTCCTCGCGGATGCGGCCCAGGGCGATGAACAGGGTCATGGAATCCGTCTCGCCGAGCACGAAGGTGTCCATGTGCGGCACGGACGCGGGGTCCTGCGGATTGTAGCGGAAGATGTTGAAGGTCAGGTTTCTGGGCATGTCGCGCTCCTATTCCTTGTCCGCGCCAGGCCCGGCCGGCGGGTTGTCCATGGGAATGATCCTGCCGCCACCGTAGCCCCGGTCGCCCGGGGGCAGCTCGAAGGACGGCGTGGCCGGCTCGTAGTCCAGGGTGGGCACGTCCGCGCCCTCCCGCCACGTGGCCAGCGTGCGCGTCAGCCAGTCGCGGTCGTTGCGCTCCGGATAGTCCTCGCGCGTGTGCGAGCCGCGGCTCTCCGTGCGCTTCAGCGCGCCGTAGACCACGCACTGGGCCAGCTTGACCATGCCCGGCAGCTTGATGGCCAAGGCCAACTCAGGGTTCGCGCCCACGCCGCCCGAGCGCAGCCGCACGTTCTTCGCGCGCGCCAGGATCTCCTTGAGCCGCTCCACGCCGCTCTCCAGGTCCTTGCCGTTGCGGTAGATGAAGGCCACCTCCTGGAGCACGTCGAACATGGCCTCGCGCACCTGGTAGACGTTCTCGGACCCGCCGGACTTTTCCACGAGATTCTTGACGCGCTCCTCGTCCAGCGCCTGCCGGTCGCGGACCACCGAGGTCCGGATGGCCAGCTCGCAGCCCGCCAGGAACTCGGCGATCCTGCCGCCCACGATGCCGCCCGCGACCACGGTCTCGGCCAGGGAGTTGCCGCCCAGCCGGTTGAAGCCGTGCATGTCCCAGCACGAGGCCTCGCCCGCGCCGAACAGGCCGGACAGGCCGTAGGCCGCGCCGTCCTTGTTGGTGCGCACGCCGCCCATGGAATAGTGCTGCGTGGGCCGCACCGGGATGAGCTGGTGCACCGGATCGATGCCCAGGAAGGACTGGCAGATCTCGTCCACCTCCCGGAGCTTGGTGCGGATGTGCTTCTCGCCCAGGTGGCGGATGTCCAGCCAGAGATGGTCGCCGTAGGGGCTCTTGATGCCCTTGCCCTTGAGCATGTGCTCGGTCATGCGCCGCGCGACCACGTCGCGCGAGGCCAGCTCGGCCTTCTCCGGCTCGTAGTCGGGCATGAAGCGGTATTCGTCCGCGTCCAGCAGCGTGCCGCCGTCGCCGCGGCAGCCCTCGGTCACCAGGATGTCCGTGGGCACGATGCCCGTGGGATGGAACTGGATGGCCTCCATGTTCCCGAGCGGGACAACGCCCGTCTCGATGGCCGCGATGAGCCCGCCGCCGTCGTTGATGATCGCGTTGGTGGAGGCGCGGTAGATGCGGCCGAAACCGCCCGTGGCGATGAGCGTGGCCTTGCTGATGTAGGTCACCAGCTTGCCGGTGCGCAGGCAGCGGCACACCGCGCCCAGGCAGTTCCCGCCGTCGTGGATCAGGCTGATGGCCTCCACGCGGTCGTGCACCTCCACGCCGAGCTGCGCCGCGCGGTTGTCCATGGTGTAGAGCACGGAATGGCCCGTGCCGTCCGAGGCGTAGCAGGTGCGCCACTTGGCCGTGCCGCCGAAGGCCCGGGCGTGGATCAGCCCCTCCTTCTCCTTCCTCTCCTCCTTCTCGAACGGCTTGCCGCCCTTGTAGTAGGTGTGCACCCCGGCCACCACGCGGTTCCAGGGCACGCCCCAGGACGCCAGCCGCCGCATCTCGATGGGCGCGGTGTCGCAGAACAGCCGCGCGACCTCCTGGTCGCAGCCCCAGTCCGAACCCTTGACCGTGTCCGCGAAATGCACGTCCGGCGAATCGCCCTCGCCCATGGCCGCGTTGCCGAGCGCGGCCTGCATGCCGCCCTGCGCGGCCACGGAATGCGACCGCCGCGCCGGAACCAGGCTCAGACAGATGACGTTGAATCCGGCCCCGGCCACCTCCACGGCCGCGCGCTCGCCCGCGAGCCCCGCGCCGATGCACAGCAGATCGGTATAAATCGTCAGCATGGCGGTATCCCCCTTAGCCCAGAGTGAGGAAGCGGATCAGCGTCAGCGCGCCAATGCTCACGAAGACGATCGTCAAGACCTTCTCGGACTTGACGCCCTTGGCCCGGTTGTCGCGGCGGATAAAGCCCCACTTCACGCCGATGCGGTAGAACCCGATGCCCACGTGCAGCTCCACCAGCGGCAACAGCACGAGATAGAAAAGCAGCCACTGCCACTGCTGCACGCGCGCCGCGCTCTTGGCCGCGGAAATCGGCAGGTCCGTGAGCACCGTCCACATGTGGATGGAGCCCATGAGCAGGATGACCATGGCGCTGCCCGCCTGCACCAGCCACAGCCACGTGTCGCGATGGTGCAGCATCTTGGCGTGCTTCCAGATGATCTTCTGCTGTTCCACACGGAACGGCACCTTGCGGGCGGCCAAGGCGAAATGCACCAGGAACGCGAGGCCGATCAACGGCCCGCCGACCTGGGCCATACCCGTCGCCTCGAAGAAATAGGCCAGCGCATCCATCGCACCCACGCCCAGGATGACGCTGGAGACCAGGATCATGTGCGTCCACATGAACAGGATCAACCCGGCGCCCGTGAGCATCTGGAGCCAGTCGAGATACGCCGCGCTCCGGCCCGGCGCGCTCACATGCATGGTGGTATCTACCGTCATGTACTCCTCCCTACGCATGACAGGAAAAAATGTGCCGGCGGATAGACCCGCCGGAGGCCGCGACGCTGGCCCGTCCCTCGGTGCAACACGGGCCTCGAAAAGGCGTAAGATTCTGCGTTGCCACCATAGATCAATCCACCCTTCGTGTCCAATTGCCCCTGCTCCGGTCGGACTTTCCCGCACCACCGCCACGGCCCGCCGCGCCACGCCCGGCCCCGCGCGCCACGGGCCCCGATTGATCGAACAATCATGGAAAAACTCGGACAATTCCGGCCCCGCCGCGTCCCAAAAGCATTTGGCAGGCCGCCCCCGCAACGCTACACTCCCTCCCATGCGCCGCTTCGCCAAAAAAACCCCGCCGCCGCCCGACACCGCCACCCCGCCGCCGGAACTCGCCGCCCTGGCCCGCGCCCAGGGCCTGACCCCCGACGACTACGACACTCCCCTGGACCTGCTGCACGCCCTGGCCCCCACCCCCGAATCCGAACCGCCACGCCACGCCCTCGCCACCGCCACCCGCATCCTCACCACCGCCGCCAAGGCCCTGGCGGGCGGGAAGAAGTAGAGCGAAGAGCCGGGGGGAGGCGGGGAGGGGAGGGACCTCTTTGTAAAGAGGTCCCTC
>JACCQO010000055.1 GCA_015709205.1 Desulfovibrionaceae bacterium
GTCCTGGGAGGGCTGGATGAAGGTGCGGCCCACGTAGTGGTTGCGGATCATGGCCGTCTCGAAGGGCAGCCCGGACTGCTGGGCATAGCCCACGCAGGAGTACATGCCCGAATCCGGGAAGGGCATGACGTAGTCGCCGTCCACCGGTGCCTCCAGGGCCAGGGCCTTGCCCATGCGCTTGCGGCACTCGTAGACGTTCTCGTTGAAGATGTTCGAATCCGGCCGCGCGAAGTAGATGAGCTCGAAGATGCACTGCTTGCGGCGCACGGGCTGGTCCAGGGAAAGCGAGCGCAGCGAATTGTTCTCGATGACGAGCATCTCGCCCGGCTCCACGGGCCGGATCGTCTCGGCCTCGAGCAGGTCGAAGGCGCAGGTCTCGGAGGCCAGCACGTAGCTGTCGGCCAGGCGGCCGAGCAGGAGCGGGCGGAATCCGTTGGGGTCCTTGATGGCGATGATCTTGTCGTCGGCCATGATCAGCAGCGAATACGAGCCCCTGATGCGCGCGCACGCCAGCTTGACGGCCTCCTCCAGCCCCTTGCCGTTGAGGTTCTTGGCAATGAGGTGGACGATGACCTCGGTGTCGATGGTCGTCTGGAAGATGGAGCCCTCGGCCTCCAGTTCGCGCCGCAGTTCCGGCGTGTTCACCAGGTTGCCGTTGTGCGCGATGGCCAGGTGCAGGTCGCCGATGCGCACCATGAAGGGCTGGGCGTTGCGGATCAGGGAGACGCCGGTGGTGGAATAGCGGATGTGGCCGATGGCCACCTCGCCCTTGAGCTCCTTGCCCAGGTGGCGTTCGTTGAACACGTCGGCCACCAGCCCCATGCCGCGCTGCTCGCGGTGGCGCGAGCCGTCCCAGGTGACGATGCCCGCGCTCTCCTGGCCCCGGTGCTGCAGGGCGTAGAGGCCGAAATAGGCCATGCGCGCGGCCTCGGGGTGGCTATGAATGCCGAAGAGGCCGCAGAATTCCTTTTTCATGGCTGGTCCGTGAGGGTCCCGGGAGGTTCCCGTTGGGTTTCGACGGCGGTCACCGCCCGTAGTATTCCTGAAGGCTCTGCACCTTGAGCCCGTTGCCGCCCCGCTCGCGGATGGACAGGGCGATGGCCCAGGCCCCCGCGGCCGTGGTGGTGTAGGGCAGCCCGTAGAGCAGCGCGGTCTGGCGCAGGATGGCCGAGTCGTGCACGGTCTTCTTGCCCGAAGGCGTGTTGACCATCAGGTGGATCTCGCGGTTCTTGATCAGGTCCACCACGTTGGGCCGCCCCTCGTGCACCTTGAGCACCTTTTCCGCGTTCACGCCGTGCTCGGCCAGGAACGCGGCCGTGCCGCCCGTGGCCACGATGCGGAAGCCGACCTCCTGGAAGATGCGCGCCGCCGGAAGCACGGCCTTCTTGTCCCGCTCGTTCACGGAGATGAACACCGTGCCCTCGTGCGGCAGGTTCACGCCCGCGGCGAGCTGGCTCTTCATGAAGGCCAGGGCGAAGGACGGGTCCACGCCCATGACCTCGCCCGTGGAGCGCATCTCGGGTCCGAGCAGCACGTCCGTGCCCGGGAAGCGGTTGAACGGGAAGACCGACTCCTTGACCGCGTAGTAGCCGCGGCGGCGCTGCGACCAGGGGTCCAGGTCCTTGAGCTTTTCCCCGAGCATCACGCGCGTGGCCAGCCGCACCAGGGGCACGCCCGTGGCCTTGCTCACGAACGGCGCGGTGCGCGAGGCGCGCGGGTTGACCTCCAGGATGAAGACCACGCCGTCCTTGACCGCGAACTGAATGTTCATCAGCCCGATGACGTTCAGCTCCGTGGCCAGGGCGCAGGTCTGGCGGCGGATCTCCTCGACCACGGCCTCGGGCAGGGTGTGCGGCGGCAGCACGCAGGCCGAGTCGCCCGAGTGGATGCCCGCCTCCTCGATGTGCTCCATGATCCCGGCCACGTAGGTGTCCGTGCCGTCGCACAGCGCGTCCACGTCCACCTCGATGGCGTTCTCCAGGAACTTGTCGATGAGCACCGGGTGCTCGGGCGAGGCGCCCACGGCCTCGCGGAAATAGCGCTCCAGCGCCTCGGAGTCGTAGACGATCTCCATGGCCCGGCCGCCGAGCACGTAGCTCGGCCGCACCACCACGGGATAGCCGATGGACTCGGCCTCGGCGCGCGCGGTCTCGAAGCTCATGGCCGTGCCGTTGGCCGGCTGCCGGAGATCCAGCTTGTTCAGCAGGGCCTGGAACCGCTCGCGGTCCTCGGCGCGGTCGATGGAGTCCGGCGAGGTGCCGATGATCGGCACGCCCGCGCGCAAGAGCGGCACGGCCAGGTTCAGCGGCGTCTGCCCGCCGAACTGCACGATCACGCCGTCCGGCCTCTCCATCTCGATGATGTTCAGCACGTCCTCGAAGGTCAGCGGCTCGAAATAGAGCCGATCCGAGGTGTCGTAGTCCGTGGACACGGTCTCGGGGTTGGAGTTGACCATGATCGACTCCACGCCCATGTCCCGCAGGGCGAAGGACGCGTGGCAGCAACAGTAGTCGAACTCGATGCCCTGGCCGATGCGGTTGGGACCGCCGCCCAGGATCACGACCTTCTTCTTCTCCGAGCGCGTCAGCTCCCGCCCGGTCTCGTAGGTGGAATAGAAATACGGGGTGTAGGCCTCGAACTCCGCGGCGCAGGTGTCCACCAGATAGTAGGTGGGCACGATGGAAAGCTCCTTGCGCAGGCCGCGCACGTCGGCCGCGCTCTTCTTCCACAGCGAGGCCAGCTGCACGTCGGAGAAGCCGAACTCCTTGGCCCGGCGCAGCATGGCCGCCGTGTCCGGGTTCACGCCGATGGAGTGCTCCAGGCTGAAGCCCTTGAGTTCCTCCTCCATGGCCACGATCTCCGCGATCTGGCGCAGAAACCAGGGGTCGATGCGCGTGACCTCGTAGAGCTGCTCCACCGTGGCCCCGGCGGCCAGGGCGCGGCGCACGGTCAGCAGCCGCGTGGAGCGCGGCGTGCGCGACGCGGCCAGAAGATCCTCCACGCTCTGCTCGGGCCTCGCGAAATCCTTGCCCAACCCCGGCAGCCCGATTTCCAGCGAGCGCATGCCCTTCTGCAGCGATTCCTTGAAGGTCCGCCCGATGGACATGGCCTCGCCCACGCTCTTCATGGCCGTGGTCAGCGAGTCCTGCGTGCCCGGGAACTTCTCGAAGGTGAAGCGCGGAATCTTGGTGACCACGTAGTCGATGGTCGGCTCGAACGAGGCCTGGGTCTCGCGCGTGATGTCGTTGGGAATCTCGTCCAGGGTGTAGCCCACGGCCAGCTTGGCCGCGATCTTGGCGATGGGGAAGCCCGTGGCCTTGGAGGCCAGGGCCGAGGACCGCGACACGCGCGGGTTCATCTCGATGACCACCATCTCGCCGTCCTCGGGATTGACCGCGAACTGCACGTTGGAACCGCCCGTCTCCACGCCGATCTCGCCCATGATCGCGATGGAGGCGTCGCGCATGCGCTGGTACTCCACGTCCGTCAGCGTCTGCGCCGGGGCCACGGTGATGGAGTCGCCCGTGTGCACGCCCATGGGGTCGATGTTCTCGATGGAACAGATGATCACGCAGTTGTTGTTCCTGTCGCGCATCACCTCCAGCTCGAACTCCTTCCACCCCAGCACGGACTGCTCGAGCATGACCTCGGTCTTCATGGAGGCCGCCAGGCCGCGCGAGGCGATCTCCTCCAGGTCCTCCATGTTGTAGGCCACGCCGCCGCCCGTGCCGCCCAGGGTGTAGGCCGGGCGCACGATGATCGGGAAGGAAATCTCCTGGGCCACGCGGCGCACGTCGTCGAGATTGTGCACGATACCCGACTTCGGCACCTTCAGGCCGATGTTGGCCATGGCCTCGCGGAACAGCTCGCGGCTCTCGGCCTTCATGATCGCCTCGCGCGTGGCGCCGATCAGCTCCACGCCGTACTCGTCCAGCACGCCCATCTCGGCCACGGCCAGGGCCGTGTTCAGCCCGGTCTGGCCGCCCAGGGTGGGCAGCAGCGCGTCGGGCCGCTCCTTGGCGATGATCTTGGCCACGGTCTCGGGCTCGATGGGCTCGATGTACGTGCGGTCCGCCAACACCGGGTCCGTCATGATCGTCGCCGGGTTGGAGTTGACCAGCACGACCTCGTAGCCCTCTTCCTTGAGCGCCTTGAGGGCCTGGGTGCCGGAATAGTCGAACTCGCAGGCCTGGCCGATGACGATGGGCCCGGAGCCGATAAGCATGATCTTCTTTAAGTCGGTGCGTTTGGGCATGCGGTGTGCTGGGGGCTGGTGGTTCGTGTGCTCGGGGGGTCGGGTCTACGCCCCTTTCCCGGGCCTTGCAAGGCAATGGAAAAGCCTTGCCCCATGCGGGTTTTCGCGCGTTTCCGGGGCTGTCTGGACGGCCACCGGCCCGGCGCGTCCCGTTTCATATACTTAAGGGGCGCGCCTTGGCAACCAAGCGCCGCGCACCGGATGCCCCGAAATCCCGCACCGTTGCCGGACAGCGGCAACGCACCGGCAACAATCCGGAATGATTCCGATACGCTGTGAATGAGCAAATTTGTAATCCCGCCCTCCCCCATCGGCCCGCGCCGCGCCGCCGCTTGCCAGCACCGCCCCCCTGTGCCACAACCCCGCAAGACCCCGCCAACCCGCAACCACCTCCAGCCCCGAACCAGCCCATGACCGCAGCCGCCCTCGCACCGCTCCTCGCGCCGCCCGCCTTCAAATGGCTCGCCCTCGTGCTCGGCCTCATCCTCGGCAGCTTCTACACCGCCTGCGTGCACCGCTACCTGGTCGGACAATCCATCGTCACCCCGCCCTCGCACTGTCCGGTCTGCAACCACCGCCTGGCCTGGTGGGAGAACATCCCCCTCTTCAGCTACATCCTGCTGCGCGGCAAATGCTCCGCCTGCAAGACCCCCTACGGCGTCCGCTACCTGCTCATCGAAGCCCTCAGCGGCGCCTGGGCCTGCGCCCTGGCCATCACCCACGGCGCCTCCGCCGCCTTCCTCGTGCACATGACCATCGGCGGCATCCTCATCGTCGCCGCCTTCATCGACCTCGACAGCTACATCCTCCCCGACCGCCTCACCCTCGGCGGCGCCATCCTCGCCTTCTGCGGCTCCGTCCTGCTCCTGGGCCTGCCCCTCCAGGAATCGCTCATCGGCGCGGCCGCCGGCGCAGGACTCTTCCTGCTCCTGCAACGCGGCTACCGCCTCGCCCGCGGCGTCGAAGGACTCGGCACCGGCGACATCAAACTCATGCTCCTGCTCGGCGCCTGGCTCGGCTGGCCCGCCCTGCCCTTCGTCATCCTCGTCGGCGCGCTCGGCGGCATCGTCGGCGGCCTCTTCGCCATGCGCTCCCAACCCGGCAAAGGCCTCCAGGCCGCCGTGCCCTTCGGCCCCTTCCTCGCCCTCGGCGGCATGCTCTACATCCTCGTCGGCGATACCTTCTGGGCCTGGTACCTGAACTAGAGCGGGGCTCCGCCCCGTACCCGGCTGGGGCTCCGCCCCAGACCCCGGCCGGGGCGCTGCCCCGGACCCTGCTGGGGCGCTGCCCCAGGCCCCGCCGGGGGGGATCATCCCCCCCGGGCCCCCTGTTCGGGGTGGCGCGAAGGTGGGTGCGTCGGTCCGGGTTTACCGTGGCGCACGAACAGTCCCTGGTCGGGGCGGGGCGGTCCGGGCGCGAGGCCGAAGACGGCCTCTCCCCCGGACCGCCCCGCCCCGACCAGGAACGCTCGCACGCCGCCGCGTGCCGCTTCGCTGCGCTGCGCGGCACAAGGTCGAAGGGGAATTGCGGGGTGGCCAGGCGCGGACGCGGAGGGCGAGGGAACGGTCGGGAGGACGGAGGCGCGCCGCCCTCGCGGCTGCGCCGCATGCGGGTTGCGTGGGGAGAGACGACGGAGAGGCGGAGAGGGGAACGGTGCAAAAGCCGCCAACTGTAACTACCTGTGCATTCGGATAAAAAAGGCCTTTCCCGACGCCACGCGCTTTTCATCCCAGGGCGCATCCGCCCCGCAGGGGCGGCAGCCCGACGTGACAGCAATGCCGCCGTCCCCTTTCGCGGTCGCCGCGTAATCCGACAAGCCGCGCCCTTCCCCCGCTCCCCCACCGCATCGTCGCTTCCTCCCCCTCTTTCCCGAACGCCCAGGGCGCATCCGCCGCAAAGCGGCGGCAGCCCGGCAAGCTCGCCCCTCTCTCCATCTTTCCCGATCTTCCCGCGCCCGCCCCCACCCCGTCCGGCATCCACGCGCTCTCAAAAATCTCCCCGCCTCCCCCCGGCTCTTCGCCTTCCGCCCGCCCGGCCGCCTACTCCGCCGCCATGGCGGCGGCGAGGGAGCCGAGGGTTTGGATGGCGGCGGCCCGGGTGGGGTTCCAGATGCCGTTGCAGGTCAGGCGGATATAGTTCTTGAACCGTTCCTGGGTGGTGAAGATGGAGCCCGGGCACAGGCCGATGCCCAATTGCTTGGCGCGCAGGAAGAATTGGCTGCCGTCGATTTTCGGGTCCAGTTCGAGCCAGAGGGTTGCGCCGCCCTTGGGGTGGGAGATGCGGGTGCCTTCGGGAAAATGCCGCTGGGCGTGCAGGCGCATGGCTTCGGCCTCGTCGCCCACGGCCTGGCGCAGCTTGCGCAGGTGCTTGTCGTAGCGGCCCGAGTCCAGGTAGGCGGCCACGGCCATTTGCATGGGGCTGGCGGTGGAGAGGTTGGTGACGGTTTTGATGTCAAAGGCCTTGGCCATGTACCCGGCGGGGATCATCCAACCCACGCGGAAGCCGGAGGCCAGCGTTTTGGAAAACGAGGAGCAGTGGGTGACGATGTTTTTGGTGTCGTAGGTCTTGCAGGTGGTGGGCCGCGGCTGGTCGCCGAAGTAGAGGTCGCCGACCACGTCGTCCTCGAGCAGGGGGATGTTCCGCTCGCCGAGCAGGCGCACGATTTCGCGCTTGGCGTCGTCGGGCGTCAGGCTGCCGTCGGGGTTGTTGAAGTTGGGCGAAAGGATGCAGGCGTGCACGTCGAGGCGGTCCAGGACGGTGCGCAGATCGGCGGGATCCACGCCCACGTCCGGGTGCGAGGGGATCTCCACGGCGCGCAGGCCGAGGTGTTCGAGGGTCTGGAGGAAGCAGTAGTAGGACGGCGAGGGGATGACCACGGCGTCGCCGGGGCGGGTCAGGCAGCGCAGGCCGATGGTCATGGCCTCCAGCGCGCCGTTGGTGATCAGGATTTCCTCGGGCCGCACGCGGATGCCCGCCTCCATGGCGCGCAGGGCGATGTGCCGCTTGAGGTCCGTGTTGCCGCCGATGGGCTCGTAGTCCATGGCGCGAACGGGGTCTTCGCGCAGGGTCCGGTGCAGGAGGCTGCCCAGGGCCTTGGCGGGCATGAGCGTGGGGTCGGGGTTGGCCATGCCCAGGGAAATGATGTCGTGGTTGCCCACGACTTCGAGCACGTTGCGGATCAGGGTGGAGCGGTTGACGAGGTTGGCGGAGAGCGACGGCGCGGGCGCGGCGGGCGGCGCGGGCTTTTCGCGCAGGTCGCGGCGCACGAAGAAGCCGGAGCGCGGACGGGATTCGATGACGCCCTTGCGTTCGAGCTCCACGTAGGCCTGGGACACGGTGGAGATGGAGGCGCGCAGGGCGCGCGAGAGGCGGCGCAGCGAGGGCAGCCGATCGCCGGGCGCGAGCGCGCCGTCCTCGACCATGCCCAGGATGTGGCGTTCCACGCGGCGGTAGCGGAAGGTGGCGGGCGCGTGGCGCGCGTCCGTGGTTCTCTCGTCCGCACCCGGTTCCCCGGCCCTGGCCCCGCCGTGCGCCTCGTCCCTGTGCCGTTCCCGGCCCCGTATCCCGTTCATGCCGTCCCCAGACTGTTACGGTTCGTGTTTTTGAAATCTGTATCTGTACCGGTAACAGATTTTCTGCTCTTCTGGAAGCGCGCGCAGGGCCCGGCATCCGGTGATTTTTCGTCGAACTCCGGGCGGCGTGAACGGCCGCAAACCCACAAAAACGTAGGTGTGGGGGCCGTCCTTGAAGGAAAACGACGAGCAGCAGGAGGGCCGAGGGATGCGGGAGCCGAGGGACTGGCGGGATTATCGGGATGCGCGTTGGCGCGCGGCCGAAACGGCGTGGAGACTGTGCCGCCCGGCGTGGCCCGCGCGGGTGTCGGCGTGGGCGGGCGCGGGACTGTGCCGGGCGTTGCGCGGCGGGTTGTGCGGCCGGTTCGGCGACCGGCTGGCCGGCGGCCTGTGCGGCCGGGCCCGGGCGCAGGCCTTGCGGCTGGAGGACGGATGCACGGCGCGGCTGGCGGTGTACGGGCCGGTGCTGGTTTCCTGCGTGCGCGGCGAGGCGGTGTGCACGGCGGCCGGGGACGCGGCGGACTACGTGCTGCGCGCGGGCGACGAGCGATTTTTCGAGCACGGCGACGCCGTGGTGGCCGTGGCGCGGGGCGCGGCGCACCTGGCGGTGCGCGCCCTGTCCGGCGCGGTGGAACCGCTGGGCGACGCGTGGCGGCCCCGGACGTCCGACGGGCTTGGGGGCGGGCCGGGAAGACGGATGCGCGGCTGGGTCGGCGGCGCGTGAGGCGCGGCGCGTCAGGACAAGCGCTTGAGCTCGCCCTGGTAGCGCTCGAACTCCGAGAGCAGGCAGGCGCAGTATTGCTGGCGGTAGAGGCCCCAGGCCTTGGAGGTCTCGATGCCCTCGGCCCAGCCCGAGCGGAAGTCGCGGTAGAGGAAGCCCGGTGCGCGCCGGGCTTTTTTCTTTGGCGGCGCGGCGGCGTCCGGTGCGGGCGCTCCGCTTGCGGCGTCCGGGCCATCCCCGGCGAGCGGCCCCATGTCGCTGGCCGCGTCGGGCCCGGCGACGTCGCGGCCCAGGTCGCGGATCGTGTCGTGGCGCTGGTGGCGGGAGTAGAGCAGCGTGGTGCTGAAGTAGTCGAAATTTCCGTTGGCCGCGATGGCGCGCGCGTACTCCAGGCGCAGGTGGTAGCAGTGGAAGCAGCGATTGGCCTCGCGGTGGGCCACGGCGCGCAGCCAGAGCACGGGGTCGTAGTCCGCGTCCTTGAAGATCACGGGCAGGTCCATGCGTTCGGCGGCCTGTTGGGCGGCTTCGCGGCGGCGCAGGTATTCCCGCAGGGGGTGGATGTTGGGGTTGTAGAACAGGCCCGTGACCTCGAACCCCTCGGCGCGCAGGTCGCGCACCACCGTGATGGAGCACGGGCCGCAGCACAGGTGCAGCAGGACGCGGGGCATGGGGGCCTCCCTGGGATATTGCGCCGGGTGCGCGGCGCACGAAAAAAACGCGCCCGGGGCCGAGGCCCCGGGCGCGAAACCGTCAGTTGGGCGACTTGGGCGTGATCACGATGTGGCCTTCCCACTCCCGCTCCAGCTGCGCGATCATGGCGCGCTTGTGGTTGAGCAGGTAGACGGCCAGCTCCGGATCGCAGAAGAACTCCTGGGGCTCGGGCTTGTTCTTGCGCCGCAGCATCCGATGGATCTCCTTCATGGCCTGCAGGGCCTGCCATTCCATGTTCCGGCGAATGCCCGAGCCCTTGCAGCAGGGGCACGGCTCGGTGGACACGGACAGGGCGCTGGTGCCCATGCGCTGGCGCACGACCTGGAGCAGGCCGAACTTGGACATCTTGCCCACGTCATGGCGCGCGCGGTCGTTCTTCAGGGCGTTGCGCATGACCTTTTCCACCTCGCGACACTGCTTGGGGTCGCGCATCTCGATGAAGTCGATGACGATCTGCCCGCCGATGTCGCGGAGCTTCAGGTGTTGGCAGATGGTTTCCGCAGCCTCGAGGTTGGTGCGGTAGGCCATCTCCTGGAAATTGGTCTTGCCGCCGATCTTGCCGGAGTTGATGTCCACGGCCATGAGCGCCTCGGTCTGGTCGAAGACCAGCCGGCCGCCCGAGGGCAGGGTCACCTCGCGGGTGTAGATCTGCTCGATCTGCCTGGTCAGGCTGAAGCGCTCCCACAGGGTGCGCTCCGCGTCGGTGTGCAGCTTCACGAGGTTGGGCCTGCGCGGATAGATGACGCCCGCGAACTTGGCGAGGCGCTCGTAGGTGGCCTCGTCGTCCACCCAGACCTCGCCGATGTCGTCGGTGAGGTAGTCGCGCACGGCGCGGGTGGCCAGGTCCGGCTCGCGGTAGATCAGGGACGGGGCCTTGGCCGCGCGGCCCTTGGTGCGGACCTCCTTCCACAGCCGCCGGAGCATCTGGGCGTCCTTGGTGATCCGCGTCTTGGCCTCGCCGATGGAGGCGGTGCGCACGATGCAGCCCACGCCGGGATCGAACTTGATGGAGTCGATGATCTTCTTGAGCCGGTCGCGCTCCTTCTCGTCCTCCACCTTGCGGGAGACGCCCACCAGATCGCGGCCAGGGGTGATGACCACGTGGCGGCCCGGCAGGGAGAGATAGGAGGTCAGGAACGCGCCCTTGGAGCCCACGGGCTCCTTGACCACCTGCACGAGAATTTCCTGGCCCGCCTTGAGCACCTTCTGGATCAGCGGGAAGCGGTGCTTGGAGCTGTCGTGCTCCTGGCGGTAGTATTCGGGGTGGACCTCGTCGATCTGCAGGAAGCCGTTCTTGTCCGCGCCGTAGTTGATGAACGCGGCCTGGAGGGAGGTGTCGATGTTGTGGATGGTGCCCTTGTAGATGTCGCCCTTGGTCTTTTGCTGGTGGGACATCTCCACGTAGTATTCCTGGACGTGCGATTCCTCGGCCAGGGCGACTTCCGTCATTTCGCCGGGCAACACGGCGATGAACATCTTGCGTTTGGTTTTCTTGGTCATTCAATACCTCGGGTTGAAAATTGTGGAAAAATAGCCGTCGCCTGGGCCTGCGTCGGCACGTGCACCCGTACGGCGGACGCGGCGCGGCGCGGAAAAAATGCCTGTGCCCGGACTACTTGCGCGCGCTCGGCCGGAGCGCCGCAAGCGGGCGCAAGGGTTCGGGACGCGCGCAGCGCGCGGGCCGCCGCCATGCGGCGTGGCATCGGCGCGGACAATGCGCCGCCGCTTGGGGCGCTTGTGGGCGGGGAGGGGTCCTGGGCGCATCCGCCGGAGCGGGAAGCGCGGCGGCGCCGGTCAGGGGCGGGCCCAAGCGTCGGGCCATCCGGTGACGGCGTCGTATCGGAAGGAGGGGTCCGGGCGTTCCGGCCGCGGCCGCAGGGGCAGGGGAGTGCCTGCGCCTGGGAGGCCGCGCCGTGCGCACCGGGGTGCTTGGCGAAAAATTTCCGGGTGTTGCCGTGCACCTCATCGGACCGGTCCGTAGAACCTTCCGTCCGCTTCACAGCCGATGTCCCGGGCCTCGCCTTCCGCCTGCGCGGCAGGGGCCCCGGACTCGATGACACGGATATGCCCCTGTTTGCGCAAGGTTTCAAGGATATTTTTCACCAGGGCCCCGTCCAGCCCCTGGGCCCGGGCGATCTGCGCGCAGGTCTGCGGGCGGCGCGCCAGGGACATCCGCACGGCCTCGGTGGCGGCCGCGAGGTCGGTTTCCGACGCGGGGCGCGCATCGGGCACGACGCCTTGGTGGCGCAGTCGCGTCCCGTTGGGCTCGGTCGAGGCCCCGGCCCGATGCGCCGCAGGGCGCGTCGCGGGATGCGCCGGGGTCAGGGCGGCGCGCCAGCGCGCCAGGGTCGCGGCGTCCACCGGATGGGCGCGGGCGTAGGCCCCGGGGCGGGACATGGTCACCACGTCCACGCGATCCGGCCCGAGGCGCGCCACGAAGGCGCGCAGCAGTTCGAGATTCTCCTCGGAGTCGTTGATGCCCGCGGCCAGGAGCACCTCCAGGAACACGCGGCCCGCGTAGCCCCGGGCGAACTCCAGCAGCCCCTCGGCCACCCCGGCGGCGGTCAGCCCCGGGGCCGGGCGGTTGATGGTCCGGAACTCGGCCTCCACCAGCGAATCCATGGATGGCAGCACCGCGTCGGCGCGGCCCAGTTCGGCGCGCACCCGCGCGTCGGCCATGAGCGTGGAGTTGGTCAGCACGGCCACGGGCACGGAGGGACAGATTTCGCGCACGCCGTCGATGATCGCGCCCATGTCCGCGTTCAGGCACGGCTCGCCCATGCCGCCCAGGGTCACGTAGTCGGGCATTTCGTGCCCGGCGCGCACCCAGGCGGCCAGTTCGTCGAGCACGGCGGCGGCGGGCGCGAAGACGGCGCGCTCGCGGGTCAGGACGTCGGTGCGGCCCACCTCGCAGTAGAGGCAGTCCATGGTGCACGCGCGCGCGGCCAGGAGGTCGAGGCCCAGGGAACGCCCCAGGCGCGAGGAGGTCACGGGACCGAAAACGTACTTCATGCGGACTCCGAAAAGGTATCGTCGCGCGCCGGTCGGCAGTCACCGGCGCTGCGGGCACTATAGTCACTCCCCGGCCGCAGGCAAGGCGCGGCCGGGCTACAACATGCCGCCGGGCAGGCCGGGCTGGGGCCCGACCCCGCGGCGGAGCACGTCGGCCAGAATCTCCAGCCCCCGGCGCAGTTCGGCCGCGTCCATGGCCGCGCTCACGGAGATGCGCGCGGCCGCCGGGGGCGGCGTGTCGCCCACGGCGAACCGCTCGGCCCCGAAAACGTTGGCCCCGGCCGCGCGGCAGGCGGCCTCGAAGGCGCCGCCGGTCCACGGCTCGGGCAGCCGCAGCCAGCGCAGGAACCCCGTGCGCAGCCCCACGCAATCGAACTCCGCAAGCACGCGTTCGGCCAGCGCGTTGCGCCGGGCCAGCTCCGCGCACTTGGCCGCCACCACCCGGTCCGCGGTGCCGTCCTTGATCCACAGGGCGGCCAGCTCCACGTTCAGCGGCGGGGTCATCCACACGGTGTTGAGCACGGCCAGGGCCATGCGCCGCGCCATGGCCGCCGGGGCCACGGCAAAGGCCACGCGCAGCCCCGCGCCGAAGGCCTTGGACACGCTGGCCACGTGCACCGTTCGCTCCGGGGCCAGGCGCGCCAGGGGCGGCGGCGGCGCGTCCAGGGTCAGGGCGTAGGCGCTGTCCTCGACGATCGTCAGGTCGTGGCGGCGGGCCACCTCCACCAGGGCCCGGCGGCGCTCCTCCGGCATGGTAGCGGTGGTCGGATTGTGCGCATCCGGGATCACGAACACGCCGCGCACCTCGTCGCGGCGGCAGACCGCGTCCAGGCTCTCGGGCAGCATGCCCTCCGCGTCCAGGGCGATGGGCGAAAGGCGGATGCCGAGCATGGCCGCCAGCGTCTTCATGCCCGGATAGGTCAGCGCGGCCGCGGCGATGCGCTCGCCCGGACGGAACAACCCGCCCAGCGCGCTGGTCAGCGCGTGCTGCGCCCCGGCGCAGACCACGACCTCATCCGGCTCGGGCGCGAGCCCGAAGCGCCGGGCCCAGTCCGCGCCCGCGGCCCGGTGCGCGGGCAGCCCGCCCGGCGGCACGTAGTGCAGCAGCACGCCGAGGTCGCGGCGGCGCGCCAGGGCGCGCAGCCCGGCGCCCACGTCCGGGTCCAGGGCGTAGAGCGGCGTGGCCAGGCCCATCTCGATGACCCCGGGAGCCAGGGGCTCGTGCGAGACCAGAGGCACGGAGGTGGAGGCGTCCGAGGCCACGAAGGTGCCCCGGCCCACGGTGGCGGCCACCAGCCCGCGCCGCTCGGCCTCGGCATAGCCGCGCGTGACCGTGGATACGTTCACGCCCAGGGCGTCGGCCAGCTCGCGGTGCGTGGGCAGCCGCTCGCCGGGCGCCAACGCGCCGCAGCGCACGGCCCGGGCGATGGCGTCGGCCAGGGCCGCATACTTGGGCCCGCTCGTGGTCTCCATATCCGGCAGCCAACTTGTCATGCAGACAATACTTTCATTGACTGCATACAATGTCAAGCGTACCCGTACAATTCTCGAAAGACGCCCGAACAATGTGCGGTTCCGGCCGCCGCAAGGAGTGCAACGTGTTCGACAACCTCCTCCCGTTTCTGGTGTTCCTGCTGGTGATGTGCGCCACGCCCGGGCCGGGCAACCTGGCCCTGCTGGCCATCGGCCAGGCCACGGGGCTGCGCAGCGCCGTGCCCTTCCTGGCCGGGACCGTGGTCGGGCACACGGCCCTGGACCTGTGTATGGCGCTCGGGCTGGGGCAGGCCTTCCTGGCCTCGCCGGAGCTCGCGCGCGGCATGCAGGTGGTCGGCACGGCCTACATCTGCTGGCTGGGCTGGAAGGTGCTGCGCATGCGGCCCACGGAGCGCGAGGCCCCGCGCCGCTTCGGCTTCTGGGAGGGCGTGCTCCTGCACCCGGTGAGCCCCAAGACCTGGGCCATGAGCTCGGTGGCCTTCAGCCTGCTCGTGGATCCGTCCGCGCCGCTCGCGCCGCAGGTGGCCGTGTTCGTGCTCGTCATCGAATTCTACGTGTTCTTCTTTCATTCCGTGTGGTGCGTGGCCGGGGCCCGGCTGCTGGGCCTCCTGCGCGCGCCCTCCGTGCGCACGGCCGTGAGCGTGGCGGCCGTGGCGCTGATGGTCGGAACCACGGTCTGGGCCACCTTCGGCGGCCGGGTCTGAGCCCTCCGGCCCGCAGGTCCGCTTCGCGGTCCGATGGGCTGCGCGCATTCCACCCCAACCCGACCGGGCATGGCCCGGCGGCAGGAGACGTTCCATGTTCGAGCATTTCGCGCCCTTTCTGCTCTTCGTCATCGCCATGACCGGCACGCCCGGGCCGGGCAACCTGACCATGCTGGCCATCGGCCAGGCCACGGGCTTTCGCAGCGGGCTGCCCTTCCTGGCGGGCATGGTCCTCGGGACCACGGTCCTGGACACGTCCGTGGCCCTGGGGCTGGGCCGGGCCGTGACCGGTTCGCCCGCGCTGGCGCGCGTCCTGCAATTGGGGGGCCTGGCCTACATCTGCTGGCTAGGCTGGAAGGTGCTGCGGCTGCGTCCCGCGGAACGCGAGGCGCCCAAGCGGTTCACCGTCTGGGAGGGGCTGGTCCTGCACCCCCTGAGCCCCAAGAGCTGGGCCATGGCCGTGGTGGCCTTTTCCCAGTTCGTGGACCCGGCCTCGCCCATGCCGCAGCAGGTCGCGGTCTTCGTGGGCACCTTCGCGTTCTTCGCCCTGTTCTTCCACTCCCTGTGGGGCATCGCGGGCGCGGCCCTGCTCCGGTTGCTGCGCGCTCCCGGGCTGCGGCTGGCGGTCAACGGCTCGGCCGCCGCGCTGATGGTCGGGGCCACGGCCTGGGCCCTGTTCGGCGGCGGCGTGTAGACTTTCCGTCGATTGCGGCGGATCATGATCCAAAGGAGGTACGCAATGAACGCGACGAAAAGGATCGGCATCGTCATCTGCGACCGCTACCGCACGTGTGCGGGCGGCAAGTGTTTCCGGGCCCTGCGGAACCGCGAGGGCGCCTTCGACATCTATGCGGGCATGGAGGTCGAGGTGGTCGGCTTCACCACCTGCGCCGGATGCCCGGGCGGCAACATCGAATACCTGGGCGAGGAGATGGCCAAGAACGGCGCGCAGGCGATCCACCTGGCCACCGGCTTCCTGGTGGGCTATCCGCCCTGCCCGCACATCGCGACCTTCAAGGCCTTTCTGGAGGAGCGCTACGGCGTGGAGGTGGTGGTGGGCACGCATCCCATCCCGGCCAAGTACAAGGCCATGCACGACAAGCTGGGCTCCTGGCGCGGACCGGCCTGGCAACCGCTGCTCGCGCCCTCCCTGGCCAGCGCCGAGCTGCGCGCGGCCTACGACTAGCGCCGGGCCGCATACGCCAGGCCCCGTTCCGGCGTTCCCGCCGCACAACGAAAAAGGCCGCCGCTCCCCTCGGGAGCGGCGGCCTTGGCTTTTTTCTTCGCCGCGCGCCTACCAGACCATGCGCATCTTGCAGCCGCGGTCGTTGATGTACTTCTTGATCTGCGGGATGGTGTATTCGCCGTAGTGCACGATGGACGCGATGAGCGCCGCGCTGGCCTTGCCCTCGGTCAGGGCGTCGTACATGTGCTCCGGGCTGCCCGCGCCGCCCGAGGCGATCACCGGGATGGACACGGCCTCGGAAACCATGCGCGTCAGGGTCAGCTCGTAGCCGTCCTTGGTGCCGTCGGCGTCGATGGAGTTCAGGCAGATCTCGCCAGCGCCCAGCGCCTCGGCCGTCTTGGCCCATTCGATGGCGTCCATGCCCATATACTTGCGGCCGCCGTGGATGACCACCTCGTAGCCCGAGGGAATGGCCTCGCTCTTCTCCACCTGCTTGACGTCCATGCCCAGGACCACGCACTGGGCCCCGAACGCGGCCGCACCCTCGCTGATGATGTCCGGATTCTTGACCGCCCCGGAGTTCACCGAGACCTTTTCCGCGCCCGCCATCAGCGCCGCGCGCATGTCCGCCACGGTGCTGATGCCGCCGCCCACCGAGAAGGGGATGAAGATCTGCTCGGCCACGCGCTCGACCACGTCCAGGAAGATGCCGCGCCCCTCGTGCGAGGCCGTGATGTCGTAGAAGACGATCTCGTCCGCGCCCTGCTCGTAGTACATCCGCGCGGTCTCCACCGGGTCGCCGATGTCCACGTTGCCCTCGAACCTGACGCCCTTGGTCAGCCGGCCGTTGCGCACATCCAGGCAGGGAATGATCCGCTTACTGAGCATCGGCGTCCTCCCGGCAGTAGGCGTAGAAGTTTTGCAAAAGCTTGAGCCCCGGCCGACCGCTCTTCTCCGGGTGGAACTGCACGGCCCACAGCCCGGGCGAACCGTGCACCGAGCAGAAGTCCCGGCCGTACTGCGTCACGCCGATCACGTACTCGGGCGCGGGGTTCGGAAAATAGCTGTGCACGAAATAGAATTCGCTGCCCGGCTCGACACCGTCGAACAGCACGCACTCCTTCTTCAGGGCCACGCTGTTCCAGCCCATGTGCGGCACGCGGATGGGATCGCCGTTTTCGTCCTCCAGCCCGGAATTGAACAGCACGCATTCGCCCGGCACGATGCCCAGGGCCTTGGTGTCGTTCTCCTGGCTGTAGTCGAGCAGGATCTGGCAGCCCACGCAGATGCCCAGCAGCGGCTTGCCCGCCTCCACCTGCGCGCGCAGCACCGCGTCGAGCCCCGTGGACGTGAGCTCGTCCATGGCCTGACCGGCCGCGCCCACGCCCGGGAAGATGACGCCCTCGGCCGCGGCGATCTCTTCGGAATCCGCCGTGATGCGGTTGGGAATGCCCAGGTGGTCCAGGGCGCGCCGGACGCTGGTCTGGTTGCCGGCCTTGTAGTCGAGAATCGCGAGCATGGCTCCTCCGGCTTGCATGTGTCTGTTTGCTGCAATGCCCCGTAGCAGGGCGGCGAACGAAGCGCAAGCCCACAATTTTGCGCCATCCACGGCGCGCCGCCATGCGCGCCGGCGGGCCTTGCCCCGGCTCCGCGCCGGGGGGGCTTTGCCGCCCCCCCCTCGCCCGGCAACCCGCGTCGCGGGCCGGGTTATAAACAAAACCCTTGCCAGGAGCCGGTCAATGTATTTATTGTATTCGGAAGCGAGGAAAAACGTCCAAGGGGCAACCATCCCAAGGAGTTCGCCATCCGGCGAGGGGGGGACGAATCATGCCCGAACTGGAACACTGGGAAGAGCTGCTCGTGAGCGTGGGGCTCAAGAACATGAGCCCCCTGCAACGGGCCATGGTCAAGGACCTGCTGGTGCACGCCTGGCGCGCGGCCCTGCGCGAAAAACGCCTGCACGAAAGGGAGCTTGCGCACTCCGAAGAAAGCGGGTGCGTGAACGCCCGGGAAGAAGGGCTCTACTACCGCCTGACCCCGCAGACGCGCAACATCCTCGTGCCCGCGGAGTCCGAGCGCGCCATGGACCATCTCCTGGAACCCACCGCCGAGGAACGCCGCGCCTTCCAGGAAGCCCTGCAGCGCGGCACCGAGCGGCTCAAAAACAACGCCGCCAACGCCCGCGCCCTCGAAACCGTGGCCAAGGATAAGATGTAGACGGAGAAGGCCGAGCCGGGGCGTGACGGGCCAAAACGCGGCAGGCCAAGACGCAACGGGCCGGAAGGAGGCGCAACAGGACCCCGTCGTCGAACGGTCCCGCTCCGCCTCCTCCCGGCCCTTTTTCGTCCCGCCCTACGTCCAGACGATCTCGGTCTCCGTGCACACCGCGGCCACGCGGGCGTCCCAGGAATCGGCGGGCACCTCGTCCACCAGCTGGAAGCCGTAGGCCAGGCCGAGGGAAAGCGCCTCGCGCCCAGGCCCCGCCAAAAACCGGTCGTAGTAGCCCCCGCCATACCCCACGCGAAAGCCCCGGCGGCCATAGGCCACGCCCGGCACGACCACGATCTCCGGCGCATACGTCTCCAGCGCGCGGCACACGGCCGGGTCCGGCTCCGGAATGCCGTAGGCCCCGGGCCGCACCTCCTCGGCGCACGTCACGCAGGCCACGTCCATGCCCCCGGCCTCGCCCGGACGGCAGCGCGGCAACAGCACCCGCACCCCGCGCGCCCAGGCGTCCGCCAGCAGCGCGTCCGTGCGCACCTCGTTGCGAAAGGCCATGTAGAGCATCACCTCGCGCGCCTCGCGCCACTGGGCCATATCCAGCACCCGGCCCTGCACCAGGCACGAAAGCCGCTCCACCTCCTCCGCCGCCATCAGTCCGCGCCGCGCCAGCATCCGCCCGCGCAACGCGCCCTTGAGCTCCGACCGTCCCTGCTCCACCCTTGAAACTCTCCCTGTTTTCCGTACCATGCCCTCACCGGGGCCGCGCCCCGTCGGTTCCCCTGTAGCGCGAATCCCAAAAGGAAGAAACCATGAATCCCTTCTGGATAGCCTTCGGCGACATTCACGACGACCTCACGCTCCTGCCGCGCATCCCGGACCTGGACCAGGCCGGCTGCGTCATCGTCACCGGCGACCTGACCGTGGGCCAGGGCGCGGACCGCGCGCACGCCATCCTGGAAACCATCCGCCGCCACAACCCCAACGTGCTCGCGCAACTCGGCAACATGGACCGCGCCGACACCACCGCCTACCTCGAAAGCCACGGCCAAAACCTGCACCTGCGCGCCCACACCCTGCTCGACGGGCCGGACTCCGTGGGCATCGTCGGCGTGGGCACGTCCACGCCCACCCCCTTCGGTACGCCCAGCGAATTCCCGGAAGCGCAGATCAGCGCCTGGCTCGACGAGGCCTGGAACCGCAAGCAGGACTGGAAACACACCATCCTCGCCTGCCACACGCCGCCCTACGACACCACCACCGACCGGATCGGCAACGGCGCCCACGTGGGCAGCCCGGGCGTGCGCGCCTTCATCGAACGCACCCAGCCCGACCTGTGCCTCACCGGACACATCCACGAATCGCGCGCCATCGACCACATTGGGAAAACCACCATCCTCAACCCCGGCAACTTCGGCGCCGGCGGCTACATCCACATCACCCTCACCCCCTCCGGCCTGCACGCGGAGCTGCGCCAGGCGTAGGGAGAGGGGAAAAGAGCCGGGGGAGGGGCGGGGGAGGAAGAGGGGACCCTTTGGGAAAGGGTCCCCTCTTCCTCCCCCG
>JACCQO010000056.1 GCA_015709205.1 Desulfovibrionaceae bacterium
GAGGGGGGAGGAGAGGGGAAGGACCCTTTTTTCGCCGAAAAAGGGTCCTTCCCCTCTCCTCCCCCCTCCCCGCCTCTTCGTCGCTCTTCGCACGCTATGAAGAAAACGGCCATGGTCAGAGCGCCGGGGGTTGGGGTGGTTGTCGAGTTCATGCACGGCAACCGGCCCCAGCTCGCGTGGGTGTTGGAGGAGCAGTCCGGTCGGCTGCGCTTGTTCACGTTGTCCAAGCGCGAGATGAAGCTGACCGGTGCGCGCGTGTTGCCGTGGATCGGCCCGGCGTGTTCGGAGTCGGCCACGCGCGAGGAGATGTTGCGCGAGCTGACCGAGCGCGAGGCCGAGCGCGAGCGGCTGGCGGCCGAAGTGGATCCCATGGATATCTGGGAGTTGGCCCAGGGCGAGGTGGAGCGCGCTCCGGCGCGCTGGTTCGCCGAACTGCTTTGGGAGGACCCGGACGTGGACCGCGTGGCCGCGCTGGGCCGCGTGCTGCTGGAGTGCAAGACGCACTTCAAGTTCCAGCCGCCGGATTTCGAGATCTATTCCCGGGAGACCGTGGAGCGGCGCATGGAGGAGGAGCGCGCGCGCCAGGAGCGCGAGCGCGTCATCGGCGCGGCGCAGGATCTCTTCGGCGTGCTCTGGAAGGCGTGCTCCACGGGCGCGGCGGCGCGGCTGCCCGCGCTGGACGACGACGTGGCCGAGGGCTTGCGCGCGCTGCTCATGGACCGGCTGGCGCAGTCCACGGACGCGCACCAGGAGGCGGTCTGGAAGCAGGCCACGGCCGGGCTGCCGCAGGCCGCGGGTGCGGACCCGCATCTGGCGCTGCTGCTCGCGCGCGCCTGGGGCGTGGTGCCGGAGCACTACAATTTTTTCTACGACCAGGCCGGGTATGCGCCGGGCGACGCGTGGGCCGCGGTCCACGCGGCGGAGATCGCGGCCCTGCGCGGCCGCGTGGAGGCCCGGCTGGCGGAGCTGGAGGCGGACGAGCGGCCCTATCTGAGCGTGGACGGCGAGAGCACGCGCGACCTGGACGACGCCTTCCACGTGGCGCGCGAGGGCGACGGGTACCGGCTGCGGCTGGCCCTGGCCTGTCCGGCGCTGGAGTGGGAGTTCGGCGCGGACCTGGACCGCGTGGTGGCGCAGCGCGCCTCGTCGGTCTACCTGCCCGAGGGCGACAGCCACATGCTGCCCGAGGAGCTGGGCACGGATTTCCTGAGCCTGCGCCAGGGCGAGGCGCGGCCGTCGCTGGTGCTGGACATGGCCCTGGACGCCGGGGGCGCGCTCCGGGAGACCGCGCTGGAGCTCCGGCGGGTGCGGCTCGCGGCCAACCTGTCCTACGACCGCGTGCAGGCCGTGCTTGCGCCCGGGGACGGGCCGGGAGACGACGCGGCGCACGCATCGGACGGCGTCCGGGAACTGGACGCGGCGCACGGGGAGGCGCTGCGCCTCGGGCTGGAGCTGGCCGGGCGGCTGCGCGCGGTGCGGCTGGCGCGCGGCGCGGTGGTCATCGACAAGCCCGAGCCCGAGATCCAACTGGCCTTCGACCCCGAGGGCGACCGCGCGGACACGGTGGTCTCCATCGAGACCAAGCCCGCCAACGCCGAGGCCCAGCTGCTGGTCTCGGAATTCATGATCCTGGCCAACGCGGCGGTGTCGCTGTGGGGCCGCGAGCGCGGGGTGCCGCTCTTGCACCGCACGCAGAACATCGCCCTGCCCAAGGAGCACGCGGGGGTGTGGTCGCGGCCCGAGGACGTGAGCCAGATCGTCAAGTCGCTGGGCCCGGCCATCCTGGAGGTCGCGCCCAAGCCGCACGCCAGCCTGGGCGTGGACGGCTATTGCCCGATCTCTTCGCCGCTCCGGCGCTATTCGGACTTCTGCAACGAGGCGCAGGTGCTCGCCGTGCTGGCCACGGGTGCGCCGCGCTGGGACGCGGAGCAACTGGAGAACGCGTTGCCCCTGCTCTCGGCCCGGCTGGAGGCCGTGGGGCGCATCCAGCGCTTCCGCCCGCGCTACTGGAAGCTCGTCCACTACAAGCAGCAGGGCGCGCAGGCGCGCCAGCGCGCCGTGGTCACGGAGGAGAACGCCGTGCTCGTGAGCGTGGCCCTGCCGCAGTCGCAGATCTTTCTGCGCGCGCCGCGCCGGTTGTTCGGGGACAAGATCTACCCCGGCCAGGAGTTCTTCGTGCGCCTGGGACGCATCAATCCACTGGCCAACGAGATCCAGATCCTGGAGGCCTGGGAGGCCGACGAGTAGGCGGGCGTCGGCCTGGCGGGAGGCCCGGGCGCGGGAGTGACGCGCGCGGGCGACTCGTGCTAGACAGGTGGCGCGCGTGGGGACGCGCGAGGGAGCGCGAACGGACGCGAGAGGGCGCGCCCGCGCGGGCTGCCTCGTGCGCCGGTTGCGCGGAAAACGGAACGCAAAGGAGCGCTGGATGGGTTCTCTCTTGTGGATAGCGGCGGCCTACCTGCTGGGCTCGATTCCCATGGGCCTGGTGGTCGGAAGGCTCCTGTGCGGCGTGGACCCGCGCGGGGCGGGCAGTCGCAGCACCGGGTCCACCAACGTGGCCCGGCTCTGCGGCTTCAAGTACGGCGTGCTGACCCTGGTGCTCGACCTGGGCAAGGGCTGGCTTCCCGTGTCCATCGCCATGGGCATGAGCGATTCGGCCTTTTTCGTCAGCCTCGTGGCCTTCGCGGCCCTGGTGGGGCACGCCTTTTCGGTCTTCATGGGCTTTCGCGGCGGCAAGGCCGTGGCCACGACCATCGGCGTGTTCATCCCCCTGGCCTTCGGCAAGCTGGTCATCGCCGTGGCCCTGTGCATCGCGGCCATCGTGGCCTCGGGCTTTGTCTCCCTGGGCTCGCTGACCCTGGTCACGGCCCTGCCCGTGCTCCTGCTCCTGGGCGGCGACTGGGCCTGGCTGCCGCTTTCCGTGGCCGTCATGGCCCTGGTCTACTGGCTGCACCGCGAAAACATCGTGCGCCTGGCGCGCGGCGAGGAAAAGAGCTGGCGCAAGTCCAAGTACGACAGCCGGGACGCCGCCGCGCCCGCCGATGGTCCTTCTTCCGGTCCCTCCGCCGATTCCTCTTCCGATTCTTCTTCCGACGACTCCGACCAAAAGGACGCGCAATGAACGCCAACGCCTTTCCCGCCTACCGCGGGCGCATGGAATATTTCTGTCTCGGCTGCGGCCGCCGCTTCGGCGTGGACGAGCTGCACTACACCTGCCCGGATTGCGGCGGGGTCTTTCTGCTGGAAAACCTGGACTTCGCCGAGCTGAAGAAGACCCCGGGGGCCGAGTGGCGCGCGCTCTTCGACGCGCGCGCGGCCACCAAGAACACGGCCCTGCGCGGCGTATTCCGCTTCTACGAGCTCATGGCCCCGGTGCTGGAGCCCGCGGACGTGGTCTACCTCGGCGAGGGCAACACGCCCATCGTGGAGGCCAACGAAACCCTGGCCGCCCGGATCGGCGCGCGCTTCGCCTACAAGAACGACGGCCAGAACCCTTCGGCCTCGTTCAAGGACCGGGGCATGGCCTGCGCCTTCAGCTACCTGCGCGCCCTGGTGCGCCGCCACGGCTGGGACCAGGTGCTCACGGTCTGCGCCTCCACCGGCGACACCTCGGCCGCGGCCGCGCTCTACGCCGCCTACGTGGGCGATCCCATCAAGAGCGTGGTCATCCTGCCCCAGGGCAAGGTCACCCCGCAGCAGCTCGCCCAGCCCCTGGGCTCCGGGGCCACCGTGCTGGAGGTGCCCGGCGTGTTCGACGACTGCATGAAGGTCGTGGAGCACCTGGCCGACAACTACCGCGTGGCCCTGCTCAATTCCAAGAACGCCTGGCGCATCCTGGGCCAGGAGTCCTACGCCTTCGAGATTGCCCAGTGGTACGACTGGGACCTCGCCGACGCCTGCGTGTTCGTGCCCATCGGCAACGCGGGGAACATCACGGCGGTCATGGGCGGCCTGCTCAAGCTCCACGACCTGGGCGTGATTTCCGCGCTGCCGCGCGTCTTCGGCGTGCAGTCGCACCACGCGGACCCCGTGTACCGCTACTACGCCGTGGACGACCCCAAGGAGCGCGAATTCAAGCCCGTGGCCGTGCAGCCGTCCGTGGCCCAGGCGGCCATGATCGGCAACCCGGTCTCCTTCCCGCGCGTGCGCCACTTCGCCGAGCGGTTCGAGGCCGTGGGCGGCCGGAGCGCCTTCCAGGTCATCCAGGTCACGGAGCAGGCCATCATGGACGCCATGCTCACGGCCAACCGCCACGGGCACATCGCCTGCACCCAGGGCGGCGAATGCCTGGCGGGCCTGATCCGCGCCAAGGAGCTCGGCCTCGTCGGCGAAAACGAGCACGCCGTGCTCGACGCCACGGCGCACAGCCTGAAGTTCATCGGCTTCCAGGACATGTACTTCCGCGACGCCTTCCCCGAAGGCTACGGTGTCGCGCCCAAACCGGAGCTGGTCAACTCCCTGGAGCTGATCATCGGCCAGGACCGCAAGGACGCCCTGGAGCCCGCGGCCTTCACCCGCGAGGCCGCGCTGGCCGTGGCCGCGAGGCTGGGGCTGGCGGCAAGGTAGGCCGTGGGATTCTACGCCGCCCTCAAGCGCCGCTACCGCAACCCGTGGCTCTTCGCCGTGGGGCTCGTCTTCTTCCACCTGCTCATGCTCGGCGCGTGGAAGCACAAACTGTGGATGCTCATGGCCGGGGGCGGCGGCCTGCTCGGCTGCTGGCTGTCGTATCCCGATCCGCCGAAAGACGCTCCGTCGCGGCCCGAGCCGCCCGGCGGCCCGGGCGTGCGGGCCGGGCTGATGGTCTTCTCCTTCCTGATCCTGGTCACCGGCCTGTGGGCGCACAACCAGGTGCTGGTGCTGGCCTCGCTGGCGCTGCTGGTCGGCTACCGCGTGGCCGCGCGCCGCGTCGCGCGCAGGGCGGCCGCACCCGGGCCCGGCCCCGATTCCACTCCCGATTCCGCTCCCGATTCCACGGGCAACGACTGACCCCGCCCCGCCATGCCCAAGATCCGCGCCGACCAGCTCCTCGCCGACCAGGGCCTCGCGGCCTCGCGCGAGCAGGCCAAACGGCTGATCATGGCCGGGGAGGTGCTCATGGCCGTGGGCGGCGGGCACGAACCCGTGCTGAAACCCGGCCAGCAGCTGCGCCCGGAGACCGAGCTCGTGCTCCGGCGGGCCGAGCGGTTCGTCAGCCGGGGGGCCTACAAGCTGCTCACCGCGCTGGAAGAGTGGGACATCGACGTGCGCGGGCTGACCGTGCTCGACGCGGGCGCGTCCACGGGCGGGTTCACCGACTGCCTGCTGCAGCACGGCGCGGCGCGCGTCTACGCCGTGGACGTGGGCACCAACCAACTGCACGAGAAGCTGCGCGCGGACGCGCGCGTGGTCTCCATGGAGAACGTCAACCTGCGCCACGCCGGGCCGGACCTGCTGCCCACACCCGTGGACGGCGTGGTCGCGGACGTCTCCTTCATCTCCCTGACCCTGGTCCTGCCGCCCTGCGTGCGGCTGCTCAGGGACGGCGGCTTCGTCGTCGCGCTGATCAAGCCCCAGTTCGAGGTCGGCCCGCACCAGACCGTCAAGGGCGTGGTCCGCGACGAGGGCGCGCGCCAGGGGGCCGTGGACAAGGTCCTGGCCTTTGCCCGCGATGAACTGGGCCTGGCGGTCCTGGGCGTGGTCCCCTCGCGCCTCAAGGGGCCCAAGGGCAACCAGGAATACGTGGCCTACCTGCGCAAGACGGAAGCTGGTCCGAAAGAACCCGAATAGGAAGGACGGCGCTCGCGTGGAGGGGACTACAGGTGCGCGCCGCAGAACTTGCAGTACGCGGCGTCCGCGTCGTGGCCCTCGGCCCCGCACTGCGGGCAGGCCTGCGTGGACACCGGCCCGCGCGGCGCGGCGGCGCGCATCAGCTCCGCGCTCACCAGCCCGGTGGGCACCGCGATGATTCCGTAGCCCAGGATCATGATCAGCGAGGCCACCGCCTGCCCGAGCGGCGTGCCCGGGCTGATGTCCCCGTAGCCCACGGTGGTCAGCGTGACGATGGCCCAGTACACCGCGCGCGGAATGGACGTGAACCCGTTCTCCGCGCCCTCCAGCACGTACATCAGCGCCCCGAACAGGACCACGATGGTCAGCACCGCGAAGAGAAACACCGCGATCTTGCGCCAGCTCGCGCGCAGGGCCGCCAGGAGCCGCTCCGCCTCGCCCAGGAAGGAGACCAGCTTGAGCACCCGGAAGACCCGCAGCACCCGCAGGATGCGGATCGCCAGCAGGAACTGCGTCTGCGGAACGAGCAGGCTGGCGTAGGTGGGCAGCACGGCCAGGAGGTCCACCACCCCGAAGAAGCTCCGCGCGTAGGCCAGCGGCCGCCCCACGCAGAGCAGCCGGAAGACGTACTCCACCGTGAAGAGCACCGTGAAGAACCACTCGGCGGCGGTCAGCCAGCCGCCCCAGCGCGCGCGCACCGGGCCGATGGAATCGAGCATGACCACGGCCACCGAGACCACGATGGCCAACAGCAGGGCCACGTCGAACAGCTTGCCCGCCGGGGTGTCCGCCTCGTAGATGATCTCGTGCCCGCGCGCCCGCCAGCCCGAAAGCACGCTCTTGTCCCGACCGCCGCGCATGCGCACCTCCTGAAACGTTGCGCCGGACCGTCCGGCTCCCGCCGCACATACCATCGCGCCCGCGGCCGTGTCGAGCCGCGCGGCCCGCGACGGAACCGCCACGCGGCGCCCGGATCGCCCCCGGATCGCCGCAGACCGGCGCGGCCCGCCACGGATCGTCTCGGATCGTCGCGGCCTGGCGCGGCCCGCCACGAATCGTCACGAATCGTCGCAGACCGTCGCAGACCGGCGCAGACCGTCACGAATCGTCTCGAAGCGGACCGCAACCTCCGCTTGACCCCCGGGCCGCTCCCTGTTTCAATGCGCCACCCGAAAACCCGGAACACGCCATGCACGACACCCTGCGCACCATCTTCGAGATCGCCCTGCCGCTGCTTTTGATCATGGACCCCATCGGCAACCTGCCCGTGTGCCTGTCCATCCTCAAGAACCAGCCGCCGGAGCGTCAGCGCCGCATCCTGCTGCGCGAAATGCTCTTCGCGCTGGGCATCATCGTGCTCTTCTACTTCCTCGGCGAATGGCTCATGAACATGCTCGCCCTGCAGCAATCGACCATGCGCGTGGCCGGGGGCGTGATTTTGTTCATCATCTCCATGCGCATGGTCTTCCCGCAGGAGCACGACACCGCCGACACCCAGATCACCGACCCGTTCATCGTGCCCATCGCCGTGCCGCTCATCGCGGGCCCCTCGCTGCTCGCCGCGGTCATGGTCTACGCGGGCCGCGAGGAGGGCCGCACCCTGGCCATGGTCGCCATCCTCGCCGCCTGGACCGTCACCTCCATCCTCATGCTCGCGGGCTCGGTCATCACCCGCCTGCTCGGCAAGCGCGGCATGCGCGCCGCCGAACGCCTCATGGGCCTGATCCTCATCCTCCTCTCCATCCAAATGCTCGAAGACGGCCTGCGCCTGTTCATCTCCAGCCTCTAGGCGGAGGGGAACGCGGGAGAAGGCGAAGAGCCGGGGAGAGGCCGTCTTCGGCCTCACGCCTGTCCCGTCCCACCGACCCGGAACTGTTCGTAAGTCGGAGTAGACCCGGACCACGAGCATCCACCCTCGCGCCACCCCGAACAGGGGGCCCGGGGGGGATGATCCCCCCCGGCGGGGTCTGGGGCAGCGCCCCAGCAGGGTCTGGGACGGCGTCCCAGCCGAGGTCTGGGGCGGAGCCCCAGCGGGATTGGGGGCGGAGCCCCGGCTTCCTTTTCAGCGGGCGGCTTGTTCGGTGAGTTGCGGCGCGAGCGGCAGTTCGGCGCCGAGAAAGATGCCCTCGGGCGTGACGTGGGCGCGGAAGGGGTGGCATTCCACGCCGCGCGCCAGGGCTTCGTGCAGCAGCCGCGCGAAGGCCGGGTCGATGTAGTCGGCCGGGCCGAAGCAGTGCCCGTCCGGCCGCTGCACGAGGCAGAAGACGGCCGCGCGCTCGCCGCGCGCCACGATGTCCATGAGCTCGCGCAGGTGCTTCTGGCCGCGCTCGGTCACGGCGTCGGGAAACGCGGCCACGTCGTCCTCCACCAGGGTCACGTTCTTGGCCTCGACCCACAGGGTGGGGCGGTCGGGGCCCGTGCTGTCCAGGCGGGCGTCCACGCGGCTCCGGCCCACGCGCGCCTCCGGGGTGAAGCGTTCGTAGCCCCGGGCAAAGGGCAGCAGGCCGTGCGCAAAGGCGTGGGCGAGCATGCGGTTGGGGATTGCGGTGTTCACGCCGACCCACGCGCCGTCCAGCTCGATCATCTCCAGGGTGTAGGGCAGCTTGCGCTTGGGGTTCGGGGCCAAGGAGACCCCGATGCGCGCCCCGGGGCGCAGCAGGCCGAGCATGGAGCCGGAGTTGTTGGTGTGCGCGGTGAGCAGCTTGCCGTCGGCCTCGAAGTCCACCAGAAAGCGCTTGTAGCGCCGGATGAGGCGGCCGAAGCGCAGGGGCCCGGCAAAGGGCAACGGCGGGGCGGTGTTACGGGGGAGTGCGTCCATGCCAAGGGTGTAGATGCGCGGGCCCGGCGTGTAAAGTCCGGCATGGGTTTCCGGCTCTCACGGCCCGATCCTCATTTACTGTCTGAGATTTTTTTACTAATGGTCTGGCGAAACGTCGCGCTTCCGGAGCGGCAGGCAAGGGCGCTGGGCCGGAATCGGTTGCGGGAAGCGCGGAGGGCTCGTTCGGGATTCCGGCAACAACCATAACTCGTAGGCAATTTCAGGGGACAGTGGGAAGCGGTATGCGTATTTCCGATCGACTCATGCAGGTCAAGCCTTCGGCGACCCTGGCGGTCAGCGCCAAGGCCATGGAACTTCGCGCCCAGGGGCGGGAGATCATCAGTCTTTCCGCCGGCGAGTCGGACTTTCCGACGCCCGCGCACGTGTGCGAGGCGGCCAAGCGGGCCATCGACGAACAGTTCGTGCGCTACACGCAGGTGCCGGGCATCCCGGAGCTGCGCACGGCCGCGGCCGCGTACTTCAAGCGCTTCTACGGCGTGGACGCGCCCATGGAGGCGGCCATCCTGACCAACGGCGGCAAGCAGGCCCTGTTCAACCTCTGCCAGTGCCTGCTCAACCCGGGCGACGAGGCCCTGATCCCCGCGCCATACTGGGTCAGCTACCCGGCCATGGTCCTGCTCGCGGGCGGCGTGCCCGTGGTGGTGCCGAGCACGGCCGAGGCGGGCTTCAAGGTCACGGTGGAGGACCTGGAGCGCTGCGCCACCGCGCGCACGCGCCTGCTGATCATCAATTCGCCGTCCAACCCCACGGGCGTGAACTACGACCAGGCTGAGCTGGATGCCCTGGCCGAATGGGCCGTGGCGCGCGACGTGTTCGTGGTCTCGGACGAGATCTACGACCAGTTGGTCTACGCGCCCTCGCGACCGTGCACCCTGGCGGGCTGGTGGGCCAAGCACCCGGAGCACGTGTGCGTGTGCAACGGGCTGGCCAAGAGTTTCGCCATGACCGGCTGGCGCGTGGGCTTCGCCCTGGCGCATCCGGACCTGGTCAAGGTCCTCTCCAAGATCCAGAGCCAGTCCACGTCGAACATCTGTTCCATCGCGCAGAAGGCGGCCCTGGCCGCGCTCACGGGCGACTGGGACTTCCTGGACGGCGTGCGCGCGGCCTACGACCGCCGCCGCCGGCTGCTCATGGAGATCATGGCCTCCTGGCCGGACGTGGTCTGTCCGGAGCCCCAGGGCGCGTTCTACGTGTTCCCGGACCTGCACCGCCACTACCGGCCCGCGTTCCCGGACTCCGCGTCCCTGTGCACGTACCTGCTGGAGCAGGCGGGCGTGGCCACGGTGCCGGGCGCGGCCTTCGGCGACGACAACTGCATCCGCATCTCCTACGCCCTGGGCCACGAGGTGCTGCAGAAGGCCATGGACAAGATCGCCAAGGTGCTGTTCTAGATGGCGCGTGGCCCCCGGGTCGGGAAGGCCGCCGCGGAGAGAGCGTGAACGCAGCGTTGAAGACGGAGCGGCGGCCGTTCGGGTTCGCCAAGGTGCTCTCCTGGAGCTCCCTGGTGATCATCGTGGCCATGACGCTGATCGTGTCCATCGCCATCGCCAACTTCGCGCGGCGCACGCTCCTCACCAAGCAGCAGGACTTCGCCCTGCTCCTGGCCGAGAACGTCAACCACCAGGTCTACCGGCGCTTCACCCTGCCCACGCTCCTGCAGTTCGGGCGCATCGCCCTGCGCCAGGAGGTCCAGTACGAGCGCCTCGACCAGGTGGTCCAGTCCACGATCCACGGGCTGCACGTCAAGGACCTGCGCATCTACGACCACGAGCGGCGGGTTTCCTATTCCCTGGACCGCTCCCAGCTCGGGCTGACCGAACTGGCCGGCGGCGCGGTGGACAAGGCCCTGGAGGACGGCCGGCACAGCTTCGAGATCCTCAGCGAGATCTCGCCGTTCTGGGCCATGTTCAGCCTGGACATGGAGCCGGACAGCGTGGTCCTGCGCACCACGTATCCGCTCAAGGTGGAGCGCCGTCTGGGCTCGTCGCTGGACGAGGACTCCGAGGACCGGCGGCCGATCATGGGCGCGCTGGAGTTCACCCAGGACATCACCACGGACTACGAGAACGTCATCAGCTTCCAGTGGTTGCTCATCGGGGTTTCCTGCGCCTCGTCGCTGATCATGTTCTGCCTGCTGGCCTTCATCATCCGCCGCGCGGACCGCATGAACGCCGACCGGCTGGCGGAGAAGGAGGCCTTCGAGGCCGAGCTGCACCAGAGCGAGAAGCTGGCGAGCATGGGCCGCACCGTGGCGGGCATCGCCCACGAGATCCGCAACCCGCTGGGCATCATCCGCTCCAGCGCGGAGCTGCTGCTCAAGCGCGCGGAAAAGGCCAACGACCCGTCCACGCGGATCATCGCGGCCATCCACGACGAGGCCAAGCGGCTCTCCCAGACCGTGGGCGACTTCCTGGACTACGCCCGGCCGCGCAAGCCCGAGCGCGCCGAAGTGGACCTGGCCGTGGTCCTGGACCAGGTGGCCGGTTTCCTGGAAAGCGAGCTGGCGCGGCGCGGCGTGCGCCTCGAGCGGCGCTACGCGCCCGGGCTGATGGTCCGCGGCGACCGCGACCTGTTGTACCGGGCCTTCTACAACGTGGTCGGCAACGCGTTGCAGGCCATGGACGGCGGCGGCGAGATCAGCGTGCGCGGCGACGCCGAGGACGGCCACGTGCGCCTGGTCTTCGAGGACACGGGCCCGGGCTTCAGCCCCGAGGCCCTGCAGCGCGCCTCGGACCCGTTCTTCACCACCAAGGACAGCGGCACGGGGTTGGGGTTGCCCATCGTGGCCAACATCGTCAAAAGCCACGACGGCGAAATATCCCTGGGCAACGGGGAGGCGGGCGCACGCGTGACGCTGCGCTTTCCCGGGGCCTGAACCGGCCGACAACCGGGCCCGAGCGGGCCCGAACCGGGCCGGGGCCCGATCCCGGCGGAGAAGACCGATGCCGAGCCAGATACTGCTCATCGACGACGAAAAGAACTATCTCCTGGTGCTGGAGATGCTCCTGTCCGACGCGGGCTACGACGTGACCGCGCTCGCGGACCCGCAGATGGCCCTGGCCTATCTGGAGGAATCCGAGGTGGATGTGGTCATCACGGACATGAAGATGCCCAAGCTCACGGGCCAGGACGTGCTCGAGCACGTCAAGAAGAACTACCCGCACATCCCGGTGCTGATCATGACCGCCTTCGGGTCCATCGAGGCCGCGGTGGAGGCCATGAAGCTCGGGGCCTTCGACTTCGTCACCAAGCCCTTTTCCAACGAGGAACTGCTCCTCTCGGTCAAGAAGGCCATGCAACTGGCCGAGGCGCAGCGCCAGTTCAAGCTGCTGCACGAGAACCTGGAGAACCGTTTCGGCCTGCACAGCATCGTGGGCAAGTCCAAGGCGATCCGCCAGCTCATGGACATGGTCGGCCGTGCCGCGCCCAGCCGCTCCACCGTGCTCATCACCGGCGAATCCGGCACGGGCAAGGAGCTGGTGGCCAAGGCCATCCACTTCGCCTCGCCGCGCGCCAAGGAGCCCTTCGTCTCCATCAACTGCATGGCGCTGAACCCCGGCGTGCTGGAGAGCGAACTCTTCGGCCACGAAAAGGGCTCGTTCACCGGCGCGGTGGCGCGCAAGCGCGGCCGGTTCGAGCTGGCGCACGGCGGCACGCTCTTCCTCGACGAGATCGGCGAGCTTTCGCAGGACCTGCAGGTCAAGCTGCTGCGCGTGCTCCAGGAGCGCACCTTCGAGCGCGTGGGCGGCACCGAGACCATCGAGGTGGACATCCGCCTGGTGGCGGCCACGAACAAGGACCTTCCCGCCGAGGTGGCGACCGGGAATTTCCGCGAGGACCTCTTCTACCGCCTCAACGTGGTGCAGATCCCGCTGCCGCCCCTGCGCGAGCGGCGCGAGGACGTGCCCCTGCTGGCCGCGCACTTCGCCCAGAAGCTGACCCAGGACGACGGCATCGCCACGCGGCCCTTTTCGCCCGAGGCCATGGACTACCTTTCGGCCTACGAATGGCCCGGCAACGTGCGCCAGCTGGAAAACGTGGTCGAACGCTGCATGGTCCTGGCCACGGGCGACTACGTGACCGTGGACGACCTGCCGCCGGAGATCCGCGACGAGGACGCGCAGTTCAAGAGCGCGGTGGACCTCTTGCCCTCGCGGCTGAACCTGGCCGAGACCTTGGAGAACATCGAGGCCGCCCTGGTGCGCCGCGCCCTGGTGCGCGCGGATTTCGTGCAGGTCAAGGCCGCCGAGCTCCTGGGCATCTCCAAGAGCCTGCTGCAGTACAAGCTCAAGAAGTACGAGATCGCGGGCCACAAGTCCTGAGAACCGGCCGGGCGGGCCGGACCGCGGCTTCCGGCAGCCGAGCCGCATCCGGCCGGAGACGCGGCAGTGGACGCGGCCCCGCGCCCGACGTATCCTTGCAATCCACGTACAGACCGCGGAGCGCGGGCCCTAACGCGGGCCCTCGCGCATCCGATAAGCCAGGAGCGCAGAGCGCTCCGGGAGAACGGCATGGAGGAATCCATTTCGCAGGCCGCCGGCGCCGGGGGCGCGGCGGCGGAACTGCTGGCCCGCTGGGGGGCGGTGCGCGCGTGGGTGGCCGAGGCCGCCGCGCGCTGCGGACGCGATCCGCAGGGTGTCGAAATCGTGGCGGTTTCCAAATACCACCCCTGGATGGAGGTGGCCGCCGTGGCCCGCGCGGGCCAGGCGGCGTTCGGCGAGAACTACGTCCAGGAGGCCCTGACGAAACAGGATCGCCTCGCTGATGTCGATATATCGTGGCACTTTATCGGCAAGTTGCAGAGCAACAAGGCCCGCCTGGCGGCTGGCCGCTTCGCCCTGGTGCACACGGTGGATTCCTCCAAGTTGGCCCGGGCCTTGCATAATGCGACGATAGGTCAAGGCGGGGACCGCCCGGGCGCTCGCCAGGCGGTCCTCATCCAGGTCAACACGGGCCGGGAGCCGCAGAAGTCCGGCGTGGCCGCCGAGAATCTGCCCGCCCTGGCCGAAGAGGTGGAGGCCCTGGAAGGCCTCAGGCTCGCGGGGCTGATGTGCATGCCCCCGTTCGACGAGGACCCGGAACTGGCGCGGCCGCACTTCGCCGAGCTGCGCGGGCTCAAGGAAGACCTGGAACGCCGCCTCGGCCGCGGCCTGGAGCACCTGTCCATGGGCATGACCCAGGACTTTGCCCAGGCCATCGAGGAAGGCGCGACGCTGGTGCGGATAGGAACCGCAATATTCGGTCCAAGACCAATGAAAACGCAAGGATAGCGGAAAACGCCATGGACCTGGCAACCATCATCGGCATCGTCATATCCTTCGGCCTCGTGTTTTCGGCCATCATGGTCGGCGGCAGCATCATGATCTTCGTATCCGTGCCGTCCATGCTCATCGTCTTCGGCGGCACCATCGGGGCCACGCTGGTCAACCACCCGCTGCCCAGCGTGCTCGGCGTCGTGGGCGTGATGAAGAAGACGCTCATGAGCACGCCCCAGAGCCCCAACGCGGTCATCGAGCAGTTCATGGACTACGCCAACCGCGCCCGCCGCGAGGGCATTCTCTCCCTGGAGCCGATCATCAAGGAACTCGACGACGTGTTCCTGAAAAAGGGGCTGCAGCTCACCGTGGACGGCCTGGAGCCCCAGGCCATCCAGGAGATCCTGGAAACCGAGATCGCCTACCTGGAGAACCGTCACGAATCCGGCGCGGACATCATGGGCGCATTCGCGGCCTATGCCCCGGCCCTGGGCATGATCGGCACGGTCATCGGCCTGGTGCAGATGCTCCAGACCATGTCCGACCCCTCGACCATCGGCCCGGCCATGGCCGTGGCCCTGATCACCACCTTCTACGGCGCCGTGGCCGCGAACCTCGTGTTCCTGCCCATGCAGGGCAAGCTCAAGGCCCGCAGCAAGGAAGAGGTGCTGTTGCGCGAAATGGCCATGGAAGGCATCCTGGCCATCTCCAAGGGCGAGAACCCGCGCATCATTCAGGAAAAGCTTTCCAGCTATCTGCCGCCCAAGGTCCGGCCCGCGGAGAGCTAGCCGGGGCGGCGGACGACGGCGGGCGACGGCAGACGGCGCGCAAGAGGCACGGACCATGGCCAGAAAGAAGAAGCTCAAGCCGGAGAAGGAGGGCGCAGCGTGGCTCATCACGTTCTCGGACATGATGACGCTCATGCTCACCTTCTTCGTGCTCCTGGTCTCCATGGCCACCCTGGACGAGCGGCGCAAGCTCATCGTCATCGGCTCGATCATCAGCACCTTCGGCATGGCGCCCCAGGGGTACGACGTGCGCAGCATCGAGAACAAGCGCACCACCGTGGAGCCCGGGCCCATGAACGACATGAAGTCCAACGACCTCGAGCCGCTCAAGAACCTGCTCTTTGAGGACACCAGGGACCTGGACTTCCGGTCCAACAAGTTCATCCAGGTGCTCTCCATCAACGACCGGCTGCTCTTCGAGCCCGGCCGCACGGAACTGAGCGAGGCGGGCAAGCGGTTCATCAACCGGCTGCTGCCCATCCTCATCGACGTGGACTTCCCCCTGCTGCTCGCCGGGCACACCTCGTCCCTGCGCGACGAGGAGGGCGAGCAGTACAAGGTCAGCTTCGACGCGACCCAGATGGACGAGAGCTGGCGGCTGTCGCTGTTCCGCGTGTTGTCCATCTACCGCCACCTGGTGGACCGCGGCATGGACCCGGACCTCCTGCGCGTGGAATCCTTCGGCCGCTACCACCCCATGTACAACGGCAACACGCCCGAGGGCCGGCAGAAGAACCGCCGGGTGGACATCGTGCTCGACAAGCGCAACGTGCGCTGGTCCAAGGCCCTGGCCGACGCCCAGGAAAAGGGCGGACCCGACGACAGGGAATTTTCCTTCCGCGATTTTCTTTTCGACCTGCGCGGCGGCGGCGGGCGCGCGCGGCCGGGGACGGAGCCCTGACCCATGGCCAGAAAGCAGAAGAAACCGCCCGCGGAAGGCGACCCGGCATGGTTGATCACGTTCTCGGACCTGGTGACCCTGCTGCTGACCTTCTTCGTGCTGCTCCTGTCCATGTCCTCCATGGACCGGGCCGTGCTCATCAAGGTCACGAACTTCAAGGACGACCTGGGGGTCATGTCCTACAAGAGCGCGGGCATGATTCCGGAACGGCTGCGCCTGGTCATTGAACTTTTGGAGAATCCGTGGGATGTGCTGGAAAAGCAGAACCGCATCAAGGACCTGCTCTTTCCGGACGACATCCTGCCCAAGGACATCAGCCGCGCGACCCTGAACGAGAATCTCGAGGTGCTCAAGCGGCCGGAAGGGGTGGCCCTGGTGCTCACGGACGCGCTGCTCTTCGGCCGAAGCCAGGCCACGCTCACGGACGCCGCCCGGGTTCTGCTGAACGAGGTGGCCCAGGTCCTGGGCTACATGACCGTGGACGTGAACGTCTCCGGCCACACGGACGCCGAGGGCGGCGGCGAAGGGGGCGACTACGCCCTGTCCGCGGCCCGGGCCCTGGCCGTGCTCAACGCCTTCACGCAGATGGGCATGGACCAGCGGCGCTTCACGGTGTCGGCCTACGGGCCCTACCAGCCCCTGGAGACCGGCGACACCCCCGAGGCGCACCGTCGCAACCGGCGGGTGGAGATCCTGCTGAAAACACAACGCCAGCTCGGCGACTATTCCTAGCACCGGGCGCAACGACAAGGAGCACAGACCGTGGCCGACGACGTCTCCACCGAACAGCAGCCGAAAAAGAAACGCGGCTTCCTGAAATGGATCATCCTGCTCGTGCTCCTGCTCGCGCTCGCGGGCGGCGGCTATTTCGCCTACCTGAAGTTCTTCGCCGCGCCCGCGCCCGCACCGGCCGGAGAGGCCGCCACGGCCGAACAGGGCAAGGACGCCGCCCAGATGGCCACGGCCTCGCCCAAGGACGCGCAGATCGTCACCCTGCCCACTTTCCTGGTCAACCTGGCCGACCCCCTGGGACGGCGCTACCTGAAGATGACCCTGGACGTGGAGCTGGTGAACCAGGCCGCGGCCGACGAGCTGAACACGGCCCAGCCCAAGGTGCGCGACAAGATCATCCTGCTGCTCTCCAGCAAGTCCTACACCGAGCTGGCCTCCATGGAGAGCAAGCTCCTGCTCAAGCAGGAATTGGTGGAACGCATCAACCAGGTGCTCGGAGGATCCAAGGTGCTCAACGTGTACTTCACGGAGCTGGTCATTCAGTAGCCCGCGGGCCCGGCCGTCCCGGCGCGCGGCCCCTGGGCCCCGCGCTGGCAGGGCGGAGGGAAACCGGATATACTGCCAACAAGCGCAAGAGAGGTCATCATGGCTGACGAAAAGGATCAGGACGCCCTGGCTGCGGAATGGGCGGCCGCACTGGAATCCGACGGCGGCGGCGGCTCGGACGACGAGGCCCTGGCCGATGAATGGGCCAAGGCCCTGGCCGCCGAGGAAGAAACCCACATCAAGAAGGAAAAGGAACAGGAGTTCCTCGCCGCCAAGGCCCGCGACGCAGACTTCAAGGACCTCACCGACGAGGCCAAGTCCCCGCGCGTGGACGGCACCAAGCGCGAACTGGACTTCATCCTCGACATCCCCCTCGACGTCTCCGCCGAGCTGGGACGCACGCGCCTGCTCATCAACGAGCTGCTGCAGCTCGGCCAGGGCTCGGTCATCGAGCTGAACAAGCTCGCGGGCGAACCCCTGGAGATCTACGTCAACGGCAAGCTCGTGGCGCGCGGCGAGGCCGTGGTCATCAACGAAAAATTCGGTTGCCGTCTCACGGACATCATCAGCCCCATCGAACGGGTCAAGCAGCTTGGCTAACACGACAGCACCCACCGTAGCGGCGCAGAACAGCTCGCCCACCGTCAAGGGTTTGGCCGCCGACGGCTCCTCCATGCACGCCGCGCTCCAGGGCAACCTCACGAGCACGGGAGCCGCCGCGCTCGGCCTCGGCCCGGCGGCCAACACCACGGGCACCACCTACGTGCCCAGCGCGGACTTCGGCTGGGGTGGCTACTTCCAGGCCCTGGGCGGCGTCTTCCTGCTGCTGGCCCTGCTCGTGGCCGGATTCTGGGCCTTGCGGCGCTTCGGCCCCAGGGCCGGGCTCGGCGGGGCCACCCGCTCCGGCCTCAAACTCGAGGGCCAGATCGCCCTCGGGCCCAAGAAACACGTCGCTGTGGTCCGGTTCTTGAATAAGCGGCTGGTGTTGGGGGTCACCGACTCCCACATCAACCTGCTAACGGAACTGGAAGACAACTATGACGAGGCTTCCCGGGAATTTTCCAAGGCCATGGACGCTGTTCAAAAAAACGGCGCCCGCTCTTCTTAGCATCGCCGCCCTCCTGCTGCTGCCCGCCGCGGCGCACGCGGCACGCGACATCGCCCTGCCGGAACTGCAACTGACCCTGTCCGGAGGACAGTCCCAGCCTGAACAGGTCTCGGTCCTGCTCGAGATCCTGTTCATGCTCACCATCCTTTCCCTGGCCCCGGCGATCCTGCTCACCGTCACCTCCTTCACGCGTATCATCATCGTCTTCCACTTCATCCGCCAGGCCATCGGCACCCAGTCCGTGCCGCCCAACCAGATCCTCGCCTCCCTGGCCATCTTCATGACCTTCGTGATCATGATGCCCACGGCCCAGGAGATCAACAAGAGCGCCCTGCAACCCTACCTCAACGAGGAAATCGGGTTCACCGACGCCCTGGACAAGGCCCAGGTCCCCATGCGCGCCTTCCTCTTCAAGCACACGCGCGAAAAGGACCTCTCCATCTTCTACTCCATCACCAAGATGGCCCAGCCCAAGAACAAGGACGAAGTGCCCACCACCATGCTCGTGGCCGGCTTCGTCATCAGCGAACTCAAGACCGGCTTCATCATCGGCTTCCTCATCTACATCCCGTTCCTCATCCTCGACATGGTCGTGGCCTCCATCCTGCTCGCCATGGGCATGATGATGCTGCCGCCCGTCATGGTCTCCATGCCGTTCAAGATACTGCTCTTCGTGATGGTCGACGGCTGGAACCTGCTCACAGGCTCCCTCGTGAACACCTTCTGACGACAGGAGACAACCACCCCCATGACCCCCGAATTCGTCATCGGCTTCGCCAAGGAAGCCATCGAAACAGCCCTGACCATCGCCCTGCCCATGCTCAGCGTCGGCCTGATCGTCGGCATCCTCGTCTCCGTGCTCCAGGCCGCGACCCAAATCCAGGAAATGACCCTGACCTTCATCCCCAAGGTCGTGGCCATCTTCCTGGCACTGTTGATCTTCTTCCCCTGGATCATGGACAAGATGATGACCTACACCACCAACCTCTTCATCCAACTCCCCAATTACTTGCGATGAGAGTGCGGTGGCGGGGGAGGCGAAGAGCCGGGGGG
>JACCQO010000057.1:0-17500 GCA_015709205.1 Desulfovibrionaceae bacterium
CCTTTTTTCGCCGAAAAAGGGTCCTCCCCTCCCCGCCTCCCCCCGGCTCTTCGTCGTTCCGTCCATCCCTCTCCCGCTCCACCCCAAAAAAAAGGGGCCGCGTCGTGAGACGCGGCCCCTTTCGGGTCAAGAGGCGGTGTGGCTAGTTGGTGGTGCCTTCGGGGACGCGCAGGTTGCGGAAGCGGACCATGAAGGCGACGAAGGCCACGATGGCCACGCCGATGCCCACGTAGGTGGCGGGCTGCAGCGGCATGCGGAAGCCGATGGGGGCGTAGCACAGGTAGGTGAAGGTCACGGCGGTCATGAACACGGCCGGGATGGTGCAGATCCAATGGAACTTGCCGCGCATGATCAGGTAGGCGGCGGCGGCCCAGAGGACGACGGCGGCCAGCGTCTGGTTGGCCCAGCCGAAGTAGCGCCAGATCACGTTGAATTCGGACTTGGAGATGATGAAGCCGATGACGAACAGGGGCACGGCGATCATCAGGCGCTTGGCGACTTCCTTCTGGGACATCTTCAGGAAGTCGGCGACGATGAGGCGCGCGGCGCGGAAGGCGGTGTCGCCGGAGGTGATCGGCAGGATGACGACGCCGATGACGGCGAGCACGCCGCCGAAGCCGCCGAGCAGGGAGGTGCAGACCTCGTTGACCACGCCTGCGGGGCCGCCCTTGGCCAGCGCGGCCTGGAGCATTTCGGGGGACTGGTAGAAGCTCATGCCCAGAGTGGCCCAGATCAGGGCGATGATGCCTTCGCCGACCATGGCGCCGTAGAACACGCCGCGGCCCATCTTTTCGTTCTGCACGCAGCGGGCCATGAGCGGCGACTGGGTGGCGTGGAAGCCGGAGATGGCGCCGCAGGCGATGGTGATGAACATCAGCGGCCAGATGGGCAGCCCCTTGGGATGCAGGTTTTCAAGGGTCATCTGGGGATAGATGGTGTGGTCGGAGGCCAGGATGGTGATGGCCAGGCCCACGGCCATGAACAGCAGCACCGCGCCGAAGAGCGGGTAGAGGCGGCCGATGAGCTTGTCGATGGGCAGCATGGTGGCCAGGAAGTAGTAGCAGAAGATGATGGCGACCCAGGCCATGGTGGACAGGCCGGAGAGCTGGTCGAGCAGCTTGGCCGGGCCGAGGACGAAGACCACGCCCACGAGCAGCAGCAGGATGACCGCGAAGCCGCGCATGAACTGCTTGAAGAAGTTGCCGAGGTTGTAGCCGACCACGTCGGGCACGGATTCGCCGTTGTAGCGCATGGAGAGCATGCCGGAGAAGAAGTCGTGCACCGCGCCGCCGAAGATGGTGCCGATGACGATCCAGATCAGGGCCGAGGGGCCGTAGAGCGCGCCGAGGATGGGGCCGAAGATGGGGCCCAGGCCGGCGATGTTCAGCAGCTGCACCAGAAAGATCTTGTACCTGTTCATGGGGACGTAGTCGACTCCGTCCGCGCAGGTGGTGCAGGGCGTGGCGCGATTGCCGTCGCTGCCGAAGATCGAGTCTACGATCTTGCCGTAGATGAAATAGCCGACGATGAGCGCGGCCAGACAAATGAAGAAGGTCAGCATGGGGTCCTCCCTGGCGTATGTTGAAATCGGTGAAACGTACCTTTTGGGGCGTATGATTAGGAGGCGCGTGCGATTAGCGCAAGGGGGGCGGAACAAAAGGGACAATCGGGGGGCTGAATGGCACTCTCAAGGGCGTGAACTGCACTGGCGCGGTCGCGGAGGCGCGCCGTTGCGGTGAGAAGGGGCGGCGGAAGGGGCGGCGGAAGGGGCGAATGCGATCCGGAACGCCGCGAAAATACTGACGAAACGCGGATCGAGCGGGCCTAATGCAGGTGCCCGGCCTTGGGGATGCGGAACTCCACGCGCGTGCCCGAGCCGGGGCGGGAGTCGATGGACATGCGGTAGTCCGGGCCGAAGAGCTGCAGCAGGCGCAGGTTGCAGTTGCGCACCCCGATGCCTTCCTTGGGCGACTCCACGCCGCCGTCGGCCAGGAGGCGCTCGACCACGGCCTCGTCCATGCCCACGCCGTCGTCGCACACGGCCACGCGCAGGTGGCCGTTCTCTCTCGCCAGTTCCAGGCGCACCACGCCGCCCTGTTCGCGGCCCTGGATGCCGTGCTTGACGCTGTTCTCCACCAGGGGCTGGATGATCAGCGGCGGGATCAGCCAGTTTTCGGTGCCGGGCTCCAGGTCGATCTCGGAGCGGATGCGTTCGCCGAACCGGGCGCGCTCGATGGCCAGGTAGGAGCGCACCTGGTCCAGTTCGTCGGCCAGGGGGATCAGGCCGCGGCTGGAATCCAGGTTCTGGCGCATGTACAGGGCCAGGTCCAGGAGCAGGTCGCGGGCCTGCTGCGGCGCGGTGCGGCAGAAGGAGGCGATGGTGTTCAGGGAGTTGAAGAGGAAGTGCGGGTTGATCTGGGCCTGCAGGCGGCGGATTTCCGCATGGGCCAGGAGCTGGTTCTTGACCTGGATGTCCTCCAGCTCGAGCTGGGTGGAGAAGAGGTCGGCCAAGCCCTTGGCCAGTTCGAAGCGCATCTGGTCCAGGGGGGCGTCCTCGGTGCCGTAGAGCTTGAGCGCGCCCACGATCTCGCCGGACTTCTTCAGCGGGATGACCGCGGCCGAGGCCAGGGGGCAGTCGGGCTTGTCGCAGCCGATGACCTCGCGGCCGGTGCTGAAGATGGGCTGGCCCGTGGCCAGCACGCGGTGCGTGGCTCCGGTGCGGAAGGGCTTGCCCGGCACGTGGTGGTCGCTCCCCGCGCCGATGTGCGCGAGGACCTCGGTGGAGCTGGTGATGGCCACGGCGGCCACGGGCACGCGTTCGAAGATGATCCTGGCCGTGGCCTGGGCCGAGGCGATGGAGAGCCCGGAGCGCAGGTGGGCGAGGGACTGGTTGGCGATGGAAAGGATCTGCTGGACCTGGCCGGAGTCCCGCTTGTCGCGCATGCGGATCTGCAGGTAGAGGGCCTCCACGAACAGGGCCGCGCCCAGGGAGTTGACCACGATCATGGGCACGGCGATGAGCTGGACCAGGGCCAGGGCGTCGGCGAACGGCCGGGACATGGCCAGCACCAGGAGCATGTGCACGGATTCGCCCACCAGGCCGAGGGTCAGGGCCACGCGCCAGTTGAGGCTGTTGCCCTTGATGGTCTGGGAGACGATGCCCGCGGCCGTGCCTTCGAGCAGGGTGGACAGGGCGCAGGGGATGGCGCTGAACCCGCCGATGTCGATAAGCAGGCGGTGGCCGCCAGCCACGAGCCCGGCGCCGAAGCCGACCACGGGCCCGCCCAGGAGTCCGGCGGTGATCACGCCCATGGCGCGCAGGTTGGCGTAGGACTGGAAGACGTGGTTGCCGGTGTAGGTGCCGAGGACGCCGAACATGCCGAAGAGCACGACCTGCACGAGCTTGCCGGTGGGCGCTGCCCGGCGGTTGAGGCCGAGCTTGTCCATGGGCGCGAGCGTCATGATGGCGAAGGCCGCGGCCAGGATCAGGCCGAACCGTTCGGACAGGCTCATGAGCAGTTCGGGGACGTAGTCGGGCATGCCCATCATGGCGGGTCACCTCGTCGGGGCGGGGCGCGCGGCCCCTAGATTCCCAGGCATTCCTTGAACTGGCGCAGCTGGTTGCGGCTGACCGTGACCTCGGTGCGGCCGGGGTCGTCCATGACCACGTTGTAGCGGCCGCCGCACCAGGGCGAGAATTCGCCCACGCGGTCCAGGTTCATGAGCACGGAGCGGTTGGCGCGGAAGAAGGGCTGCCCGGCCAACCGCTCCTCCACGGCCCCCAGGGTGGTCAGGCCGTGGCAGGGAAAGCTGCCTTCGTCGGTCAGGGCCATGACCTTCTTGCCCTCGGTCTCGAAGAGCACGACCTGGTCCACGTCCACCAGGCGGATGCGCCCGGCCTGCTCCAGGGGCACGCGCGTGAAGCGGGGTTCGCGGCGCATGCCCGCGAGCAGCCGCTGCAGGGCGGCGTGCTCCTCCTCGATCTCTCCGCTGGCCGCCAGCCGGTTGCGCACGCGGTCCAGGCATTTGGACATGCGCCCGCGCGAGACCGGCTTGAGCAGGTAGTCGATGGCGTTTTCCTCGAAGGCGCTGATGGCGTACTGGTCGTAGGCGGTGACGAAGACGAACAGGGGGTGGTGGTCCAGGACCGAGGCCTCGCGCAGGACGTGAAAACCGTCGCGCCCGGGCATCTGGATGTCCAGGAAGACGAGGTCGAAGGCGTTGTCGACGATGAGGTCCAGGGCGCGGCCCGCCGAGTCCGCCTGCACCACGTCCACGTCCGGGTGCTCGGAGAGCAGGTAGGCGAGCTCGTCGCGCGCCGGGGCCTCGTCGTCCACCAGCAGCGTGCGGATGCGCATGGACAATCTCTTACGTTGGCCCGGTCCTCGTGTCCAGAGGGCGCGGACGACACGGGCCGGAGCGGGCGGGTTGCGGCCCGTGTCCGCGCGGCGTAGAATTGCCGGACGTGCGGGACCGTTCCCGCGCGCCCGCCATGACCATGCCGCGCGCCGTTTTCGCGCGCGCAACAGCCCACGCCGCGCGCCATTTTTGCGCGCGCAGCCGCAAGGAGGCGACCATGCGGAAGATAGCCTTTCTCGGAACCGGCATCATGGGCGCGCCCATGGCGCGCAACGTTCTCGCCTCGGGCATCGCGGTGGCGGCCTGGAACCGCAGCGCCGTCAAGGCCCAGGCCCTGGAGGAGGACGGCGCCACGGTCGCGGCCTCGCCCGCGTCGGCCGCGTCCGGGGCCGAGGCCGCGGTGTGCATGCTCACCGGGCCCGAGGCCGTGGACGCGGTGCTCTTCGGGGCCGAGGGCGTGTTTTCGGCCGCCGCGCCGCCGCCCATCGTGGTGAACATGAGCACCGTGCCGCCGGACTATTCCCGCGCCCTGGCCGCGCGCGTGGGCGAGCGCGGCGCGACCCTGGTGGACGCGCCGGTCTCCGGCTCGCTGAAACCGGCCATCGACGGCCAGCTGGTGATCCTGGCCTCCGGGCCCGAGGGCGCCATCGACGCGGTGGAGCCCGCCTTCGCGGCCATGGGCAAGAAGACCGTGCGCTGCGGCGACGCGGGCGCGGGCTCGGCCATGAAGATGATGATCAACCTGCTGCTCGCCGTGTGCATGGGCGGCATGGCCGAGGCCGTGCACATGGGCAGGCGCTGCGGCCTGTCCACCGAGGCCATGCTCGACGTGATCCTCTCCGGCGCGGTGGCCTGCAAGCTCTTCGAGCTCAAGGCCCCCATGTTCCGCTCCGGCGAGTTCCCGCCGCAGTTCCCGCTCAAGCACATGCTCAAGGACATGCGCTTCATCCTGCGCACGGCGGACGAGGCAGGCGCGCCCGCACCGGCCGGGCACGCCGCCTTCCAGCTCCTGCGCCAGGCCGCGGGCATGGGCCTGGCGGACAACGACTTCGCCGCCACCTTCGAGGCCCTGGCCGCCCGGGCCGACCGCGACTAGCCCCGCCGCGCCGCATCGCGATTCGCGCAGCAAGGCCGCGGAGTTGGGTCCGCGGCCTTTTTCGTGCCCTCCGGGCTGCCGTCGCCGCGCCGCAGGCTCCAATTACCACATTTCAATACACCGTCGGGCAACCGTCATGTTCCCGTAACAGGTCGGGCATAACCATGCCCCATCCGATCGGAGACGGGCCGGGGGGCGTGTTCCGCGGACCAAGAAGGACGCACGCAACAAGGAAGACCATCATGACATTGAGAGCCAAGCTCATGCTCTTCTGCCTGGTCGTGGGACTGGTGCCGGTGGCGCTCATGGGCGGCTATGCGGTCCAGTCGGCCTCGGAGAGCCTCAGGAACAAGGAATTTCGCTCCCTCGAATCCCTGCGCGACGCCCGGAGCACGGCCCTGCAGAGTCTTTTCGAGCGCTGGCGCGAGGAGGCGCGCATCTACGCGGCCACCAAGGAGGTCTACAACGCCCTGGGCCTGCTGCGCGACGCTGCCCTGGGCACTAGGGAGGGCGTGCGCATCAAGGTGGAGGACGCGGACTACGCCGGGGCCGTGGACTGGGCCGCGCCGCCCTTCGCGCCGTTCGTGGAGATCCTCGGCTTCGACGACGCCTACCTCATCGGCGACCACGGGCGCATCTTCTTCACCCAGAAACGCGGCCGGGACATGGGCGAGGACCTGGTGCACGGAGCGCTGCTCAAGGACTCCAACCTGCGCAAGGCCTTCGAGCGCGCGCTCAAGGGCGAGGTGGCCTTCACGGACTTCGAGGCCTATCCCGCGCTGAACGGGGCCCCGGCCGCCTTCGTGGCCGCGCCGGTCTACGACCACGTGGGCGTGGTCGAGGGCGTGGCCGCCCTGCGGCTGCCGCTGGCGGCCATCAACAAGGTCATGGACTCGGATTCGGGCATGGGCCGCACCGGCGAGACGTACCTCGTGGGCGCGGACGGGCTGATGCGCTCGGATTCGCGCCTGGACCCGGAGCACCGCAGCGTGACGGCCTCGTTCGCCGCTCCGGCCGACGGAAAGGTGGAGACCCCCTCGGTGCTCGCCGCCCGCCAGGGCGAGACCGGCGTGCACCTGACCAGCGACTACCGCGGGGCCGAGGTGCTCTCGGCCTACGCGCCGGTGTCCACGGACGGCTTCACTTGGGCCCTGGCGGCCGAGGTGGATGCGTCCGAGGCCTTCGCCGTGGTGCGCTCGCTGCGCTGGGCCGCCCTGGCCGCGGGCGCGGTGACCGTGCTCCTGGTGCTCGCGGGGTCCTACCTGTTCATCCGCCGCGCCCTGCTGCGGCCCCTGGCCCAGGTGGGTGACTACCTCACGGCCGTGACGCGCGGCGACCTGGAGGCCGTCCTGGAGGGGCGGCACCGCGCGGAAATGGGCGTGCTCGCCGACGGCGTGCGCGCCATGGTCGCGGAGATCAAGCGTCGCCTGGGGTTCGCCCACGGCGTGCTCAAGGGCGTGACCTTCCCGTGCCTGGTCCTGGATACCGAGCGGCGCATCACCTACGCCAACCGCGAGGTGCTGCGGATGCTGGGCAAGGACGGCGAGCCCGAGGGCTGGTACGGCCGCACGGCGGGAGATTTCTTCTTCGGCGAGCCCGAACGGCGCACGGCCTCGGCCCGGGCCATGGAGCGCGAACAGTCCGTGACCGCGGAGCGCGAGCTGCCCACGGCCACGGGCGGCATGGTCCAGGCCTCGATCTCGGCCACGCCCATCTACGATCTGGACGGCGCGCTGCAGGGCGTGATCACCCTGTATTTCGATCTTACCGGGGTGCGCGAGCAGGAAAAGCGCATCCGCGAGCAGAACGCCGTGATCGCCGGTGCGGCCGACCGCGCCGCGCAGATCGCCGAGCGCGTGTCCGACGCGGCGCGCTCCCTGAACGATCTGGTGCGCCAGGCCGACGACGGCGCGCGCGCCCAGAGCGGGCGCACGGCCGAGACCGCGTCGGCCATGGAGCAGATGAACGCCTCCATGGCCGAGGTGGCGCGCGGCGCGTCCGGCGCGGCCGAAAGCGCGGCCGGGGCCCAGAAGAAGGCCATGGGCGGCGAGGCCCTGGTGGATACGGCCATCCGCGCCATCACCGAGGTGGAGGAGCAGGCCCGGGTGCAGGTCGAGATCATGAATGAACTGGACGTGCGCACCGGCGAGGTGGGCAAGATCCTGGGCATGATCGAGGACATCGCGGACCAGACCAACCTCCTGGCGCTCAACGCGGCCATCGAGGCGGCGCGCGCTGGCGACGCCGGGCGCGGTTTCGCCGTGGTGGCCGACGAGGTGCGCAAGCTGGCGGAAAAGACCATGTCCGCCACGCGCGAGGTTTCCGGCGTGATCACCGGCATCCGCGAGGCCACGGACAAGTCCGTGCAGGCCACGCGCGCGGCGGGCACGGCCGTGCACCGCTCCACCGGGCTGGCCCGCGAGTCCGGCGAGGCCCTGCGCGAGATCGTGGCCCTGGCGGGCGAGACCGCGGACCGCGTGCACCAGATCGCCGCGGCCAGCGAGGAGCAGGCCCGGGCCAACGAGTCCGTGAACGAGGCCGTGGAGGACATCCACCGCATCTCCGTGGACACGGCGCGCAACATGGCCGATTCGGCGCGGGCCATCGAGGAGCTTTCGGACCAGGCCCACCAACTGGAGCGGCTGATCCGGGACATGAACGGGCTGGAAGGGGCGTAGGCCCGGGGGGGATGGCCTCCGGCGGCCAGAGAACCCTTTGGAAAGGGTTCTCTGGACTCTCCTAAACTTTTTTTTGTACCTGCGGCGCGGGCGTGCGGTCGCAACATATTGAATTGTTGCGGAAATGGAATGCCGTCGGCGGCGGCTTTGTTCCGCGCGACGGCCCTAAAGCGACGACTCGGATAACGATACGGCGGCCGGGCTCCTTTTCGCACAACGGGGCCCGGCCGCCGTGTCTTTTGGCTCGCGGAGGCGGCGGGGCGGCTCGCGGTCAGCTCCGGCCGGGCCCGTCGGGACCGGCGGCGCGCGCGTCGAGGACCTCGCGGATGCTGCGCGCCAGCCGGTCGCGGAACAGGGGCTTGGTGATGATCTTGGCCACCCCGGCGCGCGCGGCGCGGTCGAAGGGCGCGATGGCGTCGAAGGTGGCGCAGAGGATCACGGCGGGTGGCGTGGGCGCGCGGCGCAGGGCTGCGGCCAGGAACAGCCCGTTCTCGCGCTCGTCTCCGGCCGCGTCGCGGCCGTCCCCGGACGGCGGGGCTTCCTTCTCGCCGCTCGATTCCGTTTTGCCCGATTGCGTGCCGCCCGATCCGGGGCCGGTGGAGTTCGTGCCGAGAGATGCCGCGCCGACCCAGTGGCCGGGGAAATGCAGGTCCACCATGGCCAGGTCGAAGGGGACGCCCGCGCGGACCAGGTCCAGGGCCTCCTGCGGCCCGGCGGCGCGGCGCACGGCGTAGCCCATGGCTCCGAGAATTTCGGCCTCGGCCTCGGCCAGGGCCGCGTCGGCATTGACCAGGAGAATGGCTTCGCCGCCGCCCAGGGGCTCCAGCAGGGCGTTCGTCTCGGCCCGGCTTTCGGCGGCGGCGTCCGGCGCGGCTTCCGTACCTGCGCTCGGCCCGCCCTGGCCGGGCGCGGGCAGGGCGGGGCGGTGCTCGATGCGCGGCAGGTACACGCCGATGGCCGTGCCCCGGTCCGGCGCGCTGCGCACCACGATGCCGCCCTTGAGGCGCGAGACGATGCCGTGGACCACGGACATGCCCATGCCCGTGCCCTCGCCCGGCCGTTTGGTGGTGTAGAAGGGATCGAACATCCGTTCGGCCACCTGGGCCTCCATGCCCCGGCCCGTGTCGCGCACCCCGAGCCGCACGTAGGCCCCGGGAGCGAGCGCGGCCAGCTCCGGCGGGCCGCTCCCGTCCAGGTAGGAATCCTCCACGCTGACCTCGAGCACGCCGCCCTCGCGACCGCGCAGGGCGTGGAAGGCGTTGGTGCACAGGTTCATGACGATCTGACCGACCTGCGTGGGGTCGGCGCGGATCAGGTCGTGCTCGGCGCAGTGGTGCGCGCTCATGCGCACGCCCGGGGGCACGGCGGTCTCCACCAGCCGGAGCCCCTCGTCCACCAGGTCGCCCAGGCGCACCTCCACGGGCCGCGCCGGGGCTTGGCGGCTGAAGGCCAGGACCTGGGCCACCAGCGACTTGGCGCGCTCGCCCGCGCTCTGGATCTTGCGCAGCATGCGCGCGCGCGGCGAGGCCTCTTCCTCCTGCTCCAGGAGCATCTCCGCATAGCCGGCGATGACGCCGATGACGGTGTTGAAGTCGTGGGCGATGCCCCCGGCCAGGGTGCCCAGGGCCTCCATGCGCTGGCTCTGGCGCAGTTGTTCCTCCAGGGCGCGGCGGCGGGACACGTCGCGCGCGATGAGGATCGAGCCGATGCGTTTCTCGTCGGCCAGGGTGTAGGGCGAAAGCGTCACCAGGAAGTGCCCGTCCAGGCCCGGCAGGTCCATCTCCTCGGTCTGGGGCGTGTCGCTGTGGGCCATGAGCAGCAGCCGGTCGTAGGCCGCCGCGCCGTCCGCGTGCGCCGTGCGGCCCGGCGGGGCCAGCAGGCTCTTCAGCGAGCGGCCGACCACCTCGCGCGGGTGCAGGCCGATGCGCTGGGCCGCTGCCAGGTTCAGCCGCCGCACGGCCAGGGTGCGGTCCAGGATGACGATCACCTCGGGCACGGAATCGAAGGTCCGCTCCCATTCCTGCTTGGCGCGGATGACCAGTTCCTGCACGCGCAGCCGTTCGGTGAGGTCGATGCCCACGTACCAGGACGCCAGGTTCGGCGCGGGCGGGTCCACTTCCAGGGCGGACCAGGCCACGCGCTTGGTGCCGCCGTCGCGGGTGGCCAGGTTCCATTCCCAGTGCCGGTAGCCCGTGCCGCGCCGCGCGCGCGCGCGCCGCAGCCCGTCGCGGTAGGCCGGGTCCGGATAGAGGCGTTCGGCGGCCGCCGGGTCGCCCACGATCTCTTGCGCGGAAAATCCCGTGGTCAGCTCGCACTCGCGGTTCCAGAAGGAAATATCGCCGTGCGCGTCGTGTCCGGCCACGAGCACGGGCATGTGCGCCACCAGGCTGCGCAACCGCGCGGCCTCGGCCGCGTGGTCCGCCGCGCGCGCGTCGCGGGCCAGGGCCGCCGCGAACAGCCGCGCGCAGGCGCACAGGGCCGCATCCGGGGCGCGGCGTTTCGGGCGGTCTTCGGGCCGGGAACCGGGGATATCCAGGCCCAGGCAGAGCAGGCAGAGTCCGCCGGGCGCGCATCCCGGCGTTTCGTCCGTACCGCCGCCGTTTACGGCCTCGGGATCGGGCAGGGGGGCGGCGGCCAGGAGCACGGCTTCGGCATCGAGCAGGGCGCAGAGTCCGTCGGCCAGGGACGGCCGGGACGGCCGAGCCGTGCGGGCTGGAGCGGGCGCGGTCGCGGAACGCAGGAGCAGGGCCGGGAGCCGGTCCAGGGCCGCGGGCAGCGGCCCTGCCACGGCCAGGGGGGCGGCCTCGCGATCGTCTGGCCCCGAACCGTCTGGCCCTGAATCGTTGGGCGTTTCCCCGACGGGCACGGCCTGTGCGGCTCCGAGTCGGGCCAGGCTATCTTCCGGCCAGAGTGCGGCCGGGCGCAGGAGCAGCGGCCCGTCCGGCTGCGCCGGGCCCCGGGACCGGGAGGCGGCCGGGGCAGGCGGATCTGCAGGCGCGTCGAGGGTGAACAGGGCCGCCCCGTGCGCGCCGTGCGCCCGCGCGGCCCGTTCCACGGCGCGGCGCAGCCGCGCGGGGGCGGGCTCCGGGCCCAGCAGCGTTTCGGCCACGGCGGCCACGCTGGCCGCCTCGGTCACGTTCGTTGCGTCGGTCGGATTGGCGGTGTGGGCCGAGGGCGCTTCGAAATCGGCCCGATCCGGGATGCCCGGTTCGTGGCCGGTCACATCGAAAACGGACGCGTCGGAAGCGGAAACGTCGGAAGCGGAAGTATCGGAAGAAGAGACGTCGGGCGCTGCCGCGTCCGTGCGGTCAGCGTCCGCTGCACGGGGCGCGCCGTGGTCTTCGGAAGGTGCGGCGACGGGGTCCGGCGTCCCGGGCTTCGGGCGGCCGGAACCTGCAACGCCGCGCGCCCGGGATGTTTTCCCGGGCGCGGGCGGTCGGGCGCGGCGGTTGGGGCACATGGCCCCTGTCTAGCACAGGCGCGTCCGGTTGCAAAACGGGAATTCGGCAGGAAAGAGGGCTACTTCTTGCCCGTCAGCTCGGCGATCTTTTCCTGGGCGGCGTCCACCAGCTTCTTGCCGGCCTCGCGCACCAGGACCAGGTCCGCGGTCAGATCCTCCAGGTCGTCCTCCTCGTCCGTGGAGGTCAGCCATTCCAGGATCGCTTCGGTCACGTTCACCTCGCCTTCGTCGTCGGCGTAGAAGATGTCGTTTTCCTCGTTGATGAATATCTGGATGTCGTCGTGCGTGTCGCTCATGACAGGCTCCTTGGGGGCGCGGGTTGTTCCGGCCGGGCGCGGCCCGGCACGGCGAAAGACGGCGCGGGATGCGCCGGTGGCCCACACCTATCGTCAAACGCGGCGGATGCAAAGAGGGAATTTTCCGGGGCCCGAAATAGGCGCGGCCCCCCGAAGGGGGCCGCTATTGCGAAGAATGCAGGGCCGTCCTGGTCAACCCAGGGAGTACATCATGCCAGATAGTACATCATGGCGATCAGGGCGGCCTGCACCCCCACCCCGCAGAGAAAGAGGAGGATTTCCTTGGCGATTGCCAGCGTGCGTGCCTTGGTACGTGCGGTCATCGGGGTCCTCCGTTGGGGTTGCCAAACCTATCGGACGCTGCCGGGAAAACATTAGGGATTTTTTCGGGGGACCGGGGCCGAGGAATAACAGAAGGAAATACGGTTGGTTATTCCAGGACAAGAGAGGGTGGGCAATTGCCGGGCCGCGTGCTCAGCCGGGAGAAATTTGGAAAAGAAGGGGGACAAGGGGCGCGGCCCCGGCCGCGCCGACGCCGCAGGACAGGGCGGGGCGCCGACGCGCCTGCGCGCCCGGCGCACGGTGCGGAGGTGGGCGGATCGAGGCAGCGGTACGAAGAGGACGGACCGGGAAAGGGCGGTCAGTCCCGGCGCGCCAGGAACAGGCCCACCGCGCCGAGAAAGAAGAGGCCGCAACGCTGCGCGCGCAGGCCGCGCGAGGCCAGCAGGGGTTCGATGCCGCCCCTGCGCAGGAAGTCGCGGTAGTTGGCGTGGTGCTCGCGCCCGGCCATGCGCTCGACCACGGCCACGGCCGCATGCCCCGTCCGCTCCGCCGCACCGGTGGGCGCGCGGTAGTCGGCCACGGCCAGCACGCCGCCGGGCGCGAGCACGCGCAGGGTGTCGTCCAGAATGGCCTCGCGCGTCGCGGCGGGCTTTTCGTGCAGGGCAAAGGAGAGCACCGCGGCCTGGAAGGCCCGGTCGGCGAAGGGCAGGGCGCGCGCGTCGGCCCGGGCCAGCACGCCGTGCGGCCACTTGGCGCGCGCCACGGCGAGCATGGCCGGGGATAGATCCGCCCCGGCCACGCGGCGCACGCCCGCGCGGCGCAGCAGCACGGCCTGGCGCGCGGTGCCGCAACACACGTCCACGGCGCTGGCCGCCCCGCTTTCGGCCACGAGCTGCGCCGCGAGCAGCCGGATGGGCTCCAGGAACAGGTGCAGCGCGGGGTCGTAGATGCGCGCGAAACGGGCGTATTCGTCGTCGGTCGCGACCGGGCGGGTGGGCTTCGGTGCCTGGCAGCCGCTGCCGCGCGGTTCCGGGGGCGGGTGTGCGCCGGGGCGTGCATCCGGACGCGCGGTGCTGGGCGTGTCCGAGGGCGCGCCGTGGTCTCGCTCGGGCATGGGGACTCCTCGTTCTTCGGCCAGAATAGCCCGCGACGCGGACCCGAGCAAGGAGCGTGCCCGGTCGTGTCGCGTCCTGCGGTCTGCGCCGTGTCCGGGGCTTTCCGGCGCAACGAGTCCGCATCGCCCGCGCCGCGCGTGGCGTGCCGCCCTGCGGCAAGACACTCTTTCGGGCTGGACATTTTTTTCGCGCGCGCCCATATCGTTATAAATCATGCGACGTCTCCTGTGGCTGGGCGCGCCCTTTTTCGCCCGTTCCTTGGAGTCCGCGGCCGCGGCGGCCGGCTGCGACTGGCAAGTGCGCCTGGCGACCATCCACCGGCCGCGCGTGCTGGACTGGGACGACGTGGTCGCGGCCAACGGCGGCCACGCGCCGGACGTGCTCGTGTTCGGCGACAACAGCTGCCCGCCCGCCCTGGCCGGGGTGGAGCGCTATCCTTGCCTGACCGTGTTCTACGACGTGGATTCGCACATCCACGAGTGGCACGCCTTCTACGCTCAGTGCTTCGACCTGTGCCTGGTGAGCCTCAAGGACCACCTGGGCCGCTTCCTCGGGCGGCGGCTCGGGGCGGAGCGCGTGCGCTGGTCGCCCGCCTTCGCCCGGGACGACGACCGCGCCGCGCCCGGTGTCGCGCCGGAATGGGACCTGCTCTTCGTGGGCAAGGTGGATGCGCAGTTGACCCCGGCACGGCACGACTTCCTGCGCGCGCTCGGGGCGCGGCTGCCCGCGCTGGCGGTGCGCCAGGGCGACTATCGCGCCCTGTATCCTCGCGCGCGTCTGGTGCTCAACGTGGCCGAGCGCGGGGACCTGAACTTCCGTTTCTTCGAGGCCCCGGCCTGCGGCGCGTGCCTGCTGGCCCCGTGCGTGGGGCACGGGCTGGAGGAGCTCTTTGCGCCGGGCCGGGAGATGCTTCTCTACGAGCCAGGCGATGTGGAGGGCGTTGCGCGTCTGGCGGAAGATCTGCTGGCGGACCCGGGGCGGCGTGCGGACGTGGCCGCCGCGGGCCTTGCGCGCGTGGACGCGGAGCACCGCGCCGCGCACCGCGCCCGCGCCTTTCTCGGCTGGCTGGAAGGCTTTGCCGCAGCCGCCCTGGTGGGCGAGCGGCTGGCCGTGGCCGATTTCCTGTACCGCAACGTGCTGCGGCTGCTCTATCTGCATTGGGCCGAGGTCTCGCCTCCGGAGCTGGCCGTTCGCTATCTTGCCGCCGCGCGCTGAGGCGGACACCATTCCAGCGGTTGCACCCGCGGCCCCGACGTTGCCGTTTTGCCGCAGCGCGCGCCGGCGCGCCTGTTCCCGCTTTCCGACCTTGCCCCGCGTCCTCGTCTGAAGTCCGGGATCTCGCCCTTTCCGTGCCGTGTCCTTTCCGTGTCGTGTCCGGCCCGTGTCGTGTCCCCTCCATCTCGGCCGCCTCCGGCGCGATCGTTTCCGGCGTGCCGACGCAGGACCGTGCGTCCCTTGCTCTTCCTTTCTTCCCGGGCGGCCGTGGCGCACGGCTGGACCGGCCGCGTTGCCGGTTCCACGGTCGTGCATGCGTGACGGGCGGCGCAGTGGGGAAGTTGGGACGGCGGCCGGATCGGTGCGGCGGGCGCGTGGGAAGGCACCTTAGAAGATCGGTAAATATAATGGGCTATAATTTTTGCTGGTTATGATAATCAAGTATAAATATTTGGTGACATTTTTCTATTTATTGAATTGGTGAAATCGATTATACGGTAAAAAAACGGCGAATCCGTCAGGATTCGATCGGGCGGGCCGGGCCGAAATGTCGAGCCGGAAGGCGCGGCGATGCGGAGGCGTTGGCCCTGCGACGGCGAGCGGAACGGGCCGCCGTCCGGAAGGCCGGGTACCGTTGGGCGTTCCGGGATGAAGGCGGCAGGCGTACGTGCAACGACAGGTCAAGGAAACGACTGACCAAGGAGCGGACATGGACGGGACGACAAAGGCCGACCCGGCAAGGGGCATGACCGACGGAAAGGGGACGGGGCAGACGACGCAGGGGGCCCGCAAAGGGTGGACCGTGGAACTGGCGCATGAGGCGCCGCTGGACTGGCGGGCCAGCCTGGAGGGGCTCAGTCGGCGCATGGACGGGCTGGTGGCCGTGTGCGCGGACGGGGTGTGCCGTGATCTGGATTTGGACGAGGTGCCGGTGGAGGCCGTGCCCACGGCCTGGGACGGCGTGCTCGGCACCCTGGACGAACTGGGCGCGCTGATCCGCAGCGCCTATCCTAGGCTGGGCTGAACCGAACGCACCCTTGGGCCGGACGCACCAATGCCGGGCCACGTCTGACCGGGGCATGCGGGCTCGGCGTGTCGGCGGACCGCAAGGAATCCGGCCGCGCCTGACTGGCGCGCCGGGTGCAGGCCGAACGGAACCGGCCCACACCGTTCCCGCCCCGCGGGGCGGGAACGGGTGCGCCTCGGCGACGCCGGGCCGCCGAGGTCGCGCCGTGTGCCGTGTTCGGGAAAGCGGAGACCGCGGTGCCTAGAGAGCCTCGTAGTCCTTGTGCACGCTGCAGATGCAGCACAGGAACGTGCCCGGCTCGGTCTCGCTGAGGTTGCGCATGCCGTGGGGCTCGTTGGCGTCGGTGTAGATGGCCTCGCCCGGGCCGCAGACCTTGGAGCCCACGACCTCGTCGGTCTCCGGGTCGTAGGCGAAACACTCGAAGCGGCCGCTCTCGATGTACATGGTCTGCTGATAGAAATGCGCGTGGGCCGGGATGAACCCGCCCGGGGCCACGGTGAAGTGGCGCAGGCCGTAGGCGGGCTGGCCCTCGTGGTCTTTGCCGGCCTTGGAGAGCCAGCGGATGGTCACGCCCAGGACTTCGCGGGCCTTGCCCTTATAGTTGGCGCTTTTGACGGCGGTGCCTTCGACATCCAGAGCCTTCATGGTCTTCATGGTGGTGTCCTCGTTGGGGGCTGCGGTGGCGGAAACGCCGTGGCGTTCCGAACGTCCCGGCAGTATACGTGTTTTGCGGGCAAGAGCCAAGGGTGCAACGAATCGTTGCGTCCTCTGCGGATATTGGTAAAATGTGTTCATGGACACATTTTGCCCCCTCCCGGCGCGCGCGTTCCGTCGGCTTCCGCGCGCGCTCCGTCTTGTGGCCCTGGCGGCACTTTTCGTGATTCTGGCGACGTCCGTGCCACTTTCCGCCGGAAACGTCCTGCGCGTGGCCTACCCCGAGTTCTGGCCGTTCTACAGCCGCAACGAGGAAGGGGTGATGGTCGGCCTGTTCCCCGACATCCTCTGCGAGGCGCTGAGCCGCCGCCTGCACGTGCCCGTGCGCTGGCAGGCCTATCCCTGGGCCCGCTGCCAGAGCAACCTGCGCAACGGCGTTTCCGACGCCATCGTCACCGTGCCCACGGCCGAGCGGCTGGCCTACGCCGTGACCCACCCCACCCCCCTGTACATCAAGTCCAGGCATATCTTCACCTACGCCGGGCACCCGGACATGGAGGCCATCAAGGCCCTGCGCACCGCCGGGGACATCCGCGCCGCGAACCTGACCGTGATCACCTACCTGGGCAACGGCTGGACCGCCGAGCACATCGCCGCCCGCGGGGTGCGCGTCGAGGAGACCACGACCCTGGAGAGCGTCTGGGGCATGCTTGCGCGCAGGCGCGGCGACATCGTCATCGAATGCCCCGACGGGGCCTGGTCGGACATCCGCGCGGCCGGTGCGCAGGACAAGGTCGTGGATACGGGCGTGGTCCTCGGCGCCGTGCCCTTCCATCTCATGATCCGCAAGGATTCGCCCTTTGCCGCCATGCTGCCGCAGTTCGACGAGGTCATCGCCGCCATGCACCGCGAGGGCGTCATCCGGCGCATCGAGGCCGCCTATGTCCGTGGGGCGGCCTCGCCGGGCCATGCGGCGCAAGGGACGCCCGACGGGCTGAAATAGGGGGGCGCCGTTCCGGCGGCTCCGGGGCGGAATGAGGCGTCTTGCGGCGTCTTCGGCGCGGGCATGTGCCGGGCGTGGATCGATCCCGCGCAGGGCCGCGGCTTGCGGCGGAGTCCGGGCGGAGCGGGGAGGCGGACCGGCCCGAGGCGGCCGGGGCGCTCGTCGGGCCGGGAGCGGCCCGGCGTAAGCGTGCAACGAATCGTTGCCTCGGCCGTGGATAGTGGTAGGGTACGTCCATGGTTGTGCTGCGATTTTTCTTGGCGCACGCCCCTCGACGCGGCGCGTTGCGCCTGGCGCTCGGGGTTGTCCTTGCCG
>JACCQO010000058.1 GCA_015709205.1 Desulfovibrionaceae bacterium
CGAAGAGCCGGGGGGAGGCGGGGAGGGGAGGGACCTCTTTGTAAAGAGGTCCCTCCCCTCCTTGTCACCCCCCACCTCGCCTCCCCCCGGACCCCCCTCCACCCCTCTCCACCTCCAGAAACTTTCCGTTGGATGAGGGCGGGGGGGATTTTGGAGACCGCGTGGATGCCGGACGGGGTGGGGGCGGCGCGGGGAGAGCGGGAAAGGTGGAGAGCGGAGCGAGCTTGCCGGGCTGCCGCCGCTTTGCGGCGGATGTGCCCTGGGGAGAAGGGAAAGAGGGAGAGGATTCGACGAGACTGTGGCCGAGCGCGAGCGAAGAAACACGGAAAAGCCGAAGATGCCCCAAATACGCCGGTCGAGCGCGGGCGGGGGAAAGCCGACACGTCCATCGCGGCACCGGCGACCGCGAAAGGGGTGCAGCAGCATTGCTGCCCGTCTATTGCGGCGCGAAGGCGACGGCGGCCAGGGCCAGGTCGAGGCGCTTGGCGCCCCAGGGGCTCGCGGGGGTGGGCACGGCGCCGGAACGCAGGAAGACGCCCATGCCCGGCGGCAGCGAGCGTGCGCCCAGTTCGTTCTCCACGATCAGCGGATGGCCGGAGAACAAAAACACGCCGATCTCGCCGGACCCGAAATAGCCGCCCCAGAAATCCGTGCCCCGGATGCCGATGGTGCCCAGCGGCGTGCGCACCGCCACGTCGGTCTTCCCCTGCTCCGTGACCCGCCCGGACGCCAGGCGGAACGCGCCCGCAAGCAGCTCGAACCCCGCGCTTCCCGCGTTCGCGGCCGGATCCACCACCAGGGAATCGAACGTGAAGGCCGTCTCCCCGCCCAGGGTCACGCGCGTGCCGTCGAAGAGCGCGATCTCCACGCGCGCGTCGGGTTCCGTGCGCACGGTCTCCGCGGCGTAGACCGGCGCGCCCACGGCCAGGGGCCGCAGCGCGTCGCCGCCCTGTTCCTCGGCCCCGGCCGCACCCTGCAGCCGCACCACGTGCCCCAGCAGGTCCGCGGCCCGCGCCGGGCCCGGCAAGGCCAGGGCCCCGAACAGCACCGCGAGCAGCAACAGGTGCAGCACGCCCGGGCGAGCTCCGGCGCGGCGCGGGCCGGCGGCACGGGCGGCGGGCGGGACGGGGTGTCGGCGTGCGGCGGTCGGCGAAGGACGGACGAACATGAGTGCGCTCCTGGCCAGGGTTCTCTGGGCGGAACCCGGGGCGCGACGGACGGTCCGCCGGGCGCAGAGGTTCCCGTTCCATGATACCCTGCCCCGCCGGGGGCCACAAGGGAACGCGGCGCTTTTTCCGTGCGCCGCCGCTCGGCGCCGTTGCGGCGCGCACGGCGGGATGCGGACGCGATGCGCACCGGCTTGAACCGGGTGCGGGGAAGTGGCGCGAGCCTGCCCGGCTCCGCACGCGTGGTCGGAGGAAAACCACCGCGCCAACGCGGCACACGACGGCCACGAAAGGATGCGGCGTCACGTTGCCCCCCTCCGCTGGTTCCCGGTGGCGCGGAGGGGGGGAGGAACGGGGAGATGCGCAAAGCGCTCAAACGGCCGGGGTTGGAGTCCTGGCGCTGAGGGCGCGGGCGGGATGAAGGTCCGTTGGTGCTGCGGGCGGGCGGCGCAACGCCCGCCCACGGGAATTCCGGAGAAAAAAGAAAAGCCCCCGGCCGCGCGGCCGGGGGCTTTGGAGATGCGTGGTTGCCCGGCTCCGCAGGCGCGAGCGGGGGAAGGCGGCCGCGCCGTCGCAGCACACGACGGCCGCGAAAGGGGTGCAGCAGCATTGCTGCCCGCGAAAAGGGTGCAGCGTCACGCTGCCTTAGGTGAGGCTGTTGGCGAAGCCCTGGGCGCGGGTGCCGCCGTACTGGGAGTAGCCCTGGGCCTGCATCTGTTCCTGCTGGTATTGCAGCAGCTGCGACTGCATCTGGCTGAGCATGGCGCGCTTGGCTTCGATCTGCGCGTTCTTTTGCTCTTCGTCCATGTCGCTGGCCTGCAGGGCCTCGATCTCCTCCTGCAACTGGCGGATCTGCTCCTGCAGACGGCGGATGGCCTCGTCCGTTTCCGAGGCCGAGTCGGTGCCGGAACCGGAGTCGGACTTCTTGCCGCCGGCGGTCTGGTTGGCCGCCTCGCGCGATTTGGCCAACCCCTGGCTGGAGATGGTCACGCGGTCCGCGATCGCGAGGGACGCGCCGTTTTCGGTGGTCGAGCCGTCGGTGTCGCCGGACGCGGCGGCGATCTGGGCGGTGGTGCCGCCGGACAGGGAAATGTCGGGGATGGTCATGTCACACTCCTTGCTGTACTGGTTTCCATCGGCACCGTCCCGAATTTCTTTATGCCCGGACGCGCACCTTCGTCCGGCTCCGGGCGCAGGGTTTCGCGTGACCCGGCCGCCCCGGGCTGTTATGCGCCGGGCAGGCCCGCGCGGGATGCGCTGCGGCGCGCAACGGATCGGAACGACACGCCAGCCGGACAACACTTCAGGAGGACACGCCGTGCAGACACCCTTTTCCCCGTTCATCGCAAGCCTTCCCGAGGCGGACATCCCCTTTGACGGGGTTTCCGGGCGGCTGCTCGCCGCGCCGCAGGGCCAGGTGGTCTTCTTCGACCTGGCCGCCGGGCTGCGCATTCCGCCCCACAGCCACGGCGCGCAGTGGGGCGTGGTGGTTTCCGGCCTGCTGCGCCTGACCATCGACGGCCGCACGGCCGAGCTGCGCGCGGGCGACTCCTACCACATCGACGACGGCGAGGTGCACGAGGCCCTGGTGCTGGAGGACGCGCGCGTGGTGGACGTGTTCAGCGAACCGGACCGCTACCGCGTCAAGGCATAGGCGGAAACGGAAGGAACGCGGGGCGGGAGCGCCCTTCCAGCCGCCCCTTCGGAGCCGGCCTTCCAGAGCCGGCCTTGTGAAGCCGCCAACTGGACGGCGCGCCCTGCTTGTGCGAAGAGGATGGATCGTTTCTCCCACGTCCATCCCGGAACACGACATGCACGACCACCCCTCTTCCGCCGCCGACGGAACCGGCGCGCAGGGCCGGACCGCTACGCCGTCCGCGCCCCCCAACGCGACCCCGCCCCCGCCGTCCGGACCCGGGGCCGCCGCCTCGCGCTACGGCTGGGTCGTGGTCGGCGCGGGGTTCCTGGTCATGTTCGCCTGCCTGGGTCTGGCGCGCTTCGCCTTCGGCGTGCTCCTGCCGCCCACGGCCGCGGCCCTGGACCTCTCCTACGCCCAGCGCGGCTACCTGGGCACCGGCTATTTCGCGGGCTACCTGGCCATGGTCGCCCTGGCCCCGGCCCTGACGCGCCGCGTGGGCAATCGCAACGCCGTGGCCCTGGGGCTGGCGCTGATCGGCGCGACCCTGTGCGCCGTGGGCGCAACGGACTCCTTCGGCGCGGCCCTGGCCCTGTATTCGCTCACCGGCGTGGGCTCGGGCGCGGCGAACATCGCCATGATGGCGCTCATCGCGGGCTGGTTCCCGCCCTCGCTGCGCGGCACGGCCACGGGCGCGGTCATCGCGGGCAACGGCATGGGCATCATCTATTCCGGGTACATGGTGCCCGAGGTGGTCCGGGCCGCGGGAGCGGACGGCTGGCGCGCCGGTTGGGTGCTGCTGGGCGCGCTCTGCGCCGCGGTCTGCGTGGTGGCCTGGGTGCTGCTGCGCGACGCGCCCGGCTCGCGCCCGGACCGCGCCCAGGCGGCCGGGACGCCGCGTCCCCCGGGGCTCCTGGGCCGGTTCCCGGCCTTTTCCGCGGACGAGCGCGGGCGACTTGCGCACCTGGGCTGCATCTATCTGCTCTTCGGCCTGACCTACATGGTCTACGGCTCCTTCATCGTGACCACGCTGGTGGACGAATACGGCCTGGGCCAAGATGCGGCCGGGCGGTTCTGGGCCTGGGTGGGGTTCTTCAGCCTGCTCTCGGGCCCGCTCTTCGGGCGGCTTTCCGACGCCACATCGCGCCGAGCCGGACTCATGGCCACCTTTGCCGTGCAGACCGTGGCCTACGCCCTGGCCGGACTGGCCCAGGGCGAGACGGCCGTGTGGATCTCGGTGGCGCTCTACGGATTGTCGGCCTGGGCCATCCCCACGATCATGACCGCCACGGTGGCCGACCTGCTCGGCCCGGCGCGCACCGCGGCCGGATTCTCGTGCATCACCTTCTTCTTCGCCGTGGGCCAAGTGGCCGGGCCCACGGCCGCGGGCTGGGTCGCGGAGCTCACGGGCTCGTTCGCCCCGGCCTACCTGGCCTCGGCCTGTTGCACGGTGCTGGCCGTGCTGCTGTCCCGGACCCTGCGCCGCGTGCGCGGCGCAGACCGCGCCACGGCCTAACGAACCGGGCCGACGAAGCGAACCGGCGAAGTGGCCGACAAACCACCCCTTCATGCAATTATCATTGAATCCCCCACGATTCCGGACTAGCCCAGGTACAGGGATGGGATCCCCGTTCCACCGGACTCCTTCTCCCACGGACCCTATGCACTCGAGTTGCGCGCCATCCGCCCTTGCCCCGTCCGCGACCGCTCCCGGCCGCGCCGTGGTCCGCGCGGCGAAGCTCGCCGCATCCCTGGCCCACGCCGTGGCCATGGCCCTGCTGCTCGTGGCGGCCTGGCCCCTCCAGGCGGCCCGCGCGGCGGACGACGCGGCCGACGCCCAGGCCGCGCTGCGCAAGGACATCGGCCAGGTAGTGGTCGCGGGACCGTCCTGGGAGACCTTCACCAACCCGGACGGAACCGGCCTCTACCACGAGACGCTCAACGCCCTGTTCGGCCGGCACGGCATTCCCGTGGCGCGCCGCTACATGCCGTCGGAACGGGCCCGGCTCCTGGTGACCCAGGGCCAGGTGGACATGCAGACCTGCTACGGCTTCGAGACCATCGCCCCGCCCCTGCTCCTGCCGCGCCACCCCATGTACGAGGGCCGCTACGCGGTGTTCTTCAGCCGCTCCGCCGTGCCGGACTGGCGCGGCGTGGAAAGCATGCGCGGCCGCACCGTGGCCTGGCGCCTGGGCTACTACAACGACAAGTCCCTTCCCGTTCCCGTGCGCCCCATCGAGGTCAAGAGCGGCGAATCCGCCCTGAACATGGTCCTGCTCGGCCGGGCGGACTTCTATCTGGAGGACACCAACCTGCTGGACGCCTCGCTGCGCCGGACGGCCATGCCCTTCGACCCGGCCGCCTACCGCATCGAGCCCGTGGGCGAGCGGCGCTACTATCCGGTGTTCAACGACTCGCCGCGCGGCAGGCGGCTCCTGCGCCTGTACGACGAGGGCATGGCCCGAATGGCGCGCTCCGGCGAGTTGCGCCGGATCTTCAAGAAATGGGGGCACCGCTATCCGGACTACGCAACGACCGACGCCGGTGCCGCCGGGTCGCGGACGGCGCGTCCCGAAGCCGGGAACGCGCCCCATGGCCCAGGGGCCGCCTCCGGCGCAAACCCGAACGCGGACCGGGCCTGCCCGGCATGCCCCGCCCCCTGACGTTCCCGCCATGCCCCCGATCCAGAACGTCCCCATCCGCGATTCCATCGCCGCCCGGCTTCTGCTGCGCGTCTTCCTGGTCTATCTGGGCATCGCCGCGGTGCTGACCCTGGCGCACCTGGCCGCCGAGTACCAGAACCGCAAGGCCGCGATCACGCAGGGGCTGGAATCCGTGGCAAAGACCATCGCCCCGGGGCTGGCCACGGCCGTCTACAACGTGGACCGCGAACAGGTCCGCTCCTTCCTGACCGGACTCATGGACTGCGCCGACGTGACCGGCGTGCGCATCACCACGCGCTACCAGGGCGTGTTCGAGGCCGGGGCGCCGCCCGCCACCGGGCCTTCGGGCGCCGCACCCTCGGCCGACGCGCCGCTCGTGGACCTGGAAACCGACGGCAACGGACCCGGCGGACAGGGCGGCACCTTCTGGTTCTCCATGCCCGTGTTCCACCCGGTGGCCGGGGAACGCGTCCCCATGGCGCGCATCACCCTGTTTTCCGACAGCTCCGTGATCCTGGGCAAGGTCTGGCCCGGACTGCTCTTCATCCTGGCCAATTTCGTGATCAGCAGCGCGGCCCTGTGGGCCATCTTCCTGTGGTTCAGCCGCCGCATGCTGGCGCGCCCCCTGGCCGCGCTCACCGCCGCCGCGGCGCGCGCGCACCTGGACAACCTGGAGGGCGCGCACGTGGACGTGCAGACCACGGGCCGCAACGAACTCAAGGTCCTGGAGGAATCCTTCAACGCCATGCTCGCGCGGCTGCGCCGCAGCCAGGGCGAACTGCGCAGGGCCGAGAGCAAGTACCGCGCCATCTTCGAGAACGCCCTGGAGGGCATCTTCCGCTCCTCCGTGGACGGCCGCTTCCTGGACGTCAACCCGGCCCTGGCACGCATCCTGGGCTACGACTCCCCGGCCCAGGTCCTGGCGGAGGTCACGGACGTCTCCACCCAGGTCTACGTCCAGCCCGAGGAGCGGAAGGAGATGCTCGCGCTGCTGCGCCGACGGCGGCAGGTCGTGGGCTTCGAGATGGCCTCCCGCCGCCGCGACGGGCGGATCATCTGGGTCTCCTTCTCGGCGCGGCTGGTGAGCGAGGAGGGCGCGGACTACGTGGAAGGCTCCATCGAGGACATCACCGGCCGCCGGACCGTGGCCGAGGCCCTGCGCCAAGCCAAGGAGACCGCCGAAACCGCCAGCCGGATGAAGTCCGAATTCCTCTCCCTGGTCTCCCACGAACTGCGCACGCCCATGACCTCGGTGCTCGGCTTCGCCAAGCTGATGGACAAGAAGCTGCGCTCCGCGGTGCTGCCGCGCCTGGACGACCCCGCGGCCGAGCGCGCCGCGCGCCAGATCCTGGAGAACCTGGGCATCGTCATCGAGGAGGGCCAGCGGCTCACCGGGCTGATCAACGACCTGCTGGACCTCACCCGGCTGGAGGCGGGCAAGGTGGAGTGGCGCATGAGCCCGGTACACCTGGGCGAGATCCTGGACCGCGCCCTGGCCGCCACGCGCGTGCTGGCCGAAGAGCGCGGCCTGCGCCTGCGCGCCGAGGTGGACGGGCACCTGCCCGCCGTGCTCGGCGATGCCGACCGCCTCGTGCAGGTCTGCATCAACCTGATCTCCAACGCCGTGAAGTTCACGGACACGGGTTCGATCATCTGCCGCACCCAGCGCGACGACGGGCGCATCCTGGTGAGCGTGGCCGACACCGGCGTGGGCATCGCCCCGGAGAACCTGGCCCTGGTCTTCGACAAGTTCCGCCAGCTCGGCGACGTGATGACCGACCGGCCCCAGGGCTCGGGCCTGGGCCTGGCCATCTGCAAGGAGATCGTGGAATCCCACGGCGGCCGCATCTGGGCCGACGCCATCCCGGGCAAGGGCTCGGTCTTCACCTTCTCCCTGCCCGCCATCGCCGACGTTCCCGGCGAAAACTGAGCGCGCGGCGGACCGGATCGCCGCAGCGCCCCGCCCGGCACATCCCCCGCCGTGGCCGACCCGGCCCTTGCACGGCGCGCGGAGCGGAGCTAGGCTGGCGTTCCGCCGCCAACCCCTGCTTCCTCCGGAGGAACGCCATGATCAATCCCTTCGTCTTCCACGTGCCCACGCGCATCGTCTTCGGCTGCGGCAAGCTGGCCGAACTGGGCTCGACCGCGCTGCCGGGCAAACGCGCCCTGCTGGTCACCGGCGCGGGCGGCTCCATGAAGCGCCTGGGCCACGTGGACCGCGTCCTGGAGCTGCTGCGCCGCAACGGTGCGGACGCCGTGCTCTTCGACAAGATCCTGCCCAACCCCATCGAGCCGCACGTGGCCGAGGGCGCGGCCCTGGCGCGCGGCGAGGGCTGCGACTTCGTCATCGGCTTCGGCGGCGGCAGCGCCATCGACTCGGCCAAGGCCATGGCCGTGCTGGCCGCCAACCCCGGCGACTACTGGGACTACGTGGCCACGGGCACGGGCCGGGGCCGGCCCGTGCGCGCCGCCCTGCCCATCGTGGCCATCCCGACCACCGCGGGCACGGGCACCGAGGCCGACCCCTGGGCCGTGGTCACCAACCCCGCGACCACGGAAAAGATCGGCTTCGGCGCGCCGCCCCTGACCTTCCCCACGCTGTCCATCGTGGACCCGGAACTGATGGTCTCGGTGCCGCCGCAGCTCACGGCCTTCCAGGGCATGGACGCCTTCTTCCACGCGGCCGAAGGGTATCTCTCCAAGGCGCGCCAGCCCGCCGGCGACCACTTCTGCCTGGACTCCGTGGCCCTGGTGACGCGCCACCTGCCGCGCGCCGTGGCCCACGGCGAGGACATCGAGGCGCGCACGGCCCTGGCCTGGGCCTCGACCCAGTCCGGACTCGTGGAGACGCTCTCCTCGTGCATATCGCACCACTCCCTGGAGCACGCGCTCTCGGCCCACTACCCGGACCTGCCGCACGGCGCGGGGCTCGTGCTCCTGTCGCGCGACTACTTCGGGTACCTCTCGACCAAGGTGCTGCCCGAGCGGTTCGCGGAACTGGGCCGGACCATGGCCCTGGCGCGGGGCGATACGGACGCGGCGAACGCGGCCGATCCCGGCTCCTTCGTGCGCGAACTGGACCGGCTCATCACGGCAGTCGGCCTGGCCGAACTGGACCTGGCCGCCTACGGCCCGCGCGCGGAACAGGCCGACGCCTTTGCGGACAACGCCATGACGGCCATGAGCCGCCTCTTCGCCCTGGACCCCTACGCCTTCTCGCGTCAGGAGGTGGCGGACATCTTCCGCGCGGCCATCGCGCGGCGGCCGGCCTGAGCCATGCGGCGGGCGGCCTGGGCCACGCTTTGCGGTCCGGCCCGGCTGGCGGAGCCGACCGGGCCGGACCGCGCCGGAAGCGTGCGCAGCCACCCGCGCGCAGGACCTTGCTCGCCCGGCCCGAGCACCCCGGCCCGGCGGAGGCACGGCGCCCCGACGGCCCTGCGCGTCCTGCGCGGACAGATTTTTTTGACGTTTTTTTCCGGTTATTCCGCCATACTGGTCCTACCAATAACTGTGTTTTCAAAAATTTTCTACTCATAGCCAACAAAAAACATTGACGTACTCCGCAGTGAGCGATATTGGTCCTACCAATTGCAGCGGCGTTCCGGTATGCAACCGGCGTTGCAGCGGAGAGCGACCATGAGCAGGCACGAGGAACTGATCTTCCGCATCCGGCGGCTGGTGATCGAAGACGGGCTCGCGCCCGGCGACCGGCTGCCGCCCGAACGCACCCTGGCCAAACGGCTGGGCGCCTCGCGCGGCGGCGTGCGCGAAGCCATCCGGGCCCTGGCGCAGCAGGGGGCCGTGGCCAGCCGCCGGGGCGACGGCACCTACCTGCTGGACCCGGAACACGGGCTGGAGCGTTCGCTGGCCGCGGCCGTGGGCGCCAAGCACGTGCGCCTCAAGCACATCTTCGGCTTCCGGAACATGATCGAGCCGGTCATCGCGCGCATGGCCGCGGAAAACGCCACGGCCCGCGACATGGAACGCCTCAAGGTGCTGACCTGCGACCAGCAGCGCGCCCTGCTGGCCGTGACGGCCATGGAGACGGCCCTGGCGCAGGAGGACCTGGCGCAGGGCGCGGGGCCGGACGCCGCGCAAACCGGCGCTGCGGAGCCGGACACGTCCCGCCTGGACCCCACGTCCCTGGACACGGCCTTTCACAGGCGCCTGGCCCGCGCCACGGGCAACCCCGTGGTGGTGGAGGTCATGGACGCCGTCTCCAATCTGATCCAGGAGAGCCGTTCGGCCTATCTGCAGAGCGGGGTGCGGCTCAGAAGTTCCGTGGAAGGCCATCTGGCCATCATCGACGCCATGGAGCGCCGCGACCCGGACGGGGCCGAGCGCGCCATGCGAAACCATCTCGCCGCGGCGGAGCATGACGCCCTGGACTTCGGCGAGGACTAGGAAGGCATCATGCTGGGAATCATCATCGCGTATTCGCTCGTGGGAGCGGTGGCGGGCGTGCTGGCCGGGCTTCTCGGCATCGGCGGCGGGCTGGTCATCGTGCCCATGCTGGCCATCGTCTTCGAGATGCTGGGCATCCCGACCCAACACCTCATGCACATGGCCCTGGCCACCTCGCTGGCGTGCATCATCTTCAACTCCGTTTCCAGCTTCATGGCCCACCACCGCCGCGGGGCCGTGGACTGGGCCGTGGTCAAGAGCATCACCCCGGGCATCCTCATCGGCACCTACCTGGGCACCTGCGTGGCCGCCTGGCTGCCCACGTCCGCCCTGAAGGTCTTTTTCGTGGTCTTCCTCTACTACGCGGCCTCGAACATGCTGCGCAACAAGAAGCCCAAGGCCTCGCGCCAGCTGCCGGGCCGACTCGGGATGTTCGCGACGGGCAACGTCATCGGCGCGGTCTCCAGCCTGGTGGGCATCGGCGGCGGCACCCTGTCCGTGCCCTTCCTGGTCTGGTGCAACGTGACCATCCACCGCGCCATCGGCACGGCCGCGGCCATCGGGCTGCCCATCGCCCTGGCGGGCACCCTGGGCTACGTGGTCAACGGCTGGGGCGAGCCCGGGCTGCCGGACTACACCCTGGGCTACGTGTACCTGCCGGCCCTGGCGGGCATCGTGTGCGTGTCCGTGTTCACCGCGCCCCTGGGCGCGCGGCTGGCCCACTCCCTGCCCGTGGGCAAGCTCAAGACCGTGTTCGCCATCCTCCTGCTGGTGGTGGGCACGCGCATGCTCATCAAGCTGCTCTATTGACATTCCCGGCGCTCTGCGCCGCTTCCTCCCAGGTGGCCGGGAACTCGGAGTTCCCGGCCTTTTTCATGCCGAAGCCCCTTCCCGCTCCTTTTCGTCCAGATCCTTTCCTGCCGGTTCCCTTTTTGTCCGGCCGCCCAGGGCCATGAGCGCGATGGACGCCAGGATCCCGGCGCAGCCCCAGAGCACGGACGCGCCCGGCGCGAGCCCGAGCACGAGCCAGGACAACCCCACGGCGGACACGGGCATAAGCGCGGTGAATGCCCCGGCCACGGCCCCGTCCACGCGCACGATGCCCGCGAACCAGAGCAGATAGGCGGCCACGGTGACGATCAGGCCGTAGTAGACCACGGCCCACCACCCGGCGGCGGACACCCCCGCCCAGTCCAGGCGCGCCGCCTCCCACGCGGCCGGAAGCGCGAACCAGGCCAGCCCGAACAGGGAGACCGCCGTGGCCGCGGCCAGCGGCGAAAGCGGCTCGCGCACGCCCTTGCGGATGAGCAGGAACAGGGCCTCGGCCACCACCGCGCCGAAGACCAGCAGGTTGCCGGGCAGCGCGCCGCCGGGTGCGAACAGTTCCGACGCGCCGCCGGTCCCGCCCGCGTTGCCGGACAGGCCCGGCCCGTTGACGGCCAGCAGCCCGGCCACGGCGCAGGCGATGCCCAGGGTCCGGCGCGCGCCCAGCCGCTCGCGCAGCAACAGGCGCGAGAACACGGCCATGCACGCGGGCGTGGCGCTGGTGATCACCCCGGCCGCGCCCGGCGAGGTGAGCCGCAGCCCGTAGAGCAGGAAGACCGTGAACAGGAACGAGCCGAACAGGGCCTGCAGCGCCAGCAGGCCCCAGGAACGGCGCGAAAGGCGCGGCAGGCCGCCCTCGCGCAGCCGGAGCAGCGGCAGGAGCACGGCCAGGGCCAGGGCGAAGCGCAGGGCCGAGGCCAGGAACACGGGCAGCTCGGTGGTGAGGATCTTTCCGGCCACCACGGAGCTGCCCACCAGGACCATGGCCGACGCCAGGCACAGACAGGCGGATACGGAACGCATGCGACCTCCCGGCCGGACGGTTTCCGGCCGGAGTGTCCGTACCGCGCGACGGGGGCGGCTGTTTTGAAGGAAATTGCGCACCCGGCGGGCGCGGGCGAAGGGGAATGGCGGCCGCCCAGCGGCGGAAGCGCTCAGAAAGGCTGGGCGGACGCGCGCCAGCGCCCCGGAGTGACGCCGGTGATGCGCTTGAAGAGCCGCGTGAGGTGGGCCTGGTCGGCGAAGCCGGTGGCCGCGGCCACGTCGGCCAACCGCATGCCCGTGGCCAGCAGGGCGCGCGCGGCGCGCACGCGGACCTGGATGCGGTAGGCGTGGGGCGTGAGACCGTACTCGCGCTCGAAGACGCGCACGAGGTGAAAGGGCGAAAGGTGCGCGGCGCGGGCCACGTCGGCCAGGGAGACGTCCTCGTCGAGGCTCCCCTCCAGGCAGCGCCGGGCGCGCGCGGCCGAACCCGGGTCACGGCGCGGCGCGTCCAGGACCACGGCGGCGTCGCCGCGCGTCTCGGCGTGGCGCGCGATCCAGTTGACCAGCAGCCAGTAGAGGCGCGTCTCCTTTTCCAGGAGCGGCGCGGCCGGGTCGCAGAGGCGGCGGTGCGTGGCCAGCACGCAGGCGGCCAGGGCCGGGTCGTCGATGACGCCGGGCACGAAGTGCGGCGGCCCCGGGCGCGGCATGAGCGCGGCCGCGGCCTCTTGCAGGGCCTCGGGAGGCAGGTAGAACATGCGGTAGGCCCAGCCTTCGGGCGTGGCGCCGTGGCCGTCGTGGACTTCGCCGGGCACCACGAGGTTGACCTGCCCGGCCGGGGCCACGAGTTCCGCGCCGCGGTAGCGGAAGCGCATGGCTCCGGATTCGATGCAGCCCAGGGCGTAGCGTTCGTGGAAGTGGCGCGAGAAACGCTGGTTGACGAAACGCGCGGTGAGCAGCTCCACGCCGCCGAGCACGTCCAGCCGCCCGAAGGCGGTGCGCTCCGCGTCGGCCCGCGCCCCGGAGGCGCCCTGTGGCGTCTTTTCATCCATGTCGTTTCCCTCCTATCCCGCCTCCCCTCCCCCGTAAAGGCAGGCCGCGGGCGCTGCACCCTTTTCGGCAGCGTGACGCTGCACCCTTTTCAGCAGCAATGCTGCTGCACCCTTTTCGCGGTCGCCGGTGCCGCGATGGCCGAGTCGGCTTTCCCCCGCCCGCGCTCGACCGTCGTATTTTGGAGGACCCACGGCTTTCCCGTGTTTCCTCGCTCGCGCTCGACGACCGTATCGTCGCCTCCTCCACCTCTTTCCCACACGCCCCAGGGCGCATCCGCCGCCAAAGGCGGCGGCAGCCCGGCAAGCTCGCTCCGCTCTCCATCTTTCCGTTCCGCTCGCGCCCGCACCCACCCCGTCCGGCATCCACGCGCACCCAACAGTCACTCCACCCTCATCCAACCAGAAGTTTCTGGGGGTGGAGAGGGGCGGAGGGGGGTCCCTCCCCTCCCCGCCTCCCCCCGGCTCTTCGCCATTCCGCGCATCTCCGCCCCAAAAACCTTGTGATGACAAGCGGGCGGGAAGGAGGTAGCAGTGGCTGCACGACGCGGTCGGGCTTGTATGCCGGGCGGTTCCGGTTCGAGCGGCTGCGCGAGGATGTTCGCCATGACTGTTTCGCGTGCGTTGGGCGGCACGTTGGCTTCGGCCTCTGCCTTCATGATGTGGGGCTTGTTGCCCATTTACTGGAAGGCGCTCAAGGCCGTGCCGCCGGACCAGATCCTCTGCCATCGGATCGTCTGGTCCGCGGTGTTCGTGGCCGTCATCCTCACGGTGCAGCGGCGTTGGGACGAAGTGCGCGCCATTCTGCGCTCGCGCCGCACGACGCTGCTCTTTCTGCTCAACAGTTGCGTGGTCTCCTTCAACTGGCTGTTGTATATCTGGGCTGTGAACAACGACCATGTCGTGGAGTCCAGCCTGGGATACTACATCAACCCGCTTGTCTTTCTGCTGTTCGGGTTCATCTTTTTCCGGGACCGACTGCGGCCGTTGCAGTGGCTGGCCATCGGGTTCGCGGCCACGGGCGTGGGCGTGAGCGTGCTGCATTACGGGCGCATGCCCTGGGTGGCGCTGCTGCTGGCGGTGTCCTTCGGGCTCTACGGGCTGATCCGCAAGGTCGTGGCCGCGGAATCCATGCCCGGGCTGTTCTTCGAGACCGCGACGATCACGCCGGTGGCCGCGGTCTATCTGTGGTGGGCCGAATCGCAGGGCGTGGGCGCGCTGGGGCACTTGGGCTGGTCCATGGACCTGCTCATGGCCGGGGCGGGCCTGGTCACGTCGCTGCCGCTGCTGCTGTTCGCCTTTGCCGCGCGGCGCATCAGCCTGGTGACCCTGGGCATCACGCAGTATTTCAGCCCCACGGGCATGTTCCTGCTCGGCGTGTTCCTCTACGGCGAGCCCTTCGACGCCTGGAGCGGCGTGACCTTCGGCCTGATCTGGGTCGGAGTGCTGCTCTATCTGGTGGAATCCATCGCCTTTTTCCGCCGAGTGCGCCACGCGGCGGCACAGGCGTCCTGACGGACGGCCCTCGTTCGCAACTTCCGGCGCCGTTTCCGGCAGGCCGGGCGGCGGGGCAAGCGCGCCGCGGCCCATGGTCCATCCTACCCGGCCGCCCGTCCCGTCTCCCCTGGACCGAGGCACCGTTCTCGCGTATAGAGTCGATAGATACCGGAGGGGCAACATAATGAATTTATTGAACGGATTCAGTTTCATCCTGCCCACGCGCATCGAATTCGGCGTGGGCGTCGTGCGGCGGCTGGCGGAGTTCGTGGACGGACTGGGCGCGCGGCGCGTGCTGGTGGTCACGGACCCGGGCGTGCGCGCGGCGCATCTGACGGACCAGATCACCGAGCCCCTGGAGACGGCGGGCGTGCCCTTTGCGGTCTTCGACGGCGTGCACGCCAACCCGCGCGACACGGACGTGCGCGACGCGGCGGACGCGGCGCTGGAGTGCGGCGCGGACTGCCTGGTGGCCGTGGGCGGCGGCAGCGCCATCGACTGCGCCAAGGCCGCGGCCGTGCTGGCCGTGGGCGGCGGCGCGGCGCGCGACTACGAGGACCGCGCGCGCATCGCGGCGCTGGAGCATGCGCCGCTGCCGCTGATCGCGGCCCCGACCACGGCGGGCTCGGCGTCGGAGATCACCTTTTCCGCCGTGATCACGGACACGGCCGAGCGCTTCAAGTTCACGGTCAAGTCGCCGTCCATCGCCCCGGCCGTGGCCCTGGCGGACCCGGCGCTGACCGTGTCCATGCCGCCCGCGCTCACGGCGGCCACGGGCATGGACGCGCTGACGCACGCCATCGAGGGCTACACGGCGCTGGCGGCCGAGCCGCTGGCCGACGCCTGCGCGCTGCACGCGATCACGCTGATCACCGAGCACCTGCGCACGGCGGTCAACGACGGCGGCAACCTGGAGGCTCGCGCGGGCATGCTCGTGGGTTCGATCCTGGGCGGGCTGTCCTTCAGCCATTCGGACGTGGCGTCCGTGCACTGCCTGGCCGAGGCCATGGGCGGGCTGTACGACGCGCCTCACGGCGCGTGCAACGCGGTGATCCTGCCGGAGGTTATGGCCTACAACCTGTCGCACTGCGCGCCGGAATACGCGCGCGTGGCGCGGGCCATGGGGCTGGACGCGCCGCTGGCGGACGAAAAGGCGGCGGCGCGCGCGGCGGTGGAGGCGGTGCGGCGGCTGGCGCGCGAGGTGGGGTTGCCGTCGCTGCGCAGCCTGGGCGCGCGGCGCGAGGATTTCGCCACGCTGGCCACGGCGTCGGTGATCAACGGCTCCAACGCCGACAACCCGCGCCCCATGGCCGAAGCCGACTACCTCGCGGTCCTGGAATCCCTCTGGGCGGCGTGACGGCGGCAGCCTGACGCTGCACCCTTTTCGGCAGCGTGACGCTGCACCCTTTTCGCGGTCGGCGGGTGCCGCGGCGGCGACGGCGCTTTCCTCCGCCCGCGCCTGCGGAACCAAACAATCAAACGCCTTTTAGGCCCCCGGCCGCACCAGCGGCCGGGGGCTTTTTTCTTCCTCCGCCCGTGGGCGGGCGCTCCGCCGCCCGCCCGAAGCGCCAACGGCCCGCCAACCCCGCCCACGCCCGCGCGTCGGCACCCCAGCCTCCGCCGTCCCCGCACTCCCCGCGTCTCCCCCTTCCTCCGCGCCGTCGCGAACCAGCGCAGGGGGTGGGGGGCTCTTTTCGCAGGCATTTCGATCAAGGCGGGTCTGGCGCAGCCGCCCCGTCTTGATCGACCAGCCAAGAAAAGAGCCCCCCACCCCCGGAGCGGGCAGCAATGCTGCTGCACCCTTTCCGCGGTCGGCGGGTGCCACGGCAGCGCCGCGGCTTTCCCGCGCCCGCGCCTGCGGGACCGGGCAAACAGACGCCATTCCCCCTGGCTTCGCTCCCCGCCAATCTTCCGCCCGCCCGCAAAAATCTCTTTTTCCAAACTCCCCACTGGCGTACTGTGGGCCGGACCGGGCATCGCTCGCCCTCCTGCGCGCCCGCCCACAAACCCCAAACCCCATCCGCAAAAGGGAGACGCATCATGGACCTGAATTTCTCCAACCCCGACACCCTCACGCAGCTCAAGGACATGGCCGTGTTCTGGCTCGCGGAAAACGGCAAGAACCTCGTGGTCGCCCTCGTCATCCTCGCCGTGGGCGGCTGGATCGGACGCCGCCTCGGCAACCTGACCACCAGGACCATGGCCGCGCGCAACGTGGATCCGCTGCTTGCCGGCTTCGTGGGCAACACGGTGTTCTACGCCGTGTCCATCGCCGTGGCCGTGTCCGCCGTGGGCCAGCTCGGGGTGGAGACCACCTCGCTCATCGCCATCGTCGGCTCCATGGGCCTGGCCATCGGCCTGGCCATCAAGGACAACATCTCCAACTTCTCCTCCGGCGTCATGCTCATCCTCTTCCGCCCCTTCACCCTCGGCGACTACGTGCAGATCGCGGGCGTGGCCGGAACCGTGGAAAAGATCACCCTCTCCACCACCCTGCTCAAGACCCCGGACAACCAGAAGATCATCGTGCCCAACGCCCAGATCATGGGCACCGTCATCACCAACGTCACCGGCAACCCCACCCGGCGCATCGACCTCACCGTGGGCATCGGCTACGGCGACGACATGAAAAAGGCCAAGGACGTGCTCGAAAACGTGCTCGCCACCCAGCCCGGCCTGCTCCAGGAGCCCGCCTGGACCGTGGCCGTGGCCAACCTCGGCGAATCCAGCGTGGATCTCGTGGTGCGCCCCTGGGTGCGCACCGAGGACTACTGGAACGTGCGCTTCGAACTCACCGAACGCATCAAGAACGCCCTGGACGAAAACAACATCTCCATCCCCTTCCCGCAGCGCGACGTGCACCTGTTCAACGAACAGGCCCAGTAGCCGCGCCGCGCAACCCGCGCCGGAAACCGGCCCCGCCCCCACGCGGGGCCGGTTTTTCTTTGACCGCGCCCGCCCCGTGGCCTATTTTCCTGCGGTTTCAACCCACACCCGCACAAGGCACGCACATGTTCATCCTCGACGAGCCCTACGCCTCCGACCTGCTCCTGGACACGGCCGAGCGTCTCGGCGCGCCCGTGCTGCGCACGCCCACGACCGCAAAGGCCGCGCAGACCCGCCCGCTGAACCTCCTGGACGACCAGGCCTTTGCCGCGCGCTACGCGGCCACGCCCGGCGCGCGCATCTACACCAATTCCGAAAACGCCCTGGGCTGGATCGCCGCGCACCTCGGCCACACGGCCCTGGCCAAGGCCACCGCGCGCTGCAAGGACAAGGCCGCCTTCCGCCGCGCCCTGGCCCCGCTGCACCACGACTTCGCCTTCCAGGAACTCGCCCTCGACGAACTCGACGACTTCGACCCCGCGCGCTTCGGCAAGCCCTTTGTCATCAAACCCTCGGTGGGCTTCTTCTCCATCGGCGTGCACGTGGTCGCCACGCCCGACCAGTGGCCCGCCGCGCGCAACGCCCTGCGCGCCGAGCTCGCCGACGTGGAACGCAAATTCCCCGCCGCCGTCATCGGCGCGGCCAGATGCATCGTCGAGGAGATCATCGAGGGCGACGAATACGCCGTGGACGTGTACTTCGACGAACGCGGCCGCGCCGTGGTGCTCAACATCCTGCGCCACGTCTTCTCCGGCGCATCCGACGTCAGCGACCGCATCTACTACACCAGCCAGACCGTGCTGCGCCCGCGCCTGGCCCAGTTCACCGAATACCTCGGCCATATGGGCGCGCTGCTCGGCACGCGCTCCATGCCCCTGCACGTGGAACTGCGCCAGCGCGCCGACGGCTCCCTCGTGCCCATCGAGGCCAATCCCCTGCGCTTCGCCGGATGGTGCACCACGGACATCGCCCGCCACGCCTGGGGCATCAACGTCTACGAAACCTACCTCGGGAACACGCCGCCCGACTGGAACGCCATCTTCGAACAACGCGCCGACACCAGCCAGAACCGCTACAGCATCATCGTCGCCGACCTGCCCGCCGGCCTGGACACCGCACGCGTCAACCATATCGACTTCAACAAATTCCTGAGCCACTTCTCCCGGCCGCTGGAATGCCGCCCCGTGGACTGGAAACGCTACGGCGTCTTCGCCTTCGTGTTCGCCGAAACCACCCCCGAACACGCCACTGAACTCGACTGGATCACCTCCGCCAACCTCGCCGAATTCGCTGTCGGCGAGGCGTGAGGCGGGGAAGGGAAGACGACGAAGAGCCGGGGGGAGGCGGGGAGGGGAGGGACCTCTTTGTAAAGAGGTCCC
>JACCQO010000059.1 GCA_015709205.1 Desulfovibrionaceae bacterium
GCCCGCCCGACCGGGGGGCCCGGGGGGGATGATCCCCCCCGGCGGGGTCTGGGGCAGCGCCCCAGCAGGGTCTGGGACAGCGTCCCAGCCGGGGTTCGGGGCGGAGCCCCGTCTTCTCTTCGCGCCGCACCGGTCGCTCCAACCCGCGCTAGGCGGGCTGGTCGGGTTCCGGTTCGGTGAGGTAGAGGTCGAGGAGGCCTTCGGGGGGGGTGATGTCGATGCGCCCTGCGTCGAGGTCTGCGGAGGCGACGAAGTCTTCGGTGGCGGGGAAGAGGACTTCCTGTCCCTTGTCGGTGCGGATGGTCCAGACTTCCTGGTAGTCGTTGGCGTGGACGGATTCGATGCTGCCGAGGCGGGAGCCGTCGGGCAGGTAGACGTCGAGGCCTTCGAGGTCATCGACGTAGATTTCGTCGTCGTCGGGTTCCGGGAGTTCGCTGCGTTTGACTTCGAGGTAGAGTCCGCGGAGTTCTTCGGCCTTGTTGCGGTCTTTGCAGTGGGCGAAGCGCACGAGGGGGCGGCCCTGGTGCATGCGCCAGTCGGCCACGCGCACGGGCGTGGCCGAGCGGCCGTCGCTCAGGCGCAGCGACGGGCACTCGGTCAGCAGAAAAGGGGAGTCCGCGTAGTAATCGACACAGACTTCCCCTTTTATTCCGTGGGGTTTCGTGACCCGTCCGATGCGGGTATAGGAACGCTCCGCCATGGGCGGCGGCTACTCGAGGATTTCCAGGACGGTGCGTTTGCGGGCCTTGGTGGAGGCCGCGCCAAGGATGGTGCGCATGGCCCGGGCGGTGCGGCCCTGCTTGCCGATCACCTTGCCCAGGTCTTCCTTGGCCACCTTGAGTTCGAGGACGGAAGTCTGTTCGCCTTCCACCTCGGAAACCTTCACCGCGTCCGGGTCATCGACCAGCGACTTTGCGATGTACTCAACGAGATCCTTCAACATGTCAGCCTCCGCGTGCGTGTCAGCTCAGGTGCCGTTCAGGTGCTGAAAGGACACGGATCGGACGCCCCCCGGCCCGAAAGTGCTGCGCGGTGCGGCGTTATTGCGCAGCGCCGGCGGTCTTCAGCAGGGCCTTGACCGTATCCGTGGGCTGGGCGCCCTTGGCGATCCATTCCTGGACCTTGGCGCCGTCCACCACGATCTCGGCGGGCTCGACCATGGGGTTGTAGTGGCCCACAAAGTCGAGCACGCGGCCGTCGCGGCGGGCGCCGCTGTCAACGGCCACGATGCGGTAGAAGGGGCGCTTCTTGGAGCCCAGCCGGGTCAGTCTCAGTTTCATAGCCATGGTAACCAATCTCCTCTATTGTAAGTAAGGTATACGTTCTTTGGAAAGAAGCAAGTTGAAAAAAAATAGTTCCTATTTCTTGCGCTTCTTCCGTTTGTCCTTTTTGTTCTTCACGCGCTTGGGCCGGGGCTTGCGCGTCTTGGAGCCGGACGAGCCGCGCCGCGCGCCGCCTTCGCCGTCTTCCCCATCCATTCCGGGCATGCCTCCCATGCCGGGCATTCCCCCGGGCAGGCCGCCCATTCCGGGCATTCCGGGCATTCCGCCCATTCCGGGCATGCCGCCGGGCATCCCGCCGCCCATGCCGGGCAGGCCGAAGCGTTTCTTCTTCTTGGTGCCCTTTCCGCCGCCCATCATCTGCTGCATCATCTTGCGCATGCCGTCGAAGTTCTTGAGCAGCTGGTTGAGGTCCTGGACGGTGACGCCGGAACCCGCGGCGATGCGCTTCTTGCGGCTGGCGTTGATGACGTCGGGGTCGTGGCGCTCCTGCATGGTCATGGAGTTGATCATGGCCTCGACGCGGGTCATTTCCTTTTCGGGAACGGCGGCGTCGCCCATTTTCTTGCGCAGCGCGCCCATGCCGGGGATGAGCTTGAGCAGGCTCTCCATGGACCCGAGCTTCTTGAGGCGGCGCATCTGGGTGCGGAAGTCCTCCAGGTCGAACTCGGCCTTGGCCATCTTCTTGGCCAGCTTGTCCGCGTCCTCCTGGTCGATGGACGACTGGGCCTTCTCGATGAGCGTGAGCACGTCGCCCATGCCGAGGATGCGCCCGGCCACCCGGTCGGGGTGGAAGGTGTCCATCTCCGAAAGTTTTTCGCCCATGCCCACGAACTTGATGGGCTTGCCCGTGACGGACTTGATGGACAGGGCCGCGCCGCCGCGCGCGTCGCCGTCCATCTTGGTGAGCACCACGCCGGTCACGCCCAGGGCCTTGTCGAAGGTCTCGGCCACGGTCACGGCGTCCTGGCCGGTCATGGCGTCGGCCACGAAGAGGATTTCCGTGGGCGCGACAGCGGCCTTGATGTCCACCAGCTCCTGCATGAGCGGTTCGTCGATGTGCAGGCGGCCGGCGGTATCCAGGATGACCACGTTGCAGCCCGCCTCGCGCGCGGCCTCCACGGCCTGGGCGGCGATGTCCACGGGATTCATCTCCGTGGTCGAGGCGAAGCAGGGCATGTCGATCTGCCTGGCCAGGGTCTGCAACTGGTCGATGGCCGCGGGGCGGTAGACGTCGGCGGGCACCAGGTAGGGCTTGAACTTGCGCTTGCGCAGCTTGAGCGCGATCTTGGCCGTGGAGGTGGTCTTGCCCGAGCCCTGCAGGCCGACCATCATCATCACGGCGGGCGCGCCGCGCAGCTCCAGGTCCACGCTCGCGCCGCCGAGGAGCTCCACGAGCTCGTCGTGCACGATCTTGATGACCTGCTGGCCGGGCGTGAGGCTCTTGAGCACGTCCTGGCCCAGGCAGCGGTCGCGCAGCCGGTCGGTGAAGTCCTTGACGACCTTGAAGTTGACGTCCGCCTCCAGGAGCGCCAGACGCACCTCGCGCAGCCCGGCCTGGACGGTGGTCTCGTCCAGCTTGCCGTGGCCGGTGAACTTCTTGAAGACGTCGTTCAAGCGGTCTGAAAGCGAATCGAACATGCTTTTTTCCCTGTGTGAGCCCGAAATCGTAAGAGCACGCTAGTTAAGGGACATTGCGCGCCAAGTCAAGTTTTGCGATGGATCCGGAGCTCCCTTGAATATCGGCAGGTTGCGGGCGGGCGCACGGGGCGGGCGTGTGCCGGAACCGGGTCGGGGGCGCAGGCGCGGCGAAATCGGCGGCGCTGCCGGGCCTAGCCGCGCGGCGGATCGGCGAACTGGGCGTCGAGCAGGGCGCGGTAGGCGCGGGCCTTGACGTCCCAGTCCCACTCTTCGGCGCGCTTGCGCGCGGCGCGGCCCATGGCCCGGCGCAGCTCCCGGTCCGCGCCGAGCCGTTCCAGGCGCGCGGCCACGTCGCGCGGGTCCGGGTCCACCAGAAAGCCGTTGACCCCGTGGCGCACGAACGCGGGCATGTCGCCCACCGGCGTGCTCAGCAGCGGCACGGAGCAGGCCGAGGCCTCCAGGTTGGGGTTCGGCGCGCCCTCGGCCGCGCTGACGCAGACGTAGGCGTCCAGGGTGCGGTACCAGTCGCGCATCTCGGCCATGGTGCGCCAGCGGTTCTCGCGCGCGGCGAGGTCCAGTTCCCAGCCGTTGGCCAGGGCCACGCCCGGCTTCAGGATTTCCGCCACGCGGCGCACGGGCCCGTGGTTGGTCAGGCTGCCGGACCAGCCCGCGCGCAATGATCGCACAGGGGGCAGAGGTCGCGGGGCCTGGTCCGGCGCGGCCGCGTCCTCGGGCGCGGGGGTGAAGAAGCGCGTGTCCACGCCGTTGGGCGTGGTGAACACGGGCACGCTCACGTGCCCGCGCACGGCGGCGACCAGCTGTCCGTTGACGCAGAAGACCGCGCGGCACATGGCGTCGAAAAAGGCCAGCCCCGTGTCCCGGCGCGCGCCGGAAATCTCCATGTCCACGGTGACGCCCGCGAGCAGCTTGTGGCGGTTGCGCGCGAAGGCCGCGTCGAGATGTCGCAGGGTGCGCCACTGTTCCCAGAAGAAGAGCAGGATCAGGTCCGCGCCGTCCAGGTGGGCGGCGGTCAGTTCCGGGTGCAGGACCGTGGTCATGTGGTAGGGCCCCTGCAACCGTGCGCAGATGTTGTCGGCCTTGCGTTCCAGGGCCCAGCCCGGGATGTCCGCCACCACGAGCACGCGCGGCGGCCCGGCCTCGGTGCGCACCAGGGGCGCGCGTCGCGCGTCCGTTTCGCCGTTCGCATCGCGCGCGTCCAGGCCCGGCGTGGGGAACCGTTGCGGCCGGGTGGGCTCGCGGTCGTAGAAGGAAAAGTCGGCGTTCGGAAGGTGTGCGGCGTCGGACGCTGGAGCCTGGGGCGCATCCGGCGCAATGGTCGCACCGGTCGCACCGGTCGCATTGGACGCGCCCGGCGCCCCCGGCGTCATCGCCCCGAAGGCGTCCTGGGCGCGCACGGCGTCCGCGCCGCCGTGTTGCAGCCAGTCGTGCAGCCCGTGGCGGCGCAGGGCGAGGAGCAGGCCGGTGACCCGGTTCCAGGTGCGCAGGTTGGGCCGCGGCAGGCGCGGCACGTCGCAGCCCAGGGCCGTGAGGTCCGCGCGCAGCAGGTTCCAGGCCGCGGGGTGCTCGCGCAGGTGGGCGTGCAGCAGGCCGCAGAATTCGCCCGCCGTGTCCGCGGCCAGGCGCGGGTCCTCGATGCCCCGGCGCATGGCCCCGAGGAAGAGCCCGGCCACGTGCAGCAGCTCCACGTAGGCCAGGGCGGGATCGTCCTTGCGCAGGAAGAACAGGACGCGCGCCGCGGCGCGGCGCAGCACGCGGCGCAGGCGTTCGGGCAGCCGCATGCGCGAATGCGGCCACGCGGCCAGGGCGAGCTGCCAGTGCATCAGCCGCCGCACCGCGCCCAGGCGCGAGAACAGGCGCACCTGGCGCGCCTCGGGCCCGTCCGCGCGCAGCAGCCGCCAGCCCGCGCCGCGCAGGCGGCGGGACAACTCGTGGTCGTCCATGCTGAAATGATCGTGCCCGTGCAGGCCGCCCACCTGGTCCCAGGCCCGCTTGCGCAGCAGCCACAGGCACCCGTCGAGCACGTGCACCGGCCCGGTGGGCACGCCCAGCAGGGCGTTGGCGTGCATGTAGCGCGTGCCCAGTCCCGGGCCGTCGGCCTGCGGGCAGGGCGTGGCGGCCATGCCCAGTCCCGGGTCGGCCTCCAGGACCGGAAGCATGCGTTCGAGCCAGTCCGGCGCCAGGCGCACGTCGCTGTCCATGCTCAGCACCAGCGGGGAGTCGGCGGCCTCCACGGCGCGGGTGCGCGCGGCGTTGATCCCCGTGTTGCGCGGGTTGCGGAGGATTTCGAGCCCCTGCGGCGCGGCCCGGTCCGGGCTCGCGCCGGCTGGGGGCGGCGCAAAGGAATAGGGCGGCTCGGAACCGTCGTCCACGACCACGATGCGCGCCGGGCGCACGGTCCAGTCGCGCACGTGGGCGAGCAGCCCGTCCGTGAGGCGGGCGTCGTTGTACGTGCACACGGCCAGGGTGACGTCGGTTCGGATCACGGCCTTGTCCTTGTCGCTTGATCCGTCCTAACCCGCCCACCCGCTCCCCGCAAGGCAAGGGACTATGCCGCTGCCCCTGTCTCGCGGCCGTCCGCCCTGCGGAGGATGTTCCGGCCGCCCTTGACCCGCGCCCGCCCGCCTTTTCCGCGCATCCCGCGCCCGCCCCGTCCGGCATCCCCGCGGCCTCGGCAGCCACCCCCGCTGCTTTCTTCTCGGCCCGGGCATGTTTCCCCTCCGCCGCAGGAAAATCATGCCCCCGGGGTTGCCAAGTGGGAGATCAAACTATACTAGTTCGGTCGACTTTATGGGGAATATAACGGAAAATCGGAGAGTTGAGATGAATAAGAGAATTATTACGGTACGTTTTGCGGGTGTGTCCCTTGCGGCGGCGCTGGCTGTCCTGGTGGGCATGGGTCTGGCCCTGGTCCTTGTGGAACCGCCGCATGCGGCGTTGGCCTTTTTCGGTTTCGGCGACAAGTACGAGCGGGTGGCGCCCGAGAACGGGGTGGTGCGCATCGACGTTTCGGACGTGGACGACGGGCGGGTGCATTACTTTTCGTATGCGTCGCAGGGCAAGGACGTCCGGTTCTTCGTGGTCCGGAGCCATGACGGCGTGATCCGCGCGGCCTTCGACGCCTGCGACGTCTGCTGGCGCGAGGGCAAGGGGTATGCGGGCGACGGCGAGGCCGTGGTCTGCAACAACTGCGGCCAACGGTTCGCGGCGCAGAAGATCAACGAGGTCAAGGGGGGCTGCAATCCCGCGCCCCTTCGGCGCGTGGTGGACGGCGGCACGGTGCTCATCGCGGCCGCGGACATCATGGAGGGCGCGCGGTACTTCTAGCCCGGTTGCCCGGCGCGCGGAACGAGATCATGAACATCCTTTCCATTCCTCTGCGCTATATGCTCCGCAAGTGGCCGAAGACGCTGTTGCTTTTTGGCGTATTCACGCTGGGCGCGGCCTCTGTCGTGGCGTTGGACCACGTGTCCTCGCGGGTGGCGGCGAACATGGAGCGGCAGTTGGCGGCCTTTGGCGCGAACATCCTGGTGCGGCCGCGCACGGACACGCTGCGCGTGGGCTACGGCGGGGTTTCGCTGGGGGCCATGCAGTTCGGCGCGCGCCATCTGGACGAGGCCGCGGTGGAACGCGCGGCCGCGACCATTGCGGACCGGGCGAACATCGCCACGGTGGCGCCCAAGCTGCTGGCCCTGGCCATGGTGCGCGGTGCGGGCGGCAGCCCCGTGAACGTGGGGCTTGTGGGCGTGCGCTGGGACCGCGAGCGGCGCATCAAGAGCCACTGGCGCGTGGACGGCGCGTATCCCGACGAGGCGGCCGGGCCCGCGGGGCCCGCGAGGCCCGCGAAGTTGGCCGACCCGGACGCACCGCGCGGCGTGGTGGCCGGGGCCAGGGCGGCGGCGGCGCTGGGGGTGGCCCCGGGCGGCGTGGTGCGCATCGCGGGGCAGGACCTGCGCGTGGCGGGCGTGTTGCGCCCCACGGGCGGCGACGACGATTCCGTGCTGCTGGCCGATCTGGACTTCGTGCAACGGGCCTTCGGGTTGGAGGGCAAGGCGAGTTTTGTGGAGGTGGCGGCGCTGTGTTCCGGGTGCCCCATCGACGAGATCGCGGCGCAGCTGGCCGCGGCCCTGCCGGGCGCGGAGGTGGGCGCGTTGCAGGGCGTGGTGCGCCAGCGCATGCATTCCATCGGCTTCGTGCAGAAGCTGCTCCTCGGCGTGAGCCTGGTGATCCTGCTGACGGCCTGCGCCATGGTCGGGCTGTCCATGCTTGCGGCGGTCAACGAGCGGGTCCGGGAGATCGGCCTGCTGCGTTCGCTGGGCTTTTCGCGGGGCGCCGTCTTCGTGATCTTCTGTTTCGAGGCGGCCTGCATCGGTCTGGCGGCGGGACTGGCCGGGTATGCGCTGGGAACCCTGGCCGGAGGCGAGGCCCTGGGCCTGATCGACGTGGCCCGGGGCGCGGCCGGAGAGTTCGACGGCGTCCGGTTGGCGGCCACGGCCGGGCTTATGGGTTTGCTGGCGACCCTGGCGGCCTTTGCGCCCGCGTGGAAGGCGGCGCGCACCGAGCCGTCGCGCGCTCTGACGGCGTTGTGATGCAAGGCGGGCGTTGAAAACGTCCGTAGTGTATGTATTATTTGATGGAATCGGCATTTTTGCATGAACGGTTGCATGGATTATTTAATCGTTGGTGATACAACGGCTATCCTACAGCATTATAAATAATAATGCCTGGTATGCAAAAGTCCTCCCCATGTATATATGTGGTGGGAAGGAGAAGTTTCGATGCTTGAAGTGAGAAACGTGAGCAAGGCCTTTGCGGCCGAAGGAACCGTGACGCAGGCGCTGCACAGGATCAATCTGGCGGTGGCCGGGGGGGACTTCGTGTCCGTGGCGGGGCCTTCGGGATCGGGCAAGTCCACGCTGCTTGGGGTCATGTCCACGCTGGTGGCCCCGGACGAGGGGGCTGTGCTCTACAACGGCGAGAATGTGGCGGCCATGGGCGAGCGGGGCGTGGACCGGTTGCGGCGCAGGGACTTCGGGGTGGTCTTCCAGTTCCACCACCTGATGCCCACCATGACCGCGCTGGAGAACGTGCTGCTGCCCTTCCTCCACCGCCTGCGGCCTGTGGGCGCGAGCCTGGCGGATCGGGCGCGGGAATGCCTGGAGCGGGTGGGGCTGGCGCACAAGGCGGATTGCCTGCCGGCGCACCTTTCCGGCGGGGAGCAGCAGAGGGTGGCCATTGCGCGCGCCCTGGTCAAGCGCTCGCGCATCCTCTTTGCGGACGAGCCCACGGGCAGCCTGGACTCGGCCACGGGGGACCGGATCATGGAACTGCTGTGCGGGCTGAACGCCGAGGGGTTGGCCGTGGTCATGGTCACGCACAACGAGGAGTACGCCGCCCTGGCGCGCACGCGGCTGACCATGCGCGACGGGATGCTCGCGGACGCGGGCGGCACGTGCTGCGCCGCGTGCCCGGCCTGAGGCCAGCCGGGTACCGGAGGGCGGCGCAGGGCTGAGGGGCCCGACTCGCTCGATTGACAGGAATTTCGCCCGACACGGGCGGACAAGGTTGCGACCGGTGCATACCCCGCCGGGCGCGACAGGGCCCGGCTGCGCGCCCCCAAGCGGCCGGGCCCACCTTCTTTGCGGCCTGCGCGCCGCATTCGCGCACCGGCCCGCGCTCCGGCAGAGGAGGGCGGCCCGGTGCGCTTTTCTTTTGTCCGGTGATGTGGCAGCCAGGGCCGAGGCGCGCGACGCGCCGGGGAAGGAACATGGCGGCTTGCAGGAAATACGGACAGGGACCGGCGCGCGTGGTGCTGGCGCACGGCGGGCCGGGCGCGCTGGGCGAGATGCGGCCGGTGGCCGCGCGGCTGGGGCGGAGCTTCGGCGTGCTGGAGCCGCTGCAGACGCGCGGCAACGTGGCCGATCTGGTGGAGGAACTGCGCGGCCGGATCGCGGCGGACGCCGCGCCGCCCGTGGCCCTGGTCGGGTTCTCCTGGGGGGCGTGGCTGGCCCTGCTCCTGGCCGGGGAGCATCCCGCGCTGGTGGCGCGGCTCGTGCTCGTGGGCTGCGGCCCGCTGGAGGCCCGGGACGCCGGGGAGGTCACCCGGACCCGGCTCGCCGCGCTGGAGGAGCCGGAGCGGACGGAGCTGCGCGGGCTGCTGGAGGGCGCGGGCGCGCCCGGGTTCGGCGGCGCGGCGCTGGCGCGGCTCGGCGCGCTGCTGCGGCGCACGGATTTTTGCGACCCTTGCGAGCCCGGAGAGACGGACGGAGATGACCCTTCGGCGGATCCGGCGGACGCCGTGGAGTTCCGGCCGGACCTGCACCGCAGCGTGTGGGCCGAGGCTGCGGCACTGCGCGCTTCGGGGCGGCTGGCGGCCGCCTGCGCGCGGGTGGCCTGCCCGATTCTCGTGCTCCACGGGGACCGCGACCCGCATCCGGTCCGGTGCGTGGTCGAGCCGCTGGCCGCGCGCGGCTGCGCCGTGCACCCAGAGATTCTGGCCCGCTGCGGGCACACCCCCTGGCTGGAACGCGAGGGACGCGAGCCGTTCTTCGCCGCGCTGGAGCGCGAACTGGCCGGGTGCCGCTGAGCGGGGCGGACCCGTTTCTTTCGTTCCGTCCTCTTTCCCTCCCCCTTCCAAAAAAAGAAAACCGCCGGATCGCTCCGGCGGTTTTTTGCACAGGCGGCGTGGCCCGGGCTACGGCTCGATGGTGCTGCCCAGGACCCCCAGGAACTTGCGCATCCATTCCGGATGCGCGGGCCAGGCCGGGGCCGTGACCAGGTTGCCGTCCACCACGGCGTTGGAGAAGGTGGCGTTGACGTCCACCCAGGTGCAGCCGGCATCCTCGATGTCCGGCTTGACGGCCGGATAGCAGGTGCCCTTGGCGCCCTTGAGCACGCCCGCGGTGACCAGGATCTGCGGGCCGTGGCACACGGCGGCGATGGGCTTCCTGGCCGCGGCCATCTTCTGCACGATGTCGATGAGCGCCGGGTTCAGGCGCAGGTATTCCGGTGCGCGACCGCCGGGGATGACCAGGGCGTCGTAGTCCTCGGCCTTGACCTTGTCGAAGTCCGCGTTGAGGGCGAAGTTGTGGCCGGGCTTTTCCGAATAGGTCTGGTCGCCCTCGAAGTCGTGGATGGCGGTGCGCACGGTGTCGCCCGCCTTCTTGCCCGGGCACACGGCGTGCACCGTGTGCCCGACCATGGTCAGCATCTGGAAGGGGACCATGGCCTCGTAGTCTTCCACGAAGTCGCCGACGAGCATGAGAATCTTCTTGGCTGCCATTGCGTTCTCCTTGTGCGGTATTCGGTTGGGCGGCCGGGCCCCGGGCGCGACCGCTCCCGCGGAGCGCTCCGGGCTCGGCCGTTTTCGCGAACATAGCCCCGGCGCGTTACGGTCGCGCGGCGCACCGGGTCCGGCTGTCTAGGCCGCCGCGGCCTTGAAGCTCGGCGCGGAGTTCTCGATGATCTTCCTGTCCACGCAGAAGGCCAGGCGCACGTAGCCGGGCATGCCGAAGCCCCGGCCGGGCACGGCCAGGATGCGTTCCTCCTGCAGCCGGGCGCAGAAGGCAACGTCGTCGCCGGCGAACTTGTCCGGCACGCGCGGGAAGAAGTAGAACGCGCCCTGGGGCATGAAGTAGCCGATGCCCGCGTCGTCGAGGACCTTGGCCATGGCCGCGCGGCGCTCGACGTAGACCGAGGCGTCCACCGTGGTGCCGGAGACCAGGGCGCGCATCATCAGCTTCTGGCCGATGGCCGGGGCGTTGACGTAGCCCAGGATGCGGTTGGCCAGGATCAGGCCGGACATGAGTTCCTGCTTGCCGGGCATGGACGGCGACAGGACCAGGTAGCCCACGCGCTCGCCCGCCAGGGCCAGGTTCTTGGAAAAGGAGCTGCCGACCACGGCGTAGGGGTAGGCGTCCAGCACCGAGGGCACCTTGACCCCGTCGTAGGCCAGGAAGCGGTAGGGCTCGTCGGCGAGCAGGAAGATGGGCTTGACGAACTGGCTGGACTTTTTGCGCAGCAGCTCGGCGAGCTTGGCGATCTGCTCGGCGGGGTAGATCTTGCCCGTGGGGTTGTTGGGCGAGTTGATCAGCACCACGCGGGTGTGGTGGTTGATGGCCGCGTCCAGGGCCTCGAAGTCGATGTCGAAGGTGTCCGGCTTGGCGGGCACGGCCTTGAACACGCCGCCGTGGTTCTCGGTGTAGAACCCGTACTCCACGAAATAGGGGGCGATGCCCAGGACCTCGTCGCCCGGATCGAGCACCGCGCGGAACAGGGCGTTGAGCCCTCCGGCCGCGCCGCAGGTGATGATCACGTCGGTCTCGGCCACCTCCACGCCCTGCTCGGCGTTGACGAAGTTGGCCAGGGCCCGGCGGGCGTCGGGATAGCCGAAGTTGGGCATGTAGCCGAAGGCGAATGGTTCGTGCGCCTTGTCGGCGAGCTCGCGCATGGCCTCGGCCATGACGGGCGGCGGCGGCAGGTCGGGATTGCCCAGGGAGAAGTCGTAGACGTTGTCCTCGCCGTACTTGGCCTTGAGGACTCCGCCCGCCTCGAACATTTTTCGGATCCACGAACTGTGGTCCAGGTAGCCGGTGATCTGCTTGGAAAGCATGGAGTCTCCTTCGTTGCCGTATGCGTCTGTTGCGATAGCTGTATGGTGGGGTGGACGGGGCGTTGGGCGGCCGGAGCGGCTAGACGCCCATGATGTTGTAGCCGGAGTCCACGAAGAGGCATTCGCCCGTGGTGCCGTGGGACAGGTCGCTGGCCAGGTACAGGGCCGCCTTGCCCACGTCCTCGATGGTGATGTTGCGCCGGAGCGGGGCGTGCTCCTCGATGCGCGAAAGGATGGTCTTGAACCCGCCGATGGCCGTGGCGGCCATGGTCTTGACCGGCCCGGCGCTGATGGCGTTGATGCGCACGCCGCGCGCGCCCAGGTCCACGGCCAGGTAGCGCACGCAGCATTCCAGCGCGGCCTTGGCCACGCCCATGGCGTTGTAGTTGGCCACGACCTTGCCCGCGCCGTAGTAGCTCAGCGTCATGACCGAGGCGTCGGGCGCGAGCAGGGGCTCGAAGGCCTTGCACAGGGCCACCAGGGAGAAGGCGGACACGTCCAGGGCCAGGGCGAAGCCGTCGCGCGAGGTGTCGATGAAGCGGCCCTTGAGGTCCTCGCGGTTGGCGTAGGCGATGGAGTGCACGAGCACGTCCACGCCGCCCCACCGCTTTTCCACGGTCTCGACCAGGGTGGCGATCTCCTCGTCCGCGGTCACGTTGCACGGGGCCAGCAGTTCGCCGCCCAGTTCCGCGCAGATGGGTTCCAGTCGCTTCTTGATGGGGTCGGCGGCGTAGGTGAAGCCGAGGCGCGCGCCGTGGTCGCGGAACTGGCGCGCGATGCCGTAGGCGATGGAGCGTTCGTTGACCACGCCGAGGATCAGCGCGCGTTTGCCGTTCAGGAGCATGGGTCCTCCGTTGGGTTGCCGTTTGGGGCCGGGGGCCGGCCACGCGGCGCGGACGCCGCCCGCCTTGCCAAAGCGCCGGGCTGCGGATCCGCAGCCCGGGCGGACCTCCCGGACGTGCGCCTCCGCCGTGCGCGTTCCGCTGAGGCAACGCGTTCAAAGGGGCGGCTCGCCGGGCAGGGGGCGGCCACCGTGACAGCCATGATTGCCCAGGCGCGTGACGCTGGCAAGTTTTTTCCGGTCTTTTTTACGGACCGAGTGAAAACGTCAATACGACTGTCTACATAGCCTGTTGCGCCAATAAAAACGGGCCGCCGCAGGGCGGCGGCCCGTTGCGGACGGGGTGGGTGCCGCCCGGCCGGTCAGGACACGGTGCAGGTCCTGCAGATGGCCAGGTTGCTGAAGTCGCCCGCGTAATACTGGCGGATGAGCTCCAGGTAGCGCGGGGAGTTCCAGATTTCCTCGATGGACTGCTCGCGCACGTTGCCCAGGACCACGGTGCGCCGCCAGTCGTGGCAGCAGATGACCATGTCGCCGTTGTAGAGCACGTAGGCCTGCTTGAGGAACAGGTCGCAGTTGCGCTTGAGCTTGGTCTTGGTCACGGCCAGGTCGGAGATGTCCTCGCCGGAGCGGTTGTCCGGGGTGTGGACCTTGAAACGGATGTCGCGTTCGGCCCAGTATTTTTGCGCGTAGTCGATCTCGTCGGCCACCAGCTTGGTCTTGAGCGTGGTCACCGTGACCTTGGGGAATTCGGCCTTCTTCCTGGCGCGGATGGCCAGGAAGGCGTCGATGTTGTCCAGGGTCTTCTTCAGGTCCAGCCCCATGGAGGCGCGGTAGGACCCGTCGCTGTAGCCCTGCACGCTGATCCACAGGTGCCGGAGCCCCGCGTCCACGAGGCCTTCGCTCATGGCCTCGGTCAGCGCCGCGCCGTTGGTGTTGATCTTGGTCTTGGTGCCGGGGCGGCGGACCTTGTTCAGGTAGGCGATGCGCTCGGGCAGCTTGGTGTCCAGGAGCGGTTCGTTCATCAGGTAGGGGCTGATGCGGCCGATGAAGTGGTGGCCGCATTCGTCGGCGATCTTCTTGAAGATATCGTCGTCCATGTGCCCCTGGGGCTGCTCCTTGTACGTGTTCTTGTAGCCGCAGAACACGCAACGGGCGTTGCACAGGCTCACGGTCTGGATCTGGATGTGGCGCGGAAAGGAGGGCCGCGGGCGCTCCTTGTCGCGCAGCAGGCGAACGGCCTTGGTCAGGAACCCGTCCGAAGGGCCGGGAAGGTAGTATTTGCTCATGGATGTCCTCTTTTGCGGAGCCCGACGGGGCACACCGACAGGGCACGATTAATCGCAATCCACGCTTTTGTACACCCCATTTCGGCTCCCTGCGTCGGAGGGGTCGGGTTTGCGGCGGCCCGGCCCGGTCCGCGCGGCTCACGCCCCGGCCGCAGGCTCCGGCGGGAGGATGTCGCCGTAGGCGGCAGCGGCCCCGGGCTCCGTGGGATAGACCGCGTGGCCCCCGTCGCGTCCGGCCCGGGCGCGGCGGCGGAAGGTCTCGGGCGTGACCCCGACCAGTCGGCGGAACATGGCGATGAAGGCCGAGGAACTGCCGTAGCCCAGTTCCAGGGCGATGGACTCCACCGTGGCCGGGGTCTCCAGGAGCTTGATGCCCCAGACCACGCGCAGGCGCTGCCGCCACTCGCGGAAGGACATGCCCAGGTCGCGGTTGCAGCGGCGCGTCAGGGTGCGCTCGGTGGTGTGCGCGCGCCTGGCCAGTTCGGCCAGGGTGCAGTCCTCCTCGGGCGAGCGCTCCAACTGGCGCAGCAGGGGGCCGAGCACCGGATCCGTGGACATGGGCAGGAAGCTCCCCTGGTTCGGCGCGGCGCGCAACTGGTCCAGGAGCACGGCCACCAGGCGGTGCTCCTCCGGGGTCGACGGGCTGCCCGAGCCGCGGCGGCGCAGGTGGTCGAGCAGGGCGCGCAGCAGGGGCCCGACCGTGAGGGCGCAGGCGCGCTCCGGGAATCCCGGGCACAGGGACGGGGCCACGTAGACCGAGGCGTGGCAGGTCTGGAAGCGCGTCTGGCCCGAATGCTCGTGCCCGGGCGGCAGCCAGATGCCGCAGCGCGGCGGGGCCAGGATCAGGGAATCGGCCATGCGCATTTCCATGAGCCCGCTGAAGGAGTAGACGAACTCCCCGCGCTCGTGGTGGTGCCAGACGTAGGAGGATCCGGCGGGCAGGTCCACGATGCGCAGGTAGACGGGGTCGGTTTCCTGGCCGGTGAAGGGGGCGAGAAGCGGATACATGTATTGATGGCCTGTTCGCGATATGTTTTGTCAGGAACTCACTATATGAAGAGTGCAGGACATGGCAAGGTGCCTTATCGCTCGGAGCGGTCCGGGCGGGGGGCTATGGGACGGCTGACCCCGCCCGGACCGCGCCGAGGCCGATGCGCGCTGATGGGAAATCAACGGCCCGCATACGGCGCCGAAACGATAATCCCCCCTTCGAGACGGTTCCCGCCGCCGGCCTGTCGCACAACTCCCACTCTCCTCTTGACATGCGCCCCTCCTGGGGCGTTTTCTCGCCTTTCGCCGGCGCGGCGGAGGCCGCCGCCCGGTCCAACCCCAACCACGCCGATGCGCGGGCGGTGACGTGATGACAGCCATGCCCAACGAACGCAGGCCGATGGATGGGGCCTGCATCGGCCTGATGACCTTTCTGTGCATGATCTGGGGGCTGCAGCAGGTGGCCATCAAGGCCGTGGCCCCGGACGTGGCCCCGGTGCTGCAGGTGGCCATGCGCGCGGGGCTGTCCGCGCTGCTGCTGGCGCTGTACGTGCGCGTGCGCGGGGGCAGCCTGACCTTTTTTCGCGGCCCGTGGCGCACCGGGCTGATCAGCGGGTTGCTCTTTTCCGGCGAGTTCTTCTTCGTGGGCGAGGGTCTGCGCTTCACCGCGGCCTCGCACATGGCCGTCTTCCTCTACACCGCACCGATCTTCACGGCCCTCGGGCTGCACGCGCTCCGGCCCGAAGAACGCCTCAGCCCGCTGCAGTGGATGGGCATCCTGCTGGCCTTCGGCGGCATCGTGCTGACCTTCGCTGGCCGCCCGGGCGGCGCGGTGGGCCCGGCCGGGGCATCGGGCGCGGACATGCTCTGGGGCGACTTCCTCGGCCTGCTCGCGGGCGCGTCCTACGGCGCGACCACGGTCCTGGTGCGCTGTTCGTCCCTGTCCATGGTTCCGGCCACGCAGACCCTGTTCTACCAGCTCGCGGTCTCCTTCGTGGTGCTCCTGCCCATGGCCGTGCTCACGGGCCAGGGCCACTGCGACATGACGCCGCTGGCCTGGGGCGGGCTGCTCTTCCAGGGCGTGGTGGTCTCCTTCGCCAGCTACCTGGCCTGGTTCGCGCTGCTGCTGCACTACCTGGCCTCGCGGCTGGCCGTGTTTTCGCTCCTGTCCCCGGTCTTCGGCGTGCTCTTCGGCGTGCTCCTGCTCGGCGAGCGCCTCGACGTTTCCTTCGTGCTCGGCTCGGCCGCCGTGCTCGCGGGCGTGGCCGTTGTCAACGGCGGGCACGTGCTGCTGCGCGGCCTGGCGCGCGGCGCGCGGCTCTTTCGGCGCTCCTGACGGCGCTTCCGGCGCGGCTTCCGACAAGAAATTCCCGCAACGCGAAAGGGGCGGGAGCCTTGTGCTCCCGCCCCTTTTTTCTCGCTGTTTCGTCAGACTATTTGGGCCGTTGCAGCACCAGGAACTCGTAGCCGTAACTGTCCCGGTTCTCCTCGTAGACCTTGATCTCGTTGCGGAAGACCTCCAGGTAGGCCAGGGACTCGGCGTCGTGGGCCAGTTCGCGCTCCAGTTCGTCCAGACGGAGCGCGAGGTGGCCGTAGAACTCGGTCCAGCAGTGCCGCGCCAGGCGGAAGCGCGTCAGGCAGTTCCAGCCCCTGGCCCGCGCCGCCGCCTCCAGTTCGGCCCCGGTGCGGCATTCCGGGTAGGTCTCGGCCATGAACCCCAGGGACGATTCGGGCCGCGCGGCCACGGCGGCCTCGCTGCCGTCGTCGAGCCAGACCAGTTCCGAGAAGGCCATGCAGCCGCCCGGCCGGACCAGTTCCCGCCACTGCTCCAGGGCGCGGTCCACGCCCAGGACGAAGATCGCGCCCTCGCACCAGACGAGGTCGAAGCCGGTGGCGGCGAACTCCTGTCCGCCCAGTCCGGCCATGTCGGCGTTGACCACGTGCACGCGGTCCGCGCATCCGGCCGTGCGGACCCGTTCCGCAAGCGTCGCGAGCACGGGCGGGTGCACGTCCGTGGCCCAGATCTCGCCGTCCGTGGCCGCGGCCAGGACCAGGGTGGATGCGCCCGAGCCGCAGCCCACGTCGAGGATGCGCGGCCGGGCGGGCCGAGTGGGAAGGTCGGGCACGGCGGCCAGGGCGCGCAGGGTGGCCGCGCGTTCGCCCGGCCCCTGGCGGGGCAGGGTTTCGAAGGTCTTGAAGAGCAATTTCATGAACTTGTCGGACATGGCTTGAATCCTTATGACGCGCCTGGGGTCGCAGGACCAGGCGCGGATGCGGTTGATCTCGTCGGCGGGGATGCGCAGGAATTCCAGGAAGCGCTGGTGCTTTTCCGGGTCGCTGCGCTCGAAGGCCGCGTGCCAGCGGTGCATGGCCGTCTCGTCGAAGCCGGAGGCGCGCAGCAGCGCGCACCAGGAGGCGCGGTCCATGGGCCCGGTCTGGGCGGCCGTGGCCGGCGCACCGAGCAGCCGGGCCACCAGTTCCTGCTGGCGGCGCACCTCGGCGGCCTCGGCGTCCAGTTCTGCGAGCCTGCCTTCCAGGGTCTCGGTCAGGTTCGAGGACCCGGCCTCCAGCACCCGGCGGATGTCCGCCAGGGCCAGCCCGGCGCGGCGCAGGGTCAGGATGCGCTCCAGGCGCGCGACCTCCCCGGCCCCGTAGCGGCGGTAGTCGCCCGGGGCGCGGCCCCGGGGCCGCAGCAGGCCGAGGCGGTCGTAGTAGAGCAGGGTGGAGCGGGACAGGCCGAAGCGCGCGGCCAGTCGGCCCACGGTCCAGGTCTTCGAGTCTTTGGCGTCCTTGGCGTTATGGGCGCCCTTGGTGGCCTGGGCGTCCTTGGCGGCATGGTCCATGCGCGTCTCCGCGGGGCGGGGTTGCGGGTCAGGCCTGCGGGGTGCGGTGCAGATATTCGTCCAGCAGGTCCGTGACCCGGGTCATGATCCGTTCATAGTCGCCCGCGGCGAGCCTGGCAACGTGATCGGCCCCTGCGTCGGTCAGGGGCGTGAAGGCCTGGGTCGCGGTCAGTTCGCAGCCGCCGCCGGACAGCGGGGCGAGCGCGATTTCGTAGAGCACGGTGCAGTGCGTCGAGGCGCGCACGAAGCCCACCGCGGCGCACGGCTCGCAGCGGAACGTGGTCCAGGATTCCGGGCCGAAGCCGGGCGCGTCCGTGGTGAACACGCAGCCGCGCTCCCCGTAGCCGGTGCGCGAATGGACGATCCGTCCGTTCCAGCCGGGAATCCAGTCGTATTCGAGTACCGGGCACAGCAGCGGGAAGACACGCTCCGGTTCGTGGGCCAGGATGCGGCGGTGCGTCAGCACGGTGCGCGCATCGCGGATGACGGGGGCATGCATCGGGTTCTCCTTGCAACGGGTTCGTGAAGGGGCCCTTCTCAAGGGTGAACCTTTAGACAGGTCAAGCGGATTTTCGCGGGAAAACCGTCGCGGCGGAAGGCGAAGAGCCGGGGGGAGGCGGGGAGGGGGAACCCCTTTTTCGGCGAAAAAAGGG
>JACCQO010000060.1 GCA_015709205.1 Desulfovibrionaceae bacterium
ATCCCCCCCGGCGGGGTCTGGGGCAGCGCCCCAGCAGGGTCTGGGACAGCGTCCCTGCGGGGTGTGGGGCGGAGCCCCACCGGCGGGCGGCTAGAACATGTTGAAGCCCATGAGGTTGATGAGGATTTCGACGCGGTCTTCGTAGGAGTCCTGGGCGTAGGCGATGCCGAGTTCGAAGCAGTCGTGGGCGTAGTTGATCATGAGTTCCTTCTGGAGGTCGCGGCCGTCCTGGATGTCGGCGTCCCAGCGGGCGGAGACGGACCAGGCGGGGGTGAGGAAGGCCTTGATGGCGGTGCGCACGGCGCTGATGCGTTTGCGTTCGCGGCGTTTGTATTCGTCGAGGGATTCCTGGAAGTCGAGGCCGACCATGGCGGTGACGCGGTTGGGCCATTCCATGGTCAGTGAGTGTTCGTGTTCCGTGATGGAGCTCAGGTAGGGCGAGAACCAGGAGCGGCTGGTGAGGGTCACGTAGTCGCCGGGCATCACGGAGAGTTCGGCCAGCGTGTCGGTGAGCGGGCGTTGCGGGTACTGGTCGATCAGGTCGGTGCGTTTGGCCTCGTTGAAGTCGTAGCCCTGTTCGAGGCGGAAGCGGACGATGTCGCGGTAGTCCACGTCGAAGGCGGGTCGCGCCTTGCCGTCCTTGCCTTCCTGCATGACCACGGTCTGGCGCTTGCGGCTCAGGATGTTGGAGAGGGAGTAGGTGATCTGGTTTTCGCCGTCGATGCTGTCCACGGCGTCGAACTGCGGCAGGTCGTCCTGGTCGCGGCGCGGGATGTAGCTGTAGGCCAGGCGCGGCTGAATGTTGTGCTTGAGGCTGGTCCAGCGGCTCTTGTTGACGTTTTCGCGGCTCAGGGCCAGGCCGGTGCCCCAGGACAGGCCCATGACGCGGTAGGCCTCGGTGTAGGCGGAGACGAGCATGTCGGGCAGGCCGCGCGACTTGAAGGAGCCTTCGCGGCCCGGGGAGTCGGATTCGTGCCAGTCCACGCCGTAGATGGTCTGCCGCCAGCCCAGGCTGGGGATGATGGTGCCGTATTTGGAGCGCAGGGGCACGGAGATGCGCGGGTGGACGTCGAGGCGCGTGCCGGAGGTGCCGTAGCGCCGCCAGAAGTTGGTGGCGGTGAGCCCGGCGCGCATTTCCAGGGGCCCGGCGATGGAGTCCTTGAACAGGTAGCCCGAGACTTCCGGGAGTTTCTGCAGGGTCGGGTCGCGGGAGAGGGAGGTGTTGCCGTGGCCGTAGTCCACGTTCTGGGTGTACTCGGCCGAGGCGCTCATGCCGAAGCGGTCCCAGCTGCGGGAGACGTTCAGGGTGCTGGTGCGGTTCTGGTCGGCGTCGGTGATGTCGCGGCCGAATTCCTTGAGAAAGGTCTTGCGCGAGGCCTTGAAGCCGGAGAGGCCGGAGCTGAATTCGCGCAGGTAGTTCTGGTCGGAGACGAGGTCGAGGTCGAGTTTGACCTTCCAGTCGCGGCTGCCGGGCAGGGTGGTGTTGATCTTGCCGCGGGCCCAGTAGCGTTCGCGGTTGGTGCGGATGAGGCCGTCCTCGTCGAAGGGCGAGTCCTCGTTGGATTCGTCGGTGGCGCGTTTGAAGTCGTGCAGCCAGTCGGCGCGCAGGTAGGCCTTGGTGTCGCGGGAGTTGCGGCGGTATTCGGCACCCTGCATGACGCCGCGCTTGGACATGGCGTTTTCGTAGAAGGTGGCGTCGGACTCCTCGTCGATGTTCCAGTAGTAGGGCTGGTTGTAGTACGCGCCGAGCTTGGAGCTGTAGCCCATTTCCGGGAAGAGGAGACCGGTGCGGCGTTTGGTCTTGATGGGGATGGCCAGGTAGGGGGTGGCCAGGACCGGGGTATCCTTGATGCGGAAGCTGGCGGACCAGAGGCGGACGTGGCCGTCCAAGGTGATGTCGCCTTCGCGGGCCTCCATGGACCAGGCCGGGGATTCGGGGTCGCAGGCCGTGACCTTGGCGTTCTTGAAGGAGTAGGAGTCGCCCCAGTGCTTGCGGATGAAATCGCCGGAGAAGTAGAGGTGCGGGTTGGCCACGAAGATCGAGCCCTTCTTGAGCCAGCCGACCATGTTGGTGAGGTCGAATTCCGCCTGCTCGGCGCGCAGTTGGTCGCCGCGCCAGTCGGCCTCCACGGCGCCCTTGAGGAAGACCCAGTTGGTCTTGCGGAAGTAGCGGGCGAAGTCGGCCTTGAGGTAGTCGTCGCCCTGGCGCAGGACCACGTTGCCCTGGGCCTCGAGAATTTCGGAGTCCTGGCGGCCCACGATGCGGTCGGCCTCCAGGCTCCAGGGCACGGAGGTGTCGGTGGCCTCCATGGTCAGGGTTTCGGCGGGCCCGCGCACGGCGGAGAGCAGCAGCAGGCACAGCGCGGCCAGGCACAGGGCCGTGACGCGCAGCGAGCGCACGCTGGGCGCGCGCTCGGGCGCGGGCGGTCGGCGCGGCGCGGTCCGCACGAGGCGGCCAGCAGGCGCGTGGCGGGCGCGGCGGCTATGTTTTTCGGGCTGTTGCAGCGGTCGTCTCCGGTCGGGGAAAAGCAGTCTGCGCGCACCTTTCCCACAGGATATCATTAAGCTCACCCACGTAGCACGGCAGGCCCCCGCCCGGCAAGCGCGCAAACCCGCGTCCGGCGGGCGTTCTGGGACGTCTGGGCGGGCCTGCTGGTGGAGGGCGCGGTGGTTTTCGGCGTGGTTGCGGGCCGTTGCGCGATGCGCGGAGGGCGAGGCGGCCGGGGCGGAGGGAAATGGCCCGGACGAACGGCGGCGGCGGTCGGGATGGCGGGGCCGGAGTCGGCGCGCGGGCAGGGAGTCGGGCCGTCGGGCCGGGAGTGGGGGGCGCACCGGGCCCTGTCGGTCGCGCGGCCCGGCGGGCCTTCCGTTTCCCGGGGCGCGGTGGTACACAGCCAGCCCAGGGGAAGGCGGTGGATTTTCCCCGAAACCATTGGAGAAGTCATGGAACACGGCATCTTCTACAACATGGTGCGCGTCACCGTGCACCCGGAGCGCATCTGCGCCAACTGGCGGCTGCTCGACGAGCGCGGCGGCAACGGCTGCGCGGTGATCAAGTCCGACGCCTACGGCCACGGCATCGAGGTCGTGGGCCGCGCGCTGCGCGCGGCCGGGGCGCGGAACATGGCCGTGGGCACGGTGGAGGAGGGCGCGGTGCTGCTGGACGCGCTGGCCGCGCCCGGCGAAGGGGGGGGCGGCGGCGCGGATGGGGCCGACGCGCAGGACGTGCGCGTGATCAGCCTGTTGGGCCCGCAGTGTGCCGAGGACCATGCCGAGGCCGTGGCGCGTTCCATGGTCTGTTTCGTGGGCCGCGACGAGCAGCTCAAGGCCCTGTCGGCCGAGGGGCTGCGCCAGGGGCGGCCCGCGCTGGCGGCGATCAAGTTCGACACGGGCATGTCGCGGCTGGGCTATGCGCCGGACGAGGCGGCGCGCGTGGCCGGGGTGCTGGACGGGTTGCCGGGCGTGCGCGCGGTGCTGGCTGCCTCGCATCTGGCCGTGGCCGACGAGGACGGCGGCGAGGAATTCGTGCGCGTGCAGGCCGAACGGTTCGGCGCGGCCGTGGGCGCGCTGCGCGCGGCCGGGCACCCGGTGGAGGCCACGCTGGCCAACACCGCCGCGCTGCTGGCCTATCCCTGGACGCGGTTGGACATGCAGCGGCCGGGCATCGGCCTCTACGGCCCCAACCCCCTGGCGGGCACGGACTTGGCGCGCCTGGGCGAGGGGCTGCTGCCGGCCATGGACGTGCGCGCGCCCGTGCTCCAGGTGCACGACGTGCGCGCCGGGGAGACGGTGAGCTACGGCCGCACCTTCCGGGCCGAGCGCGACATGCGCGTGGCCGTGCTCGGCGCGGGCTATGCGGACTGCTACGGCCGCGCGCTCTCGGGCCGGGCCCAGGTGGTGGTGCGCGGCGTGCGCGCGCCGGTGCTCGGGCGCGTGTGCATGCAGATGTGCGTGGCGGACGTGAGCGACGCGCCGGGCGCGGCCGCGGGCGACGACGCCTGGCTCCTGGGCGGCCCGGACGCGGCCGCCGTGACCCCGGAGGAACTGGCCGGGTGGTGGGGGACCATCACCTACGAGACCTTCTGCCTGCTGGGGCTCAATCGCCGCGAGTACGCCGAAGCGTAGGCGCGGGGCGGTCGGGACGCGGGCCGCGCGGGGGGCGGTGGCCTATTCGCCGCCGAAGGTCGCGCCCATGACCGTGAGGGCGAAGCGGGCCGAGACCGTGGCCGGGCCGCCGCCCATCTCGATGCCCACTTCCACGGCTTCGAGCACTTCGCGCTCGGTGGCCCCGGCCTCGGCGGCCTGGCCGATGTGCCATTGCATGCACGACTCGCAGTCGATGACCACGGAGATGCCCACGGCGATGAGTTCCTTGACCTTCTTGGGCAGCGCGCCGTCGGCGTAGGCCGCCCCTTCCATTTCCAGGAAGGCCCTGTATACGGGCGAGTCGAGGTCCAGCAGCTTCTTGTGCGCCAGCTTGCGCGTGCGGTTCATGGCCGCCAGCCGTTCGGCGGCCGCGGATTTTCCGGCGTTGGACATGGCCTGCTCCCGGGGTTCGTGATGAGGGTATAGCTCCTGCATACGGTGCAACCTGCCGCCCATCAAGCCCTTTTTCGTCCCCCGGCCCGGCGCGGCGCCGCGACCGCGCCGCCCGGGGAATGGGGCCCGCCGCGCCCGGTTGCGCGGGGGGCTTGACAGCGACGGCGCTACGGAATAATGAACTCGGCTCCACCTTGCTCTTCCCCAGTGGGAAGGGCCAAAGACCATGAGGAGGAATCATGAGGAAGTACGAAACCCTTCTGTTGCTCAGCCCCGAGCTCTCGGGCGAGGAGCGCACCGCCATTCTGGACACGCTCAGCGGCGTTCTCGACCGGGTCGAGGGCACGGACCGCGTGGTGGACGAGTGGGGCATGCGCGACTTGGCCTACCCCGTCCGCAAGCAGATGCGCGGCTACTACGTGCGCCTGGAGTACGTGTGCGCCAACGCGGGCGTCGCGGAACTCGAGCGCATCATCCGCATCACCGACGGCATCTACAAGTTCCTGACCGTCCAGCTGGCCGACGAGACCCAGGCCGAGGAGGTTGCGTAAATGGCTTTCAAGAAGAAGTTTTCCCGCCGCAAGTTCTGCCGCTTCTGCGCCGACAGCGACATCCCCCTGGACTACAAGCACCCCGAGGTGCTGCGCGACTTCATCACCGAGCGCGGCAAGATCATCGCCCGCCGCATCACCGGCACCTGCGCCAAGCACCAGCGGGAACTGACCACCGAAATCAAGCGCGCCCGCCAGATGGCGCTCCTCTTCTACACCGCCGCGCATTCCAGCGACGTGAAGAAGAAGTCCCAGCTGTAGGAGGCAGACGGCATGCACATGAAACTCATTCTCCGCTCCGACGTGGAGCACCTCGGCAGGCTGGGCGACCTGGTTTCGGTCAAGCCCGGCTACGGCCGCAACTACCTGATCCCGCAGGGCCTGGCCATGCTGGCCACGGCCTCGAACATGAAGGTCTTCGAGCAGGAGCGCCGCAAGCTGCAGGCCAAGATGGACGAGCTGCGCGCCGCCGCCATGACCGAATCCGAAAAGATCGCCGCCGCCCAGGTCGTCATCGAGGTGCGCGTGGGCGAGGGCGACAAGCTCTACGGCTCCGTGACCACGGCCATGATCGGCGACGTGCTGGCCGAGCAGGGCGTGGACATCGACCGCCGCAAGATCGTGCTCGAGCAGCCCATTCGCGCCCTGGGCGAATACGCGGTTCCCGTGAAGCTGCACCCCGACGTCCAGGCCGAACTGACGGTCAGGATCGTGCGTCAGGGCGGCCCCCTCGAAGAGGAGCAGGCCGAGGAGGCCGAGAAGCAGACCGAGGCCCAGGCCCCGGGCACGGAAGCACAGGACGCCACCAGTGGACAGCCCGAATCCGAACAGGAGTCCGCGGACTGATCCCGGACGCGGCGCGCCCGGCGACAGGAGCCGGGGCGCGGCCGACGCCTCCTACGAGAAGGTGTCGGCCGACCTTCTGCGCAGAGTACCCCCCCAGAACCTCCAGGCCGAACAGGCGGTTCTGGGGGGGGTCTTCTTGCGCAACGAGACCTTCCACACCATCGTCGACACCCTGGGCGAGAACGACTTCTATTCTCCGGCCCACGCGGTCATCTTCCGCGCCTTCACCGAACTCTACGCCAAGAACGCGCCCATCGACCTGGTGACCGTGGCCGAGCACCTCCAGGCCACCGGCCGCATCGACGAGGTCGGCGGCGCGGTCTACCTGGCCGAGCTCGCCCAGTCCGAGATCAGCGCGGCCAACGCCCAGTACTACGCGCGCATCGTGCGCGAAAAGTCCCTGCAGCGGCGGCTGATCACCGTGGCCTCGGAGATCATCTCCTCGTCCTACGAGGCCACCGACGTGGAGGGGCTCCTGGACGAGGCGGAAAAGGCCGTGTTCGCGGTCTCCGAGGGCTCGTCCTCGTCCGTGTTCCAGGACTCCAAGACCCTGCTGGAAAAGGCCTTCGAGGACATCGCCCGGCGCTACGAGCGCAAGGAGATGGTCACCGGCGTGCGCACGCACTACACGCGCCTGGACGAGATGACCGCGGGCCTGCAGCCCTCGGACCTGATCATCCTGGCCGCGCGCCCGTCCATGGGCAAGACCGCCTTCGCCCTGAACCTTGGCATGAACGCCGCCATCTTCGAGAACGTGCCCACGGCCATCTTCTCCCTGGAGATGAGCAGCGAGCAGCTCATCCAGCGGTTGCTGTGCGCCTGGGGCAGGGTGGACCTGGCCAGCCTGCGGCGGGGCTTCCTGGACGACGAGGACTGGAACCGGCTCTACGACGCGGCCAACGCCCTGTCCGCCGCGCCCATCTTCATCGACGACACCCCGGCGCTCTCGACCATGGAGCTGCGTTCGCGCTGCCGGCGCATCAAGGCCGAGCGCGGCCTGGGCCTGGTCATCGTGGACTACCTGCAGCTGATGCGCTCCTCGCGGCGCACGGATTCGCGCGAACTGGAGATCTCCGACATCTCCCGGACGCTCAAGGCCCTGGCCAAGGAACTCCACGTGCCGGTCATCGCGCTCTCGCAGCTCAACCGCAAGGTCGAGGAGCGCACCAACCGCCGCCCGCTGCTTTCCGACCTGCGCGAATCCGGGGCCATCGAGCAGGACGCGGACGTGATCCTCTTTCTCTACCGCGACGACGTCTACAACAAGCGCGACGACAACCCCAAGAAGAACGTGGCCGAGGTCATCATCGGCAAGCAGCGCAACGGCCCCACCGGCGAGGTGGAGCTGTTCTTCGCCAAGCGCCACACCCGCTTCGAGAACCTCGAATCCACCTATCCGTACAACTCCGGTTCCGAGAACGGCGGCGAATAGCCCGGCCGGGCGGCGCGCGTGCGCTTCCGGTCGCGCGCGCCCCTGCGCGCGGCGCAGACCACAGGAGACAGGCATGGAATTCTACGACGCCGCAGAGGCCCTGAGTCGCAGCGAGATCGAACGCGTCCAACTCAAACGGCTGCAAAAGACCGTGGAGCGCGTGCGGCGCTGCGCGTTCTATGCCGAGCGCCTCGGCGCGGCGGGCGTGACGCCGGATTCCATCCGCTCCCTGGACGACCTGCGGCGCATCCCCTTCACCACCAAGGACGACCTGCGTTCCCAGTACCCGCACGGCCTGCTCTGCACGGACCGCGAGGAGATCGTGCGCCTGCACGCCTCCAGCGGCACCACCGGCTCGCCCACCGTGGTCTGCCACACGCGCGAGGACCTGGACTCCTGGGCCTCGCTCATGGCCCGCTCGCTCTTCTGCGCGGGCGTGCGCCCCGCGGACGTGTTCCTGAACACCACGGGCTACCACATGTTCACCGGCGGCCTGGGCATGCACTACGGGGCCGAGCGTCTCGGCTGCATGGTCGTGCCCTCGGGACCGGGCAACACCAAGCGCCAGCTCAAGTTCATCCAGGACTTCGGCGTCACCGCCGCGCACATCATCCCCTCCTACGCCCTGTACCTGGCCCAGTGGCTGGAGGCCCGGGACATCGACCCGGCCACGCTGCCCCTGCGCATCGCCTGCATCGGCGCGGAGCCGCACACCGAGGAGGCCCGCCGGCGCATCGAGGAACTGATGCACCTCAAGGCCTACAACTCCTACGGCCTGAGCGAGATGAACGGGCCGGGCGTGGCCTTCGAGTGCGTGCGCCAGGACGGCATGCACCTCTGGGAGGACGCCTACGTCGCGGAGATCATCGACCCCGTGACCACGGAGCCCGTGGCCGAGGGCGAGGTGGGCGAGCTGGTGCTCACCACCCTCTGCCGCAGGGGCATGCCCATCCTGCGCTACCGCACGCGCGACCTGACGCGCTTCATCCCCGGTCCGTGCGCCTGCGGCCGCGTTCACCGGCGCATCGACCGCATCAAGGGCCGCGCCGACGACATGATCATCCTCAAGGGCGTGAACATCTACCCCATGCAGATCGAGCAGGTGCTCATGGCCATGCCCGAGGTGGGCCAGAACTACCAGATCCTGCTGGAGCGCGAGGGCGTGGTGGACCAGATGCGCGTGCGCGTGGAGATCAAGGAGGAATTCTTCGTGGAGGACATGCGCGCCCTGGGGGCCATCCAGAAGCGCATCTGCTCCCGCCTGCGCGACGAAATCCTGATTTCCCCGCGTGTGGAGCTGGTCGAAACCGCGTCGATTCCGAAAGAGGAAGGCAAGGCCAAACGGGTAGTGGACCTGCGCGAAAAGGCAGAGTAATCTGCCTCCATGGCAGAGATTTGGGCGTCCCTCTTCATCCTGGCCTCGGTGCTGGTGCTCGGGCTGCACATCTTCAGCATGCCCGCCAACTGGGTGTTGCTGGCGCTGACCGCGGCCTGGAAATGGGCGCACCCCGAGGTGGCCCTGTCCTGGGGGTTCTTCCTGGTCCTGGCCGCCCTGGCGGCCTCGGGCGAGCTGCTGGAGTTCCTGGGCCAGATCCTGGGGACGCGCCGCTTCGGCGGCACGGGCCGGGGCAACCTGGGCGGCATCCTGGGGGCCATCGTGGGGGCCATCGTCTGCGCGCCGTTCCTGCTGGGGCTGGGCGCGGTGCCCGGGGCCCTGGGCGGCGCGTTCGCGGGCTGTCTGATCATGGAGATGGGCCAGGGCCGCGATTTCGCCGCCGCGAGCCGCGCCGCCTGGGGCGCGTTCTGGGGCAAGTTCTTCGGCATGGTCGCCAAGGCGGGCGTGGGCGCGGCCATGGTCCTGCTCACGGCCCCGCGCGTCTGGCCCGGCTAGCGGGCCTGTCCCGTCTCGCGGGCCGCAGGGCCCGCACCGCGCCCGGGGCGCGGTTTTTCCCCTTCCTTCCGTACCCGACGAACCAAGGATCGAACGAGTCGTGCTGGACCATCTGAGCATCGTGCTGTGCAGGCCCAAGTTTCCGGAAAATGTGGGCTCGGCCGCGCGCGCCTGCGCCAATTTCGGCTGCCCCAACCTCGTGGTCGTGGCCCCGCAGTTGTGGGACGCGGACCGCGCCGCCTCCCTGGCCACGCCCAAGGGCCGCGAGGTGCTCGCGCACATGCGCGTGGAGGACGACCTGGAGGCGGCCCTGCGCGACTACCACATGGTCTACGCCACCACGGCGCGCACCGGCGGCTGGCGCAAGGGGCTGCTGACCCCGCAGCGCATGGCCGAGGTGGTCCGCGAGGACCTGGACGAGGGCCGCGCCGTGCGCGCGGCCGTGGTCTTCGGGCCCGAGGACCGCGGCCTGACCAACGAGGAGATCAACCTCTGCTCGCGGCTGGTCTGCATCCCCACCAGTTCCGAGGCCAGCTCCCTGAACGTGGCCTCGGCCGCCCTGGTCGTGCTCTACGAGTGCTTCAAGAGTTCCCTGGCCGCGCCCTTCAGGCCCGCCGGGCCGCCCGAGTCGCGGCCCGTGAACCACGCCGAGCAGGAGGCCCTGCACGACGCCCTGCGCGAGATGCTCCTGGCCATCGACTTTCTCAAGGACGACAACACCGATTACTGGATGCTGCCGGTCAAGCGGCTGCTCGCGCGCGTGGGCCTCAAGCGCAACGAGTTCAACCTGCTCATGGGCATCTGCCGCCAGATGCGGTGGGCCGCGCGCCGCGACGGCTGAGAGAGGGGGGCGCGACGCCTGGGCGACGGTTTTTTGAATATCGGGCCGCCGGAGTTTTTCCGGCGGCCTTTTTTGTTGTCCAACCTATCGGGAAACAATCCGTTCTCGCGACGGGCACGCTTTTTTCATCACAGGAAGCAGCCCGACGCCGTTGCCCGTTCCCGCGGCGTCCCCTCGTCCGGAGCGGCGAGCAATCGTCCCAGAGGAAGAACGCCCGAAAGGATTGGACATGGATACGTCACGGCTCATCAACGTCGTCATCCCCGTGCGCGACCGGTGGCTTCTGACCCGCAACTGCCTGGAAGCCCTGCGCGCCGCGACGCGCGGCGATTTCTTCGAGGTCACGGTGGTGGACAACGGTTCCACGGACGCCACGCCCGCGGACTGTCCGGCCCTTGGCGCGCAGCTCTTCGGCGCGTGCTTCCGCTACGAGCGCTTCGACGAAAACCGCAACTTCGGCCCGGCCTGCAACCACGGGGCCACGACCTCGACCGCGCCCTTCGTCTTCTTCCTCAACAACGACACCATCCCCACGGGCGACTGGCACACCCCGCTGCTGGAGGCCTTCGGCCAGATGCCCGGCCTGGGCGCGGTGGGTCCGCTCCTGCTCTACCCGGGGTCGGACCGCGTGCAGCACCTGGGCGTGGTCGTGGATCCGGCGTACGGCACCGATCACCTCTACGAGTATTTCCCGGTCACGCACCGCGCCGTGGCCCGGCGGCGTTCGCTGCAGGCCATCACGGGGGCGGCCCTGTTCATGCCCCGTTTCCTGTTCCTGGAGGTCGGCGGGTTCTTCGAGGGCTACGTCAACGGCTTCGAGGACGTGGACCTCTGCCTGGCCCTGCGCAAGGCCGGGCGCACTCTGACCGTGGCCCCGGAGAGCGTGATCCATCACCTGGGCAGCCAATCCGCGGGCCGCTTTGCCCAGGAGGACGCCAACGCCCGACTGCTGTTCCAACGCTGGGGCCGCGCCGTGCGGCCGGACATGCATCTGCATGCGCGCGAGGACGGCTTCGTGCTGCGCGTGACCGAGACCTTCGAGACCCACGTGGCCCTGCCCGCCGCGCGCGAGGCCGAGTTGGACCGTGCCCATGCCGGGGTCAACGACCCCGTGGCCCTGTGGAAGACGCTGCTCGACGAGCCGTTGTGGTTCGGCGGTTACGACCGGTTGGCCGTGATCCTGGAGCGCGGCGGGTTGTGGCAGGAGGCCTTCGAGGCGCGCATGCTGCAGTGCTCCCTGGGGCCGTCGCTCGGGCGGCTGGAGCGCTACCGCAGCGCGGCCATGCGCGCGGGCCATGCGGACCGGGCCGAGGACGCCGCGCGCCACGCGGCCCTGTACCGCGCCGTGCTGCGCGACCCGCAGGAGGCCCTGCGCCTGGGCGGCGAGATTGCCGACCGGCTGCACGGAGCGGGCGAGGCCAGCCTGGAGCGGGCCATCCGCCGCGCCATGCACCGCGCCGTGAATCCGACCCCCGAGGGGCCCGAGGGCCTCGGCTGCATCGACCCGGTGCAGCCCGGCGCCGCCTAGCCCGCGCGGCTTCCGGCGAATTGGAGAAACCCAGCCGCGCGGCCCCGAAAACCGGCCGCGCGATCCGGAGAAACCGTGTCCGAATTTCTTGCCCCGGCCCCCGGCCCCCGCGTCACCGTCATCATCCCGGTCTTCGGCAACTGGGCCCTGACGCGCGAATGCCTGGAGCACCTGCGCGCGGCCACGGCCACCGGGGCCTGCGCCGTGCTCGTGATCGACAACGGCTCCACGGACGCCACCCCGGCCGAATGCCCGGCCCTGGGCGCGGCGCTCTTCGGGCGGGCCTTCGCCTACGACCGGCTCCCGGAAAATCGCAACTTCGGCGGAGCCTGCAACCGGGGCGCGTCCCTGGCGCGCACGGACCTGCTGCTCTTCCTGAACAACGACACGCGTCCGGCCCCGGGCTGGCTCGATCCGCTGCTTGCGGCCCTGGACGGGGACCCCGGCCTGGGGGCCGTCTCGCCGCTGCTGCTCTATCCGGACATGGGCCGCGTGCAGCACGCGGGCGTGGCCTTCAACCCGGGCCTGCGCGTGGAGCATTTCTACGAGTATTTCCCGGCCGACCATCCGGCCGTGCTGCGCAGCCGCGACCTGCAGGCCGTGTCCGCGGCCGCGCTGCTCGTGCCGCGCGAACTCTTCTTCGCCTGCAGCGGGTTCGACGAGGGCTATCGCAACGGGTTCGAGGACGTGGACCTGTGCTTCGGCCTGCGCCGCCTGGGCTACCGCCTGACCGTGGCCGGTGCGAGCGTTGTGGAGCATTGGGGCGAGAGCACCACGGGCCGCCGCGACCACGACGCGGCCAACGAAGCCCTGCTGCGGGCGCGCTGGCCCGAGGCCGACCGTCCCGTGGTTCCGGATCTGCACCGCATCGTGGCCGAGGACGGGTTCACGCTCCGCGTGACCCCGTGGCTGCACGCCTATCCGGCCCTGCGGCCCGAGCGCGAGGCCGAGCTGGAGCGAGAGTTTTTCAGCGGCCGGGACGAGGTCCCGGCCGAACGCCTTTGGCACGCCCTGCGGCGCGAGCCGCTGTGGGGCGCGGGCTACGAGGCCCTGGCCCGGCGGCTGCGCGCGCGCGGCCGCGTCGGGGAGGTGCTGGACGTCCGGTTGCTCCAGGCCACCTTCGAGCCGAGTCTGGCCAACCATGCGGCTCTGCTCGGCGCGGCCGAGGGTGCGGGCAACGCGTCCGTGGCCGCCACGGCCGCACGGCGCATGGCCGAGCTCCGCGCCCGGCTGGCCGATCCCGAAGCCCTCACGGCCGAGGCGCGGCGCATCTCGCGGCTGCTGCTGGCCCACGACGCGCCCGATCTGGCGCGCGCCTTCGGCGCGGCCCTTCGGCAGGGGCTGTCCATGGGCCGACCGGCGGCCGCGCCGTCCGTGGCCCCGGCTTCGTCCGCGCCCGCGTCCCTGTCGGCCTGATCCGCCATGTTCCGCATGCGCAAAGGGCGGGGAAGCATCGCTTCCCCGCCCTTTGCGCGCCCTGCGGGCGCTGCTCTAGAACGCGGCCAGGGCCTCCTGCACGCTGCCGTAGCTCTCGAGCACGCTCGCAAGCCCGGTGATCTGCAGGATCTCGCAGACCTTGGCGGGCACGTTGGCCAGCTTCAGCTTGCCGCCCCGGTTGACCGTGGTGGTGTAGCTGGAGATCAGTTCGCCGAGGCACGAGGAGTCCATGAAGGTGGTCCGCCCGAGGTCCACGACGACGTTGCGGCATCCGGCCTCCAGTGCGCTCTGCAGGCTGTGGCGCAGGGCCACTTCGCCCTCGCCGATGGTGCAGCGGCCGCTGAGGGCGATGATCGCCGTGTCGCCGCTGCGCGTCCAGGAGACCGCCGCGCGCGCCTGCGCCAGGGGCAGGGTCGTGGCCGCGGCCGCGCAGGCCGCCGCGCGCAGGAAGGTGCGTCTGTTCATGTTTGGTCCTCGGTTCGGGTTGTTGGCTGGCGATTGGAACAGCTGACGGTTCCCTTGATCCGCATCCCTAGCAGGGGGGCGGCGAAAAGGAAAGCGCGGCGGCGTTTCGCGCTCCGCGTCCGGCCGCCAAGCGGCTATTGCGCCTACCGCTAGGCGGTCCATGATCGCCGCGCGAGTCCCAAAAGAAACGGCCGGTCCCGTGGGACCGGCCGCTTCGCTGCGCAGTGGAGGCGGCCACCCGGCCTACTCCCGGTCGCCGCCCGGCTTGCGCGCCGCGAGCAGAAATCGGCCGCTCACGCTCAGGGCCGCTCCGTCGCGCTCCATGCGCGCGAACAGGTCGCGCACGCGCGCGAAGACCGCATCGTCGGTCAGGGCTTCGGCCAGCCCGGGTTGGGGCGGGAAGCAGAGCAGGGGGGCGACGGGCGCGACGCGCTCCACCTCCATCCCGGCGTCCGCGAACAACGCGGCCAGCTCCTGGGCCGTGAAGCCCCAACGTGGCCTGCCGTCGGCCGCATGGTGCACGCCCCGGGAATACATGGCGTCCGCCGCGGCCCAGTCGCCCGCCCGCGCCAGCTCCAGGGCCAGGCGGTCGCGGTTGGACGCGTCGCAGACCAGGCTTCCGCCCGGCCGCAGCACGCGGGCCATCTCCGCCGCGGCGCGCGCCGGAGCGTCGCACAGCCCCAGCGGCTCGCCCAGGCAGAGCACCGCATCCATGGATTCCGGGGCCAGCTCGCGCATGTCGCAGATGTCCTGCACGTAAAAACCGGCCACGCGGGCCTCCAGCCCACGCTCGGCCACCACGCGCCGCGCGATGCGCACCATCTCCGGCGAAAAGTCCAGCAGCGCGGTGCGCAGCCCGCGCTCCGCCAGCCGCCAGATCCAGCGCCCCGTGCCGCACCCGGCCTCGAGCACCACGCCCGCCTCGGGCAGCAACGGCTCGATGGCCCGCCAGCAGGCCTCCTCGTACAGCGCGCCCATGCGCGCGTGCCTGTCCTGTTTCGCGATCCGCTCCTCGGCGCGTGCATCCCAGAAGGCGCGCGTCGCTTCGTTGCCCATGTCCAGACCTCCGCGCGGCAAGGCCCGCGCCGCCTGGGCCGGACGCCTCCCCGCGTCCGGCCTGGTTGGTGCGCCTGAATCGACGCGCCCGAGTCAATGCGCCTAAACGAACAGCTCCGGCTCCCTGCGTGCGGAACAGTTCTCGTGCAGCCAGCGCGCCGCGTCGTCCATGGCGTGCAGCGTGCGCGCGCCCTCGGGGCAGGCGCGCACGCAAGCCATGCACAGGATGCACAGCTCCGGGTCCGACCGCGTCGCGTCCTTGGCGTCGATGGCCCCGGTGGGACAGACCTCGGCGCACGCGCAACAGCCCGTGCAGGCTTCGGTGTCCACCTCCGGGCCCACGGGCGAGCGGTCCTTGCGCGCCTTGTAGGGCGTGTCGCCGGGCACGTCCAGGGGCGGCAGGGACGACAGGCCGTCCGCGCCCAGCGCTGCGAGCCTGGCCGCGGCGCGCGCCCCCAGGGACGCGGCCAGCTCCAGGTCCGCCTCGTCGGGCCGCCCCACGGCCACGGGCGTGGTCTCGCTGCTGAAGGAATGCTCGCCGATGAACGCCCCGCCCGCCACGGGCCGGAAGCCGCTGGCCACGGCGATGTCGCGCAGCTCCAGCAACGCGTCCTCGAAGGCCCGGTTGCCGTAGACCACCACGAGCACCGCGGGCGTGCCGTTGCCCTGCACGCGCGCCAGCCGCTCGGCCGCCAGCGCGGGCACCCGGCCGCCGTACACCGGCACGCCGATGATGGCCACCTCCGGCCCCTTGCCCGTGGCAGGGCCGTCGAACGTCGGCGTCTGCGCGTCCGGCAGGGTCAGGTCGCACTCGCGCGCCGACGCGGGCGACAGCCCCCGCGCCACGGCGCGCACCACGGCGGCCGTGCTGCGCGTGGGCGAAAAGAATACCGGAGTGGGCCGGGGCGACCCGTCGGCCTGGCCTTTCGGGGCCGCGGCATGCGCGGCGGCGGAGGCGGAAGTGGACTTGGACATGTACAACTCCTTGGTGTTGCATCGCGCGCCGCAGGATGCGGCGCGCAGGGGAGGCACGGGCGGTGACGCGTATCACAGCGCCGTGTTTACCGGTCTCTACCAACCGGTGCTGCCGCGCGCAAGGGGCGAACCCCGCCGATGCAGGCGTTCAATATCTCCCTCGCCCGCACACAGGGCAAAAAAAAAGCCGGGGCGCAGGGGCCCCGGCGGGATCGCCGTTCAAGCGGCTAGAGGATCGGATGCACGTTGTCGCGCGCCCAGAACAGGAGCTTGTACCTGTCCTTGAGCGCCTCGATGATCTTGTTTTCCTCGGCGCGGTCCATGGGCAGGATGCGGATGTTCACCGTGCGCGTGGGCGCGTCCGCGCCGCCCATGGAGGTGAGGACGGAGACGATGCGCGTGCCGAAGTCGCGCAGGTCGTCCAGGATCGGCTTGAGCGTGCCCTCCACGTTTGGGATCTCGAAGGCGAACTGCAGCCCTCCGTAGCGCACGCCCGTGATCTCCACCAGCACCTTGAAGATGTCGTGGTCCGTGATGATGCCCACGATCCTGTTGTCCGCATCCACCACCGGCAACCCGCCGATGCCGTTCTCGATCATCATCACCGCGACCTTTTCCACCGACTCCATCTCGCGCACGGTCAGTGGATTGGGCGTCATGATGTCGCGGATCTTGATCTCGGCCAAAAGATAGTACAGCTCGTGCACGTCCAGCGTCGTGGCCTTGGACGGCGAGGCCTCCTTCAGGTCGCGGTCCGAGACGATGCCGACCACGTGGCCTTCCTCGTCCACAACAGGCAACCTGTTGATCTTGTGCTCCTTCATCAGCTTGGACGCCTTCATCATCGAGGTCTCGGGCGTCACGGTGATGACCTCGTGGGTCATCCAGTTCTTGATCAGCATCGGCTTCCTCCTTTGCCGCCCCGCGGACGCTCCGCCAACGGTCCGCAAAACGGCTATTCGTCGTGGTTATGATCCCTTATAGTATTTCTTGGCGCGCGCATCCAGTGCCTAACGGGCGGTGCGGCAAAAAAATCGTCAAACCCGCTGGTTGCACCATCCCGGGCCCGCGCGGAGAAAAGGGTTGACGCCGCCGCGCGCCTGGGGCATACGCCCTCCCCCGCGCGCGGAAATCCGTGCGCGAAACCCGGCCATCGGCCCCACCACGTTGACACGCCCGCGGATTTGCACCACTCCCAAAGGCAAACGGGAGGTCAGAATGCTCATCGGTCTCAAACAGGGCGAATACACCCGATCCGTGCCCTGGAACGTCGGCCTGCTCACCCTCGGGGCCCTGGTCTACGCCTTCGGCATCAACACCATCGCCGTGCCCCACGGCTTCATCGCCGGCGGCGTCTACGGCCTCGGCCTGCTCGGCTACTACGCCACCAACCTGGGCTCGCCCGCCCTGTGGTACCTGGCCCTGAACATCCCGGTCTTCGTGCTCGGCGCCGTGCTCGTCAGCCGCCGCTTCTTCCTCTACAGCCTCTACGGCATGCTCGCGCTGACCTTTCTCTCCTGGGCCGTGCCCCCCCTGGGCGCGGTGCACGATCCCATCCTCGCGTCCGTGGCCGGCGGCGTGCTCTGCGGCGCGGGCACCGGGCTCATGCTGCGTTCCCTGGGCTCCGGCGGCGGCCTGGACATCGTCGCCGTCATCCTCCACGAACGCTTCGCCGTGCGCATCGGCCAGTTCGGCTTCCTCTTCAACCTCCTGCTCTTCGCCGGAAGCCTCCTGCGCCTTGATACCGACCGCGTACTCTACTCCATGATCATGTCCTTCATCATCTCCGTGGTCGCCGACCACTTCCTCTCCATGTTCAACCAGCGCAAAATGGTCCTCGTCATCTCCGACAAGAACGACGACATCGCCGCAGGCGTGCTCAAGGACCTGCACCGCGGCGCAACCTTCCTGCACGGACGCGGGGCCTATTCCGGGAACCGGAAAAAAGTCCTGCTCTGCGTGGTCAACAACTACCAGCTCAAAAAACTCGAAGGACTCGTCTACTCCATCGACCCCAACGCCTTCATGGTCGTCGAAAATACCTTCAACGTCCTCGGCATCGGCTTCTCCCGCCGCAAGGTCTACTAGCGGCGAAGAGCCGGGGGGAGGCGGGGAGGGGAGGACCCTTTTTCGGCGAAAAAAGG
>JACCQO010000120.1 GCA_015709205.1 Desulfovibrionaceae bacterium
ACGCTCGCACGCCGCCGCGTGCCGCTTCGCTGCGCTGCGCGGCACAGGGTCGAAGGGGAATTGTGGGATGGGGGTGCGGGCGCGGCAGGCTCGGTAAAAGTGGAGGGGACGAAAGCGCGCCGCCCTCGCGGCTGCGCCGCATGCGGGCTAAGGGGGATAGCCGCTTGTGGGCGATTGGGCGTGCGGACGAAAAAGGAGCCCTCCGGTTCCTGACTACCTCCATCACCTCAAGACGCATCCGCCCCGGAGGGGCGGCAGGCGGCAATCTCGGCAGCAAAGCTGCTGCCCCCCTTTCGCGGCCGTCGGTGCCGTGATGGAAGCGTCGATTTCCCTTCACCCACGTTCGACTGTCGTATTTTGGGACACCCTCGGCTTTCCCGTTTTTCCCCGCCTGCGTTCGACGGCCGCATCGTCGAATCCTCCCCCTCTTTCCCGTTCACCCCAGGGCGCATCCGCCGCCAAAGGCGGCGGCAGCCCGGCAAGCTCGCTCCGTTCTCCATCTTTCCCTTTCCTCTCGCGCCCGCCACGCCCCGCGCTTGCGCGCGGGGGCGGGGCGGGCTACCACGGTGCCATGCAAGTGGTGCATTTTTCCATGACCCGGCTTGCGGGGGCTCCGATTCGGCTTGTGCGCGCCTTGAATGCGTTGGCCGCGCAGGGTGGCGGGCGCATTGGCGGCGAGCCGTTCGAGGCCCGGCTTGTGGACCTGGAGCGTTGGGGGCACTACGACACGGACGTGATCTTTTCCGAGACGCCGGAGCCTGCCGTGGAGCTTGCGCGCGCGGCGGACGTCATCCACCTGCACAACTACCTGGACCGCGATTCCGGCTGCTTTGCGCCCATCGACTTCCACGAGCTGGAGAAGCGCGGCGCGCGGTTGTTGCGCCATTTCCATTCCACGCCCGAGCTTGTGGCCTCCATGGCCGGGGCCACGCCGCGCGCGGTGCTCGAATGCACCATTCCGGCCGTCGTCATCGCGCAGTATCCGGAGCGTTTCTATCCGCACGCGCGCGTGGTGCCGAACCTGGTGCCGGAGAACGAGCCGGACTATCTGCCGTGCGCTCCGGCCGCTCGGCCGGACTTCGACGCGGCCTTCACGCCCACCAAGCTGACCTCGGCCTGGGAGGACCGCTGGAACACCAAGGGCGCGCCCGAGACCGTGGCCATGCTCGAGACCGCGTGCCGCAATGCGGGCACCGGCCGGATCAAGGTCGTCAGCGGACAACCGCTCAAGGTCGCCCTGGCCGCCAAGCGCGCCGCGCGCCTCGTTGTGGACGACCTGGTCAACGGCAGCTACCACCTTTCCGGGCTCGAGGGGCTCTGCCTCGGCAAGCCCACGCTCGCCTGGCTCGACGAGCGCTCCAAGCTGCTGCTGCGCGTCTTTTCCGGCTCCCAGCACTGCCCGTTCGTCAACGTGCGCCTCGAGGACGCCGGGCCCGTGGCCGAACATTTGCTGCGCGATCCCGCCCTGTGCGCGGACCTCGGCCAGGAGAGCCGCCGGTGGATCGAGAACCACTGGACCAGCGCCCGCCATGCCGCCGCCTACGCCGACATCTACACCCAGCTCCTGCGCGACCCCACGAGCATCCGGCGGCAGCCCGAACTGGCCCTGGACACCCCGGCCCGCGCCTTCCACGCCCGCACGCTCCCCGACCTCGTGTACGCAGCCCGCCGCGCGCGGCGGTAGCGCGAAGAGCTGGGGGGAGGCGGGGAGGGGAGGACCCTTTTTCGGCGAAAAAAGGGTCCTCCCCTC
>JACCQO010000061.1 GCA_015709205.1 Desulfovibrionaceae bacterium
TCCACCCCTCTCCACCCCCAAAAACTGCTGGTTGGATGAGGAAGGGGGTGACTGTCGGGTGCGCGTGGATGCCGGGCGGGGTGGGGGCAGGCGCGGAAGGAGTGGGAAAGGTGGGGGGCGTGCGGACGTGCCGGGCTGCCGCCGCGTTGCGGCGGATGCGCCCTGGGGGAGAGGGAGGAAGAGGCGGGTGCTTCGGTGGTACGGGAGGTGAGCGCGGGCGAGGGAAAGCTGAAATCCAAACCGTAGCACCGACGACCGCGAAAGGGTGCAGCGTCACGCTGCCGAAAAGGGTGCAGCGTCACGCTGCCGAAAAGGGTGCAGCGTCACGCTGCCTGCCATTGCCGTATTGTCGGATGGGGGGAAGGTGGGTAGTGTGCGGCGGCGGTGGGAGGGAAACCGAACGGATGAACCTGGCGATCGTCAATTCCACGCGCAGTTGGGGCGGCGTGAAGACCTGGACGGCGGACGTGGCCGCGTTCCTCGTGGAGCGCGGGCATGCGGTGCGCGCCGTGGCGCGCGATGCGCGGTTCGTGGGACGCCTCGCCGCCGTGGGGTGCGGAGCGCGCCGGGCTTCCTTCGGGCCGGACTTCAATCCGCTGCTCGTCATGCGGTTGCGTGCGGAATTTGCGGCCTGGCCCGCGCACGCCGTGCTCGTCAACGTGGCCAAGGACCTGCGCATCGGCGGCGTGGCCGCGCGGCTGGCCGGGGTGCCCGTCGTCCAGCGCATCGGCGCGCAGGGCGACATGACCGCCACGGCCAAGATCCGCCTCGTGGACCGCTTCGTGCACCCGGCCTACCTGACCAACTGCCTTGACATCCGCGACCGGCTTTTGCAGAAGCTCCCCTTTCTGGACGCGGCGCGCATCGCCGTGCAGTACCCGGGCAAGCGCGTGCTCGACGCGCCGCCCGGGGAGGTGGGCGACCCGCTCCGGCTGGTGACCACCAACCAGCTCGTGGCGGGCAAGGCCATGCCGGACCTGCTCGCGGCCCTGGCCGCCCTGGCGGGCGAGGGGTTCGCCTTTTCCCTGGACGTGGTCGGCTCGGGGGACCAGGAACCCCCGTTGCGCGCCCAGGCCGCCGAACTGGGCATCGCGGAGCGCGTGCGCTGGCACGGGTTCCAGGAGGACGTGGCCGCGTTCCTGCGGCGCGCGGACGTGTTCTGCCTGCCCTCCACGCACGAGGGCATGCCCCAGGGACTGCTGGAGGCCATGGCCCACGGGCTGGCGCCCGTGGCGCGCGCGGTGGGCGGCATTCCCGAGGTCTGGCCCGAGTCCCTGGGCGAACTGCTGGCCGAGCCGGGCGCGGGCGCGGCGTCGCTTACCGTCTGCCTGCGCCGCGTGTTCGCCGCCGGGTCCGAGCGGGTGGCGGCCATGCGCCGCGCGGCGTGGGAAAAGGCGCGCGCGGACCTGAACCGCGACGTGCAGTTCGCCCGGCTGGAGCAATGGTTGGCAAGCGTGGCCCGGCCGGGCCCAAACCCTGACGCGATTGCATGAAGATCTTTTTCGTCACTTCCTCGAACATCAAGAGCGGAGGCGCGCGGCAGGCGCATTTTCTGGCCCGCGGGCTCGCGGAGCGCGGGCACGAGCTGACCTTTTTCGTGCCCCATGACGCGCAGTTGCCCGCCGTGGACCCGGACTTCAACTGGGTCCGCCTGCCCGAGCGACGCGGCGACTGGGGCCGGTTCATAGAGGCCCGGTTGCCCCAGGGCGAGCCGTGCGTGGTGCACGCCTACCACAACAAGGCCGTCAAGCTGGCCGCGTGGTGGGGCCTCTTTTGGCGCAGGCGCGGCGTGGTCATGGTCGGGCACCGCGGGGTGATCTACAGGCCCAACAACCCGCTGCCGTACTGGTCCTGGGGGCTGGACGCCTTTGTGGTCAATTCCGAGGCCTGCGGCCGCGTGCTGCGGCGCAAGGGCGTGGGCGCGCGGCGGCTCTTCGTGGTCTACAACGGCATCCCGGCCGAGCGCGTCGCGCCCCGGCGCACGCCCGCCGAGGTGCGCGCCGAGCTGGGCATCGGCGCAAACGAACTGATCCTCGGCACGGTGACGGACGACAGCCCCAACAAGGGCATGGACCTGCTCATCCGCAGTTTCGCCCGGGCCGGGCTGCCCGAGGGGGTGCGGCTGCTGGCCGTGGGCGTGCACCCCGAGGTCTGGCCGCCCGTGGCGGCCGAGTGCGGCGTGGCCGAGCGGTTTTCGAGTGTGGGCCGCACCGAGTGCGTGGCCGACTACCTCCAGCTCTTCGACGCCTTCGTGCTGGCCTCGCGGTCCGAATCCATGCCCAACACCGTGCTCGAGGCCCTGACCTTCGGGCTGCCCGTGGTGGCCACGCGTGTGGGTGGCGTGCCCGAGCTGGTGGCGGGCAACGGCATCCTGGTGCCGCCGGACGACGAGGCCGCCCTGGCCGACGCCCTGGCCGGGATGATCGGGGACACGGACCGCCGCGAGGGCTGGCGCGCCGCGAGCCTGGCCCTGGCCGACCGCTTTTCCATGGACAGGAAGGTGCGCGCGGTGGAGGAGGTCTACACGACGCTTCTCAAGCGCCGCGGCCTGGCCTGACGAGCGGCCATCTCCCGTTCTCCGGCCGCCCGGCCGTCCGGCCTTCCGGTTCGTCGCGCCGCGCGGCGCGCCCCGGCCCTCCAAAAAGCGCTTCCGGCCCCGGGGCAAACGTGCTAGGTGGCCCCCCATGCGCTTCACCGTGCTTTCGCTCTTTCCGGAGTTCTTCGACTCCCCGCTTTCCTCGGGCCTGATGGCCAAGGGCATCGAGGCCGGTCTGGTCTCCTTCGCCCTGGTCAACCCGCGCGACTACACGGACGACGCGCACCGCACCGTGGACGACCGGCCCTACGGCGGCGGGCCGGGCATGGTCATGATGGCCGAGCCCCTGGCCCGGGCCCTGCGCGCCGTGCCCGAACGCGGCCGCGTGCTGGTCCTCAGCCCTTCGGGCCGCCCCTTCGACCAGGCCATGGCCCGCGAGCTGGCCCGCGAGGACGCGCTGACCCTGGTCTGCGGCCGCTACGAGGGCATCGACGCGCGCCTGGCCGAGCTTTTCGACGTGGAGGAGGTCTCGGTGGGCGACTTCGTGCTCAACGGCGGCGAGGCCGGGGCCCTGTGCGTCATCGAGGCGGTCGGCCGTCTGTTGCCCGGGTTCATGGGCCATGCGGACTCCGGCGACGAGGAGAGCTTTTCCGCCGGGCTCCTGGAATATCCGCACTACACGCGGCCCGAGGTCTTCGAGGGGCTGGCCGTGCCGCCGGTGCTGACCTCCGGCGACCACGCGCGCATCGCGGCCTGGCGGCGCGAGCAGGCCCTGCGCCGCACCCTGGAGCGGCGGCCCGAACTGCTGGCCGACGCGCGCCTGGACGAGGGCGACGTGACCTACGTGCGCGACCTGGTGGCCGGGCGGGCCGGGAACGGAGCAGGGGACGCGGCGCAGGCAGGCGGGCTGGCAGACGGGCCGGAAAGCGCGGCGGAAAACGCGCCCGGCGCGACGAAAAATTTCCCGCGCGCGCCCTTCGGCGGGCGCAAGCGGCTGGGACGCAATCTCTATCTGGCGCTGCTGCACTACCCCGTGGTCAACAAGCGCGGAAAAGTGGGTGCGGTCTCGTTGACAAACCTGGACGTCCACGATATAGCCCGCGTTTCGCGCTCGAATGGTCTGGGCGGATATTATCTGGCGACGCCCATCGAAGACCAGCGGCGGCTGATAGCCGAACTGACGGAACACTGGATAGGCGGGGCTGGCCGAACGGCCAACCCCGATCGGGCCGAGGCCCTCTCCCTGGTGCGCGTGTGCGCGGACCTGGACGAAATCCTCGACGACGTGGCCCGCCGGACCGGCGCGCGCCCCGCGCTGATCGCCACCAGCGCAAGGGGTGCGGGCGACATGACGGCGAGCCGGGTTCGGGAGCTTCTCGAACGCGTTCCGGTGCTGCTGGTCATGGGCACGGCCTCGGGCCTGGCCCCCGAGGTTCTCGCACGGGCCCAGGGCGTGGTGCGGCCCATCCGATGGATGGACGCCTACAACCACCTCTCCGTGCGCTCGGCCGCCGCGATCCTCGTGGACCGCATTCTTGCAGACGTGCACTGACCGCAACGGGCGCGGAAAACAAAATTTAGATCAAAAGGGAGAGAAGGCCATGAATCCTATCAAGAAAATTGAGCTGGAGCAGATGCGTATCGACATGCCCGACTTCAAGGCGGGCGACACCGTGAAGGTGCACATGCGCATCATCGAAGGCGAGAAGGAACGCATCCAGGTCTTCCAGGGCGCCGTGCTGCGCATCCACAAGGGCACCACCAACGCCACCTTCACCGTGCGCAAGGTTTCCGACGGCGTGGGTGTCGAGCGCATCTTCCCCCTGCACTCCCCGTACATCGAGCGCGTGGAGGTCGTGTCCGAGGGCAAGGTCCGCCGCAGCCGCCTCTACTACCTGCGCAAGCTCAAGGGCAAGGCCGCCCGCATCAAGCAGAAGAACGCCTGGGGCTAGCCCCGGACCCGGAACCGCCAATGGCGGGCAAACGAGCACCCAAGGGCCCTGCCTCCTCTCCAACGTATCCCACGTGGGAGGAGCAGGGCCTTTTTGCGCCCGAAGGCGCACGCCACGCGGCCGGGGTGGACGAGGCCGGGCGCGGCTGTCTGGCCGGGCCCGTGGTTGCTGCCGCCGTGGTTCTGCCCTGGGGCTGCGCCATCGCCGGGCTCACGGACTCCAAGAAGCTCTCGGAAAAGGCCCGCGACGCCCTGGCCCCGGAGATCAAGGCCCGCGCCGAGACCTGGTGCGTGGGCGTAAGCTGGCAGGGCGAGATCGACGCCACGAACATCCTGCGCGCCACACTCGCGGCCATGGGCCGCGCGGTCGCGCGGCTGCGTGTGGCCCCGGACGCCGTGCTCGTGGACGGCAACCAGTCCATCCCCCGGGCGCTTGTCCCGTGGCCCGTGGCGCAGCGCACGGTCGTCAAGGGCGACCTGCGCATCCCGGCCATCGCCGCGGCCTCCATCCTGGCCAAGACCTTCCGCGACCACCTCATGCACCGCTTCGCGCGCCGCTACCCGGGCTACGGCTTCGAAAAGCACGTGGGCTACGGCACGGCCGAGCACCGCGCCGCGCTGCGCGAGCTGGGGCCGTGCCCGCTGCATCGCGTCACCTTCCGGGGCGTGCTGCCGGAGGAAGAGCGCGGGGGAGGGCAGCTGTGCCTGCCGGGCCTGTGAGCGGCAAGCCGGGCCACCTGAGCACCGGCGCGCGCGGCGAGCGCGCGGCCGAGGAGCACCTGCGCACCGCCGGGCTTGCGGTGCTGGAGCGCAACTGGCGGCCGGGCGGGCCCGAGAACTTGGAGATCGACCTGATCTGCCGCGACCGCGCCGACGGCTGCCTGGTCTTCGTGGAGGTCAAGACGCGCGCGGCCGGGATGCGCGGCCACCCGGCCGAGGCCGTGACCGCGGCCAAGCGCGAAAAGCTGCGCCGCGCCGCCTCCCTGTACCTTTCGGCCACGGACCAGTGGGACGCTCCGTGCCGCTTCGACGTGGTCGCCGTGGTGCGCACGGACGAGGCGTTCGCCGTGGAGCACTTCCCCGCGGCCTTCTAGCGCGAAGGAGAGGCCTCCGGCGGCCAGAGAACCCTTTGGAAAGGGTTCTCTGGACTCTCCCAAACTTTTTTTCGCGCCTTCGGCGAGGGTGTGCGTTCGCACGGGACAGACCGTTTCAACAAAGAGCGCCGGACCGCGGACCGCGCATCCCGCGTTGCGGGCCGCGCAGGGCGGTGGTAGCCTGCGACGGACCCCGAGCCGGTCCAGAGAACCCCAGGAGCGTCCTTGTCCGACACCCCGACATCCCCCCTTTTCGATCCCGAGGAGCGCAAGTCCGGCGTCCCCGCCGCCGTCGCCCCCGAGGACCGCGCGTCCGAGTGGGAGGACGGGCTCCCGGACGAGCTGCGGGACGATTGTCCGGACGGGGATGACGCCGCCGACGTTGGGAGCGGTGCCGAGGACGGCGGCGATTTCGGGGCCGGGCCCGGCGGCTCCGACGGGCGGCTCTGGGTCGTGGCCACGCCCCTGGGCAACGGCGCGGACCTTTCGCCGCGCGCCCGTGAGGTGCTCCAGCGCGTGGACGTGGTCCTGGCCGAGGACACCCGGCGCACCGGGCTGCTCTTCAAGCGGCTGGGCATGCGCGCCCGCCGCTTCGTCAGCTTCCACGACCACAACGAGCGGACCCGCGCCGCGGGCGTGCTGCGCCTGCTCGCGGACGGGGCCGAGATCGCCCTGGTCTCGGACGCGGGCACACCGCTGCTTTCGGACCCCGGCTACCGGCTGGTGCGCGCCTGCCGCGAGCAGGGCGTGCCCGTCTCGCCCGTGCCCGGGCCCACGGCCCCGGCCGCGGCCCTTTCCGCCGCCGGGCTGCCGCCCCTGCCGTTCACCTTCCTGGGCTTTCTGCCGCGCGCGGCCTCGGAGGCGCGCGCGCTCCTGGCGCGCTACGGCGGGCCCGGCGCGCCGCCGACCACGCTGGTCTTCTTCGAGCGCAAGGACCGCCTGGCGGCCACCCTGGAGCTGGCGCACGCGGCCCTGGGCCCGCGCGAGGTCTGCGTTGCGCGCGAATTGACCAAGGTTCACGAGGAGTTTATCGTCGGCAGACTGGGCGAGGCCGGATGGCTGCCCGGGGAACTGCTGGGCGAACTGACCGTGGTGGTCGGCCCGCCCGAGGAGCCGGACGCGCAGACGCGCGAAGAGGTGCTGGCCGTGGCCGCCGAGGAGCGCGCCGCGGGCGGCAGGCCCAAGGACGTGGCCCGGCGCGTGCAGGCGCGCGTACGCGGGTGGAGTGTGAAGCAGGTGTACGAATTGCTGCGCGACGCGCAGGGCGGCCGCGATGGCCGCTAGGCGCGAGGAACGGCGGAGCGCGCCGTCCGGTATTTCCGGCGTGTCCGGCATGCCCAGGGCATCCGGTGCGTCCGGCGGCCGTGCGGCCGCGCGCGGCGGCGGGCCCTCGGGCGCGCCGGGGCTCACGGCGCGCGTGCTGGCCATCTGCTTCCTGCGCACCTATCTGGTGGGCGCGGCCTTCAACCGGCGCGGCATGCAGAACGTGGGGCTCACCTACGCCATGGAGCCCGGGCTCGCGGCCATCTATCCGGACCCGCGCGAGCGGCACGCGGCGCGCAAGCGCTACCTCTCGCACTACAACACGCACATGTTCTGGACCCCGCTGCTGGTGGGCGTGTTTCTCAAGCTGGAGAGCAAGATCGCGCGCGGGCTGTTCCCGCGCGAGGTGCTGGAGAACCTGAAGAACACCACGGCCTACACCCTCTCGGCCATCGGCGACTCGGTCTTCGGCGGGAGCCTGCTGGTCTTCTGGTCCCTGTCCACCAGTTCGCTCCTGGTGGCCGGGTACGACCGGCTGGCCCTGGGTTGGGCCCTGGGGTGGTTCGTCAGCCTGCATGTCTTCAAGGCCGCGACCTTTCTGGCCGGGGTGCGCGAGGGGCTCAAGGTCCTGCAGCGGCTCAAGCGCTGGGACCTGATCAACTGGGGCCACCGGCTCAAGGTCTTCAACGGGCTGCTCATGACCCTGGTGCTCTACCAGGTCTGGCCGGGCCAGTTCGCCTGGCTGCAGTGGGCGGTGTCCGTGTCCGTGCTGGCGGCGGCGGCCGTGGCCGTGGTCCGGCTGCACCTCTCGCGCGAGATCATGGCGCTCATCATCCTGGGGATTTACGCGGCCTACCCGTGGCTGGCGCACCTGGTGCGGACCCAGTTGCTAAACGGGTAGCTCGAATGCTAGAAACAATGGTTTTCCGGCAGGCACGTCTGCCGGGCCCTTATTGAGGAGTTGTACGGAGTGAAACCCAACGAACGGACCGCCTCCCGGGGCGACCTCGAGGAAGATGTCGTGAGCGGCGTGGTGGCCGAGGTGTGTGTGCTCAACGAACAGGGACTGCACGCCCGCCCGGCCGCCAAGTTGGCCCAGGAGGCCCAGAAATTCGTCGCGGACATCCAACTGGTCTCCGGCGACGCACAGGCGGACTGCAAGTCCATCCTCGACATCCTGACCCTGGCCGCGGCCCAGGGTTGCGGACTGGAACTGCGCGCCACCGGGGCCGACGCCCAGGAGGCCGTGGAACACCTCACGGAATTCTTCAAGCGAAGATTCGGCGAGAAGCGCTAGTGGTACAGACCATCCTGCACGGCATCCCGGTTTCGGCGGGCATCAGCATCGGCAAGGTGTACTTCATGCACCGCGCGGGCATGCACGTGGTTTCGCACGAGCCCGTGCACCCCGACCGGCTGGGCTACGAGCTGGAGCGGCTGGATATGGCCTTCGACCGCGCGCGCCAGGAGCTCAAGGACGCCCTGGACAAGGTCCCGCCCGAACTCAAAGAGCACGCCTCGCTCATCGACTCGCACCTGATGATCCTGGCCGACCCCAAGCTGCAGGGCTCGGCCCGGCGCATCCTCGAAGAGCAGTGCATCGAGGCCGAATGGGCCCTGGACCAGGCCGTGGAGCGCATTGCCGACGTCTTTGCGGCCATCGAGGATCCCTACATCCGCGAGCGCATCCAGGACGTGCGCGCCGTGAGCGAGCGGGTCATGAACCATCTGGCCCTGCTGGATCGTGACAACGGCGCGGCGGCCCTGGCCGCCAAGCCCCTGAGCAACCGTGTGGTGCTCATGGCCAACGACCTGACCCCGGCGGACACCATCGAGATCGAGGTCGAGAAGATCATGAGCCTGGCCACCGAGCAGGGCGGCAAGACCTCGCACACCGGAATCCTGGCGCGCAGCCTGCAGATTCCGGCCGTGGTCGGGGTCAGCGGGCTGTGCGAGACGGTCAAGGACGGCGACCTGGTCATCGTGGACGGGCTCAACGGCAAGGTCATCGTCAATCCGGAGGAGGCCGTGCTCGGCACCTACGGGGACCTCAAGTACCAGTTCGAGAAGTACCACCAGACCATCAACCAGGCCTGCCAGCTCCCGGCCGAGACCACCGACGGCTTCCGCATCATGGTCTACGCCAACATCGAGCTGGCCGAGGAGGTCACCGCGGCCCTGGACCACGGCGGCGAGGGCATCGGGCTCTACCGCACCGAGTACGCCTTCATGCACCGCCGCCAGCTCCCCACCGAGGAGGAGCTCTACGAGGAGTACAAGGACCTGGCCTCCATCTGCGCGCCGCGGCGCGTGGTCTTCCGCACCCTGGACGTGGGCGGCGACAAGATCGTGGGCGTGGAGCCCACGGACGAGGCCAACCCGGCCATGGGCCTGCGGGCCATCCGCTTCTGCCTGCGCCACGAGGAGCTCTTCAAGCGCCAGATCCGCGCCATCCTGCGCGCCGCGCTGCACGGCAACGCCGCGCTGATGTTCCCGATGATCTCCGGCCTGCGCGAACTGAACCAGGCCAAGTTCATCCTGGCCAAGGCCCAGCGCGAGCTGGAGGCCGAGGGCGTGCCCTACGCCAAGGACATGCCCATCGGTATGATGGTTGAGCTGCCCTCGGCCGTGGTCATCGCCGAGATGCTCGCGCCCGAGGTGGACTTCTTCTCCATCGGCACCAACGACCTGATCCAGTATTCCCTGGGCATCGACCGCACCAACCGCTACGTGTCCTACCTCTACCAGCCCCTGCATCCGGCCGTGGTGCGCTCCATCAAGCACGTGGTCGACGCCGGGCACCGCGAGGGCATCGAGGTCAACGTCTGCGGCGAGCTGGCCAGCGACCCGTACTGCGTGCCCATCCTCATGGGCATGCAGGTGGACGGGCTGTCCATCGCGCCCCAGGCCATCCCCGGCATCAAGCGCATCATCCGCCAGGCCACCCTGGAGGAGTGCAAGGACCTGCTGCGCGACGTTCTCGCGGCGAACACGGTCTCCAAGATCAACCGGCAGGTGAAGGAGACGGTCTTCAAGCGCTTCCCCGAGGAGGTCATGTTCTTCTCCTCCCTGCTCGACCTGGACGAGGGCTAGCCCCCGTCGCCGGTTTCCCGGGCGCGCGCAGCCCGCGACCGCCAACCGCCAACCCCGCGCGCCGGGCCCGCCCGCCGCGCTCCCCATAGCCATGGCCAAACAGAAAAAGACCTCGCCCAACCTGATCGCCCTGAACAGGAAGGTGCGCCACGACTACGAGCTGCTGGAATTCCTGGAGGCGGGCCTGAGCCTGACCGGCCCGGAGGTCAAGAGCCTGCGCGCCGGGCACGTCAGCTTCGGCGACGGCTACGTGGCCTTTTCCGAGGGCCAGGCCTGGCTGCGCGGGGTGCGCATCGCGCCCTACGAGAACGCCGGGTACGTGGACCAGGACCCGGACCGCGACCGGCGGCTCCTGCTGCACGCCCACGAGATCGTCCAACTGGCGCGCAAGGTGGAGCAGAAGGGGCTGACCGTGGTCCCGGTGAAGCTCTATTTCAGCCGGGGCAAGGTCAAGCTGGAGATCGCCGTGGCGCGCGGCAAGAACGTGCGCGACATGCGCGAGACCCTCAAGCGCCGCGCGGCCGACCGCGACATGGCCCGGGAAATGGCCGGCCGCTGAGGCCCCCGCGCGGTGCGCGCGAACACGGAGTGCAAGGCCCTTCGCCGGACGGCGGAGGGCCTTTTTTTGCGCAGGCCGGGGCCGCGCCGCCGCCGCAACCCGCGCTCAGTTGGCGGGCATGGGCAGGCTCCCGGACGTCGTGGGCTGCGTCCAGCCCGGGCAGCTGAAGGTCCGCGTCCGGCTGTTCACCCTGTACTTGCACCGTTGCAGGGTGATGCGGCAAACCGCCGTGGGGGAGCGAGGCGATGAAGGAAGGCTGATGCAGTTTTCATACTCGGCCTGGCAATCCCGCAACTGCGCCAACAGCTCGGCGAAGGTGTTGCTGCAGCAGTTGCTGCATTCCTGCGAGTTGTGGCAGCCCGAGACGCACTGGAGGTAGGTGCCGGTCCGCTGTTCGGCCGCCTGGGCGTGCCGGGTGGGCGCGGACAACAGGAGCGCGGCCGCAAGGGCGAGGAAGAGGAAGCTTTTCATGGTGGTTCTCCTGGGTCCGGTTGTGGTGCGGAGGGAATCAGGGCGTTGTCGCCGTGCGCACGGACTTCCAAAAACAGAGCCAAAATATAACATGCCGGAATAAAAGGAAGATATTTTCTTGCCGTCAATCCCGTCGGCATCACAATGGGCTCGCCGCGCCCGGGGGGGGCCGGGGCGGCATGGTGTCCTCCTTCCGTCAGAGAAGGCCGGGCACGGCCGGGCGGATGGGGTCGGGCTCGGAATCCTGGCACTGGAACGCCCTGGTGACGCTCCGGTTCGCGGCCTGCTTGCACTTGGTCAACGTGAGCATGCACTTCATGATGGCCTGCGCGTTGCCCCGCGCGTCCCGATGGCACTCGTTGAACGTCATGTGGCAGGCGTCGTAGCACACCTGCACCTCGGGAAAGGCCGCCTTGCAGCAGGAGCCGCAGTCCCCCTCCGCCGATTGGCCGGGGCACTGGGCGACGCAGGCCTCGTAGGTGCCGGGAGGGGGAGGATTCTGCTGCAAGGCGGCCGCTGGCGCGGCGAACAGGGCGAGGCACAGGAGGGACAGAATCAGGAGGGTAAGCATTTTCATGGTCGTACTCCGGGTTGCGTGCGTGTCGGCGGGTGGCTCCGGCAACGCTGTTTTGGAAAAGAGGGCCGCTCGGTTCCGCGCCGCAACCGGAGGCGAAGGGTCTTCGGTGGCGCGACGAGCCGCCGGTTCCGGTGGCGGAAGGGCGTCGGACGACGGCGATGGACCGCGCTCCGCTTCGCGCGTCCGTGGGACCCGCGTGGCTACCGCGCGGCTACCCGCCCGAGCCGGGAAGAACGATAGGGGGGCGGACCGTTCCCGAGCCGCAGGAGCAGGGGCGCTTTCCCACGTTTATCCGCTCCACGCACTTGGACAATTCACTTGCACAGGCCAGGAGCCTATCCTTGGACTGGCTCGAGCGCACGCACTGCGTATGCGCTTCGCCGCAACGCTCAAGAGCCGCGCGGCCTTGGGGAAACAACTCGTCGCAGCATGCCTTGCACGCGCGCGGCTTGGCGTCGTCGGCGCAGGAATCCAGGCATTGCGGGTAGCCCATGGTGGTCTCCTCGGGCTGCCCGTCTCCTTGCACGGCGGTGGCCGTGGCGGCGAGCCCCAGGACCAGCAGGATCAGCAGGACCGCCGAGGGGAGGAAGCGGCGCAGGACACCGTTGGTTCCGGAGAGACGGTACATGGGCGGACTCCTTGGTTTGCAGTTGCGGACGGGCGCGATTCTACGTCGTTCGCCGACCGGGCCGGGCCGCCCGCGCCGTGGTGCTGCCGAGCGTGCATACAAAAACAGGGCCAATCCATAACACGCCGAAACCAAGGGAGGAAAGAATTTTTGTCCGGGCAGGCCGCCAACGCGGTTGGCGGTGGGAGGGGGGCAGAGGGCCGGAGCGAGGCGTTGCACCGGCCGGACCGGGGCGCGGCAGGCCGCGCCCCGGTCGCGGGTGCTGCTAGCTGCCGGGCTGCCCGGCGGGCAGGAGGGGCGGCTGGCCCTTGGGCTCGCCGCAGGCAAAGGGGCGCTTGACCTGCTCGATGCGCTGCATGCAGGCATGGAAGCCCTGCTCGCAGGCCTGGGCCGAGGGGCCGCTCTTGGTGCATCCGTCCTTCTCCGCGATGCAGCGGTCCAGATCCTGGCGGCCCTGGGGAAAGGCCTCGTCGCAGCAGGGCACGCATTTGGCCGGGTCGGCGTCGTGGCGGCAGATGTCCAGGCAGACCAGGTAGCTGGCCGGGAGCGGCGGGGGCGGCGGCGGAGCATCTTCCGCCGCGATCGCGGTCGCGACAAGCCCGAGGACCAGCAGGGCCGTCTGGGGGAGGATGCGGCGGAACACGCCGGTGATCCGGGAGAAACGGTACATGGGACAGACTCCTTGCGTTGGGGTTGTGGATCGCTGCCAGCCGGCCTGTGCCGGTTGGCAGCGATACCCCATATTGCACGGCGGGTACCATGATGTAATGGTTTGAAACAAATGATAAACTATGTTTACAAAACTAAAGACGCGCGTTCGCCGAGGGCGTGTCCCCGCGGCCCTTCGGAAGGGTGGCGGAGAGGCCGCGCCGGAACCGGCGGCGCACGGCGGACGGCGGGATCCGGGCGTCCCGCATGGCCGCCGATGACGGATGCGGCGCCCCCCGCTTTCAGGGCGGCTAATAGACGGTTTGTCCGGGCAGGGCGGACCCTCCGCAGGTGAAGGGGTGCTTGACCTGCTCGACGCGCTGTTGGCACTCGCGGAGTTGCTGTTCACACGCGAAGAATCCGGTGACGTTGCCATGGTCGCGGACGTCGGCTTTGCAGGACGTCCACTCCGCAACGCAGCGATCCAGGGCCGGGCGGGCCTCCGGGAACGACTCGTCGCAGCAGCTGCTGCACGCCGCGGGCGTTTTGCTTTCGCGGCACAGGTCCACGCAGGTCGTGTAGCTCACGTCGATCGGCCGGATTTGGCCGCCCGGGTGAACGTCCAGGGCGGCCGCGGTGGCGGAAAGGCCGAAAACCAGCAGGGCGGCCAGGGGCAGGGTGCGGCGAAGAATTCCGCCGAGTTCGAAGAAGGACATGGGACGGACTCCTTGGTTGGTGGTGCGCGGCGTGGGCGACGAGCCCCCGCCATGCTTGGGTTCTGCCGTTGCCGGGCGCAGCGGCGCGGGCCTGCGCGACTGTGGAACGGTGCATTTCGGTTCCCGGCCTGCGCCGCGCCGTTGCGGCGTTGCCGCGCCCGGCCGCCCGCACGGGCCTTCCGCGGTTGCCGCCTCGGACGAGGCCCGCGCGGCGCGGAGGGGGAAACTATTTCGTCTTTCTTATACAATAAGCGGGCCAGCCTGCAAGACCCCGAAAGAACGCGGAAAAATCGAATCGATCGCAACGGCTCCGCCAACGATGTCGGCGGTGCCGCCCTCAGTGGGCAGGAAGGCCGCGGCTGTCCCACGGAGGGAGGGTGGGGCGCTCGCGCCCGTGGGCCGGGCGGGGCCCGCCGCGCGGGATCGCCGGGGAGGAGGTGGAAGGGTTTGCGGTTTGCGCGGCGTCGGTATAGACCCGGAGGGCGGCCGGGACATGTCCCGGGGCCCATACCACCATCCGGACGGATCATGACCCACGATACGCTTTCCACGGCCCAGGCCACCTTTCTCAAGGACCTCTTTCCCGGCGACGCGCTGCTGCTTACGGCCGAGGAGATGGCCCTGTTCAGCGCGGACGCCAGCCGCATCCAGGGGACCATGCCCCTGGCCGTGGTGCGGCCCGAATCCGTGGAGCAGGTCAGCCGGTTGCTGGCCTGGGCGCAGGCCGAAACCATGCCCATCTACCCGCGCGCCCGGGCCACCAACGTGGTCGGCGCGTGCGTGCCCGGCAGGCCGGGCGTGGTCGTCTCCACCCTGCGCATGAACCGCGTCCTGGAGGTCAGCCGCGACGACTTCGTGGTCGTGACCGAGCCCGGCGTGGTCACGGCGCAGCTGCAGAAGCGCGTGGAGGCCGACGGCCTGTTCTACCCGCCGGACCCGGCGAGCCTGAAGATCTCGACCATCGGCGGCAACGTGTCCACCTGCGCGGGCGGCATGCGCGCGGTCAAGTACGGGGTCACGCGCGACTACGTGCTCGGGTGCGAGGCCGTGCTGCCCGGCGGCGAGATCATCCACCCGGGCGGGCGGACCCACAAGAACGTGGTCGGGCTGGACATCCTGCGCCTGCTCGTGGGGGCCGAGGGCACCCTGGCCTTCATCACCAAGCTGATCCTCAAGCTCCTGCCCCGGCCCGAGGCCACGGCCTCGCTCCTGGCGGGCTACGGCTCCCTGAAGGGGTGCATGGACGCGGCGCGCGCCGTGTTCGACGCGGGCGTGCTGCCCACAGCCATGGAATTTCTGGCCCGCGAGACGCTGGACTGCCTGCGTGGGGCCGGGCCCGTGCCCTGGCCCGAGGAAACCGAGGCCGCGCTGCTCTTCCGGCTGGACGGGGCGCGCGGGGCCATGCCCGCGGAATTGGAGCGGCTGACCACGGTCATCGCGGGCACCGCGCCGTCGCTGCTGCTCAAGGGATTGGGCGCGGCCGAGGAGGAGCCCCTGTGGGACATCCGGCGCTCCATCAACCCGGCCTCGTTCCACGTGGCCCCGGACAAGATCAGCGACGACATCGCCGTGCCGCGCGGGGCCGTCGCCCCGGCCGTGGAAGGCATCCGGGCCATCGGCAAAAGGCGGCGCCTGACCATCCTGACCTTCGGCCACCTGGGCGACGGCAACATCCACGTGAACATCATGCACCACGGCGCGGACCCGGACGAGCACGCGCGCGCCGTGGCCGCCAAGGAAGAGGTCCTGGACCTGGTGCTTTCCCTGGGCGGCACCCTGTCCGGCGAGCACGGCGTGGGGCTGACCAAGGTCCCGTACATCCGCCGCCAGCTCGAGGCGCGGCAGATCGACCTGATGTTGGCCATGAAAAAGGCCTTCGATCCGAACGAGATCATGAACCCGGGTAAGATTTTCTAGATACTATTCCGGATAAAAAGTGAATTTGACGTTTTCATGCAATGAATAAAAAGCACGATTCAAAACCTTCCGAGGCCCTCGAGGCTCCGGGGACTCCTGGGGCCGCCGAAACCGTCGAGGCCGCCGGGAACGCCGGGAGCGGTGCGGGGCCGGACGGCTCCGCGACGCCCGCGACGTCCGAAGCCTCAGGGAACGCCGGGACTGATACCCCGGGCCGGGCAACCGGCGCGGACGCGCCGGACGGAGCCGTCGGCGGCAGCGCCGCCGCGTCCGCGGGGGATGCGATCGGGCATCCCGGGGACTCCGGGGGCGAGCCCGTGGTGTCGGCCCTTCCGGCGGTTTCGTCGGGGTCCGGACTGGAGTGCATCCTGTGCGGCAAGTGCCTGGAGGTCTGCCCGCTGGTGCGCAGCACGGGGCGCGAGGAGCTTTCGCCCAAGGCCAAGCACTATCTGGCGCAGGTGCTGGACGAGGATCCGGCGCGGCTGTCGGGCCAGTCCGCGACGCGGCTGGCGGCGCTGTGCATGGCCTGCGGCCGCTGCCGCGACGCCTGCCCGCGCGGGCTGAGCGCGGCGGACGTGGTGGCGCGGCTGCGCGCCGAGCATCCGGCCTTCGAGCAGTGGCTGTGGAAGAATTGGATCAAGGCGGGCTGGCTGCTGTGGCCCACGCTGGCGAGCCTGGCGCGGCTGGCGCCGCGCTTTCTGGAGACCGGCGGCGGGCCGGGGGCCAAGCGGCTGGGCGACATGGTGCGCAAGCTGCGGACCATGGACGACGCCCAGGGGCTCGCGCCCTGGCTGGCCGTGGAGCGGTTCGCCCCGATGGCCGGGACTGATGGCAAGCGCGGGCCGGGCGGCCCGAACGGCCCGGACGCGGCCCCCGAGCCCGTGGTGCTGTTCACGGGCTGCATGGCGGCCAACGCGCGCACGCGCTGGACGGACGCGGCGTTGCGCCTGCTGGATGGGCTGGGCTGCGACGTGGCCCTGGCGCCGGACTGGACGTGCTGCGGCGCGACGCTGGGCCATGCGGGCGTGCCGGGGGCGCAGGGGGCCATGCGGCGGCGCAACGTGGCCGAGTGGCGCGCGGCGGAGCGGGTGCGTATCGTGGTTTTTTGCGCCTCGTGCCTGCACGGGCTGCGGGCCTACGCGGACGCGGACCTGGGCTGGGAGCCGGGCGAGGCCGAGCGCTGGCGCGCGGCGCTGACGCCGCTTTCGGCCCTGCTCGGGGCGACGACGTTCCGGGTGGTGGGCGAGGTCCCCGAGCGGCTGCTCTATCATTCGCCGTGCCACGCGCGCCCGCTCGACGCGGACCAGGCCTGGTTCACGGGACTCCTCGCGCAATTGGGCCTCACGGACCGTCTCGTTGCGGTGAACGCGGACCGCTGCTGCGGCATGGGCGGCATCGTGCAGCTCGGCGCGCCGGAACTTTCGGCCCGGGTGGCCGCGGACTGCTGGTCCGCGCTGCTGCCGGACCGGGCCGGGGCGGCGGCCCCCGGCCGTGCGCCGGATCGTGCGGCGGAGGACCGTCCGACTGCCCCCGAATCCTCATCCGCAACGGCCCCGGCCGCCCCGGCGCAACTTCTGACGGGTTGCAGCGGCTGCGTCACGCAGCTCAAGGCCACGGCCCCGGCCGGTGTGGCGGTGGGGCACTGGCTGGAAATTTTTCTTTAAGGCTGCGCAGCGCGAAGCCATCCGCGTTTTCCCACGACGTGCCGTCGCGAGCGGCGCGATCGTTTTCTCAAGCTTTTCAACCGGTCGTCCGCGCATCGGTTTTTGCCGCGCCCGCACCCTGGTGCATCCGTTTGTCTTTATCCTTCCCCCTATTCCCCTTCCACCCTGTGCCGCGCAGCGCAGCGAAGCGGCACGCGGCGGCGTGCGAGCGTTCCGG
>JACCQO010000062.1 GCA_015709205.1 Desulfovibrionaceae bacterium
TTTTTTCGCCGAAAAAGGTTCCGCCTCTCCCCGCCTCCCCCCGGCTCTTCGCCTCCTCCTACGCCTCCTCCTCCTACGCCTCCTCCTGCGCCTACGTCGCCGGCCACGCCGTCAGGGCGCGGGCGAGTTCCTGGTGGTCGGTGGTGCGGGTCAGGGTATGGGCCAGGGTGTGCGGTTCGTCGCTTGCGCCGGTGGTGGAGGCGACGTGTTCGCCCCGGCGGGCTTCGGCGCGGAAGAGGATGTCCAGCAGGGAGGGTTGGCGGCCGAGGCCCAGGTCGTCGGGCACGGATTCCAGGGCCATGGCCAGGACCGCGGTGTGGTTGGCGTGGTGGTTCATGTCCGTGTCCGCGGCGCGCACGGTCATGGTTTCGCTGCGCAGTTCGTTCCGCGGCGCGCCGGGCTTGCGCTTGGGCATTTCCAGGGCGCGTTCGGCGGGCCATTCCGGGCCGTGCAGCCATTCGGGCAGTCGCGCGGGCTTGAGCGCGGCGACGTCGAACACGGCCCAACTGCTGGCGGCGCGGGCGAGGATCGCGCCGGTTTCGTCCAGAAGCAGGTATTCGCGGTTGGCGGTGAGGCGTTCGGAGAAGGACGGCCAGGTGCGCACGGTGACGGTCTCGCGGTAGGCGGGATAGCGCTCCACGGCGACGCGCAGGCGGGAAAGGAACCAGGCCAGGCCGTGCGCGGTCATGTCGCCGAAGCCGAAGCCGAGCATATCCGCGTGGTTGGACGCGATCTCCTGAAAGTAGTTGCAGACGTGCTGCAGGGTGGCGTTGCCGGTATCGCCGACCTCGTAGGCGCGGACGCGGAAGGATTCGTGATGGGGGGCGAAGTTCATGGTTGTGCGGTGCGGATGTGGTGCAGCAGGGAGGTGGTGGAGAAGCCGGGCAGGAGCGGCAGGCTGAGCACGCGCCCGCCGCGCGCCTGGACCACGTCGCGGCCCACGATGGCCTCCACGGGCCAGTCGCCGCCCTTGACGAGCACGTCGGGTTGCAGGGCGGTGATCAATTCCAGGGGGGTATCCTCGTCGAACCAGGTGACGAAGGAGACCGAGGCCAGGTGCGCGGCCACGAAGGCGCGCACGGCCAGCGGATTCACGGGCCGGTCCGCGCCCTTGCCCAGGCGGCGGACCGAGGCGTCGGTGTTCAGGCCGAGCACGAGCACGTCGCCCAGGGCGCGGGCGCGAGCGAGCAGGTCCACGTGGCCGGGGTGCAGGATGTCGTAACAACCGTTGGTGAAGACCACGGCCTTGCCCGCGCGCTCGGCCGCGAGGCGGCGGGCCAGTTCGGCAGGGGCCAGGATCTTCGGGTGGTCCGGATTCGCGGAAAGTGGGGCGGGCCGGTGTGCACTCATGCGGGGCTCCATGGGGCGGCGCGATGCGCGCTTAGGCGGGCCTGAGCCGGGCGTTGTCGCCGTAGATGACCAGTTCGAGCCAGTCCATGCCGAATTCCAGGGCGGCTTCCTCGTCGGCCAGGAGCCGTTCACCCTCGGCCGCGTCGATGCCGAGGCGTGCGAGCATGCCGGTGTCGCGTACGAAGTCGCGGAAGCGGTCGGGCTGGTAGAGGGCCAGCAGGGCCATGTTCGCGAATTTCTGCGGCAGCGGCCCCCGGTCGCGCTGCCGCGACATCAGGCGCATGTAGCGGTCGTTGACCTCGTTGTAGCGCGGCAGTCCCTGGTCCGAGCACCAGGTGTCCGTGGTCCATTCGCCGTCCTCGGCGAAGCCCGCGCAGTGGTCCTCGCGCACCAGAAAGAACTGCTCGACGAGCTCGCCGTTCTCGTCCACGCGCGTGGCGCGGCCCACGGGGTAGGTGCGGCAGGCGGCCGGGCGGTCCGGGTATACGGAGCAACCCTCGGGCCGCACGAAGGGACAGGGGCGGCCCGGCCCCTCGGCCATGCGCAGGTGGAGGAAGGGATAGCCGGACTGCGGGTAGACGCCGACCTCCACGTGGGCGCGGATGAAGGGCTCGCTGGGCATGGGCGTGTTCTCAGGCGCGTTCTCGGACGCATGCCCCAGGCGGCCCAGGGCCCTGCGCAAACGCAGCGTGTCGTAGGGCGTGAGCATCAGGTTCAGGTCGCCGCAGCACTGGTTGAAGCACGAGACCTGTGGGTGGCAGCGGAAGCGGAAGGATTGGCCGGGCTTGATCTCCGGCAGGGAATCGAGAAATCGCTGGGTCTGTTCGTCGTGGGCCATGCGCAAGAACCTCCGTCCGCGCCGGGGCGCGCGCCGCGCGGTGGGAGTGCGCGGCGGCCTTCTGCATAGCCCCTATCGGCACGAAAGAAAAGGCCGGGCGCGCGCGCCCGGCCTTTGTTCCGGTTGGATCCGATTGGATCGCGGTTGGGTCGCAGCCGAATCGCAGCCGGACCGGCGTGCCCTCTCGGCGTCACGCCCCCTAGCTGCGGCTTTCCCCCTAGCTGCGGCTTTCCCCCTAGCTGCGGCTTTCCCCCTAGCTGCGGCTTTCCAAGGTGTAGTAGGCCACCGGGATGATCAGCAGAGTGAAGAGCGTGGACGCGGCCAGGCCGAAGATCAGCGCCCAGGCCAGGCCGGAGAAGATCGGGTCCAGGGTGATGGGCCACGCGCCCAGCGCCGTGGTGGCGGCGGTGAGCAGGATAGGCCGCAGGCGCACCACGCCGGACTGCAGGATGGCCTCGCGCAGGGGCAGCCCCCGGGCGCGCTCGCCCTGCACGAACTCGATGAGCACCAGCGAATTGCGAATCACGATGCCGCCGAGCGCGATCATCCCGATCATGGACGTGGCCGTGAAGAAGACCGGATCGGCGTAGCCGCCCACCGTGTCCGTGAAGAGCAGGTTCATGAGCCAGAACCCGGGCATGATGCCCAGCAGGGTCAGCGGAATGGCGGTCATGATCAGGAGCGGCAGGCGGAAGGAATCGGTCTGCAGGATGAGCAGGATGTAGATGCCGAGCAGCGCCGCGCCAAAGGCCAGCCCCAGGTCGCGGAACACGCGCAGGGTGATGTGCCATTCGCCCTCCCCGGCCCACTCCACGCTTGTGTGCGGCGGCAGCGGGTCGCGCGCGATGGTGGACTGCATGTCCAGAATGGCCTCGCCGGGCGCGCGCCCGGCCATTTCGGCATAGGCGTAGACCACGCGCTTCAGGTCCTTGTGGTAGATGGGCTGTTCCTCGGGCACCACGGAGAAGCGGCCGAGCTCGCCCAGGGGCAGCATGGCCCCGTCCGCGGCCTTGACCGGCACCTGGGTGAGCGCGGCGACGGACGAGCGCCGCGCGCGCGGCAGGATCATGCGCACGGGCAGGGGCTGGCGCTCGCCAGGCGCGTGCACGTTGGCCGGAGCCGCGCCGCCCACGGCCAGGGCCAGGGTCTCCACGATGGTCTCGGTGCTGATCCCGTGCAGGGCGGCCTTTTCCTTGTCCACCTCGTAGTCCACGCGTTCGTGCTCCGCGGCCTCGGACCCGTCGATGTCCACCACGCCGGGCTCGGCGGCCATGACCTCCTGGAGCCGGTTTCCGGCGGCCACGAGCTGGGCGTAGGAACGGTCCGGCGTGCCGTAGACCTCGGCCGTGATCGTGGAGATGACCGGCGGTCCGGGCGGGGTCTCCACGAGCTTCATGCGCGCGTGGTGGCGCGCGGCCAGGGCCGTGAGCCCGTCGCGCAACCGCAGCACGATGGCGTGGCTCTGCTGCGCGCGGTCGGCCTTGGGCGCGAGGTTCACGCGGATGTCGGCCTGCTCGGGCCCGGAGCGCAGGTAGTAGTGGCGGACCAGGCCGTTGAAGTCCATGGGCGAGGCCGTGCCCGCGAAGGTCACGAAGTCCGTGACCTCGGGCACGCCCCGCAAGAATTCCTCGAAATCGCGCAGGGCGCGGTCCGTGCCTTCCAGGGTCGCGCCCTCGTCGAAGTCGAGCACGATCTGGAACTCGTTCTTGTTGTCGAAGGGCAGCATCTTCAGCGGCACGTAGCGCAGCAGGGCCAGGGCCGCCGAACCGATCAGCAGGAGCACGACCACGCCCGTGAGCGCCCAGCGTTTGCGCCGCGAGTCCAGGAACGGGCCGACCACGGCCCGGTAGGCCCGGGCCACGCGCGTGGGCACGGGCGCGGCGGCGGGAGCGGCGGCGGCCGTGCCGCTCGCAGCGGCCGTGCCGCTCGCAGCGGCCGTCCCGTTCGCAGCGGCCGTGCCGCCGGGCGCGCGGCGCCGGAGCAGCAGATGGGACAGCCAGGGCACGATGGTCAGGGCGCAGACCGTGGAGAAGGTCACGGTGAGCGGCACATTGGCGGCCATGGGGGCCATGTAGGGGCCCATCATGCCGGTGATGAAGAACATGGGCGTGAAGGAGACGATGATCGCCAGGGTGGACATGATCACGGGCGGCAGCACCTCGCGCACGGCCTCCAGGGTGGCGTCGAAGGGGTTGCGCGCGCCGCGCAGGATGTGGCGCTGGATGTTGTCCACGTTGGTGATCGGGTCGTCCACCACCAGGCCCAGGGAGAGGATCAGGGCGAAGAGCGTGACGCGGTTGATGGTGTAGCCGAAGAGGTGGTTGACGAAGAGCGCCAGGGCGAAGCTGATGGGCACGGCCACGGCCACGACCAGGGCCTCGCGGCGGCCCAGGGTGAAGGCCAGCAGGGCCACCACCGTGGCGATGGCGAAGACCAGGGAGTTGATCAGGTCGCCGACCTTTTCCTGGGCCGTGGCCCCGTAGTCGCGCGTGATGGTCGCGTGCACCCCGGCGGGCAGCACCGTGGCGCGCAGTTCCTCGACGTGCGCGCGGACCTGTTCGGCCACGGTCACGGCGTTGGTGCCGCGCTTCTTGGCCAGGGCCAGGGTCACGGCCGGAAAGGACCGCTCGCCGTCGCGCCCCGCGGCCGCCGCGTAGACGCGCGAAAAGCCGATGCGCGAATGCACCGCGGGCTCGGCCGGGCCGTCCACGACCTCGGCCACGTCGCGCAGGTACACCGGGCGGCCGTCGAACACGCCCACGACCACCTCGCCGACCTCGCCGGGCGCGAGCAGGAAGGAGTCCGAGGTCACGCGCAGGGAGGTGTCGCGCTCGGAAAAGGTCCCGGCCGTGACGGAGACGTCCGCGCCCGCCAGGGCGTCGCGGATTTCCTGCGGCGAGACGTGCAGCCCGGCCATGCGCTCGGGCGAAAGCTCCACGCGCACCTCGCGCGGACGGCCGCCGGTGATGGTCACGTCGGAGACGTCGTCGATCTCGGCCAGGCGCTGGAAGAGTTCCTCGGCCATGCGCCGCAGCTCGAAATCGCCGTAGCGTTCGGACCAGAGCGTGACGTTGACGATGGGCACGTCGTCGATCTCCACGGGCTTGACGGTCCAGCCCGTGACCACCGAGGGCGCGAGGTCGCGGTTCTCGTTGATGGCGTTGCAGAGCTTGATGAGCGAGTCCTCGCGGTTCTCGCCCACGTAGAAGCGCACCGTGGCCACGCAGGCGTCGCGCGAGGACGTGGAATAGACGTGCTCCACGCCGTCGATCTGCCAGAGCAGCCGCTCCAGCGGCGCGGCCACCAGGGTCTCCACCTCCTCGGCCGTGGCCCCGGGCACGCGCACGAACACGTCGGCCATGGGCACCACGATCTGCGGCTCCTCCTCGCGCGGGGTGGTCATGAGCGCGGCCGCGCCCAGGGCCAGGGCAAAGGCGATGAGCAGGATGGAGGCCTTGCCCGTGAGGAAGGCGCGCACTACCCCGACGATGAAGCCGCCCGGGCCGTGCGGGCCCGAACCCGCGGACGGCATGGGGGGGACGGGCGGGACGGGCGCGGAACCGTTAGCGGCCATCGGCGTCGCCTCCGGCGGTGGCGGGCGCGGGCCGTGCGGACGGCGCGGATGCGAGCGGGTGGTCGATGGCCACGGTCTCGCCGCCCGCCAGGCCGGAAAGGATCTCCACGCCGTGGTCCAGCACGCGGCCCGTGGTCACGTACACGGCCTCCCAGCGTTCGCCGGAGCGCACGCGCACCGTGGCGAGCTGGCCCACGCGGCGCACGGCCGCGCGCGGCACGAGCACGACCTTGCGCGCGCCCATGGGCACCAGCAGGCGGCCGAACATGCCCGGATAGAGCCCGGGCACGTCGGGCAGCGCGGCCTTGACCACGAAGGTGCGCGTGGTCGGGTCGGCGTTGGGCACGACCTCCTCGACCACGCCGGGGACCACGGCCTCCAGCGCCGGGATGGAGACGTTCAGCCGCTCGCCGGGGCGCACGCGGCCGATGAGCCCCTCGCGCACCAGGGCCTCGATGCGCAGCCCGCCGCCCGTGCGGACCACGAGCAGCGTCTTGCCGGGAATGGCCTGGTCGCCGGGCTCGGCCGAGCGGCTGATGACCTGGCCGTCGGCCAGGGCGCGGACCTTGGCGTACCCCTGGGCGATGTCCGTCTCCTCGTTGCGCTTGGCCGCGGCGCGCACGTCGGCCTCGGCGCGGGTCAGGCCGTCGCGGGCCTGGCGCAGCCCGGCTTCGGCCGCCAGGTAGTCGGCCTCGGCCGTGTCCAGCTCGCTCTTGGTCACGGCCCTGTCGGCAAAGAGGGTCTTGATGCGCTTGTACTGCGCCTCGGCGCGGTCGAAGGCGGCGCGCGCCGCGTTGATCTGTTGCGCGGCCTGGTCGCGCGCCGAGCGCGCCGCGGCCAGGGCTTGGCCGGCCTGCTCGCGCCGCGCGTCCAGCTCGCGGTCGTCCAGGGTCAGGAGCACGTCGCCCTTGGAAAACCGATCGCCCGGGCGCACGTGCACCGAGAGGATCTTGCCGGAGATCTGGGCCTCCACGCGCGTCTCGGTGCGCGGGCGCACCGTGCCCACGGCCTCGTAGACGTCCGGCACGGTGACCAGTTCGGCCGTGGCCGTGCCCGCCGGGGCGGGCTGCGGGGGAGCGGCGGGCACCGGGGTGTCCGGCCCCAGGTCGGCGGCGCGGGCCGCGTGCGGCGCGACGGCCGCGAGCCCGGCCAGGGCGCCGGTCAGGGCCAGCGCCACGAGGATCCCGGCCGCGCGCGCGGCCCAACGAAGACGAAGATGCGGGCCGTGCGGACGGCCACCTGCGCTGCCGATGCGTTCCATGCGCTCATGCTCCTGCGAAATGCGAAAAAGGGCGCGCGATCCCGTGCGCTCGCGCGATGCGGACAAGAAACACCGTCTCCAGCCTACCTCAATTCTCCCCGCCGTCAAACCGGGCGGGCAACCCGCCGCCGGTTCGCGGGGCGGCTCTGCCGCCGCACCCGTTCCCGGGCAGCGCCGCCGCCGCGCCCCTTCGCGGGGACGGGCGACACGCGGCGCGCGAACCCGACCATGATAAGTCCTTTTCGGCCGTCAGGGAACACCGCCGTTGCGGACGGACGCAAAAAGAATCGTTGCGGGCGCGATGCCGCCGCGCGCGGCGCGCGATCCGGAGACGGCGGAAACGCCGTGCGCGGCGGGCGTGGAGAAAGCGGGACGAGGCGGCCAAAGACGGCGCGGCCGAACGGCTAGGCACAAGAGCGGGCGGAAGCAGGAGCGGGCGGGCAACACGAAGTGGAAAGCGGGACGGGCCCCGAAGCTGGCCGCGATCATCGCCGTACGCCGGACGGGCAGGCACGGACAAACGATGACGGGCACGGTGCGGCGCCCGGCCTCCTGCAGGAGCGGGATTCCCCGAACGCCGCCGGGGACGCCGGGCGCGGCGCGCGAAAATTATTCCCGCACGCCGAGCTTGCGCAGCACGGCGAGGAGCGGGCACCAGTCCGTGAAGGCGGACTGCAGCAGATTGAGGCCCACGAAGGCGGTCAGGGCCAGCCAATAGGGCGAATGCAGCCAGGCCAACGCGAGGCCGGCGAGCACCATGGCTCCAGCCGCACCGCGCAGAATACGGTGGATGGTCATGAAAGCCCCCCTCACCTGACGATCTTGTGGTAGTGCCCGCGCTTCTGGATTTCCTGGGTTTTGTAGCGGTCGAAGTCGACTTTGTGGATGCGCCCGCCGCCCTTGCGCCGCGCAAGGAGCAGCACGGCGACGCCCGCGGCGATCGGGGCTCCGGCTATGGCCAGCAGGCCGATTTCGCTCATGTCCGTCTCTCCTGTGCTCGGGGCTCTCGGCTTGAGCCCGGAGTCTGCGCCCCCTGGCGGTGTTCGTGGTGACGGCAGTGGCATTCGGCGGGACATTCGGCTGGACGTCCGCCCGGAGCAGGGCCCCGGGCGGCGGTCCGGCCGGGGGCGCACAAAGAAGCGCCCGTCCGGCAACCGCATTGCGGTCGTGGTCGTTCGTGTCCCTGAGTCCGTTTTCTTGTGCCCCTTTTTGTCGCGCCTGTCCAGGGGGACGGCAAATTTCGGCCCGATGCTCCGGGCCGGGGGAGCACATAGTGCCGCCCCCGCCTCCCGGACGGTACCGGCCCCGTGCCGCAACGCAAACCGCAAGCCCCTGCCGGACGGAGCGGTCCGCGCCAAACGCCGGTGCGCCGGGCGCGGAAAGGACCGCGTCTCCCCGGCTCCCCGTTCCCGCCCCTGCGCAAAAAAGCGGGGCGGAAGCGGCCTCTTGCCGGCCCCTTCCGCCCCGCCCCTTGCTCCCGTCGGACAGCGCGGCAGGCGGTCCCACGGATCGTGCGGCCCTGGCGCGCCCGGCTATTCCGACGCACCCTCGCCCCACGTCCGCATGCTCTTCTTCACCTTTTTCAGGTCCTTTTGCCACGTCTCGCGCGGCAGGGCCGACTCCTCCATGACGTCGAGCATCCTGCGATACAGCGGCAGGGTGATGGAGAACGTCAGTTCGTCCGTCTTGAAGAACTTCCGCGCCGAAGGATCGAAGCCGCCCAGCACGGCGCGCTCCTCGCCGCGCTGTTGGTAGGCCAGGGGCCAGGCGACCATGGCCCCGCAGCCCGCGCTGAAGGGCGCGACCACGGCGTTGTGGTGGCCCGCGGCGTACCCGGCCAGCGAATGCAGCCCGGTCAGCACCTCGGGCCGGGCGAAAAAGACCACCACGAGCGGCTCCTCGTCGGGCGCGAATTTCTCCAGCGCCTTGAAGATACAGTACTTCTTCGGCGCAAGCGGCGGCGCCGTGTCGTCCATGAAGGCGCGCATGCACTCGGGCGACGGCAGATAGCGCTCCCCGTCGGAGGGCATCCCGGGAATGCCGGTGGTCACGTAGAGCACGTTCGTCTCCAGGTACGGGCCGTACATGCCGGTGTAGAACCCGCCGCCCATGCAGCCGCATTCCTCGTGGCTGATCCAGGACGCCGTCCGCTTGCTGCGGGCCAGCAGGACCTTGCCCATGACGCAGGCGAACGTGTCGCCGAAGGCGTTCTGCCAGTCGATCCGGCCCTCGGCCTCGCGCTCGCGGGTGAAAATCTCCCCGGGTTTCGGGCCGAAGCCCCCCTCGGGCTTCTCGTCGGCGTAGTAGACCCCCATGGGCCATTCGTTGTGCCCCAGCAGTTCCAGCAGTCGTTGCGTATCCGCCAACAGGGTTCCCATCGTGCTTCTCCTTTGAGGTCTAGGGCGGGCCGCTCCCGCCTTCCCGGCCGCCGGGGCGGCCACCAGGACGACCGCCCGGCCGTTTTCCGGCGTACGCGGCCGCACCGTCACTTGCCGATCCTGCGCAGGGTCTGCGTGACCGTGGCCAACACGTTCAGGCACGCGGCCTTCTCCTCGGGCCCGATCCCTTCGAGCGCCGCCTGCAGGGCCTGCTGCGTCACGGCCCGGCTGCGCTCCCTGATCTCCTCCGCCGCCTCCGTGGGCCGGATGATCTTGCGCCGCGCGTCGGCCGGATCGGGCCTGCGCTCCACGAGGCCGCGGCGCTCCATCACCGCGAGCACGCGGCTCATGCTCGACTTGTCCACGCAGGCGTACTGCGCCAGCTCCTCCTGGGACCGGCCGCCCTGGTTCCAGAGGTGCACGAGCACGCCCCACTGCTCGGCCGTCAAATCGATGCCCGCCTGAACCATGCACCGGCGCAAAAAGGCGCTCAGCAACCGGCTGGTGGTGAACGTCATGTAGCCGAGCGACTTCTGCGGATCGAAAAAGAGGTTGTCCATGTGATACTTGTATATGCAACCAATATAGGTGTCAACCCACAGCGGAAGCGTCCTCCCCCTGAAATTCCCCGCTTGACAGCGCAGCCCAGCACGCCTATCTACATTTTGCCATTTCGCCAAACGAGGAAACGATGCAACCGCTCTACACGCAGAACATCAAGGATTTCAGGAGCCGCGCCGCGGTGATGAAGGCCCTGGGCCATCCCGCACGGCTCATGGTCGTGGACGTGCTCGCCCGGGGCGAACGCTGCGTGTGCGAGCTGACCGACCTCCTCGGCCTGGACATCTCCACGGTCTCCAAGCACCTGCGCGTGCTCAAGAAGGCGGGCATCGTCAGCGACGACAAGCGCGGCAAGCAGGTCTTCTACAGCCTGCGCATGCCCTGCGTGCTGCGCTTTTTCGAGTGCCTGGAATCCGTCCTGGCCCAGGGCTGATATTTTTTTCGGCCAACATTTGCAGTTTTCGCCAAACAACATCGGAGAGGCCATGTTCTGGAAACAACACTGGAAGACGCTGGGCGCGCTCGTGGCGGTGTTCCTGGTCGCCTACCACCTGCCCGTGGGCCGGGCGCGGTTCGACGGCGCGGTGCTCGAGGCCCTGCACCTGGTCAAGTGGTACGCCCAGGAGCACGTGCTCCTGTGCCTGGTGCCCGCGTTCTTCATCGCCGGGGCCATCGGCGTGTTCGTCAGCCAGAGTTCGGTGATGCGCTACCTGGGGCCCAAGGCCCCAAAGTGGCTGGCCTACGGCGTGGCCTCCTGCTCGGGCACCATCCTCGCGGTCTGTTCCTGCACGATCCTGCCGCTCTTTGCGGGCATCTACCGCATGGGCGCGGGCCTCGGCCCGGCCACGGCCTTTCTCTACTCCGGCCCGGCCATCAACGTGCTGGCCATCGTGCTCACCGCGCGCATCCTGGGCCCGGAGCTCGGCGTGGCGCGCGCCGTGGGGGCCGTGGTCTTCAGCGTGGTCGTGGGGCTGGCCATGCACCTGCTCTTCCTGGGCGAGGAGCGCGAAAAGGCCGTGCAGATGGCCGCACTGCCCGAGGAGCCCCCGGCGCGGCCGCTGTGGCAGAACGCCGTGTACTTCGCGATGATGGTCGGCGTGCTCGTGTTCGCCAACTGGGGCGCGCCGGATGCGCCGACCGGGCCGTGGCACGCGATCTGGGCCGCCAAGTGGGCGATCACCTCCCTTTTCGCCGTGGGCCTGGGCGCGGCCCTGGTGGCCTGGTTCGGCCTGGAGCTCTGGAAGGTCCTGGCCACGGGCGCGGCCGCCGCGGCCCTGGGCTTCGCCTTTCCGCAGGCGCCGCAGCTCGCCTTCGTGGCCGCGGTGGTCGGGCTCTCCCTGTTCACGGCCTCGCGCACCGACGAGCTCGGCGAATGGTTCGGCGTGAGCTGGGGCTTCGCCGTGCAGATCCTGCCCCTGCTGCTCTTCGGCGTGCTCGCGGCCGGGCTGCTCCTCGGCCGCCCGGGCCACGAGGGGCTCATCCCCTCGGCCTGGGTCGCCAGCGCCGTGGGCGGCAACTCGCTGGGGGCCAACTTCTTCGCCTCCTTTGCCGGGGCCTTCATGTACTTCGCCACCCTCACCGAGGTGCCCATCCTCCAGGGGCTCCTGGGCAACGGCATGGGCCACGGCCCGGCGCTGGCCCTGCTCCTGGCCGGTCCGGCCCTCAGCCTGCCGAACATGCTCGTCATCCGCAGCGTCATCGGCACGAAGAAGACCGTGGCCTTCGTCTCCCTGGTCATCCTCATGGCCACCGGCACCGGCATGCTCTACGGCACGCTTTTCCCCTGACAAAGACGGCAACGAACCTCCACCACAAAGGAACACGCCATGAAACAGATCAAGATTCTCGGTTCCGGCTGCGCCAAGTGCGAGCAGCTGAAGAAGAACACCCAACAGGCCGCCGAGTCCCTGGGCATCGAGTACGAGCTGGAGAAGGTCACGAACATGCTCGACATCTCCTCCTACGGCGTGATGCTCACCCCGGCCCTGGTGGTGGACGGCGAGGTCAAGAGCGTGGGCAAGGTGCTCGCGCCCGACGCCATTGCGGCGTTGCTCAAATGATCCGGGAGGACACCATGAGCGATTGCAAGTGTTCCTGCGGCGAGGCACCGAAGCTGATCTTCTCCTGCTCCGGCGCGGCGGACGTGGGCGAGGTGGCGGACCGCGCCGCGCGGCGGCTCACCCGCGAGGGCGTGGGCAGGATGTTCTGCCTGGCGGGCATCGGCGGGCGGGTTTCCGGGATCCTGAAGAGCACCGAGGCGGCCGAGCGCATCGTGGCCGTGGACGGCTGCCCCCTGGACTGCGCGCGCCGCAGCCTGGAACAGGCCGGCTTCAAGGACTTCGTGCACGTGCGGCTCTCGGACCTGGGATTCCGGAAGGGCGAGAGCCCGGCCACGGAGGGGAACGTCTGCTCCGTGGTCGCGACCGTGACCGCCCGGCTGGCCGCCGACTGACGCGCCGCGCACGGCCAAGCGGCGGCGTTGCGCCACGCCCGTGCAAAGGGCGGCGTTGCGCCACGCGCGTGCAGAGGGCGGCGTTGCGCCACGCACATGCAGAGGGCGGCGTTGCCGCCTGGAGCGCGCAACAGCACAGGCCCCGATCCTTGCGGACCGGGGCCTGTTTGCGTCGGATGTCCGGACGCCCGCAGGCGCCCGCGGGAAGGGTGGCTAGTTGGCCACGCCGTGGAAGGAGATGGAGACGATCTCGTATTCGATGCGCCCGCGCGGGGCGTTGACCACGACCTCGTCGCCCTCCTCCTTGCCCATGAGTGCCTGGCCCACGGGGGACTGGTAGGAGATGGAGCCCTTGCTGTAGTCGGCCTCGTCCGGGCCGAGCAGCGTGAAGGTCTTGGACTCGCCGGTCTCCACGTCCGCCACCTCCACGGTGGCGCCGAAGATCACGCGCTCGGCGCTCAGGCTGTTGAGGTCGATGGTCTCGTAGAGCGGCAGGCGCGACTCGATGTAGGCGATGCGCGCCTCGAGCATGCCCTGGCGCTCGCGCGCGGCATCGTAGCCCGCGTTCTCGCGCAGGTCGCCCTCTTCGCGCGCCTCGGCAATGGCGCGGATGACCGCGGGCCGATCGGCCTTGAGGCGTTCCAGCTCCTCTTCGAGCTTCTTGTACCCTTCCAATGAAATAGGAATCCTGTTCATGGTCAAACCTCGTCGTATCCTGATTCGGGGATTTCCGATGTGATGTCGAATCGTTGCCGCGGCAGAAAGCCGTGGCCGTGGTGCGGCCTGCAACGGATGAACCGCTTCGGGACGTCCTTCTTGGGTAGACCATCCCCGCCCGCTGGTCAAGGGCCGCGCACATCCCAACGTACCGCCGCCGCCCCAAAAACCCGTCCAGCCCGCACCGGACGCAAAACCGCCCCGTGCGCGGCACGTGCGCGCACGGGGCGGCTCCCCCCACGCCGTCCCCCCGCAGGGGGCGGCAACATGGTTGGGCGACGATCGCGCGCCCGGATTCACACCGGACTCGTCCCCCTTACAGCGTCTCCTCCAGCAGGGTCTCGCCCGTGCGCGCGAGCAGCGTGCGCAGCACGGGCACGTCCACGGCCGCCTCGTCGCGCGCCGCCACCACCACGCCGGTGATGCCCCGGCAGCACGGCACCTCCATCTCCAGCACGCGCACGTCCCGGATGCCGTTGCGGCGGAAGATCTCCACGAATTTTTCGCGCACCTCGTCGAGATTCGGATCGAACTTCGGGCACCCGAGCAGCGCCACGCGGCCCGGCAGAAATTCCGTGTGGAACCGCCCCGTGGCCACGGGCGAGCAGTCCGAGGCCACCAGCAGCCGCGCGCCCTCGAGGAACGGCGCGCTCGGCGGCACCAGCCGGATCTGCACCGGCCAGTTGGACAGCGCCGAGTCCGCCGACGCGGTCGCAGCGCCCGCGGGCGTCGCGGCCTTGCCGAACGCCGCCATGGGCCGCAGTTCCATGACGTTGCTCCCGGGGCAGCCGCAGGCCGGCGGCTTGCCGCCCGTACCGGTCGTACCGGACGCCGCGTGCGCATCATGCGCGCCGTGCGCCGCGAACGGGTCGGGCATCCTCTTCCCCGCCTTGCGCTCCACGGCCGCGTGGTCGTATGCCGCGCACGCGCGCTCCTCGATGGTCAGCGCGCCCTGCGGGCAATGCCCGATGCACGCGCCCAGCCCGTCGCAGTAGAACTCGCCCACCACGCGCGCCTTGCCGTCCACGATCTCCAGCGCGCCCTCGGCGCAGTTCAGCGCGCACGCGCCGCACCCGTCGCACTTGTCCTCGTCGATGCGAATGATCTTCCGCACTACCGTGGCCACTTCGGCCTCCTTGCAGATTGCTGCTCAACGCCACGGCGCGGGACGCACTCCCCCCCGCGCCGCGTGTTCCGTTTTCTTGATGTTCCGGTTTCCGCCTAGCCCAGAATCGCCTTCAGGTCCTCGTCCGGCGTGGCGATGGGCTTGATGTCGAAGTTCTTCACCAGGTACGCCAGCACGTTCGGCGTGACGAACGCGGGCAGCGTGGGGCCGAGGCGGATGTTCCTCACGCCCAGGGCCAGGAGCGAAAGCAGCACGGCCACGGCCTTCTGCTCGTACCACGACAGCACCAGGGACAGCGGCAGGTCGTTGACCCCGCACTCGAAGGCCTTGGCCAGGGCCAGGGCGATCTGCACCGCCGAGTACGCGTCGTTGCACTGGCCCACGTCCAAGAGGCGCGGAATGCCGCCGATGTCGCCCAGCTTCTTGTCGAAGAAGCGGAACTTGCCGCACGCCAGGGTCAGCACCACGCAGTCCTCGGGCACCTTCTCCACGAACTCGGTGTAGTAGTTGCGCCCGGGCTTGGCCCCGTCGCAGCCCGCCACCAGGAAGAAATGCCGGATCGCGCCGGACTTGACCGCGTCGATGACCTGCCCGGCCACGCCCATGACCGCGTTGCGCGCAAAGCCGACCATCACCGACCCCTTGTCCGTGTCCGCGGCAAAGCCGTCCATGGCCTGCGCGCGCCGGATGGCCGGGCCGAAGTCCTTGTCCGCGATGTGCGCGACGCCGGGCCAGCCCACCAGGCCGGTGGTGAAGATGTTGTCCTTGTAGTGCGCCGGGTCCTGGATGCAGTTGGTCGTCATCACGATGGCCCCGGGAAACTCCGCGAACTCCTTCTTCTGGTTCTGCCACGCCGTGCCGTAGTGCCCGTAGAAATGCGCGTGTTTCTTCAGCTCCGGATACCCGTGACACGGCAGCATCTCGCCGTGCGTGTACACGTTCACGCCCGTGCCCTCGGTCTGCTCCAGGATCATCTTCAGGTCCTTGAGGTCGTGCCCGGACACCAGCAGGGCCTTGCCCTTTTTCGCGCCCAGCGGCACCTCGGTGGGCACCGGATGCCCGTACGCGCCCGTGTTCGCCGCATCGAGCAGCTCCATGGCGCGCACGTTGCGCCGCCCGCACTCCAGCACGCCCTCCACGCACTGCTCCAGGGTCAGGTCCGTGCGCGTCGTCTCGGCCAGGGCATGCTCCACGTAGGCGTACAGCTCCGGATCCTCCCGGCCCAGGATCGCCGCGTGGTCCGCATACGCGCACAAGCCCTTGAGCCCGTAGACCGTGGTCTGCTTCAGCGACTTCAGATCCGCGTTCGTCTCCGGGTCGTGCTCGATGCCGTGCTCCTCGCCCTGGGCCACCAGCCCGGCCAGATCCAGAGAGGGCACGAACCCGGCCGCGCCGTCGGTCGGCACCGCCGCGCCCTTGGCCCGGGCCGCCTCGGCCAGTTTGTCGCGCCGCGCCACGGCCTCGCGGACAAAGGCCACGAACCGCGCCGCATCGAAATTCACGTTCGTCAGCGTGGCGAACAGCGCCGCGCACACGAAGCGGTCCGTCTCCCGGTCCTCCACGCCCGCGCCGCGCGCGGCCACCGCCACCCGCGAAAGCCCCTGCAGCGCGTACACCAGCAGATCCTGCAACGCCGCCACCTCCGGCTGCTTGCCGCAAATGCCGATCCTGGTGCACCCTTGGCCCTTGGCCGTCTGCTCGCACTGATAACAAAACATACGCGTCTCCCTGCTCTTCCCCTCGGGGGTTGAAGGTTCCTATCCATTGAGCGCATCATGCCCTCGACAAGGGACTCGGACCTTGACCTATATCAAGAAAACGCGACAAACCGAAAAAAACCGACGAGAAAATAATGCCCATCCGCGACGACCTGGAAACACTCGACTTTTTCAAAGGACTGGACGGTTCTCTCCTCGACCTGCTGGCCGCCTTCGTCCAGACGCGCACCGTGGCCAAGGGCGAAGCCGTCTTCGCCGACGGCGACGCCTGCGACGGCTTCTACGCCGTGCTCCAGGGCCAGGTGCGCATCTACAAGATGTCGCCCGCGGGCCGCGAACACATCCTGCACGTCTTCGGCCCCGGCGAGGCCTTCGGCGAGGTCGCCGTGTTCAAGGGCCTGCGCTTCCCGGCGCACGCCCAGGCCCTGCGCGCGTCGCGCCTGGCCTTCATCCCGCGCGAGCCGCTCAAGCGGGCCATGGCCCGCGAACCCGAACTCGCCCTGGGCATGCTCGGGCTGCTCTCCCTGCGCCTGCTGCACTTCGTGCGCAAGGTCGAGGAACTCGGCCTCAAGGAAGTGCCCGCCCGGCTCGCCGCGCACCTGCTCCTGCTGCGCGAGGAACACCCGGAATCACAGACCGTCACCCTGGACATGGCCAAGGGACAGCTCGCCACCTACCTCGGCACCATCCCCGAAACCCTCTCGCGCATCCTCAAACGCCTCGCCGACCAACAACTCATCGCCCTCGACGGCCACCGCATCACCCTCCTCGACCCCGCCACCCTCGCCGCCCTCGCGTCGGGCGAGGAGCGGCTGGAGTAGGAAAAGAAGCCGGGGGAGGGGCGGGGGAGGAAGAGGGGACCCTTTGGGAAAGGGTCCCCTCT
>JACCQO010000063.1 GCA_015709205.1 Desulfovibrionaceae bacterium
GGACCCCCTCCCCACCCCCACCATCACCCCCCGAAACGTTTTGATGGGAGGGTGGAGGGCGGTGCGGGCTGTCACGAGCGCGGGGAGGCCGGACGGGGAGGGGAGTGCGGGGGTTACTGGGCGTCCTTGAGGCGGCGCCAGAGGGTGGTGGTGCTCATGCCCAGACGGCGGGCGGCCTCGGCCCGGTTGCCGCCGCATTCGTCGAGCGCCTTGTGGATGAAGCGCAACTCCTCGCGCCGCAGAAAGCGCTTGTGCTGCGGCGCGGGGGCCTGGCCGCGGGGGCGCTCGGCGGGCCGCTCCGCGGCCTCCAGGTTCTCCAGCACGGTGCGGGCGTCGATGAGTTCGCCCTGGTGGTCGACGATGAGCCGCTCCAGGATGCTTTTCAGCTCGCGCACGTTGCCGGGGTAGGAATACTCGCGCAGCACCTCCCAGGCGTCCGGGGCGATGGCCGAAGGGCACAGCCCCAGCCGGAAGCAGATCTCGCGGCTGTAGTAGCCGATCAGCGAGTCCAGGCAGGAGCCGCGCTCCCGCAGGGGCGGCAGGGTCAGCTGCAGCACGTTGATCCGGAAATAGAGGTCCTCGCGGAAGCGCCGCTCGTCGATCATCTGCGGCAGGTTCCGGTTCGTGGCGCAGAGGATGCGCACGTTCACCGGGATGATCCGGTCGCCGCCCACGCGCATGATCTGGCGCGTCTCCAGGACCCGGAGCAGCTTGACCTGCAGGGGCAGGGACATCTCCCCGATCTCGTCCAGGAACAGGGTCCCGGATTCGGCCAGTTCCAGGATGCCCTTCTTGCCGCCCTTGCGCGCGCCGGTGAAGGCTCCGTCCACATAGCCGAACAGTTCGCTCTCCAGGAGCTGCTCGGGCAGCGCCGAGCAGTTCACGGCCACGAACGGCCCGTGCCGGCGGCGGCTGGCGTTGTGCAGGCTCTGGGCGATCAGCTCCTTGCCCGTGCCGCATTCGCCCAGGATCAGCACCGTGGAGTCCACGCTGGCGTAGCGCTGGGCGCGGCTGATCAGGTCGCGCATGGCCGGGCCGTCGTGCACGATGTCCTTGAACTGGTACTCGGCCACGAGGCCCTTGCCGAAAAAGGTCTCGTGCTGAAGGTCCTGTTTTTTGGCCCCGCCGTGCTCCAGCAGCAGCACCGCCCCGAAGTTCTTGCCGTCGCGCACCACGGGATGCACGCGGCAGACGAATTCGATGCCGGCCTGGCCCGAGGAGACCATGCCCCGCCAGCCCTTGCACCCGCGCACCGCGTCCAGGATCTCCGGGTCGCGCAGCGTGCGGTCCGCGCCGTCGTTCTCGAAGAGCGCGCCCCCCAGGCTCGGGTCCATTTGCATCCACTGGTTGGCGTGCAGCAGGCGGCCCTGGGCGTCGAGCACGATGACGCCCTCGCGCGCCGCGTCGATGCTGGCCTGCTGCCGGAGCTTCCACTCGTGCTCGCGGCGCAGCACGTCGAGCACCTTGGCGGCCTGCTCGAGCACGTCGCGCAGCACCACCTTCTGCATGCGGATGGAGAAGCCCCGCAGGCCGATCTTTTCGGCCGCGGCCACCACCGTGGCCGACCCCACCACTGCGGTGATGCCCATGGCCTTGACCCGGGCCACCGCCTCGGGAAGCTCCGTGGGCACCTTGAGCTGCACGATCTCCAACTGCACGGACAGGACCGGGGCCACCACGCGCGCGGCCTTGATGGGCTGGCCGAAGCCGACCACCGCGATGCGCTCGCTGTAGTTGCGGGCCTGGTCGATGAGCGGGAGCACGTCGTGGATGGTCACGGGGATGTCCACCACGGGCGTGGAAAAGGCGGCGCGGAGCATGTTGGCCGTGGCATCCCGGCTGACCAGGACCTTGGCGCCCTGGTCGATGAGCTCCCGGCCCACGGTGACGGCCTCCTCGAGCAACCCCTTGTGCACGGAGAAGTCCAGGATCGTCTCCTGGCGCAGTTCTTCGAACTGGGCCACGAGCTCCAGGTCCGGGGCGATGACGGCGATGTCGGATGCCATGGGACGCCTTGCGCGGGGCTGAAAGTGGCGGCGGGCGCACGCCGACGCACCGGGGTCGAGGATACCCGCGGGGGCGCCGCCTGTCCAGGCGGCGCGGGCCGCACCGCGTGCAGGCGTGCGGTCCGCGCCGGGAAGCGCGCTGGCGGACGCGCTTCCGCGAAACCGGCCGGATCAGAGCCCGGTTTCGAGAACTCCGCGCGCGTCGAACTGCAGGTCGTGCGCGGATTTCCAGACGTCCAGCACCGCGCCCCTGGCCTGGAGTTCCTCCAGCAGCGGGCGGGTGATCAGCATGCGGTCCAGGGCGGAGGTGGACCGGATGACGCAGGCCCGCACGCGGGAGACGTCCGGCTGCCAGCACAGGCGTAGCCCGCCCTGCACGACGTCGCGTTCCGTGGGCAGCACCGGCGGGATGCGCACCCGGATCGTGCCCGCCGAGGTCAGGGCGTTGAAGGCCATGGCCATCAGGTCCAGGCCGTTGGCCATCTCCAGGGGAATGAAGTCGGAATTGCCCACGCCCGTGCCGTTGCCCGCCGAGGCCTCGGTCGTGCGCAGGGCCACGATGGAGTTGAGGTAGGGCGAGGCCAGGGGATCGCCCCGGAAGCCCTCGCGGCCGATGACCTTGCTGTCCATGCCCGTGCCACTGATGTCCTTGCCCAGGTATTCCACCACCAGCAGGTCGGCCTGCGCAAAGGGCAGGCTCGGCGCGTGCGCCTTGGACAGGGCCAGCAGCCGCCGGTCGGCCTCGGGAAAGTCCTCCGGGGCCACGCCCTCCAGCACGGCCAACTGGTGGTGGCTGTTCTCCACCACGGCCACGGCCAGCACGAACCGGGCCCGGGCCAGGGACTGCGCCGCGATGCGCGGCATCAGTTCGGCCAACCCCCGGCGGCCGTAGATGTGCACGTTGCGCGCGCCCATGGCCTTGCCCAACCCCACGGAAACCATCTTGTGCAGGCCGCTTTCGATCTCCGCCTCGAAGTTGGTGTGGGCCTTGACCCGGGCCACGATCACGATGCCGTCGGCCTCGAAGGCGTTGCGGTCGATGTGCGCGTGCACGTTGGGCTCCACCTCGCCCAGGTCCACGGTCTCCATGCTCGAAAGCACGGGAACGCCCATGCTCTTCTCGCTCACGCCGAGATGGTCCAGCATGCCGACCTGGCCCTCGGCCGTGCCGCCCCCGTGGCTGCCCATGGCGGGCACGATGAACGGGGCGAGCCCCCGGGCGCGCAGCCGGTCGGTCACGCCGCGCACCACCTTGGGCAGGTCGGCGATGCCCCGGCTGCCCACGGCCACGGCCACGCGGGCCCCGGGCGGCAGGGCGTCCAGCCGCGCGCCGGCCGTCATGGCCTTGTCCAGGGGGCCCTCCAGGTCCTGCAGGGCCGCGAGTTCGGGCTGGCGGACGGTGACGCCCAGGAACTGCGGGATGGGCTGTTCGGACAGGCCGGGCAGGACCATCGTGGGAAACTGCGGATTGTACTTCATGGCGGTGTTCCGATTTCGTCCGTGCGTTGCGGGTCAGGAGGCGCAGGCCGCACCCGCGCCGGCCTTGCTCCGGAGCCGGGCCCTGCGCTTGCAGTACAGGGCGTAGGCCACGGAAATCGCGGACAGGCCCAGGAAGGTCAGGGCGATGGGCCGGTCCAGGTAGCCGACGAGGCTGTCGTGGCCCATGACCCAGCTGATCCTGAGCTGGTCCTCGGCCATGCGCCCGAGGATCAGCCCGAGCACGAGCGGCAGCAGCGGGAAGCCCTGGCGGCAGAAGAAGTAGCCCACCAGGCCCAGGATCAGGAAGACCCAGACGTCGGACATGGTGTTGTTCAGGGCGTAGCAGCCGATGCCGCACATGGCCAGGATCACGGGATAGAGGATGTAGCGCGGGACCATCAGCGCCTTGATCAGCACGCGGATGAAGTAGATCTGCAGCAGCAGCATGAAGATGTTGCTGACGAAGTAGGCCACGAAGATCGTCAGGACCAGGTCGGCGTTGTCGCGCATCAGCAGCGGGCCGGGCTGGACGTTGTGGATCATGAACGCGCCGAGCATCATCATGGTCGTGGCGTCGCCGGGGATGCCCAGGGTCAGCAGGGGGATCAGGGCGCCGCCCGTGGCCGCGTTGTTGGCCGACTCCGAGGCGATGATGCCGTCGGGGTTGCCCTGGCCGAAGCTGTCCGGATCGTCGGACGCTGACTTGGCCTGGGAATAGGCCACGATGTTCGACAGCCCCGGGCCCACGCCGGGCAGGATGCCCACGCCCACGCCGATGAGCGAGGAGCGCACCAGGTTCTTGACGGAGTTGCGGAAGCGCGCGGCCACGGCCAGGAATTCCCTGGGCGAGAAGTTGGCGCTGATGATGTTGAAGGGCTTCTTGATGAAGGCCACGTCCTGGAGGATCTGCGCGATGGCGTACATGCCGATGAGCACGGGCATGACCGAGAAGCCCGCCTCCAGGGCGTCCAGCCCGAAGGTGAAGCGCGTCACGCTGTCGGGCTCGCTCACGCCGACCATGGCCATGAGCAGCCCCACGCAGGCGGAGAGCAGGCCCTTGACCAGCGACTTGCCCGAGATGGAGACGATGCAGCTCAGGGTGAAGATGACCAGGGCGAAGTATTCGTAGGGCCCGAAGCGCAGGGCGAAGCGCCCGAGCGCCGGGGCCACCAGGGCCAGGATGAAGAACGAGAACAGGCCGCCCAGGAACGAGGCGAATACCCCGTAGGCCAGGGCCTTGCCCGCCTCGCCGCGCCGGGCCATGGGAAAGGCGTCGAAGGTGGTGGCCACCGAGGACGGCGTGCCCGGGATGTTCAGCAGCGTCGCCGAGACCAGGCCGCCGGAGATGCCGCCGATGTACACGGCCACGAGCGTGACCAGCCCCTGGTCCACGTGCATGCCGAAGGTCACGGGCACCAGCAGGCCCACGGCCATGGTCGAGGTCAGTCCGGGCATGGCCCCGATCACCAGGCCGCCGAAGACGCCCAGGAACATGAGCAGCAGATTGAGCGGCTCGAGAACGTGAAATATCTGGCTCAGATCGAACATGGATTTCCCCTACGGCAAGAAGACGGTCAGCATCACGCCGAAAACGTAGTAGAGCACGCCGGTCACGGCCCCGGAGACGACGCAGTAGATGGCGATGTTCCTGGGCTTCGTGGGCCCGAGCATGCACATGGCCGCCACCAGGAAGAGGATCGTCGCGGGCGCGTAGCCCAGCCACGGCATGACCAGCAGATAGATCGCCACCAGGCCCACCAGCGACCAGCGCAGCACCAGGGTCTGCCAGGGATCGGCGGCGCTTCGGGCCTTTGCGCCGGGCACCTTGCCGCCCGTGCGCTCCACGCTTTGGTAGATGAGCACCAGGGACAGCAGGACCATGATTCCGATGATGATCTTCGGGAAGAAGACCGGGCCGCCCGCGATGATGCAGGCCGGGCGCAGCGCGCAGCAGCGTTGGAACAGAAGCGCCCCGAAAAGCAGGAGGATCAGGGCGGTGACGAAGTCTCCGGTTTTGACCTTCATGGACCGTTTCTCCGCGGGTTGGGGTTCGCCCTCTTGGGCCCTTCCCCCCGGCCCGGGAACGAACGGGCCTGGGGGAAGGGCTACGGGGAGGTGCCTATTCCTGAATCAGGAGGTTATGCCGCTTGGCCACTTCTTCGTTGAGCCGCGACTGGGCTTCCCAGATCGCGATGGTTTCCGGGGTGTCCTTGTAGTTGGGCACGATGCACTGCTCGGCCAGGGCGCTGAGGCAGTCCTGGTCTCCGAGGACCTTCTGGAAGGCGGCCTTCAGGGTCTCGGCGGCTTCCTTGGGGCTGCCCTTGGGCAACCAGGCCGTGTAGAGGAAGTCGTAGGCCGCGTCCACGCCCTGTTCCTTCAGCGTCGGAACGTCGGGCGCAAAGGGCGAGCGCGCGTCGGAGACGATGCCCAGGATGCGCAGGTCGCCGGACTTGGCGTAGGGCAGGGCCGCGGAGAAGGTCACGCAGGTGATGTCGCCGTTGCCGCCCAGCAGGCTCAGGATGCGGTTCTTGTCGCCCGTGGTCGGGATGGCCAGCGGCTCGATGCCGGTGGCGTCCTGGATGTAGAGGTAGACGAACTGGGAGACGCCGGCCATGGCCATGGGGAAGCGGTACTTGCCGGGCGCGGCCTTGATCGCCGCGAAGGCTTCCTGCGAGGTCTTCCAGGGGCTGTCCTTGGGCACGATCAGGCACATGGGGGCCGAGGCCACCATGCACACGGGGTCAAAGGACTTCCACGAGTACTTGGTCTTGCGCACCAGCGGCGTCATGGTCATGGTCGGGTGCTCCCAGAAGACGGTGTAGCCGTCCGGCCGGGACTTCATGGCCGCCATGGCGCCCATGCCGCCCGCAGAGCCCGAGATGTTCGTGACGACCACGGGCTGGGGCAGATACTTCTTGAGGTGCTCGGCAACGATGCGGGCGGACACGTCGCTGCCCCCGCCGGGCTTGTAGGGCACGATCACCTGGATGGGCTTTTCCGGATAGGAACCGGCCAGGGCCGGCAGGGCCAGGCAGCAGATCGCCAGCACGCACGTCAATACTATGAATCCCTTCCTCATGTCCTCCTCCATTTGTACGAGTTCGTCATCAGTTTCCCGGCAGGTCCGGGAGGTTGGACGGCCTGTTCCACCTCGGTGGCCAGGGTTCCCCGCTACCCCGGCCACCTCCATCAGGTCAAATCTCCCGGCTACAGGCAGGGGCCTTGCAGGTACATCTCCGGGAATTCCTTCACGCCCATGATTTCACCCTTGACCAGCCGGCCCGAGGCGCAGCGCAGGACCTCCCTGACCAGGCGGTCGCCGGCCGAGGCCAGGGGCTCCTTCTCGGAAATCACCGTGCCCGACGTGAAGTCCACTTCCTCGTGGATGTTCTCGTAGGCGTGGGGATTGCCGGTCATGAACAGCGTCGGGGCCACCAGCCCGCTCTGGGCCGAGGGCATCAGCGCGTCCTCGGGGAAGCGGCCGCCGCCCACCTGGAAGATGGTCAGCACCGCGCCCGCGGCCGCAAAGCCCAGGAACAGGGCCGACGACGACATCCAGGCGTCCATGAAGTACAGGCCGCGGCCCTCGGGCTTCTCGCCGTAGGCCACGCAGCCCTGGATGGGCATGCTGCCGGACTTGACGATGGCGCCCAGAGACTTCTCCTCCAGGGTCGTCAGGCCCGCCTGGATGTTGGCCGGAATGGGGTTGATCTTGCGGATGTCCTCGCCGGTGGCCTTGGCCTGGGCCTCGACCCGCGCCACGGCGTCCAGGAACTTGCGGCGCTGCCCCTCGTCCGTGAACCGCTTGGCCAGGATGTGCTCGGCCCCGATGACCTCGGTGGTCTCGGAGAACATGGCCGTGCCGCCGGCCTCCACGATGCGGTCGAACAGATAGCCGACCACGGGGTTGCCGGACATGCCCGAGGTGGGGTCGGAGTAGCCGCACTTGACGGCCACGCTCAGGTCCCCCAGGCCGACTTCCTCGCGCTCGCACTCGCTGGCCTTCTGGATCAGCGCGCGCGCCTTGCGCATGCCTTCGCCCAGGGCGTGCTGCAGCCCGCCGCTGGAGTTCAGGAAGACCGTCTCCACGGGCTTGCCGCTGGCCGCGATGGCATCCACGAAGTTCGCGGCGTCGAATTCCGGATAGCCGCCGTTTTCCTTGACCCCGACCACGAGCACGCCGCCCACGTTGGGGTTTCTGGCCGCGCCGATGAGCGTGCGCGCGATGGTCTGGCGGTCCGCGGTGTCGCGGCCGCCCTCCTGGGGCTGCACGTAGACCGTGGCCCCGTGCACGAGCCGCGCGATCAGCAGCGCCAGGTTGGATGCGCCGCGCGCGTTGGCCATGATCAGCACGTGGTTGCGGATGCCGACGGAACCGTCGGGGCGGATGAATCCTTTGAACTTCATGCCTGTGCCTCCTCGAGGTCGCCGCGGCCCCGCTTGCCCTTCACGTTGTGGATGTGGACGCATTCGCCGGCCTTGATGGGCCGCGAGGCCATGCCGATTACCTCCTTGTACTTGACGATGTCCGCGTCGGGCGCGATGTCGCGCAACGCGACCTTGAACCCGAAGGGGACGTCGTCCTGGGCGACGAGGTGCTGCTTCTGCCCGTTCGTGGCGTAGGAGACGTCATCCCCCTTGCGGATATCCTCAAGCGCATTACCCACGTTGTCTTTCTCGTGCATCACAATGATGGACTTCATGACATCCTCCAGAAGTTGAATTGCATGTGTTTGAGCAATAAGCCTGCCAACTTCGAGGAGCGGGGAAGAAGTCGTTTGACCCTGGTATATTGTAGACAATATTTCACGCGCGTCGGGCCGCGGAGCATTTCAAATACCCGGAGAAAGCGTGCAAAAATGAACTAATGGATATGACAATATTTCAATAATGAAATATCCAGCGAGCCGGCGAAGGGCTGGGGGGAGGCGGGGAGGGGAGGGAGAACCGGGCGATGGGTTCCCGGTGATGGCGCGCGGGGGCCGTGGCGGGGTCGAGTGGCGGGAACGGTTGAGAGGCAACCGGGCGCCGGGCCGCCGCTGCCTTTGGCGGTGGATGCGCCCTGAGGGCTTAAAAAAGAGGTGGCTGGGACCGGCAGGTGGTCGTTGGCAGGCGGCCGTTGAGCGCGGGCGAAGGAAAGCCCGGATGCGGCCGCAGCACCCGACGCCCGCGAAAAGGGTGCGGCAGCATTGCTGCCGAAAGGGGTGCAGCGTCAGGCTGCGGAATAGAGGAAGCAGCGGACGGAGCGGCCGGGGGCCGTGGCGGTCCAGGCGGGGTCCTGGCGCGAGCAGATGTCCATGGCGTGCGGGCAGCGGGTGTGGAAGGCGCAGCCGGACGGCGGGTCGATGGGGCTGGGCACGTCGCCGGTGAGCAGCGCGGCCCGCGCGGCGCGGCGCGCCGGGTCCGGCACGGGCGCGGCCTGGACCAGCGCCTGCGCATACGGATGCTCGGGCGCGGCCAGCAGCGCGTCGCCCGGGGCGAGCTCCACCAGCCTGCCCAGGTACATCACCGCCACCCGGTCGCTGACGTGGCTGACCACCGAGAGATCGTGCGAGATGAACAGGTAGGTCAGGCCCATGGTCTCCTGCAGCTCGCGCAGCAGGTTGAGCACCTGGGCCTGGATGGACACGTCCAGCGCGGAGACCGGCTCGTCGCAGACCACCAGCTCCGGTTCCGGAGCCAGGGCGCGGGCGATGGCGATGCGCTGGCGCTGGCCGCCGGAAAATTCGTGCGGATAGCGCGCCGAGTGGTCCGGAGCCAGGCCCACGCGTTCCAGCAGCTCGGCCACCCGCCCGCGCCGCCACGCGCGCGAGCCGATGGACAGCGCGGCCAGCGACTCGCCGATGGCCGCGCCCACGCTGCGGCGCGGGTTCAGCGAGGAGAACGGGTCCTGAAAGATCATCTGCACCCGGCGCGGGTACTCGCGCGTCCAGTCGTGAGCCGCGTTGCGCACGGGGCCCGGGCGCGTCCCGGCGGTTCCGCCGTCCCGCGCCGTTCCGTCCATGTCCGCCGGGGTGCCGTTCCAGATGTCCGCGCCCGCGTAGAGCACGCGCCCGGCGCTGGGCTTCATGAGGCGCACGGCCATGCGCGCCAGCGTGGACTTGCCGCACCCGGATTCGCCCACCAGCCCCACGGTCTCGCCGCGCGCCACGTCCAGGTCCACGCCGTCCACGGCGCGCAGCACCCGGTCCGTGCCGTCCAGCACGCCACGGCGCACGCTGAAGTGGCGCGCCACGTCGCGCAGGCTGAGCAGGGGCGTCGGGATCACGGTTGTTGCTCCTCGGGTGGTGTCGGCGCGTCGTCGGCGGCTGCGGTGCGGACCGGTCCGTCCGTCCGGGCTTCGCGGGCCGTCGCCGCGTCGGCGGCCGCGACGCGCTCGGGCGGTTGTACGTTCGCCGGGTCCGTCCTGTCCAGTGGCGCGGCGGCGCGGGGCGGACGTCCCGATCCGTCGGGGTCGCACGGCGGGTCGCACGGCGCGTCCGCTCCGCGCGCGGCGGACGCGCCGCTGTCCGGACCGAGTGCCCCCGCCGCCGCGTCGCGCAATCCGCTCCACGCCTCCGGCAGGGCGCGCAGTGCGGCCAGGGTCTGCGGGATGCGCGCGGCCAGGGCCGGGTCGGCGGCGGCGCGGCGAACCAGTTCGCGCAGGTCCTGCGCGTCGTCCACGTCGCGCCACGTGGCGGCGCGCGCCGTGCGCGCCCCGGCCCGGTCCAGGCGGCGCAGGGTTTCCTCGGCCACGTCCGCCGCGCCCCAGGCCATGCCCGCGAAGATCGTTTGCGCGAATGCTCCCGGCGGATGCCCTTGGGGCGAGGTCTCCCTTCTCGCGTGGCCCGTGGTCGTGTCGTCCGCCGTAGCGCCGTCGGGAGGCGCATCGTCCGGATTCCCGCCGCCCCGGCCCGCAAAGGCGCTGCGCGTGAAGCCGATGAGCCAGTAGCCGCCGTCCTCGGCCGGTCCGAGCACGGCGTCGTGGGTGCGCAGCGCGTCCAGGGCCGCGCGCACGGCCTCGGGCGGCACGCCCGGCAAATCGCTGCCCAGGAGCACGGCGCGTTCGGCCCCGCGCGCAAAGGCGCGTGTCAGCGCGGCGGCCATGCGTTCGCCCAGGTCCGCGCCGTGCTGCGCTTCGCGGGCCGTCTCGGGGCCGAGCAGCGCGGCCAGGAGCGGCGCATGGGCCGGATGGTGCGCCACGGTCAGGTCCGCGTCCACGCGCGCCAACCCGGCGAGAATGTCCCGCACGAAGGCGGCGTAGAGGTCCGCGGCCGCGCGTTCGGCGGCCGTCCGCCCGGCCGGTCCCGCGGCCGGCGCGGCCAGGGACTGCGCCAGGCGTGTCTTGACGCGCCCGGGCTCGGGTTCGCGGGCGAAGAGGAGCACGGCCTCGGCGTCGCGGCCGAGCGGTGCATGCGCGGTATCGGTCGTGGGGGCCGCGCCGTGCGGCCGGTACCAGCGCGCCAAAAATTCCGGCGACGCGCCCAGGCCGTAGAGGGTGCGCAGCGCCAGGTTGCGCAGGGTGGCGCGCAGCAGCCCTTCGGCCTCCCAGCGCCGGGCCGAGGTGCGCGCCCGCTCGCGCAGCACGGCCACGCGGCGGCCCGCATGGCGCAACCGGCGCATGATCTCCACGTCCTCCATGATCGGGATTTCCGCAAAGCCGCCGAACTCCCGGAACGCGTCCGCGCGAAAAAACTGGGCCTGGTCGCCGTAGGGCGTGCGCGTGAGCCGGTTGCGCAGGTCCGACAGGCGCGCCAGCAGCCGCAGCACGGGCCGCTCCGTGGCCACCTCCAGGCCGAAGGCTCCGGCCACGGGCGCGCGGTTTCCGCCCGGCGGCCCTTGCGCCCCGGCCCCGGCCAGGGCGTCCGCGATCAGTTCCAGCCCCTGTTCGGGCAGCCGCGTGTCCGCGTGCAGGAAGAGGAGCAGTTCGCCGCGCGCCAGTGCGGCCCCGGCGTTCATCTGCCGCGCCCGCCCCTTCGGGGCGCGCACCAGGAGCACGGTCCCGTCGAGAACGTCCCCGTCGCGTCCGGTCCCGGTGTCCTTCGCGTCCTTCGCGTCCTTTGTGTCCTCCGCGTCCTTTGTGTCCTCCGCGTCCTCCGTGTTTGGCGTCCGTCCCGCGCCGCGCCCCTGCCGGTGCGCCAGGGCGCGCAGGGTGTCGGCCTCGGCCGCGCCGTCGGCCACGATGACCTCGCGCGCGCCGCCGTAGGGCAGGTCCAGCGCGTGGTCCACCGCGGCGTTGATTGTCGCGGCCTCATGCAGTACCGGAAGGATGATCGACAGGCTGGGGCGCATGTCCCACTGTAGCGTGAACCCAGCGCCCGCGCCAGGGCGCGCAGGCGGCGGCGGTCCTCCACGGGCCGCGCCAGGAGGCGAACACGTTGAGGATGCAGGTCTTCCGACACGAGGAGTTCGAGGACGAGGCGGCCATCGGCGCCTGGGCGCGCGCGCGCGGCTGGGAGGTGGCCTCCACGCTGCTGTACGCGGGCCAGACCCCGCCGGCTCCGGCCGACTACGACTGGCTGGTGGTCATGGGCGGGTCCATGAACATCTACGAAGACGACAGGTTCCCCTGGCTCGAGGCCGAAAAGCGGGCCATCGCCCTGGCCATCGAGGCCGACAGGGTGGTGCTCGGCGTGTGCCTGGGCGCGCAGCTCATGGCCGACGTGCTCGGCGGCCCGGTGACGCGCGGCGCGCACCGCGAGATCGGCTGGCTCCCGGTCTGCCTGTCCCCGCAGGCGCGAACCACCACGCCCTTTGCCGGGTTCCCGGAATCCTTCACGGCCTTCCACTGGCACGGCGACACCTTCGCCATTCCGCCCGGCGCGGCGCACGCGGCCTTTTCGGCCGGATGCGCCAACCAGGCCTTCGTGCACCGCGACAAGGTCGTGGGGCTGCAGTTCCACCTGGAGACCACGGCCGAGTCCATGGACGGGCTGATCGCGGCCTGCGCCGCGGAGATGGCCGACGGCGGGGAGTACGTGCAGGACGTGGCGGCCATGCGCGCGGCCGCGCCCGCCGGGCTGGCCGAGGCCGGGCCGCTCCTGGCCCGCCTGCTGGACAACCTGGCCGGGGCCTACGGGCCGCACGGGGAGGTGCGCTGATGCATCCCATGCGCAAGGCGAACCGCGAACTGGCCGACCGCGCCGAGGTGGACGCCGTGCTCCTGGCCGCCGACCATCTGGTGCTGGCCCTGGCCGACGAGGGCGCGCCCTATCCCGTGCCCATGAACTTCGGCTACGACGGCCGGACCCTCTACCTGCACTGCGCCCTGGAGGGCCGCAAGCTGGACCTCCTGCGCGCCCGGCCCGAGGTGGGCTTCTGCGCCGTGGCCTGGCGCGAGGTGCACGGCCTGGAGGGCGAGCGGGCCTGCGAGGCCACCTGCTCCTATGCCAGCGTCATCGGCGCGGGCCGCGCGCGCGTGCTTGCGGATCCGGCCGAGCGGCACGCCGGGCTCAAGCTGCTCATGGCCCACTACAGCGACCGCGAGTACGGGTTTTCCGAGGCCGCGCTGGCCAAGACAGCGGTCGTGGCCGTGGACGTGGAGTGGATCACGGCCAAGCGCAACGACCGGCGGCCGCGGGCCTGATCCGTGAACGGGGCCTTCGGCCTCGGGGCGGATTTTTCGGTCGGAGTTTCTTGTCATTATTGCAGAACAGGCATACAACATTCGACAATTACAGATGGTAAGCAGCACAACGTTCGGTTTGGGAGGGAGGTTCGCATGGCGCTGTCCGCCCCGCCGCGCCTGCTCATCGTGGATGCCGACGAGTCCGGCCGCACCATGGCGGCCGGGGTCGCTACGGCTGCCGGCGTGGCCGAGGTGGCCTTTGCGCCGGACAGCAAACGCGCCTTCGCCCTGCTCAAGGCCGGGGGGGCGGATTTCGTGCTCGCGGATTTCGACACCCTGGAGGCCGAGTCCTTCGTCCTGACCAAGGCCATGCGCCACGACGAGGCCCTGGCCGGGGTGCCGCTGCTCGTGGGCGTGGCCACCACGGAACAGGAGCGCATCCGCGCCGCGGTGCTCGCCGGGGCGCGCAACTTCATCGCCAAGCCCTTCGAGGCCGAAGCCCTGGCGACCAAGATCGAGTGCCTGCAGGTGGCGGCCGACCCCGCGGACCTGGAGGCGCGCAAGCATTTCGCCCGGGGTTTCGCCTTTCTCAAGAGCCGCAAGCACTACCAGGCCACGGCGGAATTCGCCAAGGCCCTGAAGCTCAAACGCAATTTTCCCGAGGCCATCAAGGGGCTGGCCGAAGCCAAGCTCGGCATGGGCGACCACGCCGGGTCCAACGCCCTGTTGGGCAAGGCCGCCGAGTCCTACGCCCTGCTCGACCGCGACGGCGAGGCCCTGCGGCTCTACGAGGAGCTCAAGCGCCAGAATCCGGCCACGGCCAACCCCTTCCAGACCGCCGCCAGGCGGCACAAGGCCGAGGGCCGTCTGGACAAGGCCATCGAGCGGTTCGAAAAGGCCGTGAGCGCGGCGCCGCAGGACGCGGACGTGGCCTGCGAGCTGAGCGAGACCTATCAGGAGGTCGGCGACGAGGAAAAGGCCGTGCAGACCATCACCGACGCCCTGGAGCGCACGGGCGGCGGCGGGTCCAGCGTCAAGGCCCAGATCCACTTCCTCAACCTCACGGGCACGTCCTGGAAGGACTACTGCATCGACAAGGAAAAGCAGAAGAAGGTCACGGTGATCGAGGACGAGGGCCCGCCGGAGGAGCCCAAGTACAACGAGCACCGCAAGGCCGCGCGCATTCCCCTGGCCGACTACGTGATGCTCGTGCCCCGGCGGGCGGACCCGCTGCACGTGGTCAACATCTCCATGGGCGGCATCGCCTTCAAGACCGAAGAGGACACGCCCGCCGTGGGCCAGGTCCTGACCTTCGATCTCGGCTCCCAGGAGGCGGTCAAGATCAAGAAACTCCAGGTCGTGATCCGGCACAGCACGCGCGGCGTCTCGGGCGGTTCCTTCGTGGATCTCAATCCCAAGCAGAAAAAGTTGCTGGAGAAGATCCTCATCAACGAAAAGCCCGAGGGCTACGTGCTGGACACCGAGGTCAACTTCGACATCCCCATGATGTAGCGGCCGGGCGGTCCCGGACAGTGGTTCCGGATACGGCAAAAAAAGAGGCGGACGCCGACGGCGTCCGCCTCTTTTTTGGGCGGGAGCGTATTGGCCCCGGTTCCCCGGGGCCGGGCGGGCTAGTGCGCTCCGCCGTGCAGCAGGGGCTTGAAGTCGAAGGCCGAGACGCGCTCGGAGTTGTGGCACACGGTACACTGTTCCAGGGTCGGGTTGTGGATGTATTCCGTGTCCCCGCCGGACTCCACGTGCTGGCTCCCGGGGCCGTGACAGACTTCGCAGCCGCAGTCGGCCAGGTCCGGGGTCTTCTCGAAGCTGACGAACCCGCCGGGCTTGCCGTAGCCGGTCATGTGGCAGGAGTAGCAGCCCTTGAGCTCCTCTTCGGTGAGCTTTGGGGCCATTTTCTGCACGCTCTTGTAGGAGTGCGCCTTCTTGGCGTACTTGGAGAAGTTTTCGTATTCGTCCGGATGGCACTCGCTGCAGGTCTTGCTGCCGACGTAGTGGCTTTCGTCGGCCGAAGAGACGGACGGAGCGCAGAGCAGAAGCGCCAGGGCAAAGGGGGTGAAGAGCAGTGCGAAAAGCCGCATGTCGTCCTCCTGTAGTGCGTTGCGCGTCACCGGTTCGGGGTTGTCTCGCGCATTCTTCTAACATAATTGTTGTACATATGGAACTATGAAAGCACGGCGGTTGCGGGGCGGCGGGGGGTGCCCTATGCTCCGCCCAGCGGAGGACTTTCCATGGAAATCGTGTGCTTTTTCGGAGATTCGCTGGTCAACGGGGTCAACGACCCCGAGCGGCTGGGCTGGCCGGGGCGCGTGCTGCGCACGGCCGCCGGGCGCGGTTTCGCGCCCACGGCCTACAACCTGGGCGTGCGCCGCGACACCAGCCGCAACATCCTGGCCCGGCTGGACGCGGAGATCGCGGCCCGCGTGCCCGCCGGGATCGACGCCGGGCTGTTCTGCAGCTTCGGCGTGGCCGACATGGTCGAGGAGGGCGGGCGCGTGCGGTTGGGCGTGGAGGAATCGGCCGGGATGGCGCGCGAGATACTGGAGCGCGCCGGGCGTGCGGGCCGCGTGCTCATGGCCGGGCCCCTGCCCGTGCTGCGCGCAGCCTTCCGCGCGCGCTTGGCGGAGCTGAACCGGGCCTACGGCGCGCTCTGCGCGGAGATGGGCGTGGACTATCTGGACGTTTTCACCCCGTTGGCCGGGGCAAAGGCCTATGCGGACAGCCTGGGCGCGGGAGACGGGGTCCACCCCGGCGCGGCCGGGTACGCCGCCGTCGCCGCCCTGGTGGAGAACTGGAAACCCTGGAGGGATTGGCATGGCGTCTGAGCAGGTCGAGCGGCCCGAACCCGTGGGGCTGTGCGTGATGTGGGTTTCGGGCGACCGCGAGGTGGCCCTGAACGCGGCGCTGATGTACGCGCACAACGCCCGCCGCAAGGGCTGGTGGGAGCGCGTGCGCTGCCTGGTCTGGGGCCCGGCGGCCAAGCTGCTGGCCACGGACAGGGCGCTGCAGAAGAAAGTGAAGGAAATGGCCACGGCGGGCGTGGAGGTGTTGGCCTGCCGCCGCTGCGCCATGAACTACAAGGTGGTCGAGGAGCTCGAGGCCCTGGGCGTGGACGTGATCTACGCGGGCGAGCCGCTCACGGACATGCTCAAGGACGGCTGGTCCGTGCTCACGTACTAGCGGGCTGCATCCGTTTTCGGATCGCCGGCAGGCCGGTCGCGGTGCGACCGGCCTGTTTTTTTGGGGGGGAGGG
>JACCQO010000009.1 GCA_015709205.1 Desulfovibrionaceae bacterium
TTCCTCACCGTCAAGTCCGACGACGTGCAGGGCCGCGTGAAGATGTACGAGAAGATCGTCAAGGGCGACAACTTCCTGGAGGCCGGGCTGCCCGAGTCCTTCAACGTCCTGGTCAAGGAGCTCATGAGCCTTGGGCTGGACGTGACGCTGATCCAGGAAGAGGGCAAGCGCAAGAAGCGCACCGGCTCCAGGCAGGATTTCGTCTAGGACCGGTCCGCGACCGATATGCAACCCCCGCCCGCGCCGAAGCGCGGGCGGGGGCCCACATAGCCTTTTCATGACCGGCGGCCGCACCCGCATCGCGAGGCCGCCCGGCAAACACGACACTCAGGGGTGCACGGACATGAGTCTGGACGAACTGTTCACCTTACGGGGCACTTCGGCCAGCGGCATCTCCAGCCGCCAGCTCAAGGCCATTCAGATCTCCATCGCTTCGCCCGAAACCATCCGCGAATGGTCCTACGGCGAGGTCAAGAAACCGGAAACCATCAACTACCGGACCTTCAAGCCCGAGCGCGACGGCCTGTTCTGCGCCAAGATCTTCGGGCCCGTGAAGGACTACGAGTGCAACTGCGGCAAGTACAAGCGCATGAAGCACCGCGGCATCGTGTGCGAGAAGTGCGGCGTGGAGGTCATCGCCTCCAAGGTCCGCCGCGAGCGCATGGGCCACATCGAGCTCGCCGCCCCGGTGGCGCACATCTGGTTCCTCAAGACCCTGCCCTCCAAGATCGGCACCCTGCTGGACATGACCATGGCCGACCTGGAGAAGGTGCTCTACTTCGACTCCTTCCTGGTGCTCGATCCGGGCGAAACCAGCCTGACCAAGCACCAGGTCATCTCCGAGGACCAGTACTTCCAGATCATCGACCACTACGGCGAGGACGCCATCAAGGTCGGCATGGGCGCCGAGGCCATCCGCTCCCTGTTGGAGGAACTGGACCTGCCCACGCTGCGCACCGTGCTGCGCGAGGAGTCGCAGGCCACGCGCTCCCAGACCAAGAAGAAGAAGCTGACCAAGCGACTGAAGATCGTCGAGGCCTTCGTGGAGTCGGGCAACAAGCCCGAGTGGATGATCATGGAGGTCATCCCGGTCATTCCGCCCGAACTGCGCCCCCTGGTGCCCCTGGACGGCGGCCGCTTCGCCACCTCGGACTTGAACGACCTCTACCGGCGCGTCATCAACCGCAACAACCGGCTGAAGCGCCTCATCGAGCTCGGCGCGCCCGAGATCATCATCCGCAACGAAAAGCGCATGCTCCAGGAGGCCGTGGACGCCCTGTTCGACAACGGCCGCCGCGGCCGGGCCATCACCGGCACCAACGGCCGCCCGCTCAAGTCCCTCTCGGACATGATCAAGGGCAAGCAGGGCCGCTTCCGCCAGAACCTGCTGGGCAAGCGCGTGGACTATTCCGGCCGTTCGGTCATCACCGTGGGCCCCAAGCTCAAGCTCCACCAGTGCGGCCTGCCCAAGAAGATGGCCCTGGAGCTGTTCAAGCCCTTCATCTACTCCAAGCTGGAGGACAGGGGGCTGGCCTCGACCATCAAGTCCGCCAAGAAGATGGTCGAGCGCGAGGAACTGGTGGTCTGGGACATCCTCGAAGAGGTCGTCCGCGAGTACCCCATCCTGCTCAACCGCGCGCCCACCCTGCACCGCCTCGGCATCCAGGCCTTCGAGCCGCAGCTCGTGGAGGGCAAGGCCATCCAGCTGCACCCGCTGGTCTGCGCGGCCTACAACGCGGACTTCGACGGCGACCAGATGGCCGTGCACGTGCCGCTCTCCGTGGAGGCCCAGGTGGAGTGCCGCGTGCTGCTCATGAGCACGAACAACATCCTCTCCCCGGCCAACGGATCGCCGGTCATCGTGCCCTCGCAGGACATCGTGCTCGGGCTCTACTACATGACCACCGAGCGCAGCTTCGAAAAGGGCCAGGACATGACCTTCGCCGGGCCCTGGGAGGTCGTCACCGCCCTGGACGCCGGGCAGGTCGCCCTGCACGCGCGCGTCCGGGTGCGCCTGAACGGCGAGCTCGTGCAGACCACCCCGGGCCGCGTCATCGTGGGCGAACTGCTGCCCGACTGCCTGCCCTTCGAGTTCGTCAACTGCGTGCTGACCAAGAAGAACATCAAGAACCTGGTGAGCGAGGCCTACCGCCGCGCGGGCACCAAGGCCTCGGTCATCCTCTGCGACAAGCTCAAGGACCTGGGCTACGAGTACGCCACCCGCGCGGGCGTGACCATCGGCGTCAAGGACCTGCAGATCCCCTCCACCAAGCCCGGCATCCTCAAGAAGGCCCAGGACGAGGTGGACGCCATCGAGCAGCAGTACCGCGACGGCATCATCACCCGCACGGAGAAGTACAACAAGGTCGTGGACGTGTGGACCAAGTGCACGCACGACGTCTCCCAGGACATGCTCCGGCAGATCTCCATCGACGTGGTCCGCGACGAGAAGACCGGCAAGGAGGAGGAGAACATCTCCTACAACTCCATCTTCATGATGAGCAACTCCGGGTCCCGAGGCAACCAGGACCAGATGCGCCAGCTCGCGGGCATGCGCGGCCTGATGGCCAAGCCGTCCGGCGAGATCATCGAGACGCCGATCACCTCGTCCTTCCGCGAGGGCCTCTCCGTGCTGCAGTACTTCACTTCCACGCACGGCGCCCGGAAGGGGTTGGCCGACACGGCCCTGAAGACGGCCAACTCCGGTTACCTGACCCGCCGCCTGGTGGACGTGGTCCAGGACGTGATCGTCAGCGAGATCGACTGCGGCACCGTGGACGGCCTGGAGATCAGCCACCTGATCAAGGCCGGCGACATCAAGGCCAAGCTCTCCGAGCGGGCCCTCGGCCGCGTGGTCATGTTCCCGGTCTACGATCCCGAGACCGGCGAGGAGCTCATTCCCGCGAACACGCTCATCGACGAGCAGAAGGCCGCGCTGCTGGACGACAAGGGCGTCAGCTCCGTGATCATCCGCTCGGCCCTGACCTGCCAGTCGCGCTACGGCGTGTGCGCCATGTGCTACGGCCGCGACCTCGCGCGCCGGCACATGGTCAACGTGGGCGAGACCGTGGGCATCATCGCGGCCCAGTCCATCGGCGAGCCGGGCACCCAGCTGACCATGCGCACGTTCCACATCGGCGGCACGGCCTCGCGCGAGGTCGAGCGTTCCTCCATCGCGGCGCAGCACTCCGGCCGCATCACGCTCTCGCGCGTGAAGATGGTCCAGAACCGCGACGGCCACTTCATGGTCCTCGGCAAGAGCGGCCAGGTGGGCGTGGTGGACGAGCAGGGCCGCGAGCGCGAGAAGTACGTGCTGCCCTCGGGCGCCAAGCTCTACGTGCAGGCCGAGGAGGAGGTCAAGAAGGGCAAGCTCCTGGCCGAGTGGGACCCCTTCAACGAGCCCTTCGTGGCCGACGTCAACGGCGTGGTCAAGTTCACGGACATCATCGAGGGCAAGACCTTCCAGGAGAAGGTGGACGACACCACCAACCGCGCCACGCAGACGATCATCGAGTACCGCACCACCTCGCTCAAGCCGACGATCTCCATCTGCGACGAGAAGGGCAAGCCCCAGCCGCGGCCCGGCTCGGGCATGGACGCCACCTTCCAGCTGCCCGTGGGCGCGATCATCATGGTCCGCGACGGCGACGAGCTGAAGGCCGGCGACATCATCGCCCGCAAGCCCCGCGAAACCTCCAAGACCAAGGACATCGTCGGCGGTCTGCCGCGCGTGGCCGAGCTCTTCGAGGTGCGCAAGCCCAAGGACATGGCCGTGGTCAGCGAGATCGACGGCATCGTGGCCTTCGCGGGCGAGACCAAGGGCAAGCGCAAGCTGGTGGTCACCCCGGAGACCGGCGATCCCAAGGAATACCTCGTGCCCAAGGGCAAGCACATCACCGTGCAGGACGGCGACTTCGTGGAGGCCGGCGAGGCGCTCACCGAGGGCCATCCCGAGTTGCACGACATCCTCAAGATCAAGGGCGAGAAGTACCTCGCCAACTACCTGGTCGAGGAAATCCAGGACGTCTACCGGTTCCAGGGCGTGAGCATCAACGACAAGCACATCGAGGTCATCGTGCGCCAGATGCTGCGCAAGCTCTCGATTCTGGACCCGGGCGACACCAGCTTCCTGGTGGGCGAGCAGGTGGACAAGCACCGCTTCATGGACGAGAACGACAAGGTGCTGCGCAACGGCGGCGTGCCCGCCGTGGCCGAGCCCCTGGTCCTGGGCATCACCCAGGCCTCCCTGACCACGGACTCCTTCATCTCCGCGGCCAGCTTCCAGGAGACCACCAAGGTGCTCACCGAGGCCTCGCTCATGGGCAAGAAGGACTACCTGCGCGGCCTCAAGGAGAACGTCATCGTCGGCCGCCTGATCCCCGCTGGCACCGGCTTCCGCGACTACGTGGACAGCGACATCGAGGTGCCCGACCAGCCCGAGCGGGCCGACAAGTTCCTGGAGGAACTGGCCCAGGATCCGCTGCTGGTGGAAAAGGAGATCTGATCCGCATTGCGGTCCTAACCATATCGGCCCGCGCCGCCCGGCGGCGCGGGCCGTTTTTTTTCGAGGGGTTGCGTTGCGCCGGGCGGACGCGCGCACCCGGCCTTGCCAAAAGACGGCCCACAGGGCAAACAAGAACCGTAACCACCCCGGCCGCCCGATCCGGCCGGACGGCGGTCGATAAAGGGAGTCCATGGCGTATACTGCGGATACAGGGGGGGGCCGCCGGGCGCGCAGATGCGCGGCGGGCCGTCGGCCGTCGGCGGCGCTGCTCGGGGCGCTGTGCTGCGCGCTGGCCTGCGTGCTGGCGTGGGCCGCGCCCGCCCGGGCCCAGCACATCTCCCTCAGCGATCTGGTCCTGGACAACCGCGCCGGGAACATCACCGTGCGCTTCAGCCTGGACATGGAGGACGAGGGCGAGCTGGAGAAGATCCTGGCCGACGGCGCGGTGCTCTCCCTGGTCTGCGAGGGCTCGCTTTCGGCCGCGCGCAACTGGTGGCTGGACAAGGACGTGACCGAGTCGCGCTTCGTCAACCGGCTGCGCTACGACGCCTTGACCAAGGAATACGTGCTGGAGCGCCCCGGCGGCGACGCGCCCCGGCGCGGCAAGGACCTCAAGGAACTGCTCAAGCGCGCCTGGGCCGTGATCGAGGTGGACCTCGGGGCCTTCGACGTGCTCCAGCGCGGCCGTTCCTACACCCTGGACCTGGACGTCTCGCTCAAGTACGACGACGTGCCCGCATGGCTGCGCAGCGCGCTGTTCTTCTGGTCCTGGAATGTGGCCCCCTCGGCGCGCTATCGCATGGAGTTCCAGTATTAGGCGGATTCCCATGGCCCCGGAAACCATCAAGGTGAGCGTCTCGGGCACGCGCGAGCGCAAGCGCCGCCAGCGCGAACTGCTCCTGGCGGCCGTCGGGTTCCTGCTCATCGCCGCACTCACCTGGGTGGAGCTCAAGTACCTCGGGGTCAACTCCTACCTCTTCCTCGGCCTCTTCAACCTCAATTTCATCCTGCTCCTCGTCGTCCTCTTCGTGGTCGGCAGGAACGGGGTCAAGCTCCTGCTCGAGCGCCGCCGCAACGTGCTCGGCTCGCGGCTGCGCACGCGCCTCGTCCTGGCCTTCATCTCCCTGTCCCTGGTGCCCACCCTGCTCATGTTCGTGGTCAGCGTGAAGTTCGTGCAGACCTCGGTGGACTACTGGTTCAAGGCCAAGGTGGAGGACTCCATGGAGCGCGCCCTGGACGTGGGCCAGGCCTTCTACGCGTCGGCCCAGGAGCGCCTGGGCCGACGCGGCGCGAACATCATCGAGGAGATCCGCACCAAGGGCTATGCCTGGGGCGGCAAGAGCATGACCTCGTTCCTGACCCAGAAGTACGGGGAGTACGACCTGCGGCTGCTCGGCGTGGTCAACCAGGACGGCACCGAACAGAACTGGCACATGGGCGAGGAGTTCGGCGCGGCCTGGAAGGAGGTCAAGACCAAGATCAACTGGGAGAGCCTCAAGGAGCAGCCGCGCTTCTGGTCCTCCATCTGGGCCGGGCAGACCGCGGACTTCATCGTCGGCGTGCTGCCCGTGGACGACGCCAAGACCGGCTTCCTGGTGCTCGGCGAATCCATCGGCGCGGGGCTGATGTTCAAGCTCGACCGCATCGTGCGCGGCGTGGACGAGTACAAGCAGCTCAAGATCCTCAAGCACCCGCTCAAGCTCACGCTCTATTTCATCCTCCTGGTCCTGACCATGCTCATCCTCCTGGGCTCCATGTGGTTCGGCTTCCGCCTGGCCAAGGAACTCTCCGCGCCCATCCAGGCCCTGGCGGCGGGCACCGAGCGCATCGCCGCGGGCGACCTCACCGTGCGCCTGGAGGACACCTCCAGCGACGAGATGGGCCTCCTGGTGCGCTCCTTCAACAAGATGGTCCAGGACCTGGCCATCTCCCAGGCCGAACTGCACCAGTCCAACCTCAAGCTCGGGCGGCAGAACGCGGAACTGGACCGCCACGGCCGCTACGTCGAGGCCATCCTGGACAACATCGCCGCGGGCGTGGTTTCCTTGGACGGGACCGGGCGCATCAGCACCCTGAACAAGGCCGCCGTGGAGATCCTCGGCCTGGGCGGGCTGAACCTCATCGGCCAGAACCCCATGACCCTGCTGCACGGCGAGTTCGGCGACCTGATGCGCGACCTGATGACGCACATGGCCCAGGGCCCGGGCGCGCGCTGGGAGCGGCAGATGGTCCTGCGCTCCGGCGGCCAGGAGCGCAAGCTCCTGGTCAACGTGGTCGGCCTGGCCGCGAGCGAGGGCGAGCGCGCCGGCCTGGTGGCCGTGTTCGAGGACGTGACCGAGCTGGAGCGCATGCAGCGCACCGAGGCTTGGCGCGAGGTGGCCCGGCGCATCGCCCACGAGATCAAGAATCCGCTCACGCCCATCAAGCTCTCGGCCCAGCGGCTGGAGCGCAAGTTCGCGGGTGTGGTCGGCGATCCGGTCTTCGTCCAGTGCACGGAGCTCATCGTGCGCCAGGTCGAGCACCTCCAGCAGATGGTCAAGGAGTTCTCGGCCTTCGCCAAGCTGCCCGAGGTGCGCCCGCGCAAGGACCACTTGGCTCCGCTCCTGGAGGAGGTCGTGGCCCTGTTCCAGAACAGCCACAGCACCATCGCCTGGGACCTGCGCATCGAAGGGACCATCCCGGAGATGCGCATCGACCCCGAGGCCATCCGCCGCGCGTTCATGAACGTGCTGACCAACGCGGCCGAGGCCCTGGAGGGCATGGAGGGCGGCCGGGTGGACGTCGCGGCCGCGCACGACGAGCGCACCGGCCAGGTGCGCGTGCGCATCGCGGACAACGGGCCCGGCCTGGCCGAGGAGGACCGCTCGCGCCTCTTCGAGCCCTACTACACGCGCAAGAAGAGCGGCACCGGGCTGGGGCTGACCATCGTGCGTTCCATCGTGGCCGACCACCACGGCTACGTGCGCGCCGAAAGCGCCGAGGACGGCGGGCTGGTCATGACCATCGAGCTGCCCGTGTCCAGCTAGGGCATGAGGCCCCTGTGCCGGAGCGGTCGGCTCCGGCGGCTGCTCGCCGCAGGGGCGCCTCCGGCGGCCGGAGAACCCTTTGAAAAGGGTTCTCCGGACTCTCCCAAACTTTTTGGCGCGCCTTCGGCGAGGGCGCGCGCTCGCAGCAGACCGGCTGGTTTTATCGTAACGGCCATAGGGCGTTTTGTCGCCGCCTTGCGGAGAGCCTGGGCGAGCATGGCGGCCCATCTTGCAGGTTGGCGTTGCGCCGGGAGGGGAACATGAAGAGCGCCAGGGGACGTGTGGTCGTCAGTGGAGGCACCGGGTTCATCGGCGCGCCGTTCGTGCGGATGCTGGCGTCCCTGGGGTACAGTGCGGTCGTGCTCACGCGCGACCCCAAGCTCGCCTCGGCGCGCCTGCCGCGCAACGTGGTCGCCGCGCCCTGGGACGGACGGAGCCTGAAGGGCTGGGGCTCGCTGGTGGACGGCGCGACCGCCGTGGTCAACCTGGCGGGCGCGTCCATCGCTCAGGGCCGCTGGACCGAAGAGCGCAAGCGCGCCATCGTGGAGAGCCGGCTGCGCGCGGGCGAGACCCTGTGCGGGGCCGTGGAGCGCGCCGCGGAAAAGCCGCGGGTCTTCATCCAGGGCTCGGCCGTGGGCTGGTACGGCCCGCGCGGCGACGAGGAACTGGACGAGGCGTCCAAGCCGGGCCGGGGCTTCCTGGCCGAGACCGCGCGCGCCTGGGAACCCTCCACCGTCGCGGTGGAGGCCATGGGCGTGCGACGGGCGGTGGTGCGCTTGGGCATGGTCTTGGGCCCGGGCGGCGGCGCGCTGGAGAAGTTCCTGCCGCCGTTTCGGTTGTTTCTGGGCGGTCCCCTGGGCAGCGGGCGGCAATGGGTCTCCTGGGTCCACCGCGAGGACGTGCTGCGCGCCCTGGTGTACCTCATCGAGCACGAGAAGGCCGCCGGGGTCTTCAACCTCACCGCGCCCGCGCCCGTGACCATGCGCGAATTCTGCCGCGAACTGGGCCAGGCCCTGCACCGGCCGAGCTGGCTGCCCGTGCCGGGCTTCGCGCTCCGGGCCGCGCTGGGCGAGATGGCTGCGGAGCTGGTGCTCGGCGGGCAGCGCGTGATTCCGCGCAAGCTGGGGGCGTCGGGCTTCCGCTTCAACTATCCGGGCGTGGCCCGGGCCCTGGCCGCCTGCATTGCCGAACGCGGCGGGGCGGGGTAGGCTGGACAACCGGTCCCGAACGGCCGGAAACCTTTTCCGGCCCGGCGGCCGGGCGCGACGACGAACCAAGGACCACGCGGAGGCTCTGTGGGCGCGAAGATTCTGGTGGTGGACGACGAGCAGGACATCCGGTTTTCCCTGTCCGGCATCCTGGAGGACGAGGGCCACGAGGTGGTCGAGGCCGCCACGGGCGAGGAGGGGCTCAAGGCCGTGGAGGCCGGCCCGCCGGACCTGGTCTTTCTGGACATCTGGCTGCCCGGCATGGACGGCCTGGCCGTGCTCGACCGGCTGCGCGAGGACGCCGTGGCCGCGCCCGTGGTCATGATCTCGGGCCACGGCAACATCGAGACCGCGGTCTCGGCCATCAAGAAGGGCGCCTTCGACTTCATCGAAAAACCCCTGTCCCTGGAAAAGGTCGTGATCACCACGGCCAAGGCCCTGGAATTCGCCAGCCTCAGGCGCGAGAACCAGGCCCTGAAGGCGCGCATCGCCACGGACCAGGTCCGCGCGCTCACGGGCGAGTCCGCGCGCATCGCGGAACTGCGCGAGCAGATCGCCCGCGTGGCCCCCACGGATGCCTGGGTGCTGATCACCGGCGAGAACGGCACGGGCAAGGAGATCGTGGCCCGCTCGGTGCACGCCCAGTCGCGCCGCGCCGCCCAGCCCCTGGTGGCCGTGAACTGCGCGGCCATTCCCGAGGAGCTCATCGAGAGCGAGCTTTTCGGCCACCAGAAGGGCGCGTTCACGGGGGCGGACGCGGCCAAGGCCGGCAAGTTCGAGATGGCCGACAAGGGCACCCTGCTGCTCGACGAGATCGGGGACATGAGCCTGAAGACCCAGGCCAAGATCCTGCGCATCCTGCAGGAACAGTCCTTCGAGCGCGTGGGCGGGCACAAGACCATCCGCGTGGACGTGCGCGTCATCGCGGCCACGAACAAGGACCTGGTGGAGCAGATCCGGCGCGGCGAGTTCCGCGAGGACCTCTACTACCGGCTCAAGGTCTTTCCCCTGGTCGTCCCGCCCCTGCGCGAGCGCGCCGAGGACGTGCCCCTGCTGATCCGCGAGTTCGTGGACAGCCTGGCGCGCGAGCACGGCCTGGGGTCCATCGGCTTCACGGAGAGGGCCATGGCCGCGCTCAAGGCCCAGCCCTGGCCGGGCAACGTGCGCGAGCTCAAGAATTTCACCGAGCGGATGATGATCATGTACATGGGCCGGGAGATCGACCTGCCGCAGTTGCCGCCGGACCTGGGCCTGGAGGCCGCCGCGCGGTCCTGCGCGGCGTGCACGGCGGGGGGCGGGGCGGTGGACGCCGAAACCGTCGCGCGCCAGGGGCCCGTGGACTTCAAGGCCGCGCGCGCCGAGTTCGAGCGCGCCTTCCTGGAGGCCAAGCTCCGGGAGTACGGCGGCAACGTGGCCCAGCTGGCCGAGGCCATCGGCATGGAGCGCAGCTACCTGTACCGCAAGCTCAAGGGCTTCGACATCCTGACCGACGCCTGACGGGCGATCCACGCCCGCGACAACGCGACGACGCCCCGCCCGGATTCCCCGGGCGGGGCGTCGTCGTTTCTTCGCCGCAGGCGCGCCAAAAGGTTTGGGAGAGTCCAGAGAACCCTTTCCAAAGGGTTCTCTGGCCGCCGGAGGCAGGGCCTTTCGGCCTAGCGCACCACCACGCCCGCGTAGCCCACCACGCGCGAGGCGTCGCCGCTGGCGCGCGCCGAGGTGTCGTAGGCCACGACCTCGGCCCGTTGCGCGCCCAGGCGCACGGCCGCGGTCAGGGCCAGGGTCATGGGCAGCACGCCGCACATGGTGATGCCCCGTTCGCGCACCACGCGGAGCAGCCCGGTCGCGTCCAGGGCCAGGACGCGCTCCAGGGCCAGGGCGTCCAGGTCGCGCGTGGTCGCGTCGTCGGCGAAGTGGTTCATGTCCGAGCTGACCACGATGCTCACCGGGCGGCCCTGGTCCCGCCGGTCCTGGAGCACGCCGGCCACGGCCTCGCCCGCGGCCAGCAGGGCGTCGAGCCGGTGCACGGCCACGGCCACGGGCACGAAGGTCGTGGCCGGGTTCAGGGCGCGCAGAAAGGGCAGGACCACCTCCAGGGAGTGTTCGCCCAGATGCGCGGCGTGGTCTGCGCCGAAGCCGGGCACCGTGGCCAGCAGGGCCCCGGCCAGTTCTTCGTCCACGGGTACGCGGCCGCCGGGGATCAGCCAGCCACCGTCGGGCCACAAGGCCATGGGCGCGCCGCGGCCCGTGTGGTTCGGCCCGAGCAGCAGCACGGTGGGGTGCGGCGCGGCCGCGGCCAGAGTCACGCCCGCCACCGGGCCGGAGAACACGTAGCCAGCGTGCGGGGTCATGGCCAGCAGGGCCGGTTCGGGCGGCGCGGCGTCCGCGGCCGGTTTGCCGGTCCCTGCCGGTGCGCCGGGTGCGGCGAGGTCCAGGTAGGCGCGAACCTGGGCCTCCAGGGCCTGGGGACTGCCGGGGTAGAACTGCCCGGCCACGACGGGGTGCCTGTCCATGGAAACCTCCGGGGAGTGGGAACCTCCGGGAAAGAGGACCGGCCTGCACGAGGTCCGGCCCGTGCAATGCCGATCCGAGCCTAGCGCATTTTTCCCCGGCGGGAAACCGCGCGCAGCGCGCCCGCGCCGGAGCGAGGAAACGGGGTGCTGCAGATCTTTGCTTTCTCTTAAGAACGTTTCTTTATACACTGGGTACAAGGAGTGCCGTTCCCGCCCGCCGGGCCGCGGGCGTAGCGCAGACAATCCATGGATGCCCTGATCGCCCTGATCGCCGCCCACGAGGAGCGGCTGGTGCGCTTCGCCCTGCGCCGCGCCGCCCAGGTCGCGGCTTCTGGCCCGGAGGGCCCTGCCGGTCCCGGCGTTTCTGCCGGAACCTTCGGTTTCGCCGGGGCCGTCGATTTCGCGGCCGCCGGGCTGCCCGAAACCCCGCTGCGGCGGATGGTTCGGGCTCTGGCCCAGGGCTTTGCCCTGGGCCTGGCGCGTGGGGGCGGCGCGGCCCTGGCCCTGAAGCGCCTGCTGCCGGACGCGCACCAGGGAGGGGGAGAGGGCGGGCCCAGGTTGCTGGCCCTGCTCGGATACTGCCGCGCCGCGTGGCTGGACCTGGTGGCCGAGGAGGGGCCGGAGCGCGAGCGCGCGGCCTGGTCGTCGCGCGTGCTGGAGTATTTCGACGGGGTGGAGGTGGCCCTGGCCCGGGCCTGGGCCGGGCCGTTGCGCGTGCCGGAACCGGCGGGCGAGGCCGCCCGCCCGGTCCTCGAGCCGGCCGGCCCGTCCGGCAATTCGCCTGTCGCGACGGCGGCTCCGGCCGTTGCGGCGGCGGCTCCGCCGGTCGCGGACCCGGCCGCCTTTGGCGCGGACGGCCCGCCGCCCGCTGCCGCCGCCTGCCGCGCCCTGGTGGAATCCCTCAACGACCCCGTGTTCCTGCTGGACGCCCGGGGCCGCGTGCGCACCATGAACCACGCGGCCGCGGCCCTCCTGGCCCATCGGGAGCCGGACCCGGCCCCCGGGACCGGGGGCGGGAGCGAGAGCGGCGAGGCCGGGACCGAGGCCGGGACCGAGGCCGGGACCGGGGACGGAGACGCGGCCGATGGCGCGCGGCGGGCGGCACTGGCGCGACTGCTGCCCTGGCTGGCGCGGCCCCTGGAGCGGTTCGCCGCCTCCGGCGAGAGCACCGAGCGGCTGCTGCGCGAGATGTCCGACGGCGCACCGGCCTGCTATCAGGTGCATCTGGCGCGCCTGTCCTCCGGCGACGATCCGGCCCCGGAAGACGCCCGGGCTCCGGACGGCGGCTGCCCTCCGGACACCGCGGGCCGGGACGGCGGCATCGTGGTCCTGCTCAACGACATCAGCCCCCTGCGCCTGGCCCAGGAGAACGCCCTGCGCGAGAAGGAGCGCGCCGAGCACTATCTGGCCATTGCCGGGACCGTGATTCTGGCCATGGACACGGCCGGGCGCGTCACGCGCATCAATCGCGCCGGGTGCGCCCTGCTGGGCCGCGACCAGGGCGAGGTGCTCGGCCGCGACTGGTTCGACCTGGCCGTGCCCGTGGACCAGCGCGGCTGGCTGCGCGCCCTGTTCGACCAGGCCGCGGCCGGGCGCGGCGGCGAATTCCTGGACCGCGTGGTGGAGAACGACGTGCTCGCCGCCTCGGGCGAGCGCCGCGTGATCGCCTGGACCAACAGCGCCATTCTGGACGAGGCCGGCCGCGTCACCGGCACCCTGAGCTCGGGCATGGACGTGACCGAGCAGCGGCGGCTCTCCGACGTGCTCGTGGAATACCGCGGGGTCATGGAGAATTTCGCGGACATGGTCCTGGTGCTGGACGAGGGCCACGTCTGCCGCATGGCCAACGCCGCCTGCCTGCGCGCCTTCGGCCGCGGCCGCCGGAACCTCGTGGGGCTGCGCGCGGCCGAGATCCTGGGCGGGCTGCACGACGAGCTGCGGCCCCTGATCGTGCGGGCCCTGGCGGGCCGGACCGTGCAGACCGCCCTGGAGTGGATCGCGCACGACGGCGCGTTGCGCCACCTCCAGGCGCGCGTCTTCCCGGTGCGGCGCGAGGCGGGCGAAGCGCCGCGCGCGGCCTGCATCCTCACGGACATGACCGAATCCAAGGTCCTGGAGCAGACCCTGCGCCGCAGCGAGGAGAAGTTCCGGGACATCTTCGAGACCATGCAGGACGGCTACATCCTCACGGACATCGCCGGCGGCGTGCTCATGGCCAACCCGGGCGCGGCCACCCTGCTGGGCTATTCCCTGGACGAGCTCAAGACCCTGAACCTGTCCGCGCGCGTCTACGTGGACCCGGCCCAGCGCGACGGCCTGTTCGAGCGGCTGCGCCGGGACGGCCGGGTGCGCGGCTTCCAGGCCGAGTTCCGCCGCCGCGACGGCAGCGTGATGACCGCGGACTGCAACGTGCGGTTGGTGCGCAACGCTTCGGGCGTGCCCGTGGCCATGGAGAACCTCTTCCGCGACCTGACCGAGCGCAAGCACCTGGAGGACGAGCTCACGCGGCTGGCGACCACGGACTCGCTCACGGGCGTGGCCAACCGGCTGCACTTCCTCCAGGGCGCCGGGGCGGCCCTGGCCCGCGCGCGGCGCTACGGCGGCGCGGTCAGCGTGCTGATGATCGACATCGACCACTTCAAGCGCGTCAACGACACCTACGGCCACCAGGCCGGGGACGAGGTGCTCCGGGTCATGGCCGCCACGGCCGCGGCCACCTTTCGCGAGACCGACGTGTTCGGCAGGCTGGGCGGCGAGGAGTTCTGCGCCCTGCTCATCGAGACCGGGCTGGCGCACGCCCTGACCGTGGCCGAACGGCTGCGCGCGCGCATCGAGGCGCTGCGCGTGCCCTTCGGCGAAGCCGAGATGCGCTTCACCGTGTCCGTGGGCGTGACCGAGCGGCGCGCCGAGGATGCGGCCATCGACGATCTGGTGCGCCGTGCGGACGCGGCCCTGTACCGGGCCAAGGGGAGCGGCCGCAACCGCGTGGAGGCCGTGACCGGTCCGGGAACCGGACCGGTCGGCGTTGTCCCGGAGGCCGGGAGCGGGCCGCAGGCGGAGTAGGCTGGGGATAGTTCCCCGTGCCGACGGGCGTGCGTCTTCGCCGCAGGCGCGCCAAAAAGTTTGGGAGAGTCCGGAGGACCCTTTTCAAAGGGTTCTCCGGCCGCCGGAGGCAGCCCCGCAAGGGGCCTCTTTGCTTTATTAGGGCGTGCCCGTGGGCGCGTAGCGCTGGGCCTGCTGTTCCAGCTGGTAGGCCTGGAGTTCCGAGGCGGCCATGCGGCCGTAGAGGGTCTGGGGCATGTCCTGCTTGAGTGCGGTCAGCAGGTTCTTCCACTTCCCGGTATCCGCGCCCTTGCGATAGAGTTGGGCCAGGCGGTACTGCAGGGCGGGCCAGTCGGCGTCGCCCTTTTTCACGTACTTGGCGTAGTCCCCGGCCCACTTGAGGGCCTCGCGCACGCGGCCCGAACTCTCGGTCACGTCCATGAGCAGCCCGAGCAGGTCCTTGATCTTCTGCGCGTCCGTGCTCTTGGTCTCGTAGAACGCGGAGAGCGAGTCCTCGGCCCGCTGGTAGGCCGTGGGCAGGTCGCGGTTGCGCCGGGCGTCCTGGGCCAGGAAGTACAGGGCGTAGGCCTGGCGGCCCAGGTCCAGGTCGCGGTCCTCGGCCAGCCGGTTCCACAGGGGCTCGGCCTTGTCCGGGCGGCCCATGTTCTCGTAGGCCAGGGCCATGGCGTAGTTCAGTTCGCGCTGGGTCGGGTCGGTCAGTTCCCACAGCTCGATGCGCTTGGCCAGGGGCGGAATGCGGTCCCAGGCCAGGGCCTGGGAGTAGATGGTCAAGACCATCTGCAGGGCCTGCTCCGAATACTGCTTGACCTTGGAGCCCGTGAGCAGCGGGTCGGCCAGGGCCACGGCCTCGTCGGGCCGGCCCTTCTGCCAGAAGCTGTAGGCCAGGGCTACGCGCACGGCCGGGCTGAGCATGTCCTGGGAGGCGCGCACCACGGGAAATTCGTTCCAGATGCGGATGATGGAGTCGTAGTTCTTCTCCTGGGAAAAGACGTGGACCATCTCCTCGAAGGACTGCAGGGCCACCTCCTTGGCGCGGCGCAGCAGCGGGGAATTCGGGAACCGGCGCTCGAAGGCGGCCACCTCGGCGATGGCGTCGCGGTACTTCTTGTTCCACAGCCGCCACATGGCCAGCTTGAGCTGGGCCAGCGGGGCCAGGTCGCTGTCCGGGTGCTCCTGGACGATCTTGGTGTAGACCTCGGAGGGGCTCAGGGAGAAGGGCCGATCGAAGACCGTGAACATCTGCTTGACCGAGGGCTCGTCGTAGATGCCGGACTCGGCCAGGCGCATCTGGGCCACCAGGCCGCCGTCCTTGTTCGGGAACTGCGCCGCCGCCTTCTGGTAGACCTCGCGCGCCGCGTCGATCTGGTTGTTCTGCACGTAGATGTCGCCCAGGCGGGCGAGCACGATGTCCGAAAATTCGCCTTCGGGATCGAGGTTGTAATAGGTCCAGTAGTTGCCGCGCGCCTTGGGATAGTTGCCGAGCTTGTAGTTGACGTCCGCGAGCAGACGCATGAAGGGCAGGTATTCGATGTAGAAGCGCGGCCAGCGCTTTTCGATGTAGTCCACGATCTGGAAGGCCTGCTTCTCGTAGCCCAGCTTGATGAGCGATTCCGCCAAGCCCACCGAGGCCTCGCGCACGAACTTGGTGTCCGGGTAGTTCTGGACCACGTACTGGAAGTTGTCCGCGGCCTTCTGATACTGCTTGTGTTTGAAGAAGTAGTCGCCCCAGTAGTAGTAGACCAGGGGGATGTTGTCGTCGCCGGGGAACTTGTCCTTGAGGATGTTGAAGTAGGCCTCGGCCTCGGCGATGTTGTCCACGCGCAGGTTGAACAGGCCGAGCTGGAGCAGGGTGCCGGGCACGCGCGTGGACTTGAGGTTGTAGTTCATGGCCTCGATGAAGGGCTCGGTGATCTTCTGGAAATTGTCCCTGAACTTGTCCTTGTGCAGGGCGTAGACGGCCTCGGCGTAGGTGTAGAGGACCTCCTCGCGCATGTCGGCGGGCAGGTTCGGGCTGGTCTTCAGGGCGTAGAACTTGTCCACGGCGTCCTGGTACTGCTCGTTGTTCAGGGCGACCTTGGCCTCCATGAGCGCGGCGTTGAAGTCCACGACCTCGCCGTCCTGGGTCATGTGGGCCTCGCGGATCTTGGCCGCACCCTCGGCCAGGGAGCCGGATCCGCCTTCCTGGCCCTGTCCGGCCTGGTCGGCCGCCTGATCCTGCACCGCCTGATCGCCTCCCGCGGCCTGGCCGGCCGTGTCGCCCGTCAGGGCCTCTTCGGCCCGCTTGGCCTCCTGGGCCACGCTCTGCGCGTCCGCCGTGGCCGCGACCTCGTTCATCTTCTTTGTGGCCTGGGCCTCCTCCACGCTCTGGCGCGTGACCTCGGCCAAGCTCTTGGCCAGTTCCTGGGCCTGCTCGGGCGTGGCCGGACCCTTGGAGGCCAGCTCGGGCGGCGGGGCCCAGGACAGGCGGCCACGGAACAGGGAGCCGTCGGTGCCGGGCCGGGAAATGGGCGCGTTGTACTGCGAGAGGGCCTGGGTCGTGCCCTGGGCGGCCTGGTCGGCGTTGACCGGGACCGCGGGCGCGGCCGTGGAGCGCGGCGCGGGAGCGGGCGACGGCTTGGCGGAGGACTGGACGGACGCAGGCTGGGGGGCCTGGATTTGCGCACTCTGACTCTGGGCCGTCTGCCGCGGGGCGGCGTCGGTGCGGTTCAGGTACGATTGCGGGGCCAGGGCCACGGGCACGGGCTGCGCGCCGGGGGCGGACGTCGGCGCGGCCTGCGCAGCGAGCGGAGCGGGCGGCGCGGTGCCGGGCGCGGGCTGGCTGGCCGCGAAGGTGTCCCAGCTGCCGGGGCCGCCGGGGTTCAGGGCCGAGCGATAGGCGTAGGGCACGGCGAAGAAGGGGCGGCGCCTGGCCGCGGAAACGGGGCCGGTCGTTGCGCCGGGGGCGGTCACGCTCGTCGTGGCGGCCGGGAGCGTGGCGTCGGCCACGGCCGTGCCCGGGGCCTGGGGGGCGGTGCGGTTCTCCGGGCCGTCGGCCAGGGGAGCCTCCCGGGGGGCGGCCGGTCCAGCCGGTGCGGCCGATCCGCCCGATCCGGCCGGGGCCGGGGCGCCGGGCGCGGACAGGGCGAAGGACCCGCGCGGCGCGGGCCGGGCGGCGGCGGACTGGGCGGGCCTGGCGGCGGGGGACTGCGGGGCCTGCGGGACCGCCGGGGGCGTGGCCTGCGCGGCCCGCACAGCCTGCGGTGCCGGGGCGGGCCGGGCCGTGGCCCCTTCCAGGGGCTGCCAGCGCGCGCCCACGGGGTCGCGGAAAAAGTCGATGACCAGCTTGTTCGCGTCTTCCAGGGCGAACTGCACGTAGCCGAAGGCGTTGGTGGACAGGCCCACGGCCACGCCGTCCGGGGTGGCGGTCACGGAGGAGAGCAGATCGGCGCCTGCGAGGTTCAGGGGGCTCGGGCGGGTGGTCCTGTCGGCCCGGGGCAGGGTCACGTCCACGCGCTGCCGGCCGGTGCGCTGCACGCCGTAGCCTTGGGCCGGGCCGTCGAGCACGAGCACGAGGCGCTCGTGGTCCGGGTGCGCGCCCCAATACCAGTCCAGCGCCCGGGCGGGCGCGGGCAGGGCGAGCAGCGCGAGGGCGCTCAGCCAGAAAGTGAGTCGGAAGAGGCCGACTGCGCACATGGCATGCATGCCTGTGAAGATTGCAAGAATCGTGCAATGTTGCGATCGTTCCGGCCTGCGGGGGCGCGCCGCCCGTGGCCGCGCCCGCAGGCCCGGCCGGGTCCGCCGGAACAACTGAATGAAATAAAAGATGAATACGGCAGCATGGGCGTGCCTCCGGCCGCGGGCGCGGCTACACGTCGAGCTGTTTCTTCTTGAGCTTTTCGATGAGCGTGGTGCGTTTTATGCCCAGTATCTCGGCCGCCTGGTTCTTGACCCCGTCGGATTGCTGCAGGGCCTCCAGGAGCAGCCGCTCCTCCATCGCGTCCAGGAACTGCTTGAGGTTCATGTCCTTTTCGCGCAGGTCCTTGATGGTCGGCCAGACGAATCCGGCCTGCACGGGCGCGGGCGGCGGCTTGGGGCGCTCCCGGCCCGCCTCGGCCAGGATGCGCTCGGGCAGGTCGCCCACGGCGATGTCGCTGCCGTCGCACAGGATGGACATGCGCTCCTTGAAGTTTTCCAGCTCGCGCACGTTGCCGGGCCAGGAGTAGGCCAGCATCAGGGCCTGGGCCTCGGGCGCGATGCCCAGGTGTGTCCGTTTCTTGGCGCCGCAGAAGCGCTCCAGGAACGACTGGGCCAGCAGGAGCACGTCGCCGCCGCGCTCGCGCAGGGGCGGCAGCTCCAGGGGAATGACGTTGAGCCGGTAGTAGAGGTCCTCGCGGAAGCGCCCGGCCTTGACCTCGCCCTCCAGGTCGCGGTTCGTGGCGGCCACGATGCGCACGTTGACCTTCTTGATCGAGGTCCCGCCCACTCGCTCGATCTCCTTTTCCTGGAGCACGCGCAGGATCTTGACCTGCAGGGTCAGGTCCATCTCCCCGATCTCGTCCAGGAAGATGGTGCCGCCGTCGGCCAGCTCGAACCGGCCGGGCCGCGTGCGGATGGCGTGGGTGAAGGCCCCCTTCTCGTGGCCGAAGAGCTCGGATTCCAGCAGCTCGCGCGGGATGGCCCCGCAGTTGATGGGCACGAACGGCTTGTCCTTGCGCTGGCTGTTGGCGTGCAGCGCGCGCACGAGCAGTTCCTTGCCCGTGCCGGATTCGCCGGTCACGAGCACGGTGGAGTCCGTGGGGGCGACCTTGAGCAGGACCTTGAAGACGTCCTTGAGGGCCGGGCTCTCGCCGATGATGCCGTTGATCTTCAGATTCATCCGCGTTCCTTGCAAAGACGCCTGCGGGGAGGGGAGGGCGCTCCGCTCGGAACGCCTTTCTCCTAGCTGTCAAGGTTCTGACGCGAAGTCAAGTACGAATCGGAAAAAATCAAGGTCTGCGTGCGGGTTCCGCGACATCGGAGCCGGGAAGGTGGGGACGGAGGCCCGGTTGCGGGAACGGGAAGGGGGATGGCGGGCGGGGCTGCGGAGCGGCGGGAACGGGTGCGAACGTCCCGCCGCCCGCAGCGGCCTTGCCGGGAGTGCGCGCGCTAGCCTCCGAACCAGCCGGGGCTGATCACGGACAGGGCCTTGGTGTAGTGGACGCGCAGTCGCTCCAGCCCGGCGCCGATGGTCTTTTCTTCGCCCGAGAGGCTTGACGGGCATTCGTTGCGCAACCGTTCGGCCGTGGCCTCCAGCTCGCGCATGGTCGATTTGAGCAGTGCGATGGAGTCCTCGGCCTCGCGCGCGCCATCGGCCACGAGCACGTCGTAGAGCCGCGCCTTCCAGGCGCTCAGTTCCAGTTCCAGCCCCTTGCAGTAGCTCTGCACGGCTTGCTGCCTGTCCACGCCGCCGGCGCAGCCTTCGATGGCCGAGCAGGCGAAGCAGGGGCCCGGATAATCCATGTTGGCCATAGTCTTCCTCCTGGGTTGGGGGTGGGGGAATGACGACCATGGCAGAATAGCAGGGCGGGCGGGGGAGGCAATGATAACCGCGAGCGTGGCCGGGAACCGGGCGTGCCGCGAGGGTCGCGGCCGAGCGGGTTGATGGGGCGGGGAAAAGGGGGTGAACGGGGGAGGCTGCGGGTCAGGCCACGGTGTCCAGCACCGAGCCCAGGAGGCGGTCGCCGGTGCGGATCACGGCCGCGTTGGCCGCAAAGGCGTGCTCGTCGGTCATCAGCCCGACCATCTCGCGGACCACGTCCGTGTTCGAGCCCTCGCGCAGGCCGTCCGGCGCGCTCACGGCCGGGCCCGGCGCGGTGGTCCGGTCCACCGAGGCCACGCGCACGCCCCGGCCGCGCGGCCCGCTCTCCAGCAGGACCCGCGCCGCCTTGAAGGCGTCGGTGTTCAGGTTGGCCACGTTGTTCGCGCGCACCTGCGTGTCCGTGGACACGGCGCGCAGGGCCTGGATGGCGGTGTCGAAGACGCTCATGGTCGCTCCCGTACAGGCAGGATAGCCATCCTCGGGAAGGCTGTCGAGGGGGGACGGGGGCCGCCGGAAGACGGGCCGGGCTCAGGCCCGCTCGATGCGCTGTTCGATGACCGCGAAGGCCGAGTGGTTGTGGATGGATTCGAAGCTCTCCACCTCCACGCGGAACCAGGTGGTCTGCGGGTGCGCGGCCAGGGCCTGGGCCACGGAGCGGACCACGTCCTCCACGAAGGTGGGGTTGGCGAAGGCCGACTCGGTGACGAACTTTTCGTCCTCGCGCTTGAGCAGGGTGTACACGGGCGAGGATCCGGCCGCGTCCGCGATGTCCACGAGCTCCTCCAGCCAGGTGAACCCGGCGAAGCGCGCCTGGATGCGCACCAGGGCGCGCTGGCTGTGCGCGCCCTCGTCGCTGATGGCCTTGGAGCAGGGGCACACGGTCATCACGGGCACGTCCACCTGGAGCAGGAAGCGCGGCCTGCCGTTGTCCTCGGGCCCGATCTCGCCCGTGAGGCGGCAGTCGTAGCTCATGATCGCCGGGCTCCCGGTGGCCGGGGCCTGCTTGGCCAGAAAGAAGGGGAAGCGGAAGGTCACGAAGGCGCGCTCGGCCTCCAGGCGCGCGCGCACGTCGTTGAGCAGCCGCTGCACGCTCTTGTAGTCCAGGTCCTCGGACCAGCTGTCCAGGGCCTCCACGAAGCGGGACATGTGCGTGCCCTTGAAGTGCGCGGGCAGGTCCGCGCCGATGTCCACGTCGGCCACGGTGTGCTGGTTGCCGTTGACGCGGTCGCGCACGAGCAGGGGCAGGCGCAGGTTCTTGACGCCCACGCGGTCGATGGGCAGGGCCACCTGGGCGGGCCCGGACTGCACGTCGCGCATCAGACCAGGTCCTGGCCCGTGGAGGTGAGGTTGAGCTGGCCGTGGAGCACGCCCTTGGTGGAGATCAGCTTCTGGGCGAAGGTGCGCACCTCCTCGCCCGGGCCGCGCAGGACCAGGACCTCCAGGCAGTTGTGGTGGTCCAGGTGCACGTGCAGCGAGGTGATGATGATCTCGTGCGCGTCGTGCTGGATCTCGGTGAGCCGCTGGGCCAGGTCCGACTTGTGGTGGTCGTAGACCAGGGTCAGGGTGCCCGCGATCTCCTTGTCCGTGGCTTCCCACTCCTTCTGCACGAGCACGTTGCGGATCAGGTCGCGGATGGCTTCGGAGCGGGTCTGGTAGCAGCGTTCCTCGCAGAGCCGGTCGAATTTCTCCAGCAGGTCGGAATCAAGGGAGACGCCGAAACGAATGGTCTTGCCCATGGTGGCTCCTCAGGCTTGGGGTTGGAGGGCGGAGCGGTTCACGGCCCACACGTGCACCGTGGCCGGTGGCCCGGCCGTCCGGTCAGTATAAGCGGAAGGGACCGTCCGGGTAAAGAGCCTGCGGGCCGTCAGGGCGCGACGGCGCGCGGTCTCCGGAAAGCATTGGTAGACCTCGCGCCCGGGCTCCGCGATCCAGGCCTCGCCGCGCGGGGCCAGGACGTGGTCCAGGAACGCGGCCACAGGCTCGGCGAACCGTTTCTCGTAGAGCACGTCGCCGCCCCAGACGAAGTCCACGGACCCGGCGCGCACCGCGGGCGCGCGCCAGTCCATGAGCGTGAAGAGCGGCGCGGGGGCCGGGCCTGGGGCCAGGTTGGCCCGGGCGTTGTCGCGGGCAAAGGCCACGGCGGGCCATTCGTAGTCCATGGCCAGCACCCGCGCCCCGGCCGCCGCGCCCGCCAGGGCCGTGAGCCCCAGGCCGCAGCCCAGGTCCAGGCAGCGGCGGCCCGCCAGGCGCGCCGCGTTCTCCGCGATCCAGTCGGCCAGGGCGATGGACGAGGGCCAGATTTCGCACCAGTAGGGCAGCCGCTCGTCGTCGGCGAAACCGCCGTCCTCTTCGCCCATGGCCTGCCAGAGGCTCTCCAGGTCCCCGCAGCGGGCCAGTTCCCAGTCGCGCCCGCCCGCGCGCGTGCGCACGGTCTCGCGGGGGCCCTTGGTCGGATCGAACGGCGGCATGGCCGGGCTATAGCCGGTTGCGCGCACGGGCGCAACAGGAGGGACGGCCGGACGGGCGAGCGGAGCAGGCGGCCGCCCCGCCTTGACGGCCGGGCGCGAATCGGGGAAAGTCGGGCCGCGCCAGGGGGCGGCGCGCGGCCGGACCGGGAGGTCCGCCGCGTTCCCGAACCCAGGCAACCCGGAGACCCCACGTCGTGAATTCCCCCCTGTCGTCCCTGCACCGCCAGGTCTGGACCGCCCTGTGCGCCGCGCTCATGGCCGTGAGCGCCTACCTCGTGCTGCCCATCGGCCCGGTGCCCGTGTCCATGCAGCCCATGGCCGCCATGCTCGCGGGCTTCATCCTCGGCCCCGTGTACGGCGGGGCCGCCGTGCTTCTGTACATCTTCGCCGGGTGCATCGGCCTGCCCGTGTTCGCGGGCGGCAGGTCGGGGGTGGCCTACGTGCTGGGGCCCACGGGCGGCTATCTGGTCGGCCTGGCCTTCCAGGCCGCGCTCACCGGCCTGGCCAACCGCGGCGAGGGCCGCCGCGCCGGGCTCTTCGGGGCCTGCGCCTGGGGCATGGCGGGGTTGGCCGCCGAGTACGGCCTGGGCCTGCTCTGGCTTGCGCACCTGCTGGACTTCGGCCTGGCCAAGGCCATGGCCGTGGGCTTCGTGCCCTTTTTCCCCTGGGACCTGATCAAGCTCGGCGTGGCCGTGGCCGTGTTCCGCCACCTGGACCGGCGTCGGTTGCTGCCCTGACCCGGAGGGACCGGTGATCCGCACCGACAAGCTCTGTTTCGCCTATCCCGGGGCCGCCCCCGCGCTCGCGGACGTGACCCTGGCCGTGGAGCCCGGCTCGCTGACCCTGCTCGCCGGGGCCAACGGCTCGGGCAAGTCCACGCTGCTGGCCCTGCTCGCCGGGCTGCTCACGCCCACCTCGGGCGCGCTGGCCGTGGCCGGGCGCACCAGCCCGGGCGACGAGCGCGGCCTGCGCGCCGCGGCGGCCCTGGCCATGCAGGACGCGGACCTGCAGATCCTCGGGTCCACGCCCCTGGAGGACCTCTGCCTGCAGTTCGCCCCGGGCGACGCACCGGGGGAGGCCCGCGCCCGGGATATGGCCGCGCGCTTCGGCCTTTCCGCGCAGCTGGACGACCCGGTGCAGACCCTGTCCTACGGCCAGAAGCGCAAGCTCTGCCTGGCCTCGGCCCTGCTGCGCGAGCCCTCGGTGCTGCTCATGGACGAGCCCTTCGCCGGGCTGGACTACCCGGCCATCCTGGAGATGCGCGCCGTGCTGCGCCAGGGGAGCGAGCGCGGCCTGACCCAGGTGGTCGCGGCCCACGACCTGGAATGCGTGGTCGATCTGGCCGATCGCGTGGCCCTGCTCGCCGCCGGGCGGCTGGTCCTCTGCGGCCCGCCCGCCGAAGCGCTCGACGCGGCGCGCGCGCACGGCGTGCGCCCGCCCTGTTCCTGGACCGCCGCGCGGACCCTGACGTCCTGGGAATAGCCCGCGCCCGGGCCTTCCGGCCCCGTGCGGTCCGCTCCCCGAACCAACCCCGATCGACCCGATCAACGCATCGCCATGACCACATCCCTTTCCGCCCCCTTTGCCGCCATCATCGCGCGCGCCCTCGACGGCCGCGCGCCCACGGACGCGGACCTCGCCGCCGTAATCGAGGCCCCGGCCGAGCGCACCGCCGAGGTCGCCGCCCTGGGCCTGGCCCTCAAGCGCGCCCGCTCCGGCGCGCGCCTGTCCCTGTGCGCCATCGTCAACGCCAAGAGCGGCCGCTGCACCGAGAACTGCGCCTTTTGCGCCCAGTCCGCGCACCACCGCGCCGACGCGCCCGCGCATTCCTTCCGCGATCCGGCCGAGATCGCGGCCGCGGCCCGGCGCGCCGGGGCCGCCGGGGCCACGCGCTTCGGCATCGTGTCCAGCGGCCTGGCCCCGGACGAGGCGGACTTCGCCCTGCTGCTGCGCGCCGTGGCCGCCGTGGCCGCCGAGGGACTGGAGGCGGACGCCTCCGTGGGCGTGCTCGACGCGGCGCGCATCCGCCTGCTGCGGGACGCCGGGCTCACGCGCGTGCACCACAACCTGGAGGTGGGCCGCTCGTTCTTCCCGCAGATCTGCACCACCCATAGCTACGACGAGGACGTGGCCGCCGTGCGCACGGCCCTGGCCGGCGGGGCGCGCGTGTGCTCGGGCGGCATCTTCGGCGTGGGCGAGGGCTGGGACGCGCGCATCGAGCTGGCCGAGACCCTGCGCGGGCTCGGCGTGGACTCGGTGCCCATGAACTTCCTACACCCCATCCCGGGCACGCCCTGCGGCGATCGGGCCGTGCTCTCCACCCACGAGGCCGTGCGCATCGTCGCGCTCTTCCGCCTGCTCCTGCCGGACGCGGCCCTGCGCGTGTGCGGCGGGCGGCAGGACGTCTTCCCGGGCCCGGCCGCGGACCTGGCCCTGGCGGGCGGAGCCGACGGCGTGATGATCGGCGACTACCTGACCCTCAAGGGCACGGCCGCGTCCGAGGACCTGGCGGCCCTGCGCCGCCTCGGCCTGGAGCCCGCAGTCCCGGGCTCGGACGTCCCGGAGGGCGGCGGGCCGGGGAACGGCCGGTCGGAATGGTCCGCCCGGGAGGCGGAAAAGTGATGCATTTCGGCAAAATGCAGCGCTCTGGACAGGGCAGTGGGGGCGGGATACAAAGCCGCGTGCAGAACGACACCGCCTCCGACTTCGCCACGCCGGACACCTCCCTGCTCACGGGCCCCGTGCCCGACGCGGCGGGCCCGGCCGCCGGTCCATCCCCCGGTCCGGCCGCCGGTCCGGCCGCCACGACCTGCTGGCTGCTGGCCCTGGTGATCATCGCCGCGACCACGGCCGTGCGCTGGTGGTTCGTGGCCTCGCACCAACTCGACCTGGTCCAGGACGAGGCCCAGTACTGGGACTGGACGCGGACCCTGCAGCTTTCCTACTACTCCAAGGGCCCGCTCATCGCCTGGCTGATCAAGGCCGGGACCCTGCTTCTGGGCGACACCGAACAGGGCGTGCGCGTGGGCGCGGTGGCCGGGTCGCTGGCCATGCAGCTTCTGCTCTGGTTCGGCGTGGCCGTGGGCTTCCGGCGGCCGCGCGCCGCGCTCTGGACCCTGGTGGCGGCCAACACCACGCCGCTGTTCATGGCCTCCGCCGTGCTCATGACCACGGACAACCCGCTGCTGGTCTGTTGGCTGGCCGCGCTCTTCTGCCTGCACCGCGCGGCCTGGGCCCGGCGCGACACGCCCTGGCTCGCGGCCCTCGGCGTGTGCATGGCCCTGGGCGTGCTGGCCAAGTACATGATGCTCGCCTTCCCGGGCGTGGCCGCGCTCTACGTGCTGGCCCTGTGGCGCGCCGGGGCGCTGCGGCCCGGGTTCGTGCGGCGGCTCTTCGCCGCCCTGGGCCTGGGCGCGGTCGTGGGCTTTCTGCCCATCCTGGTCTGGAACGCCCTGAACGGCTTCGTGGGCTTCCGCCACGTGGCGGGCCAGGCCGGGCTGGCCGAGCCCCAGCGGGCCTTCTGGCGATTGGACAAGGCCGGGGAATACTTCGGCGGCCAGGTCGGGCTGCTCACGCCCTGGTGGCTGGTCTTCCTGCTTATCGGCGCGGTGCGCGCCCTGGGCGGGTGGCTGGCCCCGCGCCGCCGGGCCGGGGCCCTGGGCGCCGAGCGCGCGGCCCAGGAGTGGCTGCTGGCCGCCGGGTTCTGGCCGGTGTGGGCCTTTTTCGCGGTCTGGTGCTTCCACACGCGCATCTACGCCAACTGGGCCGCGGTGAGCTACGCCGCCGGGCTGATCCTGGCGGGCACGGCCTTTGCCCGCCTCTGGGAGCGGTGCGGCCGCTGGCGCAAGGTCTGGCCCGCCCTGGGGCTGGCCGTGTTCGTGGCCCTGCACCTGCAGAACTGGCTGCCCCTGCCCGCGGAGTACAACCCGGCCACGCGGCTCAAGGGCTGGAGCGACCTGGGCCGCCAGATCGACGCCCTGGCCGAGGAGGGTTTCGACGACCCGGCGCGCGTGTTCCATTTTTCCGAGGCCTACGGCACCACGGCGGAGCTGTCCTTCTATACCGCGGGCAAGAACCGCGCCTACTGCGCGGACTTCGGCCGCCGCAGGAACCAGTACGACCTGTGGCCCGGCCCGCAGGACAAGGTCGGCTGGGACGCGGTCTTCGTGCGCAAGGGCACGGACCAGTATCTCCCGCCCCTGGACGAGATGTTTGAGCGGGTGGAGAAAATCGAGTATCAGACCACCCATAGGGGCGGGCCCGGCCGGTCCTTCACCATCTGGCTGTGCCACGACTTCAACGGCCGCTGGCCCGCGCAGCACGGGCAGGACTTCTAGGCGCCCGACGAGAGGGCGCCCGGCGGGGCGCCCGGCGGGACCCCCGAAAAGCGCGCCCGCCAAGGAGCACCGGACACGAACATGCCGCGCACCGACGACACTTCCCTGCGCCCGGCCCGGGCCGCCTGCGCCCGGCCGGATTCGGCCGATCGCAGCCAGCCCGGTCAGGCCGGACCCGGCGATCCGGCCGCCTGCGCCGTCTGCGGCGCGCGCGGCGAGACCTGCTGCCGCGTGGAGCCCGGGGGCGAGGAGTTCTGCTTTCCGCTCTCGCCCATGGAATGGGAGCGCATCCGCGAGTGCATGGGCGCGGTGCTCGGCGAAAAGGGCTGGTTCGCCGAGGAGATCAACACCGACGGCTTTCTGGCCAACCTGCGCCGCCTCTTTCCCGGCTGCGGCGCGGCCCTGGAGCGCCTCTTTCCCGCCTACCGGCCGCACCTGCGCCTGGCCGTGGACGAGACGGGCGCGTGCGTCTTTCTGGGCCCGGAGGGCTGCCGCCTGCCGCGCGAGGCGCGGCCCTACTACTGCCGGTTGTATCCGGCCTGGGTGGTGGGCGGCCGCGTGACCCTGTTCACGCCCGAGCACTGCGAGGTCGTGGCGCGCGGGCGCAACGTGCCCGGGCTGCTCCGGGAACTTGGAACCACCGCGGCCGAGATCCGGCTGCTGTACGGCCGGCTGCGGCTGGCCTGGGGGCTGGACCCCGACGAAGGAACGCCGCCCGCCCAACGCGCGGCGACGAACGGAAGATCATGAAGAAATTCCTCACCATCTGCCTCATCCTCTTTGGGGTCGGCGCGGTCTGCGCCGTGGCCGGCGGAGCGGGCCTGTACATGTGGGCCACCAGCGACCTGCCCGGGTTCAAGAAGATCACCGACTACCGGCCGCCCCTGGTGACCACGGTCTATGCCCGCGACGGCCGCGTGCTCGGCTATTTCTACCGCGAGAAGCGCTTCCTGGCGCGCCTCGACGAGATGCCCCCGCACCTGGCCAAGGCCTTTCTGGCCGCCGAGGACAGCTCCTTCTACGAGCACGAGGGCATCGACCTCGTGGCCATCGCCCGCGCCTTCGTCAAGAACATGGAGGCCGGGTCCATCAAGCAGGGCGGCTCGACCATCACCCAGCAGATCATCAAGCGGTTGCTCCTGACCTCGGAAAAGAGCTACGAGCGCAAGATCAAGGAGGCCATCCTCGCCTACCGGCTGGAGCACTACCTGACCAAGGACGAGATCCTCACCATCTATCTCAACCAGATCTTCCTCGGGGCCCACGCCTACGGCGTGGAGGCCGCGGCGCGCGTGTACTTCGGCAAGCACGTGGGCGAGCTGACCCTGGCCCAGTCCGCCATCCTGGCCGGGCTGCCCCAGGCCCCCTCGCGCTACAACCCCTACCGCAATCCCAGGCTGGCCCGCGAGCGCCAGGCCTACGTGCTCGGCAACATGCTCAACCTGCGCTGGATCTCGCGCGAGGAATACGACGCGGCCATGGCCGAGAAGATCGAGTTCCGGTCCATGGACGACCCGTCCTGGACCGTGGGCGCGTACTATCTCGAGGAGGTCCGCCGGTTGCTCCTCGACATGCTCTCCGAGGACAACGCGCGCGCCCACGGCCTGGCCCTGGACCGTTACGGCGAGGATGCGGTCTACGAGTCCGGCCTGAAGGTCTACACCTCCGTGGACCTGGACCATCAGGCCGCGGCCGAGGCCGCCCTGCGCGACGGGCTGGAGGATTCCAGCCGCAGGCGCGGTTGGCGCGGTCCGGTGCGCACCCTGCAGCCCTCGGAATACAAGGCCTTTCTGGAGAGCCAGGGCGTGTTGCCCCAGGGTCCGGCCAACGCCACCCTGGCCCTGTTCACGGACAAGGGCTCGTGGTACGCGGCCCCGGTGGATTCACCGGCCGTGGCCGCGCGCGGCGGCGCGCCCGCCGCGCCCCTGCAGGAGGACGGCCGCCCCGCGCCCGTCCCGGCGGACGCGGCCTGGCGCCCGGCGCCGCGCCCGGACGCCTGGTTCCAGGTCCTGGTGCGCTCGGTCAAGGAGGACGGGGCCACGGTGCAGGTCTCCGGGGCCATCGCCTGGATGGACGTGGCCTCCATGCACTGGTGCCGCCCCCTGGATCCCTCCAAGGCCACCGAGGAGGTCCCCTCGATCAAGGACGCGCGCAAGGTGCTCAAGCCCGGCGACGTGGTCTGGGCCTCGGTGGACCTGCCCGCGGACGGCCCGGACTTCGCCGCCAGGCACAAGGGCGCGGAAGGCGGCGCGGCGCGGCTCAACCTCCTGCTGCGCCAGATGCCCGACGTGCAGGGCGCGGTGGTCTCCCTGGAGCCGCCCACGGGCGACGTGGTCGCCCTGGTCGGCGGCTACTCCTTCGAGACCAGCCAGTTCAACCGAGCCACCCAGGCCACGCGCCAGCCCGGCTCGGCCTTCAAGCCCATCGTCTATTCCACGGCCATCGACAACGGCCTCACCGCGGCCTCCATGGTCCTGGACGCGCCCTTCGTCTACACGGACTTCTCCACGGACACCATCTGGCGGCCGGAGAACTTCGAGGGCGTGTTCTACGGCCCGACGCTCCTGCGCACGGCCCTGGCCAAGTCGCGCAACCTGTGCACCATCCGCGTGGCCCAGAAGATCGGCATCCCCAGGATCGTGGAGCGCGCCAAGCTCCTCGGGCTGCAGGCCGAGTTCCCCACCAACCTTTCCGTGGCCCTGGGCTCCGTGGCCGTGACGCCCGTCAACCTCTGCCAGGCCTTCACGGCCTTTGCCCGCGACGGGTCCACCGTGACCCCGCGCATCATCCGCGAGGTGCGCTCGGCCTGGGGCGAGCCCCTGTACCAGGCCCCGGTGCAGGTCAACCCGGGCATCAGCCCGCAGACCGCCTACATCATGGCCTCGCTGCTCAAGGAGGTCGTGCGCGACGGCACGGGCTGGCGCGCGCGCGCCCTGGGGCGGCCCATCGCGGGCAAGACCGGCACCTCCAACGACGAGCAGGACGCCTGGTTCATGGGCTTCACGCCCTACCTGCTCACCGGGGTCTACGTGGGCTTCGACCAGGTCGCGCCCATGGGCAAGTACGAGACCGGCGCGCGCGCGGCCTCGCCCATCTGGGTGGACTACCGGACCAAGGTCGAGTCCGACTATCCGGAGCAGGACTTCCCCGAGCCGCCGGGCATCGTGCACGTGCGCATCGACGCCGAGAACGGTCAGGTGGCCGGGCCGGAGAGCACGGAGAGCTACTTCCTGCCCTTCAAGGTGGGCACGCAGCCCACGCAGATGGCCGGGCGCCCGGCCGAACGCAGCGAGGACACCTCGGCCAGCGGCGAGGAACTGCTCAAACAGGTCTTCTGACCGCCGGGACCGGCGCAGTGCCGGACGGCGAGCCGTCGGGCGTTTATCATTGACCGCAGCCCCCGCGGGACGGATTCTTGCGTACTATCCCCTGCCGAGCCGCGCGGGCGGTGTTCCACGCCCGCGCCCGGGCGCGGCGGCAGCAATCGGAGCGAAACCATATGGCCGTGAGCAACGACATCCGCATCCGCCACTACGAGTCCACGGTGGTGGAGTACGTGACCAAGGACCTGGGCTACTTCATCTCGGTGTCCGGCGACAGCACCTTCAACAGCGTGCTGCGCAGCACCCTGAACAAGCAGCTGGCCATCGAGATGGACTGCCTGGCCGTGATCCTGGACGAGGAGCAGATCCTGCGCGCCATCAGCGAGCTGTCGCGGCGCAGGAAGAGCGTGGTCCTCTTCCTTGAGCGGCACATGAGCCACGGCGAGACCAGCTTCCTGGTGCGCCAGATCAAGAACGCCTTCAAGAACGTCAAGATCATCGTGCTCACCGGCGAGACCGACCGCCGCCAGCTCGTGCTCCTGCACGAGACCGGCGCGGACAACTTCATCGCCAAGCCCATCTCCATGAACACGCTGATCGAGAAGATCGCCTTCACCATCAAGCCCCAGAACAAGATCGGCCAACTCATCGAGCAGGCCAAGGACCTGGTGGCCATGGGCAACCACGAGGACGCCCTCAAGGTCGCGCGCCAGGTCATGGAGCTCAAGCCGGGCAGCGCCGCGGGCTACCTGGTCATGGGCGACGCCTACAAGGGCATGGCCAAGCGCGCCAAGGCCGTGGAGTGCTACCGGCTGGCCAGCGAGAACGCGGACATGTACATGGAGCCGCTCAAGAAGCTGGCCGAGTTCTACCGCGAGGAAGGCGACCAGGAGGTCTACCTGGAGTTCCTGCAGCGGCTGGACAAGCTCTCGCCCCTGAACGTGGAGCGCAAGGTGGAGATGGGCGAGGTGCACGTGAAGCTCGGCAACACCGACGAGGCCGAGGAGCTCTTCGAGACGGCCATCGCCCAGGCCACGCGCGAGGCCGCCAAGTACATCGACCAGGTCACCACGCGCATCGCGGGCATCTACAACGAATCCGACCCCGCCAAGGCCGAGACCTACTACCGCCGCGCCCTGGAGGCCAAGGGCCGCCAGCTCGACCGCGCCGACATCGGCACCTTCATCCACCTGGGCATCAACCTGCGCCGCCAGGGCCGCTGGGAGGAGGCGCTCGTGGAATACCAGCGCGCCCTCAAGGTTGCGCCCGACGACGAGAACATCCACTACAACATGGCCCTGGCCTATGCCGAGGGCAAGCGCACCGAGCAGGCCGCCCAGGAGATGCAGGCCGCCCTGGAGGCCAATCCCCGCGTGCACGAGCGCGACCACGTGGTGGCCTACAACATGGGGCTGGTCTTCGCCAAGAGCGGCCACCTCTCCCGCGCCCGGGAGATGCTCCACGCCGCCCTGCGCCAGGCCCCGGACTACGCCGCGGCCCTGAAGCTGCTCAAGACCCTGGAAGGCCGCTGACCCGCACGGCCCGCTGCTGGCCGACCTTCAACCACCGTGAACGGCGCGCCGGACGCGCCATGGAGTTGCGCATCATGACCGATCCCACGGGCGGCTTCGCCGCCGTGTTCTTCGATTTCGGCGGGGTCATCTCCCCCGAGGGGTTCGTGGAGGGCCTTGCCGTGCTGGCGCGCCGCGACGGCGCGGATCCGGATTCCGTGGTCCGCGCGGCCGTGGACATCATGTATACCGGCGGCTACCTGGTGGGCCGCGACGACGAGCCCGGCTACTGGGCCGAGCTGCGCGCGCGCACCGGGCTCACGCATTCCGACGCCGTGTTCCGGCGCGAGGTGCTCGGGCGCATCAAGGTGCGGCCCTGGATGCTGGAGCTGGCCGGGGCCGTGCGGGAGCTGGGCGTGTGCGCGGCCATCCTCTCGGACCACACCCTCTGGCTGGAGGAGTTCGACCGCGAGCAGGACTTCTTCCGCCACTTCGACGTGGTCATCAATTCCTTCCACACCGGCCTGACCAAGCGTCAGCCCGAATGTTTCCGCGACGCCCTGGAGCGCGTGAACGTGGCCGACCCGGCCCGGGCCCTGCTCCTGGACGACGCGCGCGTGAACGTGGCCACGGCGCGGGCGGCCGGGCTTTCCGCCGTGCTCTGCGAAGAGGCCCGGCCGTGCCTCTTCGGCCTGGCCGAGTTCCTGCCCGGCCTGGCCCCCCTGGCCGGGGATATTGCCAAACGAAACCCTTTGCCGTAGCCTTTGCCCATGCGTGCGTCACACCCCCCCGTGGCCCGCGAAGGCTGGCCGATCATCGGTCTCGCCGCCTTCGCCACCGCCGTGCTGGCCCTGGTGGGCTTCAAGTCCCTGGCGGTGCTCGGCCTGGCCTTCACGGCCTTCAGCGTCTACTTTTTCCGAGATCCCGACCGCCCGCTCCCGGCCGAGGCCGAGGCGCCCGGCGCGCTCGTCAGCCCGGCCGACGGCAAGGTCGTGAAGATCGGCCCCATGGTCGACCCGTTCACGGGCGTGGAACGCACCTGCGTGTGCGTGTTCATGAACGTCTTCAACGTGCACGTGAACCGTTCGCCCCTGGACGCCACGGTGCGCGAGTTGCGCTACACTCCGGGCCGCTTTTTCAACGCCAGCCTGGACAAGGCCTCGGAGCACAACGAACGGCTGGCCCTGGGGCTGGAGGACGAGGCCGGGGACCGCTTCACCGTGGTCCAGATCGCCGGGCTGATCGCGCGGCGCATCGTCTGCCGCGCCGAGATCGGCGACCGGCTGGAGCGCGGCGAGCGGTTCGGCATGATCCGTTTCGGGTCGCGTGTTGACCTTTACGTCCCGGATGGCTATGAGATAACGGTGCGGCTTGGCCACAAAACCATTGCCGGACAGACCGTGCTGGCCCGCCGGAAGGTGTAGGCTGCCGGGAATACAGGTTTTTTGGGCCGCCGCAGGGCGGCCGAGAGGAAAGGGCGCAGGCCCCCGGAATGGGGCAGGCGCAAGAGCGACAGGAGAGCGCGGGGCCCGGCAGGGGCCTCGGACTCAAGGAATCCGAAGAGCTCGGGGCCCGGCAGGGGCCTCGGACACCAAGGAATGAGGAGAGCGCGCAAGCGCGAATTTCATGGACAAGCCCGTCAATTTCCGCAAGGGAGTCTACATCCTCCCCAACCTGCTCACCACGGCAAGCCTGTTTTCCGGCTTCCTGGGGCTGGTCTGGGCCGTGGACGGCGACTTCGAGCGCAGCGCCCTGGCCATCCTGGTCAGCGCCCTGCTCGACGGGCTTGACGGCAAGGTCGCGCGCCTGACCAAGACCGCCTCCGAATTCGGCGTCCAGCTGGACTCCCTGGCCGACCTCGCGGCCTTCGGCGTGACCCCGGCCTTCATGCTCTACCTCTGGCAGCTCAAGCACTACGGCACCCTGGGCCTGATGGCCTGCTTCCTCTTCGTGGCCTGCGGCGCCCTGCGCCTGGCGCGCTTCAACGTCCAGTCGGCCACGTCCTCCAAAAAGTTCTTCACCGGCCTGCCGATCCCGGCGGCCGGATGCACCATCGCCACCCTGGTCTTCTTCAGCGGCTACGTGCCCCCGGCCTACGCCGACACGCTGCTGCCCAAGGCCAGCCTCGTCCTGGCGTACCTGCTGTCCTTCCTCATGGTCAGCCGGGTGCGCTACGCCTCCTTCAAGGAATACGGCATGATCAAGGCCCATCCCTTTGGGGCCATGGTCTCCGCCCTGCTGGTGTTCGTCCTCGTCGCATCGCAGCCCAAGCTTCTCGGTTTCATTTTGATTATGGGCTACATAATTTCGGGGATTGCCTACACCTACCTGATCCTACCCCGCCGCCATCCCAAGCTGCTACGCGAAGCGCGCTAGCACACCCCAGGCCCCAAGGGCCGCCGGTCCGGCAAAACGGGCCACCCACAGGATCAGGTAGGAACAGGAACCACCAGCAGGGGGCATTCCCTCATGGCACGAGCCATCCACGCATCTCTCTCTCATCAGCGCCGCAGGGGCGCTCGCAGGGGCGCGGCCGGTTTTCCGGGCGCATCCCCGCCGGGCCGCGGGTCGCTGCGACTATGCGCCGTCGTTCCGGCCGTGGCCCCGAACCCCAACCCTGCAACTTCCGAAAGAGGATAACGACATGTCCGACAAGATCATCATTTTCGACACCACCCTGCGCGACGGCGAGCAGTCCCCGGGCGCGACCATGAACCAGCGCGAGAAGGTGCGCATGGCCCGCCAGCTCGACGCCCTGGGCGTGGACGTCATCGAGGCCGGGTTCCCGGCCGCCAGCCAGGGCGACTTCGAGGCCGTGCAGGCCATCGCCGCCGCGGCCCCCAACTGCCAGATCGCCGGGCTCTGCCGCGCCATTCCCGCGGACATCGACCGCGCCTGGGAGGCGGTCAAGGGCGCGAAGCACCCGCGCATCCACACCTTCCTGGCCACCTCGCCCCTGCACATGGAGCACAAGCTGCGCATGAGCCCGGACAAGGTCCTGGAAATGGCCGTCGCCGCGGTCAAGCGCGCGGCCTCCTACACCGCCAACGTGGAGTTCTCGGCCGAGGACGCCTCGCGCAGCGAGCGCGGGTTCCTGGCCAAGGTCTTTTCCGCGGTCATCAAGGCCGGGGCCACCACCGTGAACGTCCCGGACACCGTGGGCTACGCCCAGCCCGGCGAGTTCGGCGAGCTCATCGCCTGGCTCCTGGAGCACGTGGAGGACAGCCACAAGGCCGTGTTCAGCGTGCACTGCCACAACGACCTGGGCCTCGGCGTGGCCAACACCCTGGCCGCGCTCAAGGCCGGAGCGCGCCAGGCCGAGGTCACGGTCTCGGGCATCGGCGAGCGCGCGGGCAACGCCTCGCTGGAGGAACTGGTCATGAACCTCTACACCCGCCAATCCTACTACGACCTGGACTGCGGGGTGCGGACCGAGCAGCTCTTCCCCACCTGCCGGCTGCTCTCCATGATCATCGGCCAGCCCATCCCGCCCTACAAGGCCATCACCGGGGCCAACGCCTTTGCCCACGAGTCCGGCATCCACCAGGACGGCGTGCTCAAGGACCGCCGCACCTACGAGATCATGACCCCCGAATCCGTGGGCCGCACCGAGACCGAGCTCGTGCTCGGCAAGCACTCCGGCCGCCACGCCCTGGGCAAGAAGCTGGAGTCCCTCAACTACCGCCTCGACGAGAAGCAGGTGGCCGTGGTCTTCGAGGCGGTCAAGGAGCTCGCGGACAAGAAGGCCAAGGTCTACGACGAGGACCTCGAGGCCCTGGTGCTGGAGAAGGTCTACAAGATGGACGACTGCTACCGGCTGAAGAGCCTCTCCGTGCTCTGCGGCGACCACGGCGTGCCGCCCACCGCGGCCGTGGTCATGAACGTCTGCGCCCTGGAGGAGGGCGCGCGCGAGGTCAAGCAGGCGGCCTTCGGCAACGGGCCCGTGGACGCCATCTTCAACGCGGTCAACGCCATCGTGGGCCGCACGCCCGTGCTCAAGCGCTACTCGGTCAACGCCATCACCGGCGGGTCCGACGCCCAGGGCGAGGTCACCGTGCGCATCGAGGACAAGGGGCTGAGCTCGGTCGGGCGCGGCTCCCATCCGGATATCGTTTTCGCCAGCGCCCTGGCTTATCTCACGGCGCTCAACCGCTTGGTACGCAAAGAGGAGGAAGGAGCATGAAACTGACAATGGCCCAGAAGATTCTCCAGGCCCACACCGACCAGGAGATCACCGCAGCGAACCAGATCGTGCAGTGCGAGGTGTCGTTGGTGCTCGCCAACGACATCACCGCGCCGCTGGCGATCAAGAGCTTCACGGCCATGGGCGCGGACGCGGTCTTCGACCGCGACCGCGTGGCCCTGGTCATGGACCACTTCACCCCCAACAAGGACATCGACTCGGCGGAGCAGGTCAAGTTCGTGCGCGAGTTCGCGCGCGAAAAGGGCGTGACCCACTACTACGAGGGCGGCGACTGCGGCGTGGAGCACGCCCTGCTGCCCGAGCTGGGCCTCGTGGCCCCGGGCGACATCGTGGTCGGCGCGGACAGCCACACCTGCACCTACGGCGGCCTGGGCGCGTTCGCCACGGGCATGGGCTCCACGGACGTGGGCGGGGCCATGGCCCTGGGCGCCACGTGGTTCAAGGTGCCCCCGACCATCCGCGTGGAGTTCACCGGCTCCCTGGGCGAGCACGTCACCGGCAAGGACCTGATCCTGTTCCTCATCGGGCAGATCGGCGTGGCCGGGGCGCGCTACAAGGCCCTGGAGTTCTGCGGCCCGGTGGTGGACCGCCTTTCGGTGGAGGCGCGCATGACCATCGCCAACATGGCCATCGAGGCCGGCGGCAAGGTCGGCCTGTTCGCCTCGGACGCCAAGACCCTGGAGTACTGCCGCGCGCACGGCCGCATGGGCGCCGTGGCCCTGGCCGCCGACCCGGGCGCGGAATACGACCGCGAACTGAGCTTCGACGTGACCGGCATGTCGCCGCAGGTGGCCTGTCCGCACCTGCCGGAGAACGTGCGCCCGGTGGAGGAGCTCGCCGACCTGGCCGTGGACCAGGCCGTGATCGGCTCCTGCACCAACGGCCGCATCGAGGACCTGCGCGCCGCCGCGGCCGTGCTGCGCGGGCACAAGGTCTCCTCGCGCGTGCGCTGCGTGGTGCTTCCGGCCACGCCGGGCATCTGGAAGCAGGCCCTCAAGGAAGGCCTCCTGGAGACCTTCATGGACGCCGGCTGCGTGGTCGGCCCGCCCACCTGCGGCCCCTGTCTGGGCGGCCACATGGGCATCCTGGCGGGCGGCGAGCGCGCCATCTCGACCACGAACCGCAACTTCAAGGGCCGCATGGGGAGCCTGTCCAGCGAGGTCTACCTGGCCAGCCCGGCCGTGGCCGCGGCCTCGGCCGTCACCGGCCTGATCACCCATCCCGGCAAGCTGTAGGGCGGGCCGGGACCACAACCGCAGAACACGCGGGCCGCGCACAAGGCCCGCGGCACGAAACGGAGCGAACATGAACTACGCAGGCAAGGCCCACAAGGTGGGCGACCACATCGACACCGACGCCATCATTCCGGCGCGGTTCCTGGTGACCACGGACCCCGGCGAGCTGGGGGCCAACTGCATGGAGGGGCTCGAACCCGGCTGGATCAAGCGCGTGGCCCAGGGCGACGTCCTGGTCGCGGGCGAGAACTTCGGCTGCGGCTCCTCGCGCGAGCACGCGCCCATCGCGCTCAAGGGCGCGGGCATCCCCGTGGTCATCGCGCACAGCTTTGCGCGCATCTTCTACCGCAACGGCTTCAACATGGGCCTCATCCTCCTGGAGGTCGGCGACGACGCGGCCAGGCTCCACGACGGCGACGAGCTCGTCGTGGACGTGGACGCGGGCCGCATCGAGAACCGCACCACGGGGGAGACCATCGACTGCGCGCCGGTGCCCCCGTTCATGAAGGAAATCCTGAACAAGGGGGGCCTGGTGCCCTACGTCAAGGCGAAACTGGCGGCGGCCTGACGCCGCCACCCTGTACGGACGCGCCTTCCGGGCCGCTTGCCCGGATGCGCGCCCGATGCTATGAAAACCGGCCGCACAGCGCGGTCGGGGCGCACATGCGCCGGGGCCGCACGGCCCGAGGAGTCCGCTATGAACATCACGCTCTGCCTTTTGCCCGGCGACGGCATCGGTCCGGAAATCATGGCCCAGGCCGTCAAGACCCTGGACAGGGTCGCCGACCGCTTCGGCCACGCCTTCACCACCACCGAGGCGCTCATCGGCGGCGCGGCCATCGACGCCGTGGGCAATCCCCTGCCCGCGGAGACCGTGGCCGCGTGCAAGGCGGCCGACGCCGTGCTTCTGGGCGCGGTGGGCGGCCCCAAGTGGGACGCCATCGACAAGGCCATTCGTCCGGAGCGCGGCCTGCTGGGCATTCGCAAGGAGCTGGGGCTCTTCGCCAACCTGCGCCCGGCCACGCTCTTTCCCCAGCTCGCCGCCTCCAGCTTCCTGCGCCCGGACATCGTGGCCCGGGGCATCGACGTCATGGTCGTGCGCGAGCTGACCGGCGGACTCTATTTCGGCGAGCCGCGCGGCGAGACCGAGATCGACGGCGAACGCGCCGCCTACAACACCATGGTCTACCGCGTCTCCGAGATCCGGCGCATCGCCAAGGTGGCCTTCGAGGCCGCGCGCAAGCGTTCCGGCCGGGTCTGCTCCGTGGACAAGGCCAACGTGCTCGACGTCTCCCAGCTCTGGCGCGAGGTGGTCGTGGACGTGCACAAGGACTACCCGGACGTGGAGCTGACGCACATGTACGTGGACAACGCCTCCATGCAGCTCGTGCGCGATCCCTCGCAGTTCGACGTCATCGTCACCGGCAACCTCTTCGGCGACATCCTTTCGGACGAGGCCTCGGTGATCACCGGCTCCATCGGCATGCTGCCCTCGGCTTCCCTGGGCGTGGCCAACCCCGGGCTCTACGAGCCCATCCACGGCTCGGCCCCGGACATCACGGGCCAGGACAAGGCCAATCCCCTGGCCACGATCCTGTCCGTGGCCATGATGCTGCGCCATTCCTTCGGCCTGCAGAAGGAGGCCGCGGCCATCGAGAACGCCGTGTCCGAGGTGCTCACCGCCGGCCATCGCACCGGCGACATCGCCGCGCCCGGCGAGACCCCGGTGGGGTGCAGGAAGATGGGCGATCTAGTGGCCGAACGGCTGTAAACCCTGCAGACATGCCGGGGGCGGCCGCCGCCCCCGGCTTTTTTTGAACATGAAGCTCTCCATCCAATCCCTGACCAAGTCCTACGGCGACCGCGACCTGTTCGCGGACTTCTCCCTGGAGATCGACTCCGGAACGCGGCTGGCCGTGGTCGGGCCCAACGGCACGGGCAAGTCCACGCTGCTGCGCATCCTGGCGGGCGAAAGCGCGCCGGACGCGGGCCGCGTGGTCACGCAGCGCACCGCGCGCATCGGCTACGTGGCCCAGGAGTTGGCCGGGGAGGAGCTGGAGCGGTCCCTGGTGGCCTGGGTCATGGAGGTGCTGCCCTCCTGGGGCGACCTCTGGCGCGAATGGGATGCGGCCACGGCCGCGCACGACGAGGCCGCCCTGCGCCGCCTGGGCGCCAAGCAGGCCGAGCTGGAGCAGCTCTACGGCTACAACCCCGAGCACCGCGCCCATGCCGTGCTCTCGGGGTTGGGTTTCACGCCCGAGGTCCACGGCAACGCCGTGGGCTCGTTCTCCGGCGGCTGGCGCGAGCGCGCCAAGCTCGCGCGCGTGCTCGTGGCCGGGGCCGACGTGCTCCTGCTCGACGAGCCCACCAACCATCTGGACCTGGAGGCCATCGAGTGGCTGGAGCAGTTCCTGCTCGACTACCCGGGCGTGCTCGTGTTCGCGGCCCACGACCGCGTGTTCATGAACAACGTGGGCACGCACGTGCTCTTTCTCGGCGGCACCAAGCCGCTCTTCCGCAAGGGGGCCTACGACGATTTCCTGGCCTGGCAGGCGGAAATGGACACGCAGCGCGCGCGCGAGGAAAAGCGGCTGGAGGACGAGCTGGCCAAGAAGATGGACTTCGTGCGCCGCTTTTCGGCCAAGGCCACCAAGGCGCGCCAGTCCCAGGCCAAGAAGAAGCAGGCCCAGAAGCTGGAGCGCCAGTTGGACGGCTACCGGCCGGAGAAGAAGCGCAAGACCCTGGCCTTTTCCTGGCCCGAGCCCGCGCGTTCGGAAAAGACCGTGCTCAGCGTGGTGGACCTGGACTTCGCCTACTCCGGCAAGCGGCTCTGGCCGCCGTTGTCCTTCAACATCTACCGGGGCCAGCGCGTGGCCCTGGCCGGGCCCAACGGCTCGGGCAAGACCACGCTGCTCAAGCTGATCACCGGCGAGCTGGACCCGGCCTCCGGGCGCATCGACCTGGGCGCCAAGGTGGACGTGGCCTACTACAGCCAGCACCAGCTGGAGATCCTGGACCCGGCGCGGCCGACCCTGGCGGAGATCCGGCGGCTTTCGGACCCGCACACCACCGAGGAGGAGCTCATGAGCGTGCTCGGGCTCTTCCTCCTGGGGCAGGAATATTTCGACCGGCCCGTGTCCGCGCTCTCCGGCGGCGAGAAGAGCCGTCTGGTGCTGGCCACGCTGTTCCTGCGCCGGGCCAACTTTCTGGTGCTCGACGAGCCCACCAACCATCTGGACCTGGAGACGCGCGAGACGCTCATCGGCGCGCTGGAGCGCTTTCCCGGCACGATCCTGGTGGTGGCCCACGACCGCTGGCTGCTCCGGCGCGTGGCCGAGCAGGTCTGGGTGGTCGGCACCGGGGGCCTCACGGTGCACGAGGACGGCTGGGCGGGCTACGACCGGGCCCGTCACGCGGCGGACGCGCCGGAGGCGCCCGGCGCGGCGGGCGCGGGGTCCGGGTCCGGGGCCGGGGCGGCCGACGCGGGCCTTCGGCTGGACCGCGAGGCCCAGAAACGGCTCAAGCGCGAGCGCGCCGAGGAGCGCAACAAGATCTACAAGGAGCTCAAGCCCAAGCAGGACGCCTACGCGGCCCTGGAGGCCGAGCTTACGGAACTTCTGGACGAACTGGGGGAGCTGGAGGCGACCCTGGCCAAGCCGGAAACCTACGCCGACTCCGCGCTGATGAGCGGGCTGCTGCAGACCTACCAGCGGCGCAAGGAGGCAAGCGAGGAACTGATGGAGAGGATGGAAGGCCTGGAAAAGGAACTCCGGGTCCTGGAGCAACGCCGCGCGGCCCTGGCCGGCGGCGAATGAAACCATGGAGGGTGACGTGCGACGTATTTGCGTGTTTCTGGGTTCCAACTACGGAACCCTGCCGGAATATACCGAGGCCGCGCGCGGCCTGGGCCGCGAACTGGCGCGGCGCGGGCTGGGGCTGGTCTACGGCGGGGCCTGCGTGGGCCTCATGGGCGAGCTGGCCGACGCCGCGCTCGGCGCGGGCGGCGAGGTCACGGGCGTGATGCCCCGCGCCCTGGTGGACAAGGAGCTGGCCCACACCGGGCTGACCGACCTGCGCGTGGTCGAGACCATGCACGAGCGCAAGGCGCTCATGGCCGAGCTGGCCGACGGGTTCGTGGCCATGCCCGGCGGCCTGGGCACCCTGGAGGAGATCTTCGAGGTGCTCACCTGGGCCCAGCTCGGGTTCCACGGCAAGCCCTGCGGCCTGCTCGACGTGCGCGGCTACTACCGCTCCCTGGCCCTGTTCCTGGACCACATCACGGGCCAAGGGTTCGTGATGCCCGCGCACCGGGAGATGATCCTGGTGGACGAGGATCCGGGGCTGCTCCTGGAGCGCTTTGCGCGCTACCGCCCCGTGGTCCGCGACAAGTGGGCCCTGCGGCCGCGCGGCGCGGCCTAGGCCCGCGGCGGCGGGCGCGTCCTTTCGCCGGACGGGCCGGAAGGCGGGCCGGAAACGTCCCGTCCGGCCTTGCCAAAGTTGCCCGCATGGGCCAAAGCTAACCGCCATGAAGAATTCCGCTTCCCCGGCCTGCGCCGGGCCCGGTGCCGGACCCGATGCCGGAAACCGGCCGACCATGACCCGGCCGAAACCTCCCATGGAGGTCGCGGCCGGGATCCTCTGGCGGGGCGGCCGGTTCCTGGGCGTGGAGCGCCCCCCGGGCACGCGCCACGCCGGATTCTGGGAGTTTCCCGGCGGCAAGCTGGAGCCCGGCGAGGCGGCCGACGCGGCCCTGGCGCGCGAACTGGACGAGGAACTGGGCGTCACGGATGCGCGCCCGGAGTTCTGGCGGCGCGTGGTGCACGACTACCCGGAGTTCCGGGTGCATCTGCATTTCTTCCACGTGCGCGCCTTCACGGGCGAGCCCCGGCCGCGCGAGGGCCAGCGCCTGCAGTGGCTGACCCCGGCCGAGGCCCTGGAAAAGCCGTTTCTTCCGGCCGACGAGGATGTGGTCCGGGCCCTGGGCGAATGCGCCGGGCCCGACGCCTGACGCGTGCCCCGGCCCGCGTCCGGCCCGCGTCCGGCCCGCGCTCGGCCCTGGACCCGACGAACGAACGACGACCATCGCGGCGGCCCGTCCGCCGCGCCGACGACCACAGCAGGAGACCAGATGCGCATCATCGACAAGATCAACAAGAGCGAACAGTTCTTCTCCATCGAATTCTTTCCGCCCAAGGAAAGGGACAAGTGGCCGCGATTCTTCGAGATCGCCGAGAAGCTCAAGGCCGTGCGCCCGCTCTTCGCCTCCGTGACCTACGGCGCGGGCGGCTCCACGCGCGACCACACCCTGGAGATCGTGGCCCGGCTCAAGGCCGAACTGGGGCTGGAGCCCATGGCCCACCTGACCTGCGTGGGCGCGGAGGAGGGCTACATCCGGTCCTTCCTGGCGGCCCTGCGCGCGGCGGACGTGGACAACGTCCTGGCCCTGCGCGGCGACCCGCCCAAGGGCGAGGAGTGCTTCATTCCGGCGGACGCGCGCTTCCGCCACGCCTCGGACCTGGTCTCCTTCATCCGCGAGGCCCAGCCGGAGCTGGGCGTGGGCGTGGCCGGGTATCCGGAGGTGCACCCCGAGGCCGGGGACGCGGAATCGGACATGTGGTTCCTGCGCGCCAAGCTGGACAAGGGTGCGGACTTCGTGGTCACGCAGCTCTTCTTCGACAACGACAAGTACTTCGGGTTCGTGAACGCGGCGCGCGCCTCGGGCATCGGCAAGCCGATCCTGCCGGGTATCCTGCCGATCCTCTCCAAGGCCGGGGTGGAGCGCATCGTCTCCATGTGCGGCGCATCCATGCCCGCGGACCTGCTCGCGGCCATCGACGCGGCCGACGCGCGCGGCGGGGCCGAGGCCGTGCGCGCGGTGGGCGTGGCCCACGCCCGCGCGCAGATCGAGGACCTGCTGGCGCGCGGCGTGCCCGGCGTGCACCTCTACACCCTGAACAGCGACGTGATGCTGGAGATCGTGCACGGCCTGGCCCCGTGCTCCCGGCCCCGCGTGGCCTGATCCCGCTTCGCGGCCCTCGGAAAAAAGCACGCCGCCCCGGGTGTCCGATGGGACGCCCGGGGCGGCTTTTTCGTCAGGGAAGGGGAGCGGCGGGGTCCCTACTTGATGATCTCGTCGTGCCGCACGCCGCCTTCCTCGCGGAACTTTTCGCGGATGGCCGTGATCACGTCGAAGATATCCAGGAAGGCGTCCACCACCTCGGGGTCGAAGTGCTCCCCCTTTTCCTCGCGGAGCAGGTCCAGGATCTTCTCGTCGCTCCATTCGGCCTTGTAGGAGCGGCGCGAGCACAGGGCGTCGAACACGTCGGCCAGGGCCACGAAGCGCGCGGCCAGCGGGATCTCCTCGCCGCGCTTGGGCACGCCCAGGGCCACGTCCTCCGCGCCCAGGTCCGGAATGGCCCCGGGATAGCCCTTGCCGTTCCACTTCTCGTGGTGGTTCAGCGCGATCTCGCGGCTCATGGCGTCCAGCTCCGAGGTGGCGTTCAGGAACAGCCGCGCGCCGTTGACCGTGTGCAGCTTCATGGTCGCGAACTCCTCGTCCGTGAGCTTGCCGGGCTTCTTGAGGATCAGGTCCGACACGCCGACCTTGCCCACGTCGTGGAGCATGGCCGCCACGCGCAAGAGGTCGCGGTAGCGCTTGATCTCCTTGCGGTCGATACCGCGCGTGCGCGCCCAGCGGTCGTAGATCTCCGCCGAATACGCGCCCACGCGCTGCACGTGGGCCCCGGTCTCCGAGGGGTCGCGCATCTCGGCCATCTGCATCATGCGCAGGATCAGTTCCCGGGTCATGATGCCGCGCTCGATGGCCACCGAGGCGTTGTTGGCGAGCAGCGGCAGGTACGTGCGCGCCTCGTCGGAAAAGGGCCCGGACGCGCCGCTTGCGTCCTTGGAGTTGATCAGCTGCATCACGCCCACGATGCGCGCCTGGGAGCTCTTGACCGGAATGGTCAGGATCGAGCGTGTGCGGTAGCCGGTCCTCTCGTCGAAGGAGCGGTTGAAGGAAAAGGGCAGGGCCGGGTCCAGGTCGTAGGCGTCGTCGATGGCCAGGAGCTCGCCGGTCTTGGCCACGTAGCCCACGATGGAGTGCTCGTTCACGTCCACGGTCATGGTCATGTAGACGTGCTTGTTGGCCTCGTCCCTGAAGAGCGTGTCGTTGTGCACGTAGCTGAAGTGCAGGGCGTCGTCCTTGAGCAGGAAGATGGTTCCGGCGTCGGCTCCGGACAGGCGCCGCGATTCCGTGAGGATGCGGTCGAGGATGGCGTCCACGTCCTTGAGGTCGTTGAGGCGCTCCGAGACCCGCAGGATGTCGGTGACGATTTCCACGGGCTGGCCGCAGGTGCACGGATCGGGCATGGGCGCTCCTTTCGTTGCGGTTCGGCTCGGCTGCCGGAAGAGGGGTTCCCCTTCTCGAATATAGCCGCTTTCGCCTTCCGGTCAATGCCGGGCCCCCCGGAGGGAGGCGCGCCGGGCCGGTCGCCCGGACGTTCGGGCGGGCCGCAAGGTCTTGCCCGTGCACGGCGAATCTGTCACTATCCACGTCGCCTTTGTTTCCACCGACAAAACAGCAAGGAGCTTACCCATGGGCACGCACTACGTCGTCGCCGTGGCCGGCGCCACGGGCGCCGTCGGCCGCGAAATGCTCAAGACGCTGGAACAGCGCAACTTCCCGGCCTCCAAGATCAAGGCCCTGGCCTCGTCGCGTTCGGCGGGCAGCACCGTGCCCTTCGGGGACGGCGAGCTGCTGGTCGAGGAACTGACCGAGAAGAGCTTCGAGGGCGTGGACATCGCCCTGTTTTCCGCCGGCGGCGGCACGTCGCAGAAATTCGCGCCGCACGCGGCCCTGGCCGGGTGCGTGGTCGTGGACAACTCCTCGGCCTGGCGCATGGACGACCGCTGCCCCCTGGTCGTGCCCGAGGTCAACCCCGACGACCTGGACTGGCACAACGGCATCATCGCCAACCCCAATTGCTCGACCATCCAGATGGTCGTGGCCCTGAAGCCCCTGCACGACGCCGCGCAGATCAAGCGCGTGGTGGTCTCCACCTACCAGGCCGTTTCCGGCACCGGGCACAAGGCCATCACCGAGCTGGAGACCCAGGTGCGCCAGCTCTTCAACCTGCAGGAGCCCGAGGTCAAGGTCTACCCGCACCGCATCGCCTTCAACTGCCTGCCGCAGATCGACGTCTTTTTGGACAACGGCTACACCAAGGAAGAGATGAAGATGGTCAACGAGACCGTGAAGATCATGGGCGATCCGTCCATCAAGGTCACGGCGACCACGGTGCGCGTGCCCGTGTTCTACGGCCACAGCGAGGCCATCAACCTGGAGTTCGGCAGGAAGCTGACCGCCGACGAGGCCCGGGCCGTCCTGTCCCGGGCCCCGGGCGTCACCGTGCTGGACAACCCGGCCGAAGGCATCTATCCCATGGCCCTCAACGCCGCGGGCGAGGATGACACCTTCGTGGGCCGCATCCGCGAGGACGACACCATCGAAAACGGCCTGAACCTGTGGTGCGTGGCCGACAACATCCGCAAGGGCGCGGCGCTCAACGCCGTGCAGATCGCGGAAAAACTGATCGAGAAGAACCTCGTGACCGTGTCCGACAGGACCGTGTTCGAGGCCGACGCGGGCCTGTAGGCCCGGGAGGCGGAACGTGACGCAGATCGTGGATCGCGAAGAGTACCTCCGGCTCATGCTGGAGGCCCCGAGGCCGGGCGGGGAGAAGTTCCTGGCATTCTACGAGCACCGCATCGGGGCCATCTGCACCGATCCGGCGCTGATGCTCCTGCCCTGGGACGACCACATCGTGCACCGGGGCGACGGCGTGTTCGAGGTCATGAAGTTCCGGCAGCGGCGCATCTACCAGGTGGACGCGCACCTGGCGCGCATGGAGCGCTCGTCCAAGTCCATCTACCTGAACCCGCCCATGCCCTGGGACCGGGTGCGCGAGATCATGGTCGAGGTCTGCCGCGCCGCGGACCGCGACAACGGCTCCCTCAAGCTCATGCTCGGGCGCGGAGCGGGCGGTTTCGGCATCGACCCTGCCGAGTGCCCGACCTCCTCGTTCTACATCGCGGCCTACAGCGCGGCCTCCAAGCCCGAGACCATGTACGAGCAGGGCGCCACGGCGATCACCAGCTCCATCCCGGCCAAGCAGAGCTACATCGCCAAGATCAAGTCCATGAACTACCTGCCGAACATGCTCATCAAGCGCGAGGCCTCGGACAGGGGCGTGGACTTCGCCTTCTGCTTCGACGACAAGGGCTTCCTGGCCGAGGGCTCCATCGAGAACGTCGTGCTCGTGGACGCATCCGGGGCCGTGGTCGTGCCCGAGCTGACCAACGCGCTCACGGGCACCACGCTGATGCGCGCCCTGGAGCTGATCAAGGACGAGGTCTCGATCTTCTTCCGCCCCATCCGGGAGGAGGAGATCTACGGCGCGCGCGAACTGATGGTCCTGGGCACCACCCTGGACGCCCTGCCCATCGTGCGCTTCAATTCCAAGCCCATCCACGACGCCCGGCCCGGGCCCGTGGCGCGCAGGTTGCGCGAACTGCTGACGCAGGACCTGCTGGAGAACGGGCTCGCGTTCTGAGTCTCGACGGGGGCCGCACGGCCCCCTTTTTCGTACCCGCGCGGGCGGGGCCGTCTGGAGCTTCGGACGGCGGGGAGGAAGGTGCCGGTCGGGAACCGGCGGAACGGACCATGCGCATACTGCTTCTGGATTTCGGAACCGGCTTTCGCGGCGGCCAGCGCCAGGTGCTCTACCTGGCGCGGCGGCTGGCCGAGGCCGACGGGTTCGAGCCCGTGCTCGGCGCGCCGCGCTCCGGCGACCTGCTGGCCCGCGCGCGGGAGGCGGGCGTGGAGACCGTGCCCCTGGCCGGACGCCACGTCTGGGACCCGCGCGTGCTCGCGGCCCTGCACCTGGCCCACCGCCGCGCGCCCGCGCGCGTGATCCATACCAACGACGCCAAGAGCGCGGCCCTGGGCGCACTGGTCAAGCGCGTGCGCGGCGCCGCCGTGGCCCTGGTGCACACGCGGCGGGTGTCCTATGCCCTGCGCCGGGCCACGGCGGGCAAGTACCGCGTGGCCGACCGTGTGGTGGCCGTGAGCCGGGAGATCGCCGAGACCGTGCAGGCCGCGGGCGTGCTCCCCGAGCGCGTGGAGGTGGTCCATTCGGGCATCGACCCGGCGGGCTATCCGCGCGCGCGGGAGCGCGGCGCGCGGCTGACCTTCGGGATGGTCGGCGCGCTCACGCCCCAGAAGGGCCACGCCGTGTTCCTGCGCGCCCTGGCCGAACTGGCCCGGCGCGGCGGAGCGGGCGACTGGGACGCGCTGGTCGTGGGCGACGGCCCGTTGCGCGGCGAGATGATCGAGCTGGCGCGCACCCTGGGGCTGTCGGACCGGGTGCGCTTCGCGGGCTTCGTGGAGAGCCGCGAGGCCCTGGCGGCCATGGACGTGCTCTGCGTGCCGTCCGTGGACGGCGAGGGCTCCAGCGGCGCGATCAAGGAGGGCTGGGTCACGGGGCTGCCCGTGGTCTGCTCGGACCTGGCCTCCAACCTGGAGCTGGTCGAGCCGGGCGTCAGCGGCCTGGCCTTTGCCCGGGGCGACGCCGAGGGGCTGGCCGACGGCCTGGCGCGCGTGTGCCTGGACGCCGGGTTGGCCGAGCGGCTGGCCCGGGCCGGGGCCGGGCGCGCGCGGGCCTTCACGGACGAGGCCATGGCCGCGCGCTACATGGCCATCTACCGCGAGATCGCGGGCTGAGCCGTTTCCGCCGCTTCTTTTCGGCCGTCCTCTTTCCTGCTTCGTGCGACAATAAAACGGGCCGCCCCGTGCGGGGCGGCCCGTCGTGTTTTTCGCCAAGGTGCGGCGGCTACTGCACCTGTTGGATGCCGTCCAGCCGCCAGGATGGATCCTGCTCGGCTTCGTCGCGCACGAAGTGCCAGACCTCGCGCACGTCCTCGGGGCCCTGGGGGTTGGAGGTTTCGCGCAGGAGCACGTCGTAGTAGACCGCGGCGCGCGTTTCCTGGCCCTCCTGGGTCACTTCCATGAGCCGGGCGTTGAGCGTGAGCACCTCCACGGACGCGGGATTCGGGTCCTGGCGCATCTGGCTCTCGATCTCCGCGAGCACGGGTTCGGTGGCGAACTGGCGGATGTCCTCCAGGTCGCGTTCGGCCCAGGACTCCTGCAGCCGCGTGAAGCACATCTTGGCCCCCTCCAGGAACTCGTCGGCGTCGAACCCCTCGGGCACGGAGATGCTCGGGCCCGCGCCGGGCGCGGCGGCCGATCCGGCTGAAGGTCCGGCGGCCGATCCGGCCGAAGGCCCGGCAGTGCGGGGCTCGCGCGCCGGGCGCGTGCGCACGGCCTCCCAGGCGGCCTCGGCGCGGCGGTAGGCGTCCGACGCGTGGCGCGGGTCCGTGGCCTCGGCGTCATGACCGGAGCCGGAGCCGGGTGTGGAGCGGCTCGGGTCCTCGCGGTCCTGGCTCCAGCCACGCTGCTCGGGCTGGACGTCGTAGGGCTCGTCCTCCCGCGCGCCGGGGGCCGTGGGCCCGCGGTAGCGGCGGCCCCGGAGCAGGCGCATGAGCAGGAAGATGCCCAGGCCGATGAGGATGAAGTCGAAGAGGTTGATGCCCATGAAGGGGCCTCCGAAGAAGAGCGAACCGATCAGCCCGCCCATGAGCAGGCCGCCGAACAGCCCGCCGAAGCCGGGCCGCCGCATGCCCGTGCCCATGGCGTTGCCGGGGGTCGTGGTGCGCTGGGTGCCGTAGCTCTGCATGGGCGAGGGCCGCGGGGCCGGGCGCGAGAACATGGGCCGCGAGCCGAAGGAACGTCCGCCGCCGATGCGCGCGTCCGCGTTGTCCGCGGCGCCGAGCAGCAGGAGCCCGGCCAGGGTCAGGCACAGGGCGAGGGACAGGGTGAGAATCTTCATGCGTGCTCCTGGGGAAAAGATGGCCGCATTGTTATCGACGCGGGCAGGGCCGTCAAGGCCGGATGCCCCCGACGCATGCGCGGCGGGCCGGAACGCGGGCGCGGGCCGGCCATGGAGGGGCGGTAGGGCGAAGGGGAAGGAACGCGGGCGGGCCGCGTCCACGCCGGAAGTCCGCACGGCGCCGGGGGGAAACGCCGGGCGGGAAAGCGGTGCGCGGCCTACTGGATCAGGCCGAGGTTCTTGAGCAGATGGACGAACAACTGCCGGTCGATGGGTTTTGGAATGTAGGAGGTGGCGCCGCCCTTGTAGTAGGCTTCGACCACGTTCTTGGGGTCGTCCAGGGCCGTGGTCATGACCACCTTGACCTCCTCCTGCCCGGGCACGCCGTGCTTGCGTTCCACGGCGCGGATCTGCTTGAGGGCCTCCTGGCCATCCATCTCGGGCATCATGATGTCCATGCAGACCAGGTCGTAGGGGCGTCCGGCAATGGCCGAGGCCTCGAAGGCGTCCACGGCCTCCTTGCCGTTGACGGCGATGTCGCATTCGCCGAACGGGGACAGGATTGTCTGCAGGAGCTTCCTGCTGGTGAAGTCGTCTTCAACGATCAAGACTCGCATCGGTGTTCCCCCCTGCCGCTGCCGTCGCACCCACCATGCCGGTGCAGGACGCAGGGCTTCGTTGGTTTCGTTCCCGCGCGTTTGCGCGTATGAAGGCTGGGTACACATTGTAATGAAACCACCGCCGAATGCAAGATGGCTGGTGGTTTTATAATGCCGCTTCGGCGTATGGGAGAAGGGAGTGGGAAGCGAGGAACAGGCCCTGGCGCAACTGCGGGCGCGGCTTCTGGTGGGCACGCTGCTGCTGGGTGGGCTTGCCGGGCTGGTGCGTGGCCTGTACGGCGACGCAGGGCAGGGCCCGGCCTCGCATGCGCTGGTCGGCCTGGGCCTGGCCCTGCTGGGCGGGGCCGGGGGCGGTTTCCTCGGAGCCATGCTCCGCGCCCTGCTGGACGCCGTGCGCGGCGGGGGCGCGGCCCGCGGCGGCGTGCAGGAGGACACCATGGGCGGCACCCTGCTGGGCGCGCTGGTGGGCACGCTGGCCGGGCTGGTGGGGGCCTGCGTGCTCGGCCGCTGGGAGAGCGCGGACATCTGGGCCGCGTGCGGCGGCGGGCTGGGCGGCGCCCTGGGGGCGCTGCCCGGCGGCGCGGCCAACGTGCTGCTGCGCATGCTCGTCTACGACCGGGCCGACGCGCCCCTGCCCCCGCCGGACACGCGCCGCGACGCGGACGACGACGAGGAGATCCGGCCGCTGTAGTGCGGCGGTCATTTATAAGCCGTAGGTCTCTGGGCGGATCGAGTTGGCGAATTCTTCAGTGACAATTCTTGATCGTGCAATATTAGTTTTATCAATGTGCGTTTTTTTTGCGGATAAATAAAATAAATGTATCCCGTCAGCACAGATTTTGAGAAAATTGTTATCATCATCGACGTATGGCAAAAATACATCAGTTACTTTTCCAGCTAACTTTCGTGAATTTAGTTTGTATTTTTCTCCATTTGTAAGCACATTCCATATATACATAAGCGTGTGGTAACGAGCAAACGAGTGTTTCTTTGATTCAGGCGTCTTTCTCAATTCGAGAATAAGTTTGTGTAAGCAATATGCTGCAAAATAGTAAGGTTCAAGTAAATGATCCTCTATGAATATTTTACTTCTGTTCGCCTTTAGTAGCTCTCCGTAGTATCGGTGCGTACTGTGTGGCTCGCTATAAAACATCGATATGCTTGCTGAAAGTAAATTTGACAGTGAAATGATTTGTATTGGACGAACTGTGTCGTCAGTAACGTATTGTCTTGATCTTCGTTCATAATAAATGCTTCCTTTGACATCTCTATTTTTCGCTTTGCAGAATTCTTCGAATTTCCGATGGAATTCAGTTAAAGACTCAAACGCTTCAGGTTGAACTTGATTCTGTCTATTTGTAGAGCGAATAATCGAATTGATCACTTCTTGATTTGTCGTGGAAACGATCTTAATTGGTATATGCATGTCCTTTGTTATATTTTGTTTATTTTCATATAGCACATTGCTTGTTTGGCATCCATTAACTATCTGGATGTTATCAATGATAATTTTATTCTTTGTCCTCGTAATTTTTTTGGCGACCGCGGTGATGCCATTATTTAAAAGTATAAAATAGTTTTTCTTGTTTCTGTCTGCGATTGTCGAGGAGATCTCTGCGTTTATTGGGCTCGGCCCTAGGTAATCACGAATGTTGTCGGAAAATATATTTTTATCAATGATCCCACTGTCATCACATATGAGCTTTAAAAATTCGATGCAGCTTAATCGTCCAAGAATTGCCTCTTGTACCTCTTCTACTTCAGGCAGCGCGATATAATGCTCCATTTCTATTTCTTTGTCTGTTCCGCGCGTAATTCCCCGGTATATTTTATATAATTTTTCTGCATCGATGCATTCAAGCCTTACGCTTGTGAATAATCTAGTGGATTCTAAATCAGCAGATATGGTACCCTGCACGCTGGTAGTGTTTTTATCTTGCTCGTACTTCCCTGTCGTTACATAAAAAAGTTCGCATGTTGGATTTCCAGGATGAAATTTCCGTGCGTTCTTGAATACTAGATCCTTCATTTCGCGGAAAGTAAGTATATCTTCATTTGCTATAAGTGATGGTGATTCATTGAAAAAATCTTTCACTCCATTTCCAAACTTTAAAATATCTCCACTTTCAAATTTTTGTGATGTTTTTGCTTGTACAAAGATAAATTTAACATCTATTTTTTGATTTAGATCAATGAAATCTTCAAGTTCTGCAATGTCATGACAAACTTTTCCATTAACAAGCATTGCAATAGCGTCAATACCTGTATCGTTTCCACTTCCTACATGCGCTTTTTCGACATCAAATTTGTCAGTAAATCCATGGCATACAACACAGTAGCTTGCAAATAATTCAAATTGCTTGGCGATATCCCCATTCCGGTAACCGAGGTCATTCGCGAAACCATCCAAATAGGATTTCAAAATTGTGTCGTGCATTACTCCCCCCTTGACCGGCTTGTCAGGTTGTGGTTGGCCACGTGGTTTCTGCCTAGAGTATTAACTTGGCTATAGCGGAATTCATTTTTTAGCAAGTAAATCACTCTAGTCGATTCGAAGAGCATCTTCGCCGCATGAGATTATGCGATCCAATTTTTCGCAAAAAAAGCCCCCGGCTTCCGTCGGGGGCTTTTGCGTGCGGGAATGCGGCGCGGCTACTTCTTGGTCCAGGCGTCGAAGTGCACCCAGAGCACGCCGCCGAGCTCCACGGGCTTGTCCTCGCCCGCGGGGTTCTTGACCGTGAAGTCGGCCTCGTTCAGGGCCGCGAAGCCCCACCAGCCCGCCTTGGGGCAGGCCATGGAGAACACGCCGTCGGCGTCGGCCTTGACCACCTGGGTCTGGTCGTAGTCGCTGGCCAGCTTGTAGGCGTCCTTTTCCGCGTTGTAGAACTCCACCTCGATCTCCGCGTTGGGCACGGGCTTGCCGTCCAGCAGCACCTGGCCGGTGAAGGTCTGGCCCGCGAACAGGCCGAAGGGCCGCACCATGGGCACGATCTCGGTCTTCACGCCGATGGGCTCGTCCCAGCCGTCCTCGTCGCCGTAGGCCGGAACCACGACCTTGGTGTAGTGGATGATGGAGGTGTCCTCGGCGGGCTCCCAATAGGGGGTGGGCTCCATGAAGAAGGTGTACACGCCCGGCTTGGCGAATTTGTAGGGGGTCTTCCAGGCCTTCTGGCCCATGACCTTGGCTTCCTTGAGCTGGCCCAGCAGGTCCGTGGCCTTGCCTCCGACGAAGACCTTGAAGGCCTTGGGTTTCTCCAGGACCATGCCGTGCCCGGTGAAGGGATGGCTGAAGGCCAGGGTCATCTCCAGGGTGCGCGCGTCCTGGGTGGCCTCGGGCGCGGCGGGGATGATCATGCCGTAGTGGGCCTGGGCCGGAACGGCGAGGGCCAGGACCAGGGCGGCGGCGGCGAACAGGTGGAAACGCATTGGATAACCTCCCCTTGATCGAATGTTTGTTTGCTGTGATTTTCGCAGGATCGTATCCGGGAAAGTTACACGAACTCGCAAGCCATGTCACGGGAAAAGCCCTGCCCGCGCAGACGTATGCCGCGCGCGGCGCTGGGGAGGGGGCGGCAGTCCAGGGGAGGCGAGGGCGAACGGGGGGGAAGGCGCGGCGGCCCGCAGATAAGGATAAGGGCGCAGGAAGCGTGCTTCCTGCGCCCTTAAGGGAGCCGGACACCCGGATACGGCCACTACCGCTGCTCCCTTTCGGGCCTGACGGGGTTCGCGGCGTATCCGCCGCCCGGCTCCCTCGGCATCCGCAAACCGTGTCGATCATCGCCGCCGATGGGCAGGGAGGAGGGAGACGGTTCGGAAGGAGGGAAAAATGGCGGAGAGGGTGGGATTCGAACCCACGGTACCGGTTTTGCCGGTACACACGATTTCCAATCGTGCCCCTTCGGCCAGCTCGGGCACCTCTCCGCAAAGGAGTTGTCGTATATCCGACTCGGGGCCGGTTGGCAAGGGGCTGCGATGCAAAAAAGAACGAACCGGGAAGGGGGCTGGCCTCCGGATATGCGGGGACGCGCGAGGATGCGCGGGGCGTGCGGGGACGCGCGGTGCCGGGGCCGCCTCCGGCGCGGCGCGCCCGCATATCCGGCCATGGGCCAGGGGCGCGTCGGACTAGGGTTCGGGCGTGTTCCCAGGACCGTCCGGCGCGCTTTTTTCCTCGTCCTGGCCGTCCGGACCGCCCGGGGCCGCCTTCTTTTCCTGCCGCGCCTGCGGCAGGGCGCAGGCGTTCTTGTTCGAGGCCCGCGTCCCGCAGGCCATGTTCGGCACTCAGCCGCCGCCCGCGTTCTGGCCGCGGAGCACGCGCATGATGAAGATCCAGACGGCCACCAGGGCCAACAGCAGCAACAGGTCACGCATGGGGTCCTCCAGGGCGTGCGGTTCGCCCGCGTCGCGCGCTGCGCAAGCGGATGGAAGCGGACGGGAAATGGAAGCGGACGGGAAAAGGATAAGTCCGTTCGCGCCGCAGGCAAGCCGCGCCCGGCCCCGGCGTGGCGGAATGGCCCCGCAGGACGAAAGAATCCCGCCGCGCGGGGCCGCGCGGCGGGACTCGGTCCGTTCGGTGCTTCGGCCCGGGGCCGAAACGGCTAGGGCAGGCGCAGGGGCTCGCCCGTGAGGATGGCGTAGGCATCCAGGTAGCGGGCCTGGGTCTGGGCCACGACCTCGTCCGGCAGGGCGGGCGGAGGCGGGGTCTTGTCCCAGTCCTGGGTGGAAAGCCAGTCGCGCAGGTACTGCTTGTCGAAGCTGGGCTGCGCCTTGCCGGGCGCGTAGCCCTGCATGGGCCAGAAGCGCGAGGAGTCCGGGGTGAGCACCTCGTCGATGAGCAGCAGCTCGCCGTCGGCCACGCCGAACTCGAACTTGGTGTCCGCGATGATGATGCCCCGGCTCTCGGCGTATTCGCGGCCCTTGGAGAAGATGGCCAGGGCCAGCTCCTCGACGTGCGCCAGGACCTCGGGTCCGGCCAGCTCGGCGGCCGCGGCCACGGTGATGTTTTCGTCGTGCGTGCCCAGTTCGGCCTTGGTGGACGGGGTGAAGAGCGGGGTGGCCAGCTTCTCGGACTCCTTCAGCCCGGCGGGCAGGGCGTGGCCGCAGACCGAGCCCGTGGCCTGGTAGTCCTTCCAGCCGGTGCCGGTGATGTGCCCGCGCACGATGCACTCCACGGGCAGGGGCTTGGCCTTCTTCACGATCACGGCGCGGCCTTCGAGCTCGTCGGCATAGGGGGCCAGCGCGGCGGGAAACTCGGCCGGGTCCGTGGCCAGCAGGTGGTTGGGGGCCAGGTCGGCGAAGCGGCGCATCCAGAACAGGGTGATCTGGTTGAGGACCACGCCCTTGTAGGGGATGGGCTCGCCCATGATTACGTCGAAGGCGGACATGCGGTCCGTGGCGACGATGAGCAGGCTGTCGGGCGAAATCTCGTAGATGTCGCGGACCTTGCCCCGGGAAAGGAGCGGATATTCCTTGATCTGCGTCTGGGTGACGACCTTCATGGCGGCCTCTGGGGTTGGGGTTGCGAAACGGCGGACGGCTTCGGCCGCCGGAAGGCCAAAAAAACCTGTTCGGCCCGTTCTGTCAACCGTGCACCTGCGGTCCGTGGTGGTTCGGCCGGAGCGGCCCCGCGGTCCTCAGTGTGTCCTAAGTCGGCCGGGCTACCGATGGACGGCCGCTCCGGACGTTCCGGGCGGCGCGGCGGGCCGCCCCGGACGGTCCGGGACGGCCAGCCACGACGGCTTTGCCTCGCACTGCGCTTGGTGGTACAACCCGACTTCCGGCCCTGGCCGGAGGACCGGGGCGTACCCGGCGCAACATCATCTCAAGTCAAGGAGACGACATGAAGTCGATACGCGCACATATCGCCCGCGTCCTGCTGGGCATGCTGGCTCTTCTGCTGCTGGCCGCACCCGGCGCGCGGGCCGAGGCGGTGAAGACCTTCGGCGTGCTGCCCTTCACCATCAACGGCCCGGAAAAGTACAACTACCTCTCGCGCGGGGTGCAGGACATGCTCCTGTCGCGCCTGTACTGGAAGGACCACGTGGTCTCCGTGGACAAGGGCGCGCTCAAGGACGTGCCCGCGCCCCAGGACAACGCGGCGGCCGAGGCCGCGCGCGGGTCCCTGAAGGTGGACTACCTGGTGTGGGGGAGCCTGACGATCATGGGCAAGCAGGCCAGCCTGGACGTGACCGGCCTGGGCCCGGACGGCAAGAACTGGACGAACAGCGAGCAGACCGACCTGGACAAGCTGATTCCGGCCCTGGACGGCCTGGCCAAGCGCATCAACGCCGACCTCTTCGGCCGCGAGGCCCCGGCCATGCCCGCGTCCGTTGCGCAGGAGGAGCCCAAGGAGCAGGTCCAGGTCATGAACCCGGGCCTGGTCTACAACCAGGTCAACCGCAACCAGGAGTTCTACCTCAATCCCGAATTCCGCTATGCGGGCGACTCGGACAACGCGGGCCGTATCCAGAGCCAGCGCATGCCCTTCAAGGCCAACGGCATGATCGTGGCCGACGTGGACGGCGACGGCGTCAGCGAGGTCGTGCTCATCGAGGACAGCCACGTGCACCTGTTCCGCCTCGTGGACCGGCAGCTGCGCCCCGTGGCCACCTACGACGCCTCGCCCAGCCTGCGCTGCCTGAACATCAACGCCCTGGACGTGGACCGCGACGGCCGCTTGGAGATCGTGATCACGGCCGTGGAAAAGGACATCACGCCCAAGTCCTTCATCCTCAACGTGGTTGACGGTCGTTTTGTGGAAATCGAGAAGGACATCAAGTACTTCCTCGGCGTGACCAACCCGGCCCCCGAGTTCATGCCCGTGTTCGTGGGCCAGCGCCGCCAGCCCAACGGCCTCTTCGAGCCCAAGGTCTACGAGATGCTCATGACCCCCCACGGCGTGACCGAGGGCAAGCGCATGTTCACGCCCGAGAACGGCAACGTCTTCAACCAGACGTTCCTGCCCTACAAGTCGTCCTACAAGATCGTGCAGACCGATGCCGACGACCGCCTCAAGGTCTTCACGCCGACGGGCGACATGCAGTACCGCACCGACGAGATCTTTTCGGGCTCCGCCGTGGGCGTGGAGTACTACAGCGTCATGCGCGGCCTGAACAAGAGCTACGCGGACATGTCCGACTACTACTACGTCCCCATCCGCTCCCTGGCCGTGGACCTGGACGGCAACCGGCAGTACGAGCTGCTGGTCAACCACCCCATCTCCATCGCCTCGCAGCTTTTCGGGCGCTACCGCTCCTTCCCCCAGGGTGAGATCCACGCCCTGTTCTGGGATGGCGTAGGCCTGAACCTGCAGTGGAAGACACGGCGCATCAAGGGCTCGGTGCGCGACTTCGCCGTGGCCGACGCCGACGGCGACGGCAACCTGGACCTGTGCGTGTGCGTGACCACGCACCCGGGCACCTCCGGCCTGGCCGCGGTCAAGACCATGGTCCTGTTCTACCCCCTGAACACGGAAAAGATCTCGGCCCCGGTGCACAAGGAGTTTAAGGAGGAGTAGCCCTCCGTTCCGCCACACCGCAAAAAAAGGGCGCCCCCGAGGGGGCGCCCTTTTTTTGCGGCATGGCCGCCGCGCACGGCGCGGCGGCGTCAGTCGCCCTTGGTGCGCGCCTCCACGGAGCGGGCGTGGGCCTCCAGCCCCTCCAGGCGCGCCAGCCGCGCGATCTTGGCCCCGTGCTCGCGCACGTAGGAGCGCGGCGTGGCGATGCAGCTCGACTTCTTGGTGAAGGTCTCCACGGACAGGGCCGAGGAGAAGCGCGCCGTGCCCATGGTCGGCAGCACGTGGTTGGGCCCGGCGAAGTAGTCGCCCACGGGTTCGGGCGTGGCGTGGCCCATGAAGATGGCCCCGGCGTGGCGGATGGAGCCCACCAGGGCCCAGGGGTCGGCCACGGCCAGTTCCAGGTGCTCGGGCGCCAGCCGGTTGGCCAGGTCCACGCCCGCGGCCATGTCCGGCACGGTGATCAGGGCCCCCCAGTCGGCCAGGGCCGCGCGGGCGATGTCGTTGCGCGGCAGTCGCTCGAGCTGTTCGGCGAGCGCGGCGGGCAGCTTCTCGGCCAGGGCCGCGTCGGGGGTGATGCACACGGCGCTGGCCAGAGGGTCGTGCTCGGCCTGGGAGAGCATGTCCGCGGCGAGCCAGGCCGGGTCGGCGGAGGAGTCGGCCAGGATGCAGATCTCGCTGGGCCCGGCGATCATGTCGATGGCCACCTGGCCGGAGACCAGCCGCTTGGCCGTGGTCACGTAGATGTTGCCGGGTCCGGCGATGACATCCACGGCCGGGATGGTCGCGGTGCCCAGGGCCAGGGCGGCCACGGCCCAGGCGCTGCCCACGGCGTAGATCTCGCGGATGCCGAGCAGGTGCGCGGCGGCGAGGATGTACGGGTTGAGCGTGCCGTCCCTGCGCGGGGGCGAGACCAGGGCGATCTCGGCCACGCCCGCCACCTGGGCCGGAATGGCGTTCATCAGCAGGCTGGAGATCAGCGGGGTTTCGCCGCCCCGGCCGCCGGGCACGTAGAGCCCGGCGCGGTCCACGGGCCGCACGAGCTGGCCGAGCACAGCGCCGTCCGGGCCGGTGGTCCACCAGGAGCGCTGGACCTGGCCCTGGTGGAAGGTGCGGATGTTCTCGGCGGCCTCGGCGATGATCGCCAGGTCCGCGGGGTCCACGGCCTCGGCCGCCTCGGCCGCGGCCTGGGGCGGCACGGCGAGCATGGCCGGGGTGAATTCGGCGCAATCGAAGGCGCGGGTGTATTCGGCCAGGGCGTCGTCGCCGCGCTCGGCAACGGCGGCGAGCATGGCGCGCACACGGTCCTCGACCACGGCGTCGGGGTTCTGGCGTCCGGCCAGCCAGGTCTTCAGTTCCTTCCACTGGTCGGCGGACGTGTAGTGCAGTCGGCGGCAGGGCATGGGGCCTCCTTTGTTCTCGGCACTGCGGCGGGGCGGTCGGCGGCAGGGCGGTCCGGGCCGCGTTCGTTGGCGTCGGCGTGTGACGTCCGTTGCCGCGCCGCGCGCAGGAGCGGTTCAATACCACGGCGCGGCGCAAAAAAAAAGCCGGGGCCCCAGGGCCCCGGCAGGTATGTGGCAGGCGAGCGCTAGGCGCTAAGTGCTAGAAGTCGTAGCTGAGATACACGACGAGCTTCATGGCGTCGTCGGGGTACGGATCGTTGCCGCCGCGACCGGCCACGTCCTTGTCGGCATCCACGGTCATCCAGGCAAGCTCGACCACGCCGAGCAGGTTGTCCATGATCTGGTAGCTGGTGTCCAGGTTGATTTCCCAGGCATGGTCCTCTTCGGTGAAGGCGGAGCCGGCCAGGTCCTTGTCGTTGGTGCCCTTGTAGTAGACCACGCGCACGGTGTTGGTGAGGTTCTCGACGAAGCTGATGTCGGCGAGAACCAGGCCAACGGCCATGACGCCGGTGCCGGAACCGGTCAGGGCGCCGTCGGTGCCCTCATCGGTGGGCGCATAGGCGGCGGCGGTGCCCAGGGTGGTGATGCCCCAGTTCGTGGAGGTGTTCAGCCAGGGCATCTGCTCGGAGCCGTCGGTGGCGTCGGCGTCGTTGCCCGAGCCGTAGTTGAACACGATCATCGGGGTCATGAAGTCGAGCTTGTAGCCCAGGGCGGCATCCATGCGCCAGCCCTTGGCCTCGTTGGCCTCGACGTCGCAGGTGGCCGAACCCATCTGGAAGTCGGCCTGGAAGATGATCGGATCAAAGGCGGAGATGTTCAGGGTGGTACCGAGCCACCAGACTTCGGTGGGGTCGCCGTTGGCGGCGGACAGGCCGAAGTTGACGGCCGGGTTGTTCACACCGAGGGAATCCACGCCGGCCTGCGCGCCCATGTAGTACGGGGTGAAGGACACGCCGTCGAGCGTCACGGGCAGCAGCAGGCCCCAAGCGTCGAACTCGTCGTCCTTGGAGTCGGCGGCGTCGGCGTCGTTGGCGCCGATGTTGTTGTCGTACAGGCGGGCCCAGAAGGCCGTGGCGGAGATCATGTCGTTGAACTTGTAGCTGGCGGTGATGCCGGCCACGTCGTCGTCGATGATCGGGTTGGGGCCGATTTCGCTGGGCAGGGCCAGGCCCTGGATACCCATGGTCACGGCCAGGCCGGTGTTGGGCACGGTCCAGGCGAGCATGGCGCGCTTGGTTTCGATGTTCACGGCGTCGGCGCCGAGCTCACCACCGCCGGGAGAGGCGGTCTTGGCGTTGTCCTGGCCCCACTTGCTGTCGATTTCGAACCCGAAGGTGGCCTTCAGGTTCTCGGAGGCGATGGCGTCCAGGTACAGGCGGGTGCGCTGCTCGGCCCAGAAATCGTCTTCGGACTGGCCATCGCCCTCGCCGGCCTGGTTGTCGGCGTCGTTGAAGTCGTAGTTGTCCAGCCAGGCGAACTGGAAGTGCAATTCGCCCTTGGCTTTCAACTCCACGGCGGAAGCCGTGGTGGCGAAGCCCATGACCAGGGCGGCCAGCGCGGCAACTGCGAGAAGCTTTTTCATGTGGTCCTTCCTCCTATTGCATTAGGAACAATCGTATGCCTTTACCACAATACCTTGTAGCGGTTTATCGGAAGGTAGATGTACTTGCAAGCGGAAAATGCCGGATTATTGACTCCGGTTAAAATTTTTTTACGGTCAAAGTTTTTTTACGCAAAAAGTCGCTAGGTTACGCGGATCGTTAGACATATCAAACAGTTTTGTAGCTAGGAGGAAGTTCTATCCAAAAACGTAATGCCGTGCTTTTTTTGACACCGCCGCGGCCCTCGGAGGACATGACGAGGCCCCGCGGCCCGGTCGTCGCCGGCGCAGGACGCAAAAAAGGCCGGGGCCCCGAAGGGCCCCGGCCGGCATTGGCGTCAGCTTGCTGCGTACTTCGGTGTGCCTAGAACTTGTAGTCCAGGTACACGCCCAGGCGCAGGGCGTCGTCGGGGTAGGGATCGTTGCCAGCGCGGCCGGCCACGTCCTTGTCGGCGTCCACGGTGATCCAGGCGAACTCGATCAGGGTGGAGAGGTTATCCATGATCTGGTACTTGGTGTCCAAGTTGATTTCCCAAGCGTTGTCTTCCTCGGTGAAGGCGGCGCCGGCCAGATCCTTGTCGGTGGTACCCTTGTAGTAGACGACCTTGATGGTGTTGCTCAGGTTGTCGATGAACTTGATGTCCAGCAGGGCGGCGCCGATGGCCATGACGCCGGTGCCGGAGTTGCCGGCATTGCCCAGAGCCTGGTCAAGGGTGGTGCCGGTGCCGGAAGCGGAACCGTCGGTGCCGGTGTTGGTGACGCCCCAGTTGGAGGAGGTGTTGATCCAAGGCATGGCCTCGGTGCCGTCGGTGGCGTCGTCGTCAGCGCCGGAACCGTAGTTGAACAGGATCATGGGGGTCATGAAGTCCATCTTGTACTGCAGGGCGGCATCCATGCGCCAGCCCTTGGCTTCGTTGGCTTCCACGTCACAGGTGGCGGAACCCATCTGGAAGTCGGCCAGGAAGACGAACGGGTCGAACAGGGTGACCTTCAGGTCGGTACCCAGCCACCAAACCTCGGTGGGATCGCCGTCGGCGGCGGAAGCGCCGAAGTTGCGGGCGTTGCCCAGGGTGGTGTCGACGCCGGCCTGGGCGCCCACGTAGTACGGGGTGAAGGACACGCCGTCCAGGGTCACGGGCAGCAGGAGGCCCCAAGCGTCGAACTCGTCGTCGGCGGACTCGGCGCCGTCGGCGTCGTTGGCGCCGATGTTGTTGTCGTACAGGCGCGCCCAGAAGGCGGTGGCGGCGACCATGTCGTTGAACTTGTAGCTGGCGGTGATGCCGGCCACGTCGTCGTTCAGGATCGGGCTGCCGCCCACGGCGCCGGGCAGGGCCAGGCCCTGGATACCCATGGTCACGGCCAGGCCGGTGTTGGGCACGGTCCAGGCCAGCATGGCGCGCTTGGTCTCGATGTTCACGGCGTCGGCGCCGAGCTCACCACCACCGGGAGAGGCGGTCTTGGCGTTGTCTTCGCCCCAACGGGAGTCGATTTCGAAACCGAAGGTGGCCTTCAGGTTCTCGGAAGCGATGGCGTCGAGGTACAGGCGGGTGCGCTGCTCGGCGAAGAAGTCGTCTTCGGACTGGCCGTCGCCCTCGCCGGCGTTGTTGTCGGCGTCATTGAAGTCCAGGTTGTCAGACCAGTTGAACGAGAAGTGCAGTTCGCCCTTGGCTTTCAGCTCAACGGCGGACGCCGTGGCGGCCATGCTCAGCACGAACGCGGCCACGATGGCGAGAGTGAGAAACTTTTTCATTTAGTCCTTCCTCCTAATTGCGTTAGGAAAACAGTACTGACGCCTTTACCCATAATGCCTGAACTGAATTACCTCAGCCCCAAGGGGCTTGCAAGGGAAAAATGGCGTTTTTTTGACTCGGGTCCAAATTTTTTTACGGTCCAAAAAATTGGCTGCCGGAAACCAATTCGCCACATTATTTTTATAACAAATTGATTTTTTTTATGTTTGACGTATTACGCTTTTGTTGCGACCCGTTTGCGGATGGAAAAGGGGCGCGCACCCCTTTGACCGCAAGCCCGCGCGGCCCTACCATTCTGCGCATGAACGCGCCCGATTCCGCCGCCATTCCCGAGAACCCCGGGGTCTATCTATATAAGGATGGATCCGGCCGGATCCTCTACGTGGGCAAGGCCAAGAACCTGCGCCGCCGGGTCCTGAGCTATTTCGCGCCCGGCGCGGACCACGCGCCCAAGACCCGGGCCATGCTCGCGGCCGCGCGCTCCCTGGACTTCCTGATCACGGCCACGGAAAAGGAGGCCCTGCTCCTGGAGGCCGGGCTGATCAAGAAGCACCGTCCGCGCTACAACATCGTGTTGCGCGACGACAAGGGCTACGTGCTTTTCAAGCTGGACAAGGGCCACGAGTTCCCGCGGCTGGCGCTCACGCGGCGCGTGGTGCGCGACGGCTCGGCCTACTACGGCCCGTTCACCTCGGCCCACGGCGCGCGCGAGACGCTCAAGGCCGTGCACGCGCTCTTTCCCCTGCGCCGCTGCAAGGACGCCGTGTTCCGCAACCGCGTGCGGCCGTGCCTCTACCACCACATGGGGCTGTGCCTGGGTCCGTGCTGCCTGGAGGTGGACCCGGCCCGCTACGCCGAACTGGTGCGCGGGGTGGAGCTGCTGCTCGCCGGGCGCACGCGCGAGCTCATCGAGCGTCTCACCGCGGACATGCGGGCCGCCAGCGAGGCGCTGCGCTTCGAAAAGGCCGCCGAGTTGCGCGACCGCATCCAGGCGGTGCGCGCCACGGTGGAGCGCCAGTCCGCGGTGCTGGCCAGGCCGCGCGACCTGGACGTCATGGGCGTGGCCGCGGTGCCCGGCGGGGAGGCGGGGAGCGGCGGCGGGCGCGGCGGCGTGTCCCTGGAGCTGCTTTTCGTGCGCCGCGGGCTGCTCATCGACAAGCGCAACTTCTTCTGGCCCGGCGCAGGGCCGGACGAGGTCGTGGACGTGGTCGGCGAGTTCGTGCTCCAGCACTACCGGCGCGGCCGGTTCGTGCCCGAGAAGATCGTGCTGCCGCCGTCCATGGACGACGAGGAGCGCATTCCGGCCGGTCCGCTGGCCGAGGCCCTGACCGAGATCCGCGGCGCGCGCGTGAGCGTGGGCCCGCCGCGCGGGCCGGACGAGCGGCGGCTTTCGGAGATGGCCCGGGCCAACGCCGCGCAGAGCGCGCGTGCGGCCCTGGACGGTGCGGCGGCGAACGTTGCGGCAAACGCTGCGGCGGACGCGGAAGAGGGCGCGGCGGACGAAACGGGGGACTCGGCGGGCGCGCGCTCGGCCGCGCGGGCCGAGGTCCTGGCCCGGCTGGCGGCCAAGCTGGGGCTGCCCGGGCCGCCCGCGCGCATGGAGGCCGTGGACATTTCGCACACCGGCGGCGCGCAGGCGCGCGCCGGGCTGGTGGTCTTCGAGCACGGCGCGGGCGCGCCGGACCAGTACCGGGCCTACGGCCTGGAGCGCGCCGCGCCGGGCGACGACTACGGCGCGCTGGCCGAATGGGCCGAGCGCCGCGTGGCCTCGGGCCCGCCGTGGCCGGACCTGCTCGTGGTGGACGGCGGCCGGGGCCAGCTCGCGGCCGTGGCCCGGGCCCTGCACGGCGCGGGCGTGCGCACCGTGGGCGCGGGCGGCCGCATCGAGGGGCCGGGGAGCGGAGAGGACCGCACGGACGGGATCGGGGATGGCCCGGAGGCCATCTCCGGGGCCGCTTCCCCTGTGGACGACATGCCCGTGTGGCGGCTGGCCTCGGTGGCCAAGGAGCACGCGGCCACGGGCGCGGCGCGGCGGCACGGCGGGGCCGAGGATCGCGTCTTCGTGCCCGGCCGCGCCAACCCGGTGCCCTTCCGGGCCAAGGACCCGGCCCTGCTCCTGCTGCGCAACCTGCGCGACGCCGTGCACCGCTTCTCCATCACGAGCCACCGCAAGGCCCGCGGCCGCCGCGCCCTGGGCGGCACCCTGACGACCCTGCCCGGCGTGGGCCCGCGCACCGCGCGGCTGCTCTGGGAGCGCTACGACGGCCTGGCGGACATGGTCCGCGCCGGGGAAAACGAGCTTGCACAACTGCCCGGTTTCGGAGAAAAAAAGGCGCGCGCCCTGTGGCTGGCCCTGCGCGCCCTGGCCCCGGACGGGGGGCCGGAGGCGGGCGTTGCGCACGGGACCGGCCCGGAGGCGCCCGACATCGAGGCGTCCGGCATTGGGGCGGCCGACATCGGGACGCCCGGCATCGGGGCGTCCGGGACCGAGACATCCGAAATCGGGACGTCCGACACGGAGTAGGGCGGACGCGCGGGCCGCGCCGGGGGGCGCGGTCGGCGGTCGTGCGCCGGGTTCGACCGGGGGGGGGGACGTGAAGATTCTCATTCTCGAGGCCCAGCATCTGCAACGGGCCCTGCGGCGGCTCGGGCACGACGTCCTGAGCATCGGCCGCCACGAGCGCGGCAGCAGCCACGACGTGATCCTCGAACAGCCCCTCTTCCACGCCGGGCTCGTGCGTCTGCTGGCCGAGCGCTCCTTCCGCCCCGACCTCGTGCTCTGGTGCGACGCGGGCTACACCCCGCGCGTCTTCGGCTTCGAGGCGCTCCCCGCCGTGACCATCGGCTTTTTCGTGGACACCTACTGCAACCCCTGGCACGTGCCCTACGCCGCGTCCTTCGACCTGGCCCTGGCGGCCCAGAAGAACGCCGCGGCCCTCATGGACGCGCACGGGGTGCGCGCGCGCTGGTTCCCGCTCTTCTGCAACCACGAGCGCGACCGCGACCCGGGCCTGGAGCGCGACGTGCCCGTGAGCTTCGTGGGCACCATCGGCCACGGGCAGAACTCCGTGCGCCGGATCTTCCTGGACGCCTTCCGCCGCCGCCACCCGCTGTTCGCGACCTCGGGCGACTACGCGCCCGTGTTCAACCGCAGCCGCATCGTGCTCAACCAGAGCGCCGCGGGGGAGATCAACTACCGCCAGTTCGAGGCCGCGGCCTGCGGCGCGGCCGTGCTCGCCGAGGACACGGACCAGGGCCTCCACGACCTCTTCACCCCGGGCGTGGACATCCTGCCCACCTATCCGCGCGGCGACGCGGCCGCGGCCGCGCGCATCGCCCGCGCGGCCCTGGCCGACCCCGAGGGGCTGGCGCGCATCGCCCGGGCGGGGCGCGACGCCGTGCACGCGCGGCACACGGATCTGGCGCGCGCCGAAGAGCTGGTGCGCCTGGCCCGGGAGCTGGCGGCGGAAGGCGCGCCCGCGCGGAGGCTGGCCCGGGGCGAGGCCGCGCGCGCGGCCCTGGCGCGCACGTGCGCCTTCATCGTGGCCGACGCGGGCGTGCTGCCGCCCGATCACGTGCGCCTGTATCAGGCCCTGATTCGCGACTATCCCGCGCGCTGGCAGGCCATCGGCGAGCGCGGCCGGTCCTGACGCCGCCCGAATGCGCGTCGGACGGCGCTTCCGGACAGCGCCCGGGGCCGCGGCCGGGCCGGGCGGCGCGCGTTTGGGGGCCGTCGTCCGGCTCTCGGACCGGGCTCGGCGCCCGGCCCGCCCGGATGCGCGAAAAAGTGGCGTTCGACATGGAAATAATGTAGTTCTTGGAGAATTGGACGGTACAATGGCTGGAACCGGCCCGTGACCGGATGACGGGAAGGCGCGCGGTACCGGCCCGGGGGCGGCCGGATCAGCACCGGACCGCAGGCCCGGGCGCGGAAGTGGTGCGGCGCTTTCGGGGGCGCGTCAACCGGGCCGGAACACGGCCCGAGCGGGAGTGGCGAGTGGCGCTTTTTCGCTGTGCATCGTGCGGATTCGAAAGATCCGTTCCGGACAAGCTGATCGGACGGGAAGCCAAGTGCCCGCGCTGCGGCGGGGTCGGGCACGTGACCGCCGACGGGCCCGCGCCCGGGCGCGCCCCGGAGCATGCCCAGGCCCAGACCCATGCCCATGCCGAGGCCCAGACCCAGGACCCCGGCGTGGCCATCGACGCCGCAGTGGCCTCGGCCCTGGCCGCCGCCCGGGAGCCCCTGTCCGGCGCCGCCGCGCCGTCCGCTCCGTCCCCTGCCGCCCCGGTTCCGCCCCCTGCCGCCGACGCGGCGCCCGCGCGCGGCGTGGTGCGCTGCCGCATGTGCGGCTACCGCGCCGAGGTGCCCGGCCGCCTGGTGGGCAAGGCCGCGCGCTGCCCGCAGTGCGCCAAGGCCGTCACCGTGGAGCCCCTGCTGGATACGCCCCCGGACATTACCGACATCGACCTCGACGACCTCGAGGAGACCATCCGGCCGGTCCACCAGTCCGCGCCCGAGACGCGGCGCACCGCCGATCCCGTGGACCTGACCCTGGAGGACCCGCGGGAGGTCGCGCGCCGCCCCGGGCTGTTCTCCGGCAACCTGCCCAGAAACGTCCTGGCCGGGCTCGTGGGCGGGCTGGTGGCCACGGTCTTCAGCATGGCCTACGCCGCGCTCGTGTTCCAGGCCTCGCCCCTGGCCCGCCTCGTGCCCCACGGCACGGCCATGGCCCTGGTCAGCTCCTGCCTGGGCGGGCTGATCATCGCGCGCATGAGCCGCGTGCCCTTTGCCGTGGGCGGCGCGGAGCTGGCCGGTTCGGTCATGCTCGTGCTCCTGGCCGGGGACATCCAGAACCGCATGGCCGCCACCGCCGCGCCCGAGGCCATCGCCGCCACCGTGCTCGCGGCCATCGCCGTGGCCACCTTCTGCACCGGGGCCGTGGTCTTCTTCGTGGGCCGCTTCAAGGACGGCGACTGGGTGCGCTACATCCCCTATCCCGTGGTCGCCGGACTCATGGGCGGTCTGGGGCTGATCATCCTCGGCAAGGCCTGGCTCCTGGTCACGGGCCAGCCCTTCACCTGGGCCACCCTGGCCGGGCTGCTCTCGCCCGCGCACCTGCGCGAGCTGCTCGCGCCGGAGCGCACGGCCGAGCTGCTGCGGTTTTCCTCCTGGTCGCGCTGGCTGCCGCCCGTGGTCATGGGCGCGGCGCTCTTCCTCGTGCTGCGGCCCTTCCGCAACTCCCTGCTCCTGCTCTTCCTGCTCGTCTTCGGCACCGGCACCTTCTACGCCCTGCTGCGCCATGCGTCCGTGTCCATGGACCAGGCCGCCGCGGCCGGGCTCTTCCTCTCCGGCTTCGACACGCTGGCCGAGGCGCGCACCGTGTTCGACACCGGTTTCCTCGCCCTGGTGCGCTGGGACGTGATCTACGCCCACGCCCACTACGTCCTGGCCCTGGCGGCCATGACCGTGTCCCTGACCATGCTCAAGGTCACGCACCTGGAAGTGATCATGGGCCGCGAGCTGGACCTGGACGCCGAGTTCCGCGTCATCGGCGCGGCGGGCACGGCCTGCGCCCTGGCCGGCGGCATGCCCGTGACCCTGTCCCTGGGCAAGAGCCGCGGCAACCACGACATGGGCGCGGACGGCCCCCTGGCCGGGGTCGTGGGCGCGCTGGTCTGCGGCGCGGCCCTGCTGTTCCTGGGGCGGGTCCTGCCCTGGGTGCCCGCCTTCGTGCCCACGGCCGTGCTCGTGTACTTCGGGCTTTCCCTGGTGGTGCGCTGGGTCTTCAACTCGCGCCGCGAGCTCACGCACACCGAGGACTACCTGCTGCTGCTGTGCATCTTCGCGCTCACCGCGGTGCTCGGCGTGCTCGTGGGGCTGTCCGTGGGCGCGGCCCTGGCGCTCATGGTCATGATCAGCCGCTACGGCCGCGTGCCCGTGGTCAAGCACATGCTCTCCGGCAAGAACCACCGCTCCAACGTGGACCGCGGGCCGGACCAGATCGCGGTGCTCGACGAGGTCGGCGAGTCGGTCTTCATCCTGCGGCTGCAGGGCTTCATCTTCCTGGGCACCACGCACGGCCTGCTGCGCATCATCCGCCGCCGCATGGAGCACCGCGACCTGATGCCCGTGCGCTACATCATCCTCGACTTCACCCTGGTCAGCGGCCTGGACTCCACCGTGGCCATCACCTTCACCAAGCTGCAGCAGCTGGCCTGGTCCCAGTCCGTCATCCTGATCTTCACCAACGTGCCCTTCGAACTGGAGGAGCAGCTCGCCAGGGGCGGGTTCGTGCTCAACGACCCGGACAAGGGCTCCGTGACCTTCGTGAACCTCGACTACGCCATGGAGTGGTGCGAGAACCTGCTCCTGGAGGAGGAGGACGCCCTGGAGGAGCGCGCGCGGAGCATGGAGGACATCCTCAAGCCGGTCTTCCCGGCGCCCGGCCTGCTGCGCGAGCTCATCCGCCGCCTGGAGCGCGTCACCGTGGACAAGGGCCGGCCCGTGTTCCGCCAGGGCGATCCATCGGATTCCATGTACTTCGTGGAGTCCGGCCAGGTGAACGTGGAACTGAACGTGGGCCGGAACAAGATTTTGCGGCTGAAGAAGATGGGCTACGGCACGGTCTTCGGCGAGATGGGCCTGTACACGGACGCGCCGCGCTCGGCCGGGGTGACGGCCGCGGAGAACTGCGTGCTCTACCGGTTGTCGAACACGGCCCTGGAGGCCATCCGCATCGAGCTGCCCGAGCTGTATTCCGCGGTCAACCGGCTGGTGGTCAACCTCCTGGCCAAGCGCGTGGCCGAGGCCAACGTGCGCGTGCGCGACCTCTCGCGCTAGGCCCGCGTCCGGCGTCCCGTTCGGCCCGTTCGGCCCGCCCGGCCTGGCCTGCGCGGGCGATTCCCGAGCGATTTCCGAGCGATTTCCGAGCGATTTCCGAATAGTCCGAGCGAACCCGAAAACCTCCCATGCACGAACTGGCGCGACGTCTCTTCTCCCGGCCCGGCGCGGCCGCGGAACTGCTGGTGACCATGCTCTTCGTCACCATGCTCAATCTGGCGTCGCCCTTCTTCGTCATGCAGATCCTCAACCGCTACATCTCCTTCGGGTTCGACGGCACGCTCTTCTACCTCACCCTGGGCATGTTCGTGGCCCTGGCCCTGCTCTTCGGGTTCTGCCGGGTGCGCGACCGGCTGGCCGCCACCCTGGGCGCGCACCGCGACGAGCAGGCCGCGGCCGAGGTCTTCGACGCCCTGGCGCGGGTCCGGCCCATGGCCGTGGACGCCCTGTCCAAGGCCCAGGCCCAGGACCTGATCACCCACGTGCAGACCGTGCAGAACGCCTACGAGGGCCCCAACCTGGTGGCCATGCTCGAAGGGCCCTTCTCCCTGCTCTACATCGGCGCGGCCCTGTGCATCAGCGAGTCCCTGGCCTTCATCGGGCTCACGGGCATGGGCATCATGTACCTGGCAGGCTGGCTGGCCTCGGGCATGGGCTCGGGCGCGGCGGACCAGTACGAGGCGCTGGCCACGGAGCAGCGCGGCCACGCGGTCAGCGCCCTGTACGGCGCGGACATGGTCCGGGTGTTCTCCGGCGGGGCCTTTTTGCGGCGCATCTGGGCCGACCAGATCGCGCGCCTGGGCGCGCTGCGCATCAAGCTCTCGGAGAACCGCGAGTTCTTCAACTCCCTGTCGCGCATCGTGACCCTGCTGGTCTCCACGGTGCTCTACGCCGTGGGGGCCATGGAGGTGGTCCACGGGGACATGAACGTGGGCACGCTCATCGGCCTGAACATCCTCATTTCCCGCGCCGTGGGCACCACGGCGCGCCTGGCGCGCACCCAGCGGCTCATCGACCGCGCCTCCAGGGCCCGCGCCGAGATCCGCCGCTTCCTGGACATGCCCAGCGAGTCGGCCGACGGCGCGCGCATCGAGGGGTACGAGGGCAGGTTGGAGCTCAGGGACCTGGCCATCGCCTTTCCGGTCCGGTCCGGCTCGAACGCGCCCGGTCCGGACGCTTCCGCTCCGCTCTTCTCCGGCCTGAACCTGCGGCTCGAACCCGGGGCCATGGCCGTGGTCGGCGGGCACAACGGCGCGGGCAAGACCACCCTGGCACGCATCCTCACCGGCCTGGTCCAGCCCACCGGCGGCGCGGTGCTCGTGGACGGCACGGACCTGCGCGAGATCGCGCTGCCCTGGTGGCGCACGCGGGTCATGTACCTGCCGCAGGAGCCGGTCTTCATGGGCGGCACCCTGCGCGACAACCTGACCATGGGCAACCGCGCCCTGGACCAGGAGACCCTCAACGCCGTGCTGCGCGACGTGGACCTGGGGAGTTTTCTCTTCGCCGGCGCGCGCGGGCTGGAATCGCCGGTGGTGGACATGGGCCGCGCCCTGCCCCTGGGCGCGCGGCGCAGGCTGGCCCTGGCGCGCGCCCTGGTCGTGGGCGGGCCCGTGGCCGTGCTCGACGAGCCCACCGAGGGGCTGGACGCCGAGGGCTGCCGGGCCGTGTACCGGCTCCTGGCCCGGCTGCGCGGCGAGGGGCGCACCATCGTGGCCTTTTCCCACGACCCCGTGGTGGTCGCCATGGCCGATACCCTCGTGGACCTGGACGAGAAGCCCGCGCCCGGCGTGCGGGCGGGCCAGGCCGCCGTGCCCGCGTTGCCCGGCGGGATTCCCGCGTTGCCGCGCTTCGCCCCGGAGGAGCTGGCCGCGTCCGAGGCCGCGCCTCCGCCCGCGCCCCGGCCCGTGGGCCGCCGCACGCACGCGCTGCTCGCGGCCTACGCCCTGTTCTGCTTCTGTTTTCTGGGCTGGGCCCAACTCGCCACCCTGGACATCGTCTCCCTGGCCGCGGGCGAGGTCATCCCCAGCACGCGGGTCAAGCGCATCCAGCACCTGGAGGGCGGCATCGTGCGCGAGATCCTGGTGCGCGAGGGCGACCAGGTGCGGCGCGGCCAGCCGCTCGTGACCCTGGAGCGGACCATGCAGGGCTCCAGCGTGGAGGAGATCCGCGTGCGCATCGCCGGGCTGGAGGCCGACGAGGCCCGGCTGGTGGCCGAGGCCGAGGGGTTCGAGACACCGCGCTTTCCGCCCGGCCTGGAACGCGACTTCCCGGACGTGGTCGGGTCCGCGGTCAAGCTCTTCGAGGCCAGCCGCGAGCGGTTGGAGAACGAGGCGGCGGCCAAGCGGGAGGAGATCGTGCAGTTGGCCAACGACGTGGACAAGACCACGGCCAGCCTGACCAACAACCGCAAGGCCTACGAACTGATCCAGAAGGAACTGGCCATCTCCGAGAGTTTGCTCAAGGACGAGCTGACCAGCGAACTGCAGCATCTGCGGCTGCAGCGCGCGGCCACCAAGCTGCGCAGCTCCATCCAGGAGGACGAGGCCGCCCTGGGCCGGGCGCGCGCCGCCCTGGACGAGGGCCGCCGCAACCTGGAGCACGTGGGCAACCGGTTCCGCGAGCAGGCCCGCGACGAGCTCATGCGCACCCGGCGCGACCTCGGCGAATTCCGCGAGCGGCTCAAGAAATACGCGGACACGCTCAAGCGCACCACGGTGCGCGCGCCCGAGGGCGGCGTGGTCAAGGCGCTCTACGCCCTGGCCCCGGGCGAGGTGGTCAAGCCCGGCGAGACCATCATGATCCTGGTGCCCACGCAGGACCTGCTCGTGATCGAGGCGCACCTGCCCCTGCAGGAGGTCGGCTTCGTGCACGCGGGCCAGGGCGCGACCATCCGCCTGGCCTCGCCGGACGCGCGGCGCTACGGGGAACTGCGGGGCAAGGTCACGGCCGTGAGCCCGGACGCCTTCACCGACGAGCAGGGCCGGGCCTACTACACCATCCGCCTGGCCACCGAGCGGGCCTTCTTCGAGAAGGACGGCAACCGTTACGACCTCTACCCGGGCATGACCGTGCTGGCCTACGTGCACACGGGCATGCGCACGGTGCTCGAATACATCCTCTCCCCCTACTTCCTGGATTCCCCGGGCCACCTCGGCGCGAGCTGACCGCGCACGAGTGTGGTCGAGCGGCCGGGCGGACGGTCGGGCGGGCCCGCGCCGCGCGGTCAGCTTTCGGCCGTGGTCTTTTCGCGCTCCGCGCGGCGCGCCTCTATGTCGCGCTGGATCAGGTCCCAGCGGTTGCAGGACGCGCGCAGGGCGCATTCCTCCTCCGTGGGGAAGGGGCCTACGAAGCGCTTGCGGCACACGGCGCAGCACGCGGGCACGCGGCCGCGCGCAAAGTGCGCGCGAAAGCGCCGGTAGGCCGGGGAACGCCAGATCGCGCCCAGGGAGGTCTCGGCCACCGAGCCGAAGCACAGCTCCGGCAGGCCCGACGCGCCGCCGTGGCCGAGCACGCGCCAGGGCCAGGGCCCGTCCGGCGCGTCCGTTGCGTCGGGCGTGCCGGGTGTGCCGGGTGCGCCGCTGCGGTCCGGGCCGGACAGCGCGCTCATGACGCAGGGGTGCACCGAACCGTCCACGGCCACGACCACGGCGCGGCCCACGTTTTCCGAACAGCGCGGCTGGGGCGTGAGCGGGCTGTCCAGGTGCGCCTCGATCTCCACGCCCAGGTCCCGGCCGCGCGCGCGCACCCGGGCCACGCGCTCGCGGAGCCGGTCCAGGGCGTCGGCGTCCCGGGCCAGCGCGGCGGCCGGGTCCAGGCCCACGGCCGAGGGCGGGAGCGCGGCCCCGGCCCCGGCGTCTTCCGGCCCACCGGCCCTTGCGGTTCCGATGACCCCGGCGCGGGCCAGGACCAGGGACAGGGAACTGACCACCACCTGGACCGCACCCAATTCCACGGCCAGTTCGGGCAGCCCGTCGAGTTCCGCCAGGTCCGGGGCCAGGAGCATGTAGGCCAGGTGCAGCCGGGGCCCGGGCCCGCCGGGCCGGGCATGGCCCGCCGCGCCGGAGCCGGCCGCGTCGGCCGCCGCGCGCGTCTTGGCCCGGGCGATGTGTCCGGCGGCGGCGCGCACGGCCGCGAGCCCGGCCCCGGCGCGCCAGCGCGCGTTGGCCGCCGCGCTCGCGCCCGCCAGGGACAGGGCCAGCACGTCCAGCCCGGCGGCCACCAGGGCCTCGGCCATGGTCTCGTCCAACCGCGTGCCGTTGGAGGTCAGGCTCACGGGCTTGCCCGTGGCCTTGGCCATGCGCAGCAGGGGCAGGAAATTGGGGTGCAGCAGCGTTTCGCCCCAGCCCTGGAGGTGGATGAAGCGCGTGTGCGCAAGCTGGGGCAGCAGCCGGGCGAACAGGGCCGGGTCCATGAAGGCGGCGGTCCGGGAGAGGCCCCGGTCCGGCCCCAGCAGGGTGTGCGCGCAGTAGGCGCAGTGCGCGTTGCAGACCGTGGAAAGCTCCACCTGCGCCCAGTCCAGGCGCGGCGGACGGTGTACGGAGAAGAACCTGTCGAGCATGGCGCGGTCCTCAAGGTTCTCTCGCGCGGTGTTCGCGCGAAGGGAGCGGGGGATACGGGCTGCGCCGGACCCCGCCGACGGGTGCGGCGACCTTCGCAAACTACATCCGCCAAGGCGCGCGCGCAACCCACCATAATCGTCGGAAAACCAGCGCCCTGCGGGGCCCGGGGACCCGCATGGAAAGCCAAAAGACGTTGACGTGAAGGGGTTCATGCCGTAGCGTTCGCACTCGCAATTTTGCTACGTTGGAGATCCCCTCACCCCAACCACCGAGACCAGGAACATCACGCATGGAATTTCTGCGCACTCTTCCCGGTGACGACGTCCGGCAGATCATGTGGCGTTTCGCCGACCGCTTCGACCTCCAGATGGCCGTGCAGTCCGCACGCTCCATCGCCCGCACCGTCGTGGCCCGCCTCGTGGCCGACGGCGCGCGCAACACGCACGACTGGACCGAACAGAAGGCCCGGCTCCTGGACGCCTTCGACGCCTCCGGACTGACCTCCATCTACATGGACCCGCACCAGGGCGGCTTCATCGAAGGCCCCAAGAACCTGGCCCTGGCCCTGGTGGCCTTCGAACTGGCCTGGGTGGACGGCGGCGCGGCCACCGGCTCCCTGGCCGGCAACCTGGCGCTCGCGCCGATCCACGAAAAGGGCACCCCCGAGCAGCGCGACCACTACATGTCCCTGTGCGTGCCGCCCCAGCCGGGCGACGACCGCAAGGTCTGGCGCGGGGCCTTCGCGCTCACGGAACCGCTGCCCTTCGTGGGCGTGGACACCGGTGTGCTCGCCGGGCGCATGCGGGTGGCCGAGTGGAAGGACGGCGAGGAGCCCCTGCTCAAGGTCGACAAGCGCGGCCGGTTCATCACCAACATGCCCTTCGCGGACTTCGTGACCGCGGCCGTGGACTCCGGCGACGAGCGCATCAAGGGCTCGTGCATGGTCATCCTGGAGAGGAACGACCCCGGCATCTTCGACGCCGGGTCCATGACCCTGAAGATGGTCCACCAGCTTTCCGCCACCTCGGACCCGGTCATCAGCGTGACCGTGCCCGCGAGCCGGATCATCGGCGGCTACACCGTGCAGGACGGCGTGATCGTGCCCAACTTCAGCCACGCGGAGATCATCGGCGCGGTCTTCCACCGCACGCGCATCCCCGTGGGCATCATGACCGCGGCCAAGCTGCTCTCGGCCGTGGAGCCCGTGATCCGCTACCACCGCCAGCGCTTCCGGGGCGGCGACGGCGAGCCCGGCTCCCCGCGCCACGATCTGGGCATCCAGCAGAAGGAGGACGCCCTGCACCGCCTCGTGGACGTCTGGGCCATGGGCGAGGCCGCCGCGTCCCTGGGCTTCGACGCCGCGCGCAAGGCCGACCTCTTCGACCCCATGGAGCGCGCGCGCGAGGAATTCTTCGCGGCCGAGGGGATCACCGGCGGCCGCGCCCAGCTCATGGCCCTGCGCAAGAAGCAGGACCAGGCCGTGGAACTGGTCGCCGAGCGCGCCAAGGGACCGGACGGGCGCAACGACGCGCGCATCGCGGAGCTGGAGTCCGACCTGCTGGCGGCCTCCCAGGTCCTCGACGCCGAGCTCAACGTGATCATTCCGGCCTGCAAGCTGTGGAACACGGGCCAGGGCGCCACGATGATGCGCGAGGCCGTGTCCCTGGTCGGCGGCTACGGCATCACCGAGGACTGTCCCGGCTTCCTGGGCCACAAGTGGATGGACGCGCAGCTGGAGGCCACCTACGAGGGCCCCGAGGCCGTGCAGCGCCGCCACCTGACCGCGACCATGACCAACCCGGTCTTTCTGGCGCAGATGCGTGGCTGGATCGAGGAACTGGGCCGCATCGCAGCCGAAAAGCCCGGCATGGGCGCCTGCTCCCTGGCCAGCGCCATGCGCTTGTGGCTGTGGTCCCTGGACTACCTGGCCGCGTCCAAGGACGCCGAGGGCCGCAAGCTCTACCACAACAAGCGCCAGGGCGTGACCTTCCCCCTGGCCGACGCCCTGTGCTGGCTGCTGGCCGCGCGCTGCCTCATCGCCGACGTGCTCGCCCTGGAGGAGAACGGGCCCATGAACCCGGTGGTCGCCGAGGGCCTGGAAGGCATGCTGCAGTTCTACCGCGACGTGGCGGCGGTGCAGTGCGCGCGCGCCGCGGGCGAGGCCTCGCGCGTGTGCACCGAGCTGGTCTACGGCTACCACTGCCACCCGGACTGCGGCGGCGCGTGCTGCACCGAGTCCGGCCCGGACGCCGAGGTCTTTGCCGGGTCCGTGCGCTTCTCCGAGCTGCGCGCGGCCGTGGACGGGTGCCTGTCCGGCTCGCGGCTGGCCAAGGACCGCGCGGCCCGGGCCCTGACCCAGGTGATGATTCCCGAGGCCCTGGACTACCCGCTGTAGGGGCGCTGCAGGGTGCGGTAGCCGCCCGCGGCCCGCGCCCGGACCGCGACGCATCCCGTTGCGGTCCGGCGCGCCGGGCCGGGGCGCGACGTTTTTCGGCCTCCCGGCCCGACCGGACCGCGTCCGGTCGCTTGCGATATTTCTTCGACAACCTCCACGAACCTTCCCGACGAGCAGGCCATGAGCGAGCAGACTCCTGAAATCGAACGCCAGACCATGCAGGTGGACATCGCCTGCGTGGGCTTCGGCCCGGCCATGTGCGGCTTCCTGACCACCCTGTCGCGCCTGCTGGTGCACGAGGACGGCACCCCGGTGGCCGAGTCCAAGGCCATGCCCGGCCTGCCGCCGCAGGTCATCTGCTACGAGCGCGCCGACGACGTGGGCTTCGGCGTGTCCGGCGTGGTCACCAAGGGCCGCGCCATCCGCAACTCCTACCTGCACCTGGACCTTTCCGAGATTCCCATGGCCGCGCCCGTGCAGGAGGAAAAGCTCGTCTACCTCCTGGACCCCGTGGGCGCGTCGCGCCGTTCCACCCTGCTGCGCCTGGCGGAAAAGGCCATTCCCCTGCTCGGCCGGGCCGCCGGGTACCGCAAGGAACTCTGCGCCGCCGAGCTGCCCTGGACGCCGGAATTCATGTCCAAGGAAGAGGGCATGGTCCTGTCCATGGGCCAGTTCACCCAGTGGGTGGCCTCCCAGGTCATGTCCACCGGGCTGGTCCAGGTCTGGCCGTCCATGCCCGTGGCCGCGCCGCTGCTCGACGGCAACAAGGTCCTCGGCGTGCGCCTGGCCGACCAGGGCGTGAACAGGAAGGGCGAACCCGACATGGGCTTCATGCCCGGCATGGACATCCGCGCCGACCTCACGGTGGTGGCCGACGGCCCGGTGGGCCCGGTCTCCCGCGCCATCGACGAGCGGCTGGGCATGCCCGCGGGCAGGCACGTGCGCGACTGGGCCGTGGGCATGAAGGCCGTGGTGGACCTGCCCGAGGGCTGCGGGCTGCAGCCCGGCACCGTGCTGCACACCATCGGCTACCCCGAGCCCGAAATCTTCGGTTTCCTCTACGTCTACCCGAACAACGTGGCCTGCATGGGCATCTTCGTGCCCTCGTGGTTCGACAACCCCGTGCGCACGGCCTACCGCTACCTCCAGCACTGGATGCAGCACCCCTACCTCTGGCGCTACCTTTCGGGCGGCACGCTGCGCTCCTGGGGGGCCAAGTCGCTGCAGGAGTCCGGCAGGCAGGGCGAGCCGTTCCTGGCGGGCGACGGGTACGCGCGCATCGGCGAGTGTTCCGGCTCCACCAACGTGCTCACGGGCTCGGGCGTGGACGAGGCCTGGGCCACGGGCAAGCACCTGGGCGAATCCGTGATCGAGCTGCTCAAGTGCTGCAAGCCCTTTACCCGCGAAAATCTCGAAGAGACCTACGTGCGCCGCCGCCGCGCCAGTTGGGTGGAGGCCGAGGCCAAGATCGCGGAACACGCCCGCGACGGCTTCCAGCACGGCTTCGTCCCGGGCATGGTCGGCATGGCCCTGGCCGGGTTCACCAAGGGGCGGCTGCGCTGGCCCGCGCGCATCAAGCGCCCGCAGGACCGGCTCCCGACCATCGAGGAGTACTACCGCGGCCGCATCCCGGGCGACGAGATCCAGGCCATCCGCGAGCAGTGCCGCGCCAAGGGCGCGTCGCTCCACGACGCGCTCATGGACCGCGCGGGCTGGCCCGCCGTGGAGCCGGACGGCAAGCTGCTCGTCTCGCACCAGGACGCCCTGCTGCTCGGCGGCAAGGTCCAGGCCCCGGCGGGCTATGCGGACCACGTGCGCTTCGCCGACCCGACCGTGTGCGAGAGCTGCTACACCAAGGTCTGCATCGAGGCCTGTTCGGGCCAGGCCATCACCACCAATCCCGAGGGCGGCGTGCCGCTCTTCGACCGCGAGAAGTGCGTGCACTGCGGCGCGTGCCTGTGGAACTGCTCCAAGTCCCGGCCGGACGACGAGGAGCGCACCAACGTGCTCTTTTCCGCGGGCGCGGGCGGGCTGCATTCGGCCGAGAACTGATTTTCGGGCCGGGTCCGCCCGGTCCGCGCTGGGGACGGATTTCACCGGGCGGCCGCGCGGCCGCCGAGACCATATCCGTGGCGATGCGCGCCGGGAGGCCCGGGCGCGGAACACGGCAAGGAGAACGTCATGGCATACCATATCGTCGTATGCGGCAGCATCGTTCCGGACCCGCTCCAGACCCTGGAGCCGGTGGCCGGGCCCGCGGGCCCGGCGCTCAAGAACGAGATGATGCTGCCCGCGGTGCTCGATCCCTGGGCGGGCCACGCCCTGTACGAGGCCGCCAACCTGGCGGCCAAACATCCCGGCTCCAAGGTCACGCTCGTGGCCCTGGGCCCCAAGGCCAAGCTGCAGCAGGTCATGATGACCATCGCCCAGAAGGTGCCCTTCGAGCTCAAGGCCCTGGACGGCCCGGCGGGCGGGTTCGTGGACGCGGCCGAGACCGCCGCGGCCCTGGCCGGGGCCATCGAGTCCCTGCCCGGCCTGGACAAGGCCAACCTGCTGCTCTTCGGCGGCTGGCAGTCCGCCTCGCGCGGCACCGGCGCGGTGCTCCAGATGGTCGGCGAGCGCCTCGGCATCGTGGACCAGTTCCAGGGCGTGGACGAATGCGCGGTGCAGGCCGACGGGTCCCTGCGCATCAAGGAGCGCATCGAGGGCGGCAGCTACCTGGTCTCCGCGCTGGCCTCGCCCCCGGCCGTGCTCGGCTGGGCCACGGGCATGCTCCCCGAGCCGCCGAACAACCCCCAGGTGGGCATGGTCAACATGCGCACGGTGATGCCCGCGCTGCAGCAGGCCAAGCCCGCGCCGGTCGGCGCGGGCGGCGCGGCCTTCGAAAAGGTCGAGCTGCCCAGCCAGCGCCGCCAGACGCGCATCGTCAAGGACACGCCCGTGGAGGACGTCGCCCGCGAGATCGTGGAGTGGATCCGCTCCTAGCGGTCCGGGCCGGAACCTGAACCAGGACGCACGTCCGGGACACAGATCATGGAAAAGATACTTTTTGTCGCACATACCGATGCGTCCGGCGCGCTGCCCAGGAACGCGCTGGAAACCCTGACCGCCGCCAAGGACCTGGCCGCCGGGCTGGGCGCGGAACTCGCGGTCGGCCTGGTGGGCGCGGACGTGGCCGCGGCCGCCGACTCCATCGCGGCCTGCGGCGCATCCGCCTTTCTGGGCGTGAGCGGGCCGGACTTCGCGGACAGCCGCTACTCCAGCGACGCCGCGGCCCTGGAGGCCCTGGGCAAAAATTCCGGGGCCACGATCATCGTGGGCCCGGCCACCTCGCGCTTCGCGCGCGTGTTGCCGGGCGTGGCCCAGCGCCTGGGCGGGGCCGTGGACACGCAGCTTGCGGGCCTGACCGCCACGAACGGGACCGTCTCGGCCGTGCGCTGGTTCTACCGCCAGCGCATGGAGGGCACGCTTTCGCGCACCGCCCGGCCCTGGGTGCTGACCATCGCGCCGGGCTCCTTCGCCCCCTTCGAGGGCGCGGGCTCCGCGACCCTGGAGAACGTGGGCGTGGACCTGGACGCGGCCTGCAAGCGCACCACCGTGGTCGGCATCGAGGCCCCGGCGGCCGACGCCCAGACCATCCGCCCGGACGCCGAGCTGCTCTTCGTGGCCGGCGCGGGCTGGACCAAGAAGCAGGCCGACGGGCAGGTGCACCTGGACGTGGCCGAAAAGTGCATCCTCGGCTTCCTGGACGCCACCAAGGCCTCCCTGGGCTCGTCCAAATCCCTGGTGGACATCTCCGGCGAGGGCCAGAAGGTGCTGCCCTTCATGAGCCACCTGCACCAGGTCGGCCAGACCGGCGCGACCCCGCGTCACCCCAAGGGGTTGGCCACCTGCTGCCACGGCGAGGAGCCGCACGTGGTCGGCTGGCGTTTCATCGGCGAGCGGCGCGCCGTGAACCTGGACGCGGGCTGCGGTTGGGCCCAGGGCAAGGCCGACGTGCTCTACGTGGCCGACGCCTTTGCCGTGGTCGCCAAGGTCAACGAGCTGCTGGCCGAATAGCGCACGCAGGCGCGGCGGCCGCCAGACGGTCCGCTCATACGCATGTCTTGAAATCCCGCCGCCTTGCGGCGGGATTTTTTTTCGCGCCGGACTGGCGGCCAGCGGCCCGGGGGCCGCGTGCGGCGCGCGGCGGGCTTGGCAAGGGGGCGGAATTTTTCGTATGCTGCGAAAAAGCCGCAAAGGCTCCGGGCGCACGGGCGCGCGGGGCGCGGCGGCGGGCGGCCGTGCCGAGGCCGTTCGCCGGCGGGCCGACCCTGCGGGGATCGGCCGCAGGTACGGGGCCACACGGGGAGAGGCCATGCAGCGTCATCGCGTGCTCTTGGTGGACGACGAGAGCCGGTTTACCGGGCGGCTGACCGCCGAGCTGGAGCGCTTGGGCGCTCCGGTGGAGCGCGTGGGCTCGGTGCGCGCGGCCGAGGAGGTCCTGCGCGGGGTCTGTACGGGCGCAGAGCCGGGCGCCGGGCCGGGCTCGGGTCTGGTCCCGATGGACCTGATCCTGGTGAATCTGGACGCGGTGGAGGCGGGCGCGCGCGCCGTGGCGCGGCTCAAGCGCGCGGCCCCGGCCGCCGAGATCGTGGCCCTGGCCGACCGGCCCTCCATGGAGGACGCGCGCGTGTGCATGGACATGGGCGCGTTCGACTACTTCGTGCGTTCCGCGCCCCTGGACGAACTCCTGCTCATCCTGCACGACGCGGCCGAAAAGCTGCGCTACGTGGCCGAGGCCGCCACCTCGCCCTTTGCCGACAGCTGCGGCGCGTCCGCCGCATCCGGAGGCCGCCCGTGACCCGCCAGGTGGCGGACAGGCCCGTGGCGCGCGCGCTGCGGCGGCTGTTGGGCCGCTCGGAGCCCCGGCGCTCGGACGTCCTGGCCGCCGAGGTCCTGCGCCGGGGCTGTCGGCGGCGCTTCCACACCTACCGCATGCTCCTCAACGCCCGGACCCGCGTGTTCACCGTGGTCCAGGAGCTGGACCGCGCCCTGGGCGGCAGCTGGCCCTTCGACGCCGCCTTCGTGCACACCCAGTGTGCGCGCGCCTCGGCCGGGGCGCTGCGCATGATCGTACACCTCAACGAACTGACCGGCGGCATGCACCGCACCCTGCTGGACCGCCACCGCGTCATCCACAACGAGCTCATGGCCCTGGTGGGCAAGGCCCCGGACCGCGACCTGGGGGCCGGGGCCATTCTCGACGGCCGGGCCTGTCCCATGGACCGCGCCGTGTGCATGTCCGGGCCCGAGGGCGCGGACTCGGCGGAAGCGGGCCAGCCCAGCCCGGACGCGGCCATGGGCTCGACCCTGGGCCGCAGCCTGGGCCCGGACGCGCGGCGGCGGCTCCTGGCCAATCCGGCCTGCGCCCTGCTCGCAGCCTGCGCCGCGCACATCACGCCCCTGACCATGGACGAGCCCGAATCCCTGCTCTTCACCCCGGACAACTGCCGCACCTTCCGCGACCTGGCCAGCTACTGCCATCAGAAGGCCCGCGAGGCCATCGTGGAGCTGTGCGGCCGGGGCGGCCCGGGCATGGGCAGCAAGCAGCTCGTGTTTCGGGGCAAGGCCATGCAGTTCTGGGCCGTGGACCTGGCCGACGGGTTCTCCGGGGCGGTCCTGGGCCCGCGCGTGGGCTTCGACAATGTGGTGGCCGAGCCCGCGCACGCCCTGTGGCGCGGGATGATGAGCGTGCCCTGGGAGGGCCCGCGCGTGGACGCGCGCGGCTTCCTCGCCGTGCTGGCCCAGGCGGCCTGCAACCACGAGATCGAGCCCGCCACCTCGGACGGCTTCGCCATGCGCAACCTCTTTCTGCTGGCGCGCGACTACGTGAACCTGGAGTGTCGTTTCGGCTTCCACTTCGTGTGCGTGGAGGCCCTGGCGGGCGACCGGCCCCTGGAGAACTTCCTCAGCTTCCGCTTTCTGGGCGGGGCCGCGGACATGCGCCGCAAGGTCATGCGCGCGCGCTTCGTGGAGAACATCCTGGCGCGCTACGGCTTCGTCTGCGAGGTGGTCGGCGACCGCATGACCGCGCGCCGCCAGCACGGCGGCCGCGAGCCCATGCTCCGGCTCCTGGAAGTGCTCGGCTACCTGCTCATGCACACCCGCCAGCTGGACATGATCATGGGCAACGAGACGGTCATGGCCGAATACCACGACCGGATCATGTACGACCTGCGCGAAAAGGTCGGGATGCCGCCGGGGTGGTAGGGCCCCGGGGCGCGCATCGGCAAAAAAAACGGCGGCCAGGGGCCGCCGTTTTTTTTGGGGGGGGGAGGCTGCGCTGGAAGCGGGGCTACGGCCGGTCGTCGCAGTACCCGGCCGCGGTTTCGTCCGCGACCGGGACCCCGGCGATTTCGGCGATCCGGGCCAGCGACTTGCCGCGCTCCTGGGCCAGCTTCTTCCATTTGCGCTTTTCCTGCTTGAGCGCCTCTACGGTGTGCAGCAGGTTGAGGACGGTCTGGGCCGGATAGCCGTGGCTGGCGCGGCTGCCCCGGCGCAGTTCCTCGTCGTTGCGCTGCTTGATGGCGGCGAGCTGGTTGGCGTCGAGAATCATGGGCGGCATCCCCTCCGGGGTTTACGCCGGAACGCTGAAGGGCTTCATGTCGTACTCGACGCGGTCGCGGTATTCCTGCTGCTTGCCCTTGTTCCAGCGGCTGACCGGGCGGTAGTACCCCACGACGCGGGTGTACACCTCGGTCTCGCCGCCGCACGTGGGGCAGGCGAAGTGTTCGCCGTACAGGTAGCCGTGGTCCCGGCAGACCGAGAAGGTGGGCGTCACCGAGATGATGGGGATCTTGGTCAGGCGCATGGCCTTGAGCAGGAAGGACTTCACGCTTTCCTCGCTGGGCGCGGCCTCGCCGAGGAAGGCGTGGAAGACCGTGCCGCCGTTGTAGAGCGTCTGGAGCTTGTTCTGGTGCTCGAGGGCGGCGAGGACGTCCGGGGTCGCCCCCACCGGCAGGAGCGTGGAGTTGGTGTAGTAGGGCACGTCGCCGCCCGAGGTGTGGATGTCCACGTACAGGTCCTTGTCGATCTTGGCCAGCCGGTAGCAGGTGCCCTCGCCGGGCGTGGCCTCCAGGTTGTAGAGGTGCCCGGTCTCCTCCTGGAACTCCACCACGAGCCCGCGCAGGTGGTTGAGCACCCGTTGCATGAGGTCCTGCCCGGCGTCGGTGTCGATTCCCTTGCCCAGCAGGTTCAGGCACGCCTCGTGCCCGCCGATGAGCCCGATGGTCGAGAAGTGCCCCGCAAAGCCGTTCTTCAGGTAGCGGCGCGAGTACGGGAACATGCCCGCGGCCAGGTTCTTCTCCACGATCTTGCGCTTGAACTCCAGGGAGTCGCGCGCCAGGGAGGCGTACTCGGTGACGAGGTCGAGGAAGTCGGCCTCGGTCTGGGCCAGGTAGGCCAGCTTGGGCAGGTTGAGCGTGACCACGCCGACGGAGCCGGTCAGGTCGCCCGCGCCGAACAGCCCGCCGGTCTTCTTGCGGATCTCCCGCAGGTCCATCTGCAGCCGGCAGCACATGCTCCGCACGTCCTCGGGATTCATGTCCGAGTTGATGAAGTTCTGGAAGTACGGGGCCCCGTACTTGGCCGTCATCCTGAGCAGCAGCCTGCCCTCCTCGGTGTCCCAGGGGAAGTCCTCGGTGACGTTGTACGTGGGGATGGGGAAGGAGAATATCCGGCCGTCCGCGTCCCCTTCGAGCATCACCTCCAGGAAGGCCCTGTTGAACATGGCCATTTCCTCGGCGTACTCGCCGTAGGTGGAGTCCTGGAGCTTGCCGCCGATGATCACGGGCTCGTCGGCGATGTGCTTGGGCGGCGCGAAGTCGAGCGTGAAGTTGGTGAACGGGCACTGGCCGCCCCAGCGGGAGGTGGCGTTGAGGTTGTGGAGCAGCTTCTGGATCTGCTGTTTCACGGCGTGCTGGTCCAGGCCGTCGTGCCGGATGAACGGGGCGAGGTAGGTGTCCACGTTGTTGAAGGCCTGGGCCCCGGCCCATTCGTTCTGCAGGGTGCCCAGGAAGTTGACCATCTGGCCGCAGGCCGCGTCGAAGTGCTTGGCCGGGGTGGACGAGCAGCGGTCGCGCAGGTTGAACCCCTCCAGCAGCAGGTCGCGCAGGCTCCAGCCCGAGCAGTACCCGGCCAGCCCGAAGGACAGGTCGTGGATGTGGAAGTACCCGTGCTTGTGGGCCATGCGCACTTCCTCGGGGTACTTCTCCAGCACGTACCTGGCCTGCACGGAACCCGCCATGTGCAGGATGAGGCCCTGGAAGGAGTGGGCCATGTTGGAGTTTTCGTTCACCCGCCAGTCGGTGTTCTCGATGTAGCTGTCGGTGACCTGGGTGATGTCGAGGAAGGCCTCGTTGTGGGCGCGCAGCTCCCGGCGCTTCTCCCGGTAGATGATGTAGCGTTCGGCGACCTTGAACAGGCGCCCTTCCATGAGCACCTGCTGGACCATGTCCTGGACGTGCTCCTGCTCGGGCACGTCGATGCCCTCCAGCTTGGCCTCGACCTTGCGGGCCAGCCGTCCGGCCAGCAGGGGATCCTTGATCCCGCTGCTCTTGAGGGCCTTGAAGATGGCGTCCCCGATGCGCTTGGTGGACCAGGTCTCGATGCGGCCATCGCGTTTCTGAATCTGAACAGGCATGGAATGTCTCGCGGCAGACCCCGCATCGCTAGGCGATGCGTTCGGCGATCGTGGCGAAGGCCGACGGTCTGCGGGATTGCCGTTGGCGACCAAGCGGCGGCTGAACAGCCGATGATCCGGCAAAGGTTGTGGTGTCCGTGCTCGTCCGGCTGCGGCCTCCTCGGGCCGCTTCCGGCAGGATGCGCTTCAGGCAGGTCTTCTGGCTCTCCCTTCGTTCGCCCCGCCTTCCCGCCCTTGCGGGCAGTGGCGTGATCGGGACGAACGTCCGCGCGAACCGCGGACGGGGATTACAGCGGCGGGACCGCTCCGGTTTCGCACCGGATTCCCTTTTATGGCGTGGCAGCCACCTGAAGGACCTTGTGACGGAAAAAGAGTACCCCAAGGCCATGGCGGGCGCAAGGGGCAGGCCCCGCCGGAGGGGCGGTCTTGGCCTGGGTCGCCCCTGCGGGAGCCGCCCGGCCGCTACTCGAACGTGCGCGCGTCCACCAGGAGCGGCGCGCCGTCCGGCAGCTCCCGGGCCGCCTCGGCCGTGGCCGCGTCGTAGATCGCCAGGGCCGGGGCCAGCTTCATGACCGCGCCGAAGGCCGTGCGGAAGGCCGCCTCGTCCAGGGCCTGCGCGCCGCCGCGCACGGCCAGGGCCACCTCCAACCGGTCCCTGCCGCCGGGGTTGGCGACGCGCAGCTGCCAGCGGGCCACGGCCGGAAAGTTCTCCATGACCCCGGCCGCCTGGGACGGGTAGAGGAACTGGCCCTTGACCTTGGCCGTGTCGTCCACGCGGCCGAGGATGCCCGCCAGCCGCCGCGCCGTGCGGCCGCAGGGGCACGCGCCGGGCAGCATGGCCGAAAGGTCGCCCGTGGCCAGGCGGATCAGGGGATAGGCCGGGTTGAACGGGGTCGCGACCACCTCGCCGGTCTCGCCGTCCGGCAGCGGCGCGCCCGTGGCCGGGTCGCAGATCTCCACCCAACAGCGCGAGGACAGGTGCATCCCCGCGCCCTCGGGACACTCGTAGGCGATGCAGCCCGCGTCCGCCGTGCCGTAACCCTGGCGCACGAGCATGCCGAACATCTCCTGCACCCGGGCGCGCAGCGCGTCAGTGAGCCGCTCGGCGGCCACGAAGGCCACCTGGAGCCGGAAGTCCGTGCGCGGGTCCAGCCCGGCGGCCAGGGCCTTCTCCCCGATCACGGCCAGGTAGCTGGCCATGCCCACGAACCCGGTCGCGCCCACGGCGCGCAGCAGGTCCAGCTGGACCTGGGTGTTGCCCGGTCCGGCGGGCACCACGGCGCAGCCGATCTCGCGCAGCGGCTCCTCCAGCATCAGCCCGGCCGGGGTCAGGTGGTAGCCGAAGGTGACCTGGACCACGTCGCACGGCCGGAACCCGCAGGCGTGGAAGGCCTCGGCCCAGCCCCAGTAGTCCGGCGCGTCGGCCTCGGGGTCCAGGATCGGCCCGGGCGATTGGTAGATGCGGCGCAGCGCGCCCACGGGCACGGTGAGCAGATGCGCCAGCCCGCGTTCGCGCTGCAGCGCGATGATGTCCTTTTTTCGCAGCGGCGGGATGCGCGCGAAGTCCTCGGGGGTGCGGATGGCGGCGGCGCTCAGCCCCGCCCGGGCCAGCCGGGCGCGGAATTCTCCGCTGTGCTCCGCCGCGTGGTCCGTCAGCGCCTTGAGCGCGCGCCATTTGCGCGCGCGCCGCTCCTCGGGGGCCAGGGTCTCCATCTCGCCGTAACACCCCGAACGACGGTCCGGGGCGGTGGAATGGGGCATGCGTGCGGCTCCTTTGCTGTGGGCCTCGGGCGCGCCAGCGCGCCCGGAAACGGAACACGGGGCCGAAGACCGGGAACGTCGTCCAACGGGCGCGGGCTGCGCGACGGCGGCGCACGCCGCCCCGAAAACGGCGCACGCCGCGCCGCGCCGCGTCGCCCTAACCGAGCCAGCGCTTGCGGCGGCGGTAGTGCTTCACGTCGCGGTAGCGCTTCTTCTCGCCCGCGTGCGACAGTCCCAGATAGAACTCCTGCACGTCGGCGTTGTCCAGCAGCTCGCGGGCCGTGCCCTCCATGACCACGCGGCCGGACTCCATGATGTAGCCGAAGTCGGCCACGGACAGGGCCGCGCGCGCGTTCTGCTCCACCAGCAGGATGGTCACGCCCTCCTGGCGGTTGAAGCGCCGCACGATCTCGAAGATCTCCTCCACCAGCAGCGGGGCCAGCCCCAGGGAGGGCTCGTCGAGCAGCAGCAGCCGGGGGTGGGCCATGATCGCCCGGCCGATGGCCAGCATCTGCTGCTCGCCGCCGGACATGTAGCCCGCGAGCTGCCTGCGCCGCTCGGCCAGCCGGGGGAAGTACGCGTAGACCTTTTCCAGGTCCGCGGGGAATTCGGCGCGGGGCCGGGTGAAGGCCCCGCAGCGCAGGTTTTCCTCCACGGAGAGGTCCTCGAACACGCGGCGGCCCTCCATGACCTGGAAGATGCCCATGCGCACGATCTTCTCCGGCGGCAGGTTGCGGATCGGCGCGCCCGCGTAGCGCACGTTGCCCGCCGTGACCGCGCCGTCCTCGCTGTGCAGCAGGCCGGAGACGGCCTTGAGCGTGGTGGTCTTGCCCGCGCCGTTGGCCCCGAGCAGGGCCGTGATGGACCCCTCGGCCACCTTCAGCGACAGGCCCTTGAGCACGAGGACCACGTCGTCGTACACGACCTCCATGTTCTCGACCGCGAGCAGGTCGGCCATGGCCGTCTCCCCCGCCGGGCGCGCCGGACGGCGTTCGTGGACTACTTGCCCAGCCATTCCTTCTTGCGCTCCAGGTTCTGGGCCTTGAGGAAGACCATCCTGCCCTTTTCCAGCCTGTAGAGGAACACGCCCATGTTCGGCCGGTGGTCGTCCGGGAAGATGCTGATGGCCGGGGCCAGCCCCATGGGGTCGTAGTCGCGCAGGGTCTCCAGCGCGGCCTTGACCGCCGGGCCGGTCAGCTCGCCCTTCTGCGCCGCGATGCGCATGCCCTCGGCCATGACCAGCATGGAGACGAAGCCGCGCGTGTAGTGCGTCATCTGCGGCTCGCCGTTCGTGACCTTTTTAATGACCTGCATGCCCGGCACGTCGTCTCCGTAGGCCGCCGCGGCCTGCAGGGAGACGTTGCCGTCGGCCGCGTCGCCCGCCAGCTTGAAGATGTTCTCGTCGCAGCCCCAGATGTTGGTGAAGAACACGGTCTTGAGCCCCACCTTGACCGCGTCCTTCATGATCACGGCCGTGGACGGCGTGGTCCCGCCGATCCAGCAGAAGTCCGGCTTGGCCTTGAGCAGGGCGAGCATCTGCGTGGTGGCGTCGATGTCCTTGAGGCCCACGGTCTCCGTGGCCACGATCTCGAAGCCCAGTTCCTCGGCGTAGGCCTTGCCGCCGGGGATGGGCGCCAGGCCGTAGGGGTGGTCCGGATAGACGAAGGCGATGCGCGGGGCGCGCGATTCCTTCCAGCCGTCGCGGAAGTACTTGATGGCCGCACGCATCTGCGTGGTGTAGTCCGCCGCGATGATGAAGTTGTAGGGCGCGGTGGCCGGGTCGGTCAGGTGCGCGGAGTAGGAGGCCGAGAAGTACGGCATCTTGTCCTTGGTGGCGAAGCGCGCCAGGGCCTCGGTCACGGCCGTGCCGAACCCCTGGATGCCGACCACGTGCTCGGAGGTCGTGAACCGTTTGTAGGTGGCGATGCCCTGCTGCGCGTTGTAGGCCGTGTCCGCCTCCAGCAGGGTGATGGGCACGCCGCCGATGCCCCCGTTGGCGTTGATCCAGGCCGCCCCGTCGTGGATGCCCTTGGCGTAGGGCTGGCCCACGGACGAGGTGGGGCCGGACAGGTCGATCATCGATCCGATCTTGTATTCCTTGGCCCAGGCCTGGGCGGCCGTCCCCCCGACCGTCCCCGCAATCGTCCCCGAGATCGTCAGCGCCGCCGCGAACAGCGCGGCCGACAGCAGATGCGCAAAACGTTTCATGTTTCCCTCCATGTGGGTTGATGCGCCTAGTGGGCGAACGGATAGAGCTTCCAGTACGCCCGGATCAGCCTCCAGCGATGCACCAGCCCCTCGGGCTCGAAGATCAGGAAGAGCACCAGGGCCAGTCCGAAAACGCCCTCCCTCAGGGCGGTTATCGACGAACTCACGTCCGGGAACCAGCCGGACAGGGCGGCGGCGAGCAGGTTCAGGGCCTCGGGCAGCACGGTGATGAACACCGCGCCCAGGATCGCGCCGAGCACCGAGCCCAGGCCGCCGATGATGATCATGGCCAGGTAGGAGACGGACAGGGCGATGTTGAACTGCTCGGCCGTGACGTACATGGTGTAGTGGCCCCACAGGCACCCGGCCACGCCCGCCAGGAAGGAGCTCGCGCCGAAGGCGAAGAGCTTGTAGCGGAACAGGCTCACGCCCGCGATCTCGGCCGAGAGGTGGAAGTCGCGGATGGCCACGAAGGCGCGGCCGAAGCGCGTGCGCATCAGGTTGGCCGCGCCCGTCAGGCAGAGCACGGTCACGGCCAGGATCAGGTAGTACATCTTCTGGTCCGTGTCGAAGGCCACGCCCAGGATCGTGGGCGCGTCCAGGAGCATGCCGTTGGACCCGCCCGTGACCGCGGACCAGTGCAGGAAGACGTATTCCAGGACGAGCTGGGCGGCCAGGGTGGCGATGGCCAGGTAGATGCCCTTGAGCCGCAGCGAGGGGATGCCGAAGACCATGCCGACCACGGCCGAGGCCAGCCCCCCGAGCACCAGGGCCACGGGAAAGGGCAACCCGTGCGTGGTGGCCAGTCCGGCGGCGTAGGCCCCCACGCCGATGAACGCGCCGTGGCCCAGGGATATCTGGCCGCACGCGCCGGTGAGGATGTTCAGCCCCACCGCGCCGATCACGGCGATGAGGATCAGGTTGCCCACGGAGACCAGGTAGGTGGAGAGCACCAGGGGCGCGCAGGCCAGCGCGAGCAGCAGCGCCGCCAGCCACGTGCGCTGGAACGTGGTGGGAAAGAGCCCGGCCTCGGCCGCGTAGGAGGTGAAGAACAGCCCGCACTTGCCCATGCTAGACCCGCTCGATTTCCCTGGTTCCGAACAGCCCGTAGGGCTTGATCATCAGGATGACCACCAGCACGGCGAAGGCCGCGACCTCCTTGAAGCCGCCCAGGCCGAGGAGATCCTTGGCCAGGCCGTCGCAGACGTTCTCCAGCACGCCGATGGCCAGCCCGCCCACGGCCGCGCCCAGGAGCGAGTCCAGCCCGCCGAGGATCACGGCCGGAAAGACCTTCAGGCCCATGTGCCCGAGCTGGGCGTTGATGCCGTTGATGTTGCCCAGGATCACGCCGCCCACCGTGGAGACCACCGTGGCGATGCACCAGGACAGGGCGAAGATGTTCTTGATGCCGATGCCCATGGACTGGGCGGCCTGCTGGTCGAAGGCCGTGGCGCGCATGGCCGTGCCGAGGCGCGAATACTTGAAGAACAGGCTGAAGACCAGGAAGAGCAGCAGCGAGAGGAAGAAGGCCGCGATGTACACCGGGGCCACGGGCAGCCCGGCGATGAGCACGGGCTCGCTGGGCAGGACCTGGGGAAAGACCTGGATGTTCGTGCCCCAGAAAAGGCGCACCAGGGCCTTGAGCACCGAGGACAGGCCGATGGTGACCATGATCACGCTGATGTGCGCCTCGCCGATGAGCGGGCGCAGGGCGAACCGCTCGATGGCCAGCCCCAGGACCACGGCGAAGCCCAGGGTGAGCACGAAGGCGACCGCGAAGGGCAGCCCGGCCTGCACCGTGAGCCCGAAGCAGATGTAGGCCCCGGCCATGAGCAGTTCGCCCTGGGCGAAGTTGACCACCTGGGTGGCCTTGTAGATGACCACGAAGCCCAGGGCCACCAGCGAGTAGATGGACCCGACCACCAGGCCGTTGATCACGAGATGGAGGTAGTATTCCATGGCGTTCCCCTTGGCGTTTCTCCGGCCCTAGGCGCGCCCGGCCGGGCGCGCCGCCGTCGTTGCGTCGGCGATGCGGATGCGCCCGCGCATCTCGCGCACGCGGCCGTCCTGGTACTGGATGCGCGCCGCGAGATCGATCTCGTTCGAGCCGTCGTAGAGCGCGGCGATGAGCGGCGCGTAGCGCTCGCCCACCGTGGCGCGGCGCACCTTGCGCGTGCGCGTCAGCTCGCCGTCGTCCGCGTCCAGCTCCTTGTAGAGCAGGGCGAAGCGGCGGATGCGCGTGGCCTCGGGCAGGGTGGCGTTGACCGCCGCGATTTCCGCGCGCGCCAGCGCGTAGACCTCGTCCTTGGCCGCCAGGTCCTGGTAGGTGGTGTAGGTGATGCCCTGGGACTCGGCCCAGTGGCCCACGATGGCGAAGTCGATGCAGACCACGGCCGCGGTGTGCGCGCGGTCCTGGCCCAGGACCACGGCCTCGCGCACGTAGGGCGAGAACTTGATCTTGTTCTCCAGGAACTGCGGGGAGAAGCGCGTGCCGTCCTTGAGGTGCATGACGTCCTTGAGCCGGTCGATGACCACGAGCTGGCCGGAGTCGTCGAAATGGCCCGCGTCGCCCGAGGCCAGCCAGCCGTCGGGCAGGGTTTCGGCCGTGGCCTCGGGGTTCCTGTAGTAGCCCTGGAACACGGCCGGGCTGCGCGAGAGGATTTCCCCTTGCTCGCTGATGCGGATCTCGGTCTCGGGGATGGGCTCGCCCACGGAGTCGAAGTTGATGGCCCCGTCGCGGTGGATGCAGGAGATGCCCGCGATTTCGGTCTGGCCGTAGATCTGCTTGAGGTTCACGCCCAGGGCGTGGAAGAAGCGGAAGGTGTCCGGCCCCAGGGCCGCGCCGCCCGTGGAGGCCGAGCGCACGCGCGAGAAGCCGAGGCGGTCGCGCAGGGCGCGGAACAACCCCCAGTCCGCCAGCCGGTAGGCCAGGCGCAGGCCGAGCGACGGCGCGCGGCCCGTGAGGCGGCAGTCCGCGTGGCGGATGCCCACGGGCAGGAGCCGTTCGTAGAGGAACCTCTTGAAGGGCGAGGTCTCCATGATGTCGCCGCGCACCTTGGCGGAGATGGATTCCCACACGCGCGGCGGCGAGAAGATCAGGTGCGGGCCGATCTCGCGCGTGTCCGCCTGCACGGTGTCCGGCTCCTCGGGAAAGTTCACGGTGAAGCCGTAGAGCAGGGACGAGGCCACGGCCATCATCTGCTCGCCCATCCAGGCCAGGGGCAGGAAGGAGACGAACTCGTCCGAGGGGCGGCGCGGGTCCACCGCGCCCAGGTTGGCGGCCATGGAAAGCAGGTTCTCGTGCGAGAGCATGGCCAGCTTGGGCCTGCCCGTGGTGCCCGAGGTGGTGGCGATCAGGCAGGTGTCCGAGGGGTCCGTGGCCGCGGCCCAGTCCTCGAAGCGCGCGGCGTCCGCGCGGCCGCGCTCGCGCAGGGCGTCGAAGGACAGCAGCCCGGGTTCGTCGTAGGCCGCGAGCCCCTTGGGGTCGTGGTAGACGATGTATTCGACGGCCGTGCCGGGCTTGAGCTCCAGGATCTTGTCCACCTGCTCCTGGTCCTCGGCCACGACCATGCGGCATTCCGCGATCTCGAAGACGTAGCGGATTTCCTCGGGCACGGCGTCCTGGTACAGGCCCAGGGCGATGCCGCCGATGGCCTGGATGCCGACCTCGGCCCAGAGCCATTCGGGCCGGTTGTCGCCGATAAGGATGACGATGTCGCCGCGCCCGAAGCCCAGGGACGCGGCCCCGGCCGCGAACTCGGCGGCCGCGTTGCGGTAGTCGGCCCAGGTGTGGGGCTGCCACACGCCCCATTCCTTTTCGCGCAGGGCGGTGCGGCCCGGGTGGCGGGCGGCCTTTTCGGCCAGCAGGCGGGGCAGGGTGGCCCCCTTGTAGATCGCGCGCGCGCCCATGCTCACCGTCCCAGGAACTGCGAGTCCTCGTCGCCCAGGTAGGCGCGCACGACCTCGGGGTTTTTCTGCACCTCCTCGGGGGTGCCCTGGGCCAGCACGGACCCGAAGTCCAGCACCACCACCGAGTCGGAAATGTCCATGACCACGCCCATGTCGTGCTCCACCAGGAGCACGGTCACGCCCCATTCCTCGTTGATGTCCAGGATGTAGCGGGCCATGTCCTCGGTCTCCTCCAGGTTCATGCCGGCCATGGGCTCGTCCAGGAGGATCAGCGCGGGCTCCGCCGCCAGGGCGCGGCCCAGCTCCACGCGCTTCTGCACGCCGTAGGGCAGCCGCCCGGCCACCTGGTGGCGGTAGGGCGACAGGCCCAGGAAATCGATGACGTCCTCCACGCGGCGGCGGTGCCGGTCCTCCTCGCGCCGCGCCGGGCCGAAGTAGAGGAGCGAGGCGAGCAGCCCGTAGCGCAGCAGCCGGTGGCGGCCGACCATGAGGTTGTCGAGCACGGAGAGACCCTTGAAGAGCGCGATGTTCTGGAAGGTGCGCGACAGGCCCAGGTTCGTGCGCCGGTGCGCGGGGATGGAGAGCAGCTCGCGGCCGTTCAGGGTGATCGAGCCGCAGTCGGGTCGGTAGCGGCCCGAGATGCAGTTGAGCATGGAGGTCTTGCCCGCGCCGTTGGGCCCGATGAGCGAGACGATGGACCCGGAGGCCACGGTGAAGCCCACGTCCAGCAGGGCGGCGATGCCCTTGAAGGTCAGGGTCAGGTTGTCGACGCGCAGCTCGGCCATGGGGCGTTCCCTCGGATTCGGCGACCGCTGCGGGTCAGCTCCATTCGTGCATGAAGTCCATGGGGCCGACCAGCCCGTAGCCGCGCTCCTGGAGCGCGGCCGCCACTGCCGAGGGGTCGTCCGTGGCCATGCGGATGACCACCAGGCGGCTGCCGTTGTGGAAAAAGGTGCCCGTGGAGATGATCGAGACGTCCATGTCCGCGATGACCGTGGACACGTCGCGGATCACGCCGGTGCGGTCGTCCACCTTGATGCAGATGCGCGAGCCGCCCTGCTCGTAGCCCATCTCCTCCACGAGCACTTCGAGCATCACCGAGCGGTTGATGTAGCCGATGAGCCTGCCCCGGTGGTTCATGACCGCCAGCCCGGCGAGGCGCTTCTTCCACATCTCGTGGGCCGCGGCCTCGATCTCCTTTTCCGGGGCCACGGTGACGATGTCGCGGCGGATGAGCTTGTCCACGGTGAGCTTGCTCATCAGGTACTTGAGCTCGTGCTTTTCCAGGGAGGTCATGACCGAGGGCAGCGCGGCCATGATGTCCTCCTTGCGCACGTAGCCCACGAGTTCGTCGCCGTCCTTGACCAGCAGCATCCAGAGGTCCTCGGCGTCCAGGATCTTCTGGGCGTCCTTGACCAGGGTGCCGGGGGTGACCGTGTGGAAGTCCTTGAGCATCTTCAGGCCGACGAACATGGCGCGCTCCTTGTTGCGATCGCGAACGGGGCGATGCGCGGCGTGTAGAACGGGAAGGATGGGGGACGACACGGAATTTCCGTCAACGGTCGAATGCGCGCCGTCAGCGGCGTTCGCGCGCGGGAATTTTCGACCTTGCCCCAGGATAGCACGCGGGACGCGCCGAGGGGAAGGGCGGACGTGAACGGCACGCCCCCGCCGCACGCTCGGATCGTGGTCCGAGCGCGCGGCGGGGGCGGGATTGCGCGGTGCGGGGAGACGAAGCGGCCGGATTGGTCGGCCGAATCAGCCGGACGGATCAGTCGATCGAAAGAGGCGGCGCGGGGAAGGGGCGCTTCACGTCGCGCTCCATCTCCTGCCGGAGATCGCGCTCGAAGGTGGCGAAGCGCTGCTCCAGCTCCCACTGCAGCCGCGCCTTGGGGTTCGCGGCCAGGAACGCGGCGCAGGCCGCCGACGGCGTGGCCTGCAGGAACTGCGAGTCCTGCGGGAGCTGCGAGCTCTGCGGGAACTGCGAGTCCTGCGGGAGCTGCGAGCTCTGCGGGAACTGCGCGCCCTGCGAGGGCTGCAAACTCTGCGGGAACGGTCCGCCCTGCCCCTCCGGCGCCGGCTGCGCAGCGGCCCGGCACGGTTCGGCCGCGCGCGCGTAGGGCTCGGCCCAGAGGCTTTGGCCGCGCAGGAAGGCGTATTCCAGGCCGTTGCGCGAGACGGTCTTGAGCTGGGCGTAGGTCAGCCCGTGCTCGCGCACCGCGCGCACGTATTCGTTGGTCAGGTCCGTGCGCTCCACGCCCTCGTCGTCCGTGGAGAGCACCACGGGCACGCCGTGCGCCAGATAGGTGCGCAGCGGATGGTCCGCGCCCGTCACGCCGAGGATCTGTTCGTTGGAGGTCAGCAGGATCTCCACGGCCACGCGCCGCTCGGCCATGCGCGCGAGCAGGTCCGCGGCCCCGTCCTCGTCCATCACGTCCACGCCGTGGCCGATGCGCCGGGCCAGGGCCACGTCCACGGCCTCGCGGACGTGGAAGCGCAGCTCGCGCGGCGGCACCAGCCCCAGGGCCAGCTCGCCCGCGTGCAGGTGGATGGCCATGGCGTCGCCGCCCGTGCGCGCCAGGTAGCCCACCAGGCGCATGTGCGCGCGGTAGTTGGCCAGGGCGCGCGGGTCGTCCTCCGGGGCCACCAGGGTGGCGGCGACCACGCGCTCGTCGCGCCGCGCCAGCTCCTGGGCGAAGACCAGGTCCGCGAAGGTCTCGGCCGGGGGCGAGAGACGGTTGACCTGGGCGATGTAACGTACGGTCACGTTGCAGCCCGGGTCCGGCGCGTCGCCGTCGCAGGCCAGGACCTTGCGCGCGCGGGCCTCGATGCGGTCCAGGAAGGCCGAACTCTCGGCCACGGATCTGGCCAGTCCGGCGTCCAGCAGCCGTTGGCGGGTCGCGGCCAGGTGCGCGTCGCTCAGGCCCTCGGGGTCGTCCGGTCCGGTCGTGAGCTTCGCGGCGCGGGCGATGCGCTTCACTCCCGGCCCGGCCAGCCCGGAGATCAGCTCCAGGTAGAGCTCGTTCTGGTGCCCGGCGCGCGAGCGGACCTCGGCGAGCATGTCGCCCACGCGCACCGGGTTGTGGGACACCGGGGCGTAGTTGCCGAAGGTGGCGAAGAAGCGGTCGTGGTCCGGCGCGCCGGTCTTGGAGAACGCGGTGCCCGGGTACATGGACAGGGCCCGCAGCGCCCGGGTGCGCAGAGGCGAGCCGGACATGGCCGCGGCCGCGGGCGCGCGGCCCGTGGCGTTGCAGGGCGGCGGGGTCAGCGCGCCCGTGGCCGTGTCCACGCAGTCGCCGTCCGCGGCGGCCCAGGCCAGGTAGCTTTCGGCGTAGACCGCGCCCGTCAGGTGGCTGTGCAGGTCCGCGCCCTTGGGCAGGCGCTGGAGCAGGGCGCGCAGCTCGGGCGGCCGCTGGGCGGCGCGGTCCAGGGCGTCCTGCGGGGTGAGGCGCGGCTGGAGCACGGCCAGCGGCGGCAGGGACTGCGGGGCCGGACGCGGCGTGCAGCCCGCCGCGAGGGACAGCGCCAGGACGGCCGGCAAGAGGGCCCGCAACAGGGGCAGGAACGGGATGCGGACGAAAAGGGACGGCGCGGCGAGCGGCCGTGCGGCGCGACCGGGACGGTCGGGACGGAGCTGGACGTTGGGCATGGCGTGTCCTGCGCGCAGGCGCGGGTTGGCGGTGGGCGTTGAAGGCTGCATAGCACGCCCGGGCCTGGGCCGGAAGATGCGCGCAAGGGCGCGCGGAACCAGGGGCCACGGGCGTCCCCCCCCCCGCGGATGCGCACGGACGCGCACGGGCGCGGTGCGCAACGGCGCGCCGTTATTCGTTGTCGGAGAGCGAGATCTCCACCACCAGGTTGCCGTCGGGCGTGGTGAAGGGGATGGAGAGGATCGGCTGCTTGGAGATGTGGTTGAGGGTATGGTTCTTCCCGGTGATCACCGAGGGCGTGGAGGCCTGGAAGTTGAGGCCGTCGTTGGCCAGGTGCACGCGGGCTTGGCCCGCGATCATGTTGGTCAGCTCGCCCACGGCGTCCACGATATCCTCGTTGATCTTGGTGAAGGACTCCCCGAGCATGTTGGAGACGATGGCCAGGATGCACTTCTCGTCCAGGGACAGGGAGATCACGCCGCGGGCGTGGCCGGTGATGCCGATCAGGCCGGTGACGTCGCCCGTGGAGGTGCGGGCCGTGTTGATGTAGGGCTTGCCGGGCGTGGCCTGGACCATGGCCATGGTCCCGAGCACGTCGACCACGGCCAGGAGAAAGGGATTGATGTAGCGGACATCGTAGCGGGACATTGGTTGTGTTTGTCGGCTACCCGGGCCCTCTGTCAAGGAGAAAGACGCGCGGGCCGGGAAAACCCCGGCCCGCGAGAGGGGAATAGCGCCTAAAGGAAGGAATGGAAAAGATCTTCGATGTGCTCGTCGAACAGCCCCACGATGTTCGCGAGCTCGCCGGACTTGATCGGCAGCCGCTCCCAGGCGCCGGGTTCCAGGCCGGGCAGCACGAACAGGTAGCCGCTGGAGATGTCCATGGCGTTGGCCATGTTGTCGGCCAGTTGCAGGATCGCGGCGGCCATGGGGTCCTTGGCCTTGGAGGGCGCGTGGTGGTGGGCGATGTTGTCCACCAGGGCGGGCGGCAACTTCCATTCGTTGAGCAGCATGGTGCCCAGTTCCGCGTGGTCGAACCCGAGCACAGCGGCCTCGGCCTCCATGATCGGCACCTGGTTCTCGCGGGCGAAGAGCAGGAACTGCACCGAGGCATAGGGGAGCTTCTTGAAGAGAATCAGCCGCCCCACGTCGTGCAGGAGCCCGGCGGTGAAGAAACGGTCGGGCTTGATGCCCACGACCTTGGAGGCGATGAGCTTGGCGAACACGCCGCAGCTCACGGAGTGTTTCCAGAAGGCCCTCATGTCCACGAGTTCGGGCGGGATGTCCTTGAAGGCCTTGGTGGCCGAGATGCCCATGGCCAGGTTGGAGACCTCCTCGATGCCGGCCAGGGAGATGGCGTGGGCCACGTCCTCCACGGTGTCGATGAGCCCGTAGAAGGGGCTGTTGACCAGCTTGAGCAGCTTGGCCGTGAGGTCCACGTCGGTGTTGACCACGCGGGCCACGTCCTCGGCCGAGCTCTTGGAGTTGTCCAGGACCTCGCGGATGCGGAAATAGATGTCCGGGAAGCTGACGAGCTGCACCTCGCTGTCCACCAGCTCCCAGGGGGTCACGACTCCGGGGGAGAAGGTGTCGCGCAGGTATTCCAGGTTCCGGGCCAGGCGCACGTCCTCGGCGGGCGGCTCCCAGCCGTCGGCCAGGGCGGCGGCCGTGCGGAACACGGTGATGCGGTAGAGTTCGACGATGGCCTCGTTGTCGGGGTCCGCGTAGGCGAAGAAGGGGCGGACGTACTCCTCGCTGAAGGTCATCTGTTCGGCGGCGATCTGGGCGGGCATGTCTTCAATCCTCCGTGGCGGTCGTGCTTCCTGTTGCTTCCTTGTGCGTTGCGGCTCGGGTCCGGGCTTGCGGCCTATTCCTTGTGGTAGCAGATGCCTCCGGGCTTGTTCACGGGAACAAAGGCGCGCGAGATATTGTGGATGGACTCCGAGTGCCCGAGGAACAGGTAGCCGCCGGGAAGGAGATTGTCGTAGAAGGCGGTCACGGCCTTCTTCTTCATGGCATCGTCGAAGTAGATGATCACGTTGCGGCAGAAGACGATGTGCGAGCGGGGCACGCGCTTGACGGCCAGGGGGTCGCTCAGGTTGATGGGCCCGAATTCGACCATCTTCTTCAGGCGCGGCTTGACGCGGAAGCCCCCGCCCTCCTCGGGGTCGAAGTACTTGGCCACGATGCCCTTGGGCGTGGTGCGCAGGGTGCGCTCCAGGTAGAGCCCCTCGCGGGCCAGGCGGAGCATGGCCGGGGAGAGGTCGTTGGCCGTGATGCGGATTCTCCAGCCGATCACGGACATGCCCAGCACCTCGCTGATCATGATCGCCAGGGTGTAGGGCTCCTCGCCCGAGGAGCAGCCCGCGGACCAGATGTTCAACTCCTTCTTGCCCGCCTTTTCCTGCTCCGCGATCACGGATTTGAGGATGTCGTTCTGGAAGATGGCGAGCTGGCGCACGTCCCGGTAGAAGCTCGTCTCGTTGGTGGTGATCTTCTCGCAGAGCTGGTCCATCTCGTTCATGCGGTTTTTGTCGAACTGCAGAAATTGATGGTATTCCTTGAAGGTCTTCAGGCCCAGCTCCTCCAGCCTGCCGCCCAGCCTGTTCTCCAGCAGGTAGCGCCGGTTGGGCGAGATGCTGATGCCGGTCTTGGCGTAGATGAAGCTGCTCAGGGCCTCGAATTCCTCTTCGGTGATCTTGACGGCCTTGCGCAGGGAAAGGCCGCGCGTGGGCAGGCTGCCGGCCGTCAGGCCGCTGGCCAGTCCGCCCCGCACGCCGCCGGGCAGCGGCGCCTTGGGGTCTGCGCCCCGTTGTCCCAGGCTGGTGGAAGAAAAAAGGGACATCGTGCTCATCTCCTTCTGTGGGGTCTGTGACGTCCGGCCCCGCATGCGCTCGACAGTTCGACACGCGGAAAACCGTATGCTCGCACAGTAGAGGCAGGACCGGGTGAAGTAAATGATTTTTCGGAAACGAACGACTGCTCGCACATTCTCTTCCTCCCGAAACGCCCCCCCTCTTCTCCTTCCCCTCCCCGGCCGAAGCCTTCCCTCCCCCACCCCCTGGCTCGCCCTTTTTTCCCCTCCGTCGCGCTTCGGTGTGTTGGCCCCTCTGCCGTTCTGGGCCGCCGCGCCGGAGAGGCAAAAAGGCGCAACACACGGCTGTTGCGCAATTTTGCGTATGTAATATCTTGAAATGATGTTGCTAGATAAAAGCGCGCAAACCCTTGCTTCTGGCACGGGGGTTGCTCCTTTCCGGGGAGAGAACCCGGCGTGATTGCGTGTTTCTGCGCGAAATGGGGCGGCGGTCGCCCCGGGGGCACCAGAAGGAGGAGAACGCCATGAGCCGTATGCGTGTGCTGTTGGTGGATGACGAGGCCGATTTCCGGGCGCTGCTGCTCAAGCGCATGACCCATCGCGGCGTGGACGCGATGGCCGTCGGCGACGGCGAGGCCGCCCTGGCGGCGGTGGCCGAGGGACATTTCGACGTGGTCGTGCTCGACGTGCGCATGCCCGGCATGGACGGCATCGAGGTGCTCCGGCGGCTCAAGCGCGACCACCCGGACGTGGAGGTCGTGCTCCTGACCGGGCACGCCAGCATCGAGGCCGCGCGCACGGGCATGGACCTGGGCGCCTTCGACTACTGCATCAAGCCCGTGTCCATCAACGACCTGCTGGTGACCCTGCAGGAGGCCGTGGCCAGGCGCCGCCTGGCGGCCGGAGCCGAATAGGGGGAGAGGCCATGGCGCGCGTGCTCATGGAATTGGTGCGGTCGCTGTTCGGCGGCGCGCAGGGCGACCCGGAGCGCGATCGGGAACTGGTGCTCGCGCACCGGGACCGCTGCCTGCACTTCAAGACCCTGCTTTCCGCCAACAGCCGGGCCCTTTCGGCCATGACCGACATCGAGGACGCCCTGGACGGCGAGCGCAGCTTCGGCATGCCCTTCGTGCGCGAGCGCTGCACCACCTCCCTGGTGGAGGTGCACCGCATGGTCGCCGCCCTGGACGGGCTCACGCCCGACCGCTACCGGGAGCTCTTCACCCGCTACGACCTGGTGCGCTCGCGCGTGGAAAAGGCCCTGGAGGCGGCCTCGGACCGCTCCACCGGGCCGCTGTGCCTGCCGTTTTCCAAGATCCGCATGAGCCACGCCGCCGAGGTGGGCGGCAAGATGGCCGTGCTCGGCGAGGCTGAGTCGCGGCTGCCGTGCCGCACGCCCGGCGGGTTCGTGGTCACGGCCTCGGCCTTCCGCCGCTTCGTGGACGGCTCCGGCCTGGGCGCGGAGATCGCCCGGCGCATCCAGGCCGCGGGCGAGATGGACGCCGAGGAGAGCGAGATCGTCTGCCGCGGCATCCGCGAACTCATTTTGGGCGCGGAACTGCCCCAGCCCCTGCTCACGGCCCTGCGCGCCCAGGTGGACGCGCTGGTGGTCCGGTTCGGCCCCGGCGTGGGCCTGGCCGTGCGCTCCAGCGCCGTGGGCGAGGACGCGGCGGGCGCATCCTTCGCCGGGCAGTTCCGCACCGTGCTCGGCGTGCTGCCGGACGGCGTGGAAGGGGCCTACAAGGACGTGGTCGCGGCCCTCTGGACGCCCGCGGCCCTGGCCTACCGCGCCGGGCGCGGCCTGCTGGACCAGGACGCGGCCATGTGCGTGGGCGTGCTGCCGATGATCGACGCGGCCAAGGGCGGGGTGGCCTATTCCAAGGATCCCCTGGACCCGGCCTCGGGCGACGTGCTCGTGGAGGCCGCCTGGGGGCTGCCCGCCTCGGTGGTGGACGGCTCCCTGGAGCCGGACCGCTTCCGCGTGCCGCGCAACGGCGACGGCGTGGTCGAGGTCTCGCCGGGCCGCAAGGGGCACATGGTCGTGCTGGCCCCGGAGGGCGGCGTGGCCCGCGTGCCCGTGGAGACGGGCCGCGCGGAGCAGCCCTGCCTGACCAAGGGCGAGAGCCTGCGCGTGGCCGAGCTGGCCATGGGCCTGGAGCGCCTCTTCGGCGTGCCCCAGGACGTGGAATGGGCCATCGACGCGTCCGGCGTGCTCGTGCTCCTGCAGAGCCGCTCCCTGGGGCTCATGGAGAGCGTGCCGGAGCCCGCGCTGCTGGACGTGCTCGGTCCGCGCGAGGAGGGCGAGGTGCTCTGCCGCGGCGGGGTCACGGTCTCGCCGGGCGGGGCGTACGGCCCGGCCCACGTGCTCCGTTCCGAGGCCGAGGCCGACGACTTTCCCACGGGCGGCGTGCTCGTGGCCGTGGCCCCGGAGCCGCACCTGGCCCTGCTCCTGCCCCGGGCCGGGGCCGTGGTCACGGAGCGCGGCGGCCGCACCGGCCACCTGGCCACCGTGGCGCGCGAGATGGGCGTTCCGGCCATCTTCGGCCTGCGCGACGCCGCCACCCAGCTGCAGGGCGCGGGCGTGGTCACGGTGGACGCCACCAACTGCCGCGTCTGGCGCGGCGTCCACGACATCCCGCGCATCGAGCGGCGCGGCCCGGGCGAGCGGCTGCGCGGCAGTCCGGTCTGGCGCGTGCTCAAGCAGGCCGCCGCGCACATCGTGCCCCTGAACCTGCTCGACCCGGACGCCAGGGAATTCTCTCCCGAGGGCTGCAAGACCCTGCACGACATCACCCGCTTCTGCCACGAGCAGGCCGTGCGCGATCTCTTCGAATCCGGAAGCGATCTGCCCGTGGGCGCCTCGCGGCGGCTGGTCAGCGGCACGCGCATGCAGTTCTGGGTCGTGGACCTGGGCGGCGGCATCGCCGCGCCCGCCACGGCCGATGCCCCGGCCGCCCCGGACGAGGGCCAGGCGGCGCCCGCCCCGCCCGCCCCGACCACAGCGGACCTGGACGTGGAGCGCATCGTCTGCCGCCCCATGCGCGCCCTGTGGCGCGGCATGACCTCCGTGCCCTGGGAGGGCCCGCCCGCGCCCGACGCGCGCGGCTTCCTCTCGGTCATCGCCCAGGCCGCGTCCAACCCGGACCTGGACCCGGCGCGCGCCTCCAGCTTCCAGGAGCGCAGCTTCTTCCTCATCTCCAAGGATTTCTGCAGCCTGCATTCGCGCTTCGGGTTCCACTTCAGCATCATCGAGGCCCTGCTCGGCGACAGCCCGGCCGAAAGCTACGCCAGCATGCGCTTCAAGGGCGGCGCGGCCGACCCGGAACGCCGCGCGCGGCGCGCGCACATGGTCGGCGAGGTGCTGCGCGACATGGGCTTTTCCGTGGACGTGCGCCGCGACGCGCTGACCGCGCGCATCGAGGGCGTGGAGCCCGCCGAGCTGGAGGCCCGGCTCGAGGCCCTGGGCTTCCTCAGCCTGCACACGCGGCAGATGGATATGGTCATGGGCGACCCGGTGCGCACGGGCGAATGCCGCGCCCGGCTGCTGCGCGGCCTGGCCGCGCTGCCGGGCGGCGGCGGGTTGGCCGCGCCGGCCGCCCCGGGCTCGTCCGGCCCGCAGGACGCGTCCGCGCCCACGGACGCCACGGCCGGAAGGACCACGGCATGAACGCTTTCACGGGAGTATCCGGGTATCCAACCACCTCCGGACCGGCGCCATCGGGAAAGGCGCCGGGCCTCCCCATACGGGCGTCCGGCGCCTCCCTACCGCCGGACGCCCCCTGCGGGGAAAGGTAGACGCGCATGCAACAGCCGCAATACCGCTCGCTGCGGATCCGCTTCCTGCTGGTCATCCTGGGCTTTTCGCTCCTGCCCCTGTTCGTGCTCGGCACGGTCATCCGCATGGAGTTCTCCAACGCCTTCACGGACAAGGTCATGCGCGCCGTGGCCGACGCGGCCTCGGCCAACCGTAGGGCCATCGACATGTTCCTGGACGAGCGCATCGCGCAGCTGGCCACCCTGGCGCGCACGCACACCCTGGAGGAACTGGGCACCGACGAGAGCCTGGCGCGCATGTTCGACGTGATGCAGAAGAGCGCGCGCGCCTACATCGACCTCGGGGTCATCGACGCCGCGGGCCGCCACGTGGCCTACGTGGGGCCCTACGACCTCAAGGGCGTCAACTACAAGGGCGAGCCCTGGTTCGACGAGGCCATGCTGCGCGGCCTGCACGTCAGCGACGTCTTCCTGGGCCACCGCAACTTCCCGCACTTCATCATCGCCGTGCGCGTGGGCCAGGGGTCGCGCGCCTGGCTGCTGCGCGCGACCATCGATTCGGACATCTTCACCACCCTGGTGCGCTCCGTGCGGCCCGGCAAGAACAGCGACGCCTTCCTGGTCAACGCCGCCGGGCTCCTGCAGACGCCCTCGCAGCGGGGCAAGCTCCAGGAACCCGGGCCCCTGGGCGCGCCCCTGCGCTTTTCCGACATCCGCGTGCAGAAGACGGACCTCTACGGCGGCCGCATCGTGGGCACGGCCTGGCTCTCCCGCGCGCCCTGGATGCTGACCATCCTCGAGGATCCGCAGGAGGCGCTCAATCCGCTGCTGCGCGCCACCTACCTGGCCTGGGGCTTCGTGCTCCTGGGCACGGCCGTGATCTTCGCCGGGGCCTGGTGCACGGTGCGCTCCGTGGTCCACCGCCTGGAGGAGCGCGACCGCGAAAAGGCCCTGCTGGACGCCTCGCTCCTGCAGTCCTCCAAGATGGCCGCCCTGGGCAAGCTGGCCGCGGGCGTGGCCCACGAGGTCAACAACCCGCTCGCGCTCATCGGCGAGGCCGCGGGCTGGATCGACGACCTGCTCGCGGACAAGGACGAGCAGGCCGTGCCGGACCTGGCCGAGATCCGCGAGTCCGTGCGCGCCATCGTGCGCCACGTGGAGCGCGCCCGCTCCGTGACGCACCGCATGCTCGGCTTCGCCCGGCGCATGGAGCCCGAGCACGAGGTCGCGGACCTGAACACCGTGGTCGGCACCACGCTGGAATTCCTGCGCAACGAGGCGCTCTACCGCAACATCACCCTGGAGACCCGGCTGGACCCGGCACTGCCCAGCCTGCGCACGGACACGGCCCAGCTCCAGCAGGTGCTCCTGAACATCCTGGAAAACGCCCTGGACGCCGTGGACCACGACGGCAAGGTGCGCATCCGCACCTTTGCCGACGGCGACCTCTGCGTGGAGATCACGGATACGGGTCCGGGCATGAGCCCGGAGACGGCCGAGCGCATCTTCGACCCCTTCTTCACCACCAAGGCGGCGGGCGAGGGCACCGGGCTGGGCCTGTCCATCGCCTACGGCATCATGGACAAGCTCGGCGGCTCGGTGAAGGTGGCCTCCACGGGCCCGGACGGCACCACCTTCCGCGTAACCCTTCCCAACAGCGGCAACGGCGGCGGGTAGGATCCGCTGCCAGTGGGGCGGGTAGGACCCGCTGCCAGTGGGCGAACGTCGAGTGCCGCGGGGAGATGTGGCTTTCCCCCGTTCGCATCTGGAGATGGGGAGAGCGGAGAGGCCTCTGTTGGTGGGTGAATGGGCGGGTAGGACCCGCTGCCGATCGTCGAACGGCGGGTGCTGCGGGGAGATGTGGCTTTCTCTCGTTCGCAGCTGGAGATGGAGGGAGACCCGTCGATGCGGGCGGCCGCTGGAGGCGCGATGCCATTGAAATTTTCCTCCGCTTGCTGCCTGGGGCGGAGGGGGACGGCGGACCCGATAACGGGCGGGTCCGGCCAGGGCCGGGACGACGCCGGGGTGACGGTCCCCGGGGAGTGTGAACGGGTCCGGCGGCGGCGCTCCGGGGAGTCGGGGGCGCGCCGCCGGGCCGCAACAGGGACGGGAGCGAAACGTGGACGAGACGAGAACGGAATCCGGGAGTGACGGTGGCGGCAGGGCCGGGGCCGAGGCCTTCTGCTGCCGTATGGCCCATGAGCTGAATACGCCCCTGGCGATCATCGGGCTGGAGGTCGCCAGTCTGGAGCGGCTGCTCGGCGGCGCGGCCATCAGCCCGCCGGCCTGCGATGCCTCGGTGCGCGACCGCGTGGCCGAGATCCGCACTCAGGTGGACCAGGCCGGGCGGGTGGCGCGGACCATGCTGCAGCTGGCGCGCAACGACAGGGTGGCCGAGGAGCCCGTGAGCCCGGCGGACGCGGTGCGCACCGCCGTGGCCCGCGCGCGCCGTCGCGGCGCGCTCTCCGCTCCGGGCGCGTCGAGCGTGGCGATTGCGCCGGACGCGCCGGACGAACCGCGCAGCCTCGGCGCGCACCTCACGATCTGCGTGGTCGGGGATCGGGCCGAGACCGCCTGCCTGAGCACGGATCCCGTGCTCCTGGGGCAGGTGCTCGACAACCTGCTGGACAATGCCCTGCGGGCCGTGGCCGAGGCCGCCGCAGACCGCGCCGAGGCGGCCCGCGTTTGTGCCTTTGCCGGATCGGCGGGTTCGGCGGGTGCGAAAATTGCGCAAAGGCCGGGAGCCGTTGCGCCGGTCGCCGGATGTGTGGAGGTGCTGGTGCGCGCCCCGTCCGGAGGCGGCGTGGAGATCGAGGTGTCCGACGACGGTCCGGGCGTGCCCGAGGGACTACGCGAACGCGTCTTCGAGCTCTTTTTCACCACCCGGCCGCACGACGGTGGCAGCGGCATCGGCCTGGCCCTGTGCCGGGACATCGCCGCGCGCCTGGGCGGCGGGCTGGAGCTGCGCACGGCCGAACTGGGCGGCGCGTGCTTCGTGCTCCGCCTGCCCGCATCCTGCGCCGCCGGGCGCGTTCACGGCCCGCAGCGGGCCCGGGGTCGGGCCGCCGCATCCGTGCACGTCACAGCCCCCCACGCGCCGGCCCGGTGCGAGGAGGCCGCCACAGGCTAGGCCGCCGCAACAAGGTTCCCTGCCGCCGCGGAGCGCGGCCGTCGCGTCTTGCCCTTGACGCGGAGGTCGCGCTCCGCTCTTTTTCGCATTCGGCGCGCAGGGCTCGACGCAGGGGGCCGCTCCGGGCGGGCCCGCCGAATGCGGGACGTGGCGGGAGCCGGAGCGGGACGCGAGGGGGCGGGGGCCCGGCTGCCGGGCGCTGCGGGCTCGACGCGGATCGGGCTTCCGGGCGGGGAAGGCCGACGGGGCGGCGCATCGGGCCGCATTCGATCCGGGGGACATCCCATCGGGCGAAAGTCGATTCGGCGAAAACCGATCAAGAGGATATTCGATCAAGGGACATCCGATCGGGCGGAGCGCCAGGGACGGCCGCCAGGGCGGTGCGTGGGGCGCGCTGTCGCGCAGCCGTCCCGCCGCCGCTTGTCCGGCACTTGGGCCCGCTGTCTTGGCTCGGCGTTTCGGTCCCGTTGCGCGAACGCCTTGATCCGGCCCGGGAATCCGGCCTGGAGTCGATCCTCAGCGCGCCCGCGCGCCCCCGCTGGGGCCGTCGCCCCCGCTGGGGCCGTCGCCCCCGTTGGGGCCTTCGTTCTCGTTGGGCGGGGTCGCGCAAGGGGCGGTCTCCCGGTCCGCGCCGGGTTCGGCCTCGGTCCGCTGCCCTGCGGGCGGCTCCGCGTAGGGCGAAAAGTCGTAGCGCCCGGCCAGGAAGCACTGCGCGGCCAGGGTCACGCTGTTTTCGTCGGCCATGAGCATGTCCAACTGCCGGGTGTAGATCAGCAGCCGCCCCATGGATTCCAGCACCACGTACAGCTCGGCCGCCGGGCGCTTGGTCAGCCGCGCGGCCACGCGGTCGCCCACGGTCTCCACCGTGAACCCCTGCCGCGTGAGGATCAGCGCGATGGCCCGCACGCGGCGTTCGCGGCGCACGTCGTCCGCGGCCCCGCCCCGGAACTGGAAGCTCACGTAGTTGTTGTCGATGCGCTCGCCGCACCAGGCGTCGAGCACGCCGTAGTGGTAGCCCACGCGCGAGCTGAAGTTCAGGTAGCGGTCCGAGACCACGGCGTAGCTGCGGTCGCCGAAGCGCTGGCCGCCCTGGTTGGGCGGCTCCAGCATCTGGCGCGTCACGACCGAAAGCAGCCCGCCCAGGTGCACGGGACGCGGCTCGCGCCGGGCCACGGCCGGGTCGGTCATGCCCGTGAGCAGCGCGCGCAGCGGGGCCGAGAGCACCGCGTCGAGGGACACGCCGCCGTTTTTGCCCGTGGCCGGGGCCGCCGCGTCCAGGCCGCCGCCGATGTCGATGGCGTAGAGGTCCACGGGCAGCCGTGCGTCGATCTTCACGGCCCCGCCACTGCCCGTGGTCATGTCCGAGAGCCGGAACATCTCGGCGTAGGACATCTCGTGCGCGTAGCGCATCAGGTCGTGCACGGTCTGCACGTGCTCGGGCGTGAAGGTGCGGGCCTTGGGATCCGTGAGGTTCAGCGGGGTGGAGAGTTCGGCCACGCGGGAGAGGACGCGGTGCACCGGGGTGTCGAGCATCAGCGGCCGCCGGGGCCTGGAGAGGCGCATCAGCTCCGGCACCAGCCCGCGGTACACGCGGCCCGAATGGGCGTCCACGGTCACGCGCATGCCTTCCTCCAGCACGCGCAGCGCGCCCGGGAGGTTGAAGACCGTGGGCACGCGGAACTCCCGCGCCAGGGAGGCCAGGTGCCCGGTGAGGCTGCCGACCTCGGCCACCAGGGCCGCGGCGCGGTGCAGCACCGGCCCCAGCCGCGGCGAGGACTTGGGCGCCACGACCACGGCCCCCCGCGGCACCTCGGCCAGATCCGTGTCCGGCCCGACCAGGGCCACCAGTCCCGCGCCCACGCCCGGGCAGGCGCATTCCCCACCGGAAAGCAGCATCTGCGCGCCCGGCACCGCGGGCGTGAGCCGCGTGGCCTCCGCGTCGATGCGCAGGGGCCGCGTCTGGAGGATGAACAGCCGCCCGCGCTTGTCCACGGCCCATTCCACGTCCTGGGGCGCGCCGAAGTGGCGCTCCAGGAGCTGGCCGTAGGTGGCCAGTTCCACCAGTTCGTCCTCGGCCAGGCAGGGCAGCCCGGCCTGGGCCTCGGAAAGTTCCTCGGCCACGGTGCCGTCGGCCTCGGACGCCCCAGACGCGCCGGACGCGCCGCGCGCGTCCCCGTCGGGGCCGTCGCCGTGCAGCGTCTCCTGCGCGCACACGAAGCGCCGCGTCTTGCGGCCGATCTCGCTCTCCACCACGCGCGGCGGGTCGCCGCGCACCAGCCGCCAGCCGTCGGGCGTGACCTCGCCGTCCACCACGGACGTGCCCAATCCCCAGGCCCCGTTGACCACCAGCCGGTCGTCGGCCGGGTCCGTGGGGTTGCGGGTGTAGAGCACGCCGCTGCAGCGCGCGTCGACCATGGCCATCACGGCCACGCTCATGCCCGTTTCCTCCGAGGGGATGCCATGCAGCAGCCGGTAGGAGACCGCGCGCGGGGAAAAAAGCCCGGCGAGCACGCGCTTGTAGGCCGTGAGCACGTTGCGGCGGCCCACGTTGAGCAGGGTCAGGTACTGCCCGGCGTAGGACAACCGCCCGTCCTCGCCCAGGGCCGAGGAGCGCAGGGACACGCGCAGCCCGGCGTCGCCCGTGCGCGCGCGCAGGTCGTCGAAGGCGTAGAGCACTTCCCTGGCCAGGTCCGGCGGGACGTCGGTCTCCAGGATGCGCCGCTGCAGGGTCGCGCAGCGTGCGGCCAGGGCGGCCTCGTCCGCCGGGTCCACGTCCTGCTCCATGGCGCGCAGCTCCGCGGGCAGCCCGGCGGCCACGGCCACGGCCCAGTAGCCCGCCGTGGTCACGGCAAAGCCGGGCGGCACGGGCATGGCCGCCCGGGAAACCAGTTCGCCCAGGTTGGCGTTCTTGCCGCCCACCAGGTCGGCCATGTGCCGGTCCACCTCGGCATGGGCCAGCACCAGGGGCTTGCGCGGCGGGGTGAAGGGCGTTTCGTAGGTGTGCGCCAGTTCGCCGGCGAGCCGCTCGGCCACGGCCGTCAATCCCTTGTGCCGCCCGCCGGAAAGATCGCGCAGGCTCTGGGCCATGGCCACGGCGTCGCGGCCCATGCGCGTGGCCAACTGGCGCACTTGGCCCAGGCCGAAAACCACGTCCCCGGCCATGAGTTGCTCGACCTCGGCCATGAGTCCGGAGAGGCGCGCGTTGGCGTTGAGCAGGGCGCGGAACAATTTGTACTTGTTGCGAAAGGTTTCGGCGTCCACGACCTGCTGCGGCGCGGTCTGCGCAGCCGGGCGGCGGAACAGGCGGGAAAACAGGCCGGCCATGGGGCCTCCTTGAGCGCCGTCGGGCGCGACGCGCTTGCGCCGCGCCCTACGACGCGATTTCGTACCGTGTGGCCGGGCCGCGCCCGGTCTTCTGCAGCAGCCCCCGGCGCACCATGTCCTGCAGGTCGTAGACCGCGGTGCGCGACGGCAGGTCCCCGCCGACCATCTCCTCGTAGTCCGCGCGCGAGATGCGCCCCATGGCCGCGATGTGCGGCCAGGCCTTTTCCTGGCGGGGGTTGAGGCCGGGAGGCGGGCCTGCGGGCCGCTCGGCGGCCGCGCGGCGGCGCGCCGGGGGCGCGGGGGACTCGGAAGAGGACATGGACCCCGGGCCGGGCTGGGCCTGGGCGGGACGCGCCGGAGAGGGCGCGTCGCGGTCGGCGGTCCGCTCCCTGGGCCTGTCCGTGGACCTGTCCACGGATCTGTCTGGGGATTTGTCTGTGGGCCTGTCTGCGAGCTTGTCCGGCGCCTTGTCCGCGGGCCGTTCCGCAGTCTTGTCCACGGTCGCGCCTTCGCGCCCGGAACCCTGGCCGGGCTCGGCTCCGCGCGGTTGCGCGGCGGCGGGCTCGGCCGCCGGCACGACGTCCTCCACGGCCATCTCGTCCAGGTCCTCCAGGGGCCAGGGCACGATCTGCTCCGTGCGCTCGGCCTCCAGGTGGATGTCCGCAGCCTGGATCACGGCGTGGTCGCTCATGACCGCGGCGCGGGTGATGGCGTTGACCAGTTCGCGGATGTTGCCGGGCCAGTCGTAGGTGCGCAGCTTTTCCAGGGCCCCGCGCGACAGGGCCAGTCCCTGGCGCGCGGCCAGGCGCTCGGCGTTGCGCAGATAGTGCCAGGCCAGCGAGGGGATGGATTCCGGGTGTTCGCGCAACGGCGGCGTGTGGATGCTGACCACCTTGAGGCGGAAATAGAGATCCTCGCGGAATTCGCCCCGGCTGATGCCCGCCACCAGGTCGGCGTTGGTGGCCGCGATCACGCGCACGTCCACCTCGATCTCGTCGTCGCTGCCCAACGGCTTGATGCGGCGCATGGCCAGGGCGCGCAGCAGCGACTGCTGGACGCGCGGCGAGGCCGATTGGATCTCGTCCAGGAACAGGGTGCCGCCGTTGGCCTCCAGGAAGGCCCCCTTGCGGTCCAGGCGCGCCTCGGTGAACGCGCCCTTGACGTGCCCGAAGAGGGTGTCCAGGAGCAGGTTCTCGTCCAGGGCGCCGCAGTTGATGGAGATGAAGGGCCGCCCGGCGCGCCGGCTGTGCGCGTGCACGGCCTCGGCCGCGAGCTGCTTGCCCGTGCCCGTCTCGCCGACCACGAGCACGTCCACGTCCACGGACGCGGCCTTGATGATCTCGGACTTGAGGCGGTCGATCTTGGGCCCGAAGCCCACGATTTCCGGGATGCTGTCCCCGGGCAGGCCCGGGTTCACGGCGGGCAGTTCGTCCTCCAGGGGCGCGCGCTCCTTGAGGTTGGCCTCCATCAGGGCCTGCTCGTGGCGGGCCAGGTCCTCGCCCTGGCGACAGATGACCTCGATGAGCCCGTTGATGGTTTCGGTCAGCAGCCGGGTTTCGTAATTTTTCGAGGTCAATACCAAGGGCTTGAATTTGCCTTTTTCGCGCAAACCCGCGACGGATCGCGCAAGATTCATGATCGGCCGGGTCAGGATGCGACTGATGACCAGGATGATCGCGGCGATGACGAAGATGGTCGAGAGGGTGACCACGAACATCAGGTCCAGGTGGCGGTAGCCCGCGGCCATGGTCAGCTTGGAGCGGTCCACGAAGGCCAGGCCCCAGTGCACGGTGGCGTTCTGGCCGGGCGCCGACGAGAAATACACCGGCGCGTAGGCCATGTAGTAGTTCTTGACCTCCTTGGCGTTGATCCCGTCGTCGTGGGCCGCGATCAGGCCGAAGCGGCGTTCGCGCACGTCGGTGATCATCTGCCAGTAGGGCTGGTTGGACGAGGAGGGGCGGAAGGCCACGTCGAACCCCGGGCGGCCCAGGGCTCCTTCCAGGCCGGATCGCGCCAGATAGGTGGACAGGGGAGCATTGGGCTGCTCCACGGGCTCGGACTGGAAGAGCATCCAGCCTTCGGTGTCGAAGATGTAGGAATAGCGCACCTCGTCGCTGCGCGGGTAGCCCCAGATCGGGGACTTGGGCGAGTTGTAGAGCGAGAGGATGTCGCGCACGCGGGAAACGTCGAGCCCCAGGGTCAGCAGCCCGGTCCGGCCGTCGCCGTCCGGATCGCAGGGCGTGGAGAAGCGCAGCACGTGGGCCGTGAGCCGGTGGCCGGGATTGTACCGGGTCGGCGCGGGATAGGAAACCTGGAGGATGCGCGAAAGGGCCACCTGGCCGATGCCGGATTCGGCGGCCTCGTCGAACAGGCGCAGGGGGGACGGGTCGGACGGGCCCAGTCCCTCGCCCTCCAGGGTGGCGATGCTGCCGTCCTCGCCGGCCATCAGAAAGATGCGCCCGTCGCCCGAGGGCGGCAGGTAGCTCAGTTCGCGGTAGCGGAGGCCGCCCGAGGCGCGCGTGCGCTCCAGGAAGGCGCGCAGGTGCCGTTCGTCCATGGACGGATCGCGCGCCAGGAAGAGCAGGTCCTGGCGGCAGGTGGAGAGCAGGCTTTCGATGTCGTGGGCAATGGCCAGGGTCTGGACCTTGACGTTGCGCTGCAGGGCGATGTCCAGGAAACTCAATGAGATCTGGTAGCCGAGATACCCCGTGACCGCGAGGATCGCCATCACCGAGGGGATCAGGGTGAGCATGAGCCGGAAATTGAGGGCCTGGGGCCAGAATCCGATGAGCGGGGTTCTGCCCTGGCTGGAAAGAAAAGGAAAATTGCCGTTGTACAAGCCCATCCCACGCCCCTCCTTGCGCCTTTTCCTCACTTGCGCAATCACCGTTTGCGCGATTGCGTACCCCTAACTAGCTGCATATTCGAAAAAAAGTCAATGTGAATGTTTTGGCATGCAGGTTGCTACTCTTTCATGCGCAATGCGTGCCGAATTATTGTGCAAGGTGCGCTGCGGATCAAGGAACAAGGCGTCGGGGGCGGCAGCCGGGACCCTGAGCGGGGGCGAACGCCCAGACGCGACACAACAACACGGAGGAAGGAAGATGATTCGGAAACTTATGCTGCTTTTGGGCGCGTTGGTGGCCGGGCAATCGTGGCTGGCCAAGGCCGCCTGGGCCGGAGGCAAGAAGGCCTCCGAACTGGTCGTGGTGGCCGACACCAGGGTGTTGAAGTCCGGCGTGATGATCTACTTCGCCGACCTCTACAACACCAACATTCTGCTGTTCGCCATCTGGGCGGTGGTCCTCACGGCGGGCCTGGGGTGCTTCCTGGGCTTCTTCATGGACAAGATCATGGGCATGACCGGCCTTGACCTGACGTCCCGCAAGATCGTGGAACACTAAACCGAAAGGGCTCCTGGGAGGACGCTATGGAATGGTTGTACATGTACATGCCCATCGCGGGCGTGAAAATTCTCTGGCCTGGTCTGGTGCTCATCGGTTTCTCGGTGGGCGTCATCGGCGGCTTCTTCGGCATGGGCGGCGCCTGGATGGTCACGCCCGGCCTGAACATCCTCGGCTTCCCCATGGCCTTCGCCATCGGGACGGACATCGCCCACATCGCGGGCAAGTCCATGGTCTCCACCATCCGGCACTCCAAGTTCGGCAACGTGGACTATAAATTGGGCATCGTGATGCTCGTGGGCACCATGGTGGGCATTGAAATAGGCGCCCAGCTGGTCATGTTCCTGGAGCGCATAGGAACTGTCGGCAGCGTGGTGCGCTGGGTCTACGTGGTCTTCCTCGCGCTCATCGCCTGGATGGTCTTCTACGACTACTTCAAGGCCGTCTCGAACAAGAAGAAGGGCATCACCTCCGAAAAGGGCGCCGAGGGCGTGACCTGGTACAAGACCCTGCACAAGCTGAATATCCCCCCGATGATGCACTTCCACGCCTCGGGCTTCACCTGCTCCATGTGGCTGCCCATCATGGTTTCCCTGGCCACCGGTATCCTGGCCGGCTTCCTGGGCATCGGCGGCGGCCTGCTGCGCATGCCCGCCCTGGTCTACCTCATCGGCTGCCCGACCCACGTGGCCGTGGGCACCGACCTCTTCGAAGTCATGATCTCCGGCCTGTACGGCGCCTTCACCTACACCCTGAAGGGCCGCATTGAGATCGTGGCCGTGTTCGTGATGCTCACCGGCGCCGCCATCGGCGCCCAGATCGGCACCGTGGCCACCAAGTACTCCAAGGGCTACGGCATCCGCCTGGCCTTCGGCATGGCCGTGCTCTGCTGCGGCATCTCCATCGTGCTCAAGCAGCTCAAGTACAACACCCCGGCCGCCGTGCTCATCCTGAGCACCATCGGCGTGATCTGCCTGTACATCATCAAGATCATGCTCACCGGCGCCGCGCAGGAGCTGCGCGAGAAGAAGGCCAATCAGCAGGCCCAGTAACCCTGGCCCAAAGGAGCCCACAACGATGATCAAGAGAATCCTGAAAACCCTGATGGTGGCGCTGCCTCTGGCGCTGCTTCTGATCGGACAGGCCCACGCCGCGGAAGTGATCCAGGGCAAGTGCCTGACCTACGACAAGGCCGCCAAGACGCTCAGCGTCGAGGAATACGACATCAACTTCAGCAAGGAATACCCCTACGGGCATCCCACGGGCATCGAGTCGGTCGTCGGCGTGGCCGAGGCCCAGATCGGCATCGAGCCCGAGGCCGGGGACATCCTGCGCATCGCCTTCGTGGCCGAGGGCGACGCCAAGAAGGCCCTCAAGATCATGAACGTCTCCAAGCAGGATCTGCGCAAGAAGTAGCATCGGTCGCGGCGGGGCGGTTGCGCGCAGGTGGCCGTCCCGCCGCGGCTTCACAGGGGCCCCGCGCCGCTTCCGGCCGATCCCCCGCCGGAAGCGGTCGCGGGGCCTGCAAACGAAAAGGGCCGCTGGGCCCATAAACGGAAAGGACGCACGCGGAGGAGCGAGACCATGCGCGGAGCAAGAGAAGTATCGGAACGGCTGAACACCCGGCAGCGCATCGTGGTCCTGGCCATGGACGCGGCCCTGCTGGCCGAACTCACGGGCACCATCTACGTCTTTTCGGGCAACCCCGATACCATGACCGCAAATTTCATCAAATATTTCCTGCCGATGCTTCTGGTCACCGTGTTCGTCGCGCGGCGCTTCATCCGCCTGTTCGACGACAACAGGCCGGAGAAGGCGGCCTAAGGCCGCGGGCCGGCGCATGAGCATGAGGACGTACCGCTGGTTGACGGTCGCCGCCGCCCTGTTGCTGGTCGTGGCCGCGGCCGATGGCCTGTACAAGGGCTTCGGCGAGAGCAAGCAGCTGTTCCGCGTGGTGGTCGGCGGCGAGGCGCCGGTCAGCGGCGACCTCTACATCCCCTCGGGCGAGAAGGGCGTGCGCCTGCATGCCGAGGCCTCCGGCCAGGTGGGCCAGGCCCTGTCCCGCTATGTGGACTACAAGCCCAAATCCCCCGATTTCGACCTGCGCTTCATCGAACTCAAGGGCCGCCTGTGGCGCGCCACGCTCTACGCCCCCCTGGGCGCCAAGCCCGGCGAAGCCTCCCTGCAGGTCTATTTCCGGGGCTACGACCCCGGCCCGGAAAGCAAGCGCTACACCGTGCGCATCTATCCCGACCAGGCCGCGCTCAACGCCGATCTGACCAGCTATCTGGAGCGCTACCTGGGGTTGCAGCCCTGGTGGCTAGTGGTCGGGCTCATCCCGGTGATCCTGGCCCTGTTCTGGGTCGTGTACCGCCAGACCACCCAGGAGGAGGCGCAGCTCATCGGCATGGGCATCGGGCCGATCTACAAGCTCGCCAAGCGCGGCGCGGACTGGGAGGTGGTCTTCGGCCTGGGCCGCGTGCACGGCGTGCGGGCCGGCGACGAGCTGGCCATTCTCGACGCCCGGTACAACCGCGTGGGCACCCTCGTGGTGGATCAGGCCGAAGAGGACTTTTCCGCCGCCGCCTTGCCCATGGGCAGCGACATCAAACCCGGATATTTCGTGGTCCGCTCCGACGCGGCCGCGGCCGTGGCCGCGTCGGTCAAGACCGCCTGAACAGACGCGGTGCGCCCTTCCCCCTCTGCCGGACGTACCGCTTGACATACCGCCGGGCGCGCCGGGAACCCCTCCCAGGCGCGCCCGGCACCCCTCCGCGTTGCCGGACCCTCCCGACAGCGTGGGCCCCACGCAAAAAGCCCGCCCTGCGCATGTGCACAGGGCGGGCTCGTTGCTTCGTCTGCAGCGCCTGGGCGCGCGGACTACCAGCGCTTGGGGGCGGCGGCGCGAGGCCGGGCCTCGTTGACCTTCAGGTTGCGGCCGCCGAAGCTGGAGCCGTCCAGGGCGGTAATCGCCTCGTCCGCGCCATCTTCCATCTCGACGAAGCCGAAGCCGCGCGGGCGGCCGGTGTCGCGGTCTTCGACCAGCTTCACGGACACGACCGAGCCGTACTGGCTGAACGTGGAACGGACTTCGTCTTCGGTGGCGGACCAGGGCAAATTGCCGACGTAAATGTTCTTGGCCATCTCAAGTCTCCTGACAGTGGCTGAAAGTGTTGAAAGGTATTGAGTAGGGGCGGAGTCGAGAGAATGACGAGACGCCGTTGTAAACCCAATAGTCTTTTTACCTGCCTTCGGGACATCCGAAAGCGCCTTGCCCGTATGCAGTAAAACATGCAGGCATTCGTGTACGGCTGTAGTCGTTCTCTGCGTCGCTGTCCAGAACTATTTGATGAAATTTTCGCCGGGGCGCAAAAAATATTTTTGCGCGAAAACAACCGCGCAAAATGGCAAAAATCTCCTGTTGTAAACTGCAAGAAGCATGCACGAAACAGTTGCCGATTCGGCCCCGGCGCGTCTGTTTGCGCCGCGCGGGCAAAAAAGAAGGGCCGCGCACCGTGCGCGGCCCCCGGGAGCGGAAAAGGCGGGGCCGCCGCCCAGCGCGGCGACCCCACCCGTCAACGCAACAGGTTCGGCAGGAAGGTGATCAGCTCCGGCAGCAGCGTGAGCACGGCCAGCGTGCCCAGCAGCGAGAGCAGGTAGGGCATGGACGCGCGCATCACACGCTCCAGCGGCACCTTGGTGATCGCGCTGGCCACGAAGAGGTCCAGCCCCACCGGCGGGGTGATGCAGCCGATGGCCAGGTTCACGACCATGAGCACGCCGAAGAACAGCGGGTCGATGCCCAGCTTCTCGGCCACGGGCAGGAAGATCGGGGTCAGGATGACCACCGCGGCCGAGGCGTTGATCAGCGTGCCGATGATCAGCAGCAGGACGTTCATCATCAGCAGGAACACCACGGGCGAGGAGGTCAGCGAGACCACCCAGGCGCCGATGTGGTGCGGAATCTCGAGGTTCGTCAGCATCCAGCCGAAGACCTTGGCCGCGCCCACGATGAACATGATCAGCGTGGTGCCGATGACCGCCTGGAAGATGATCTTCGGAAAATCCCTGATCCTCAGCTCGCGGTAGACGAACATGCCCACCACGATGCCGTAGACCGCGGCCACGGCCGCGGCTTCCGTGGGCGTGAAGATGCCGCCGTAGATGCCGCCGATGATGATCACCGGCGTCATCAGCGCCCAGAACGAGTCCTTGAAGGCCTTGAGCACGTGGAGCGGAGAGAAGGTGCCCTCGGCCGGAATGCCCTCGCGCTTGGCGATGACCCAGCTCACCAGGCACATGGTCAGCCCCATGAGGATGCCCGGTACGAACCCGCCCACGAACAGGTCGCCGATGGACGTGCCCGCGATGACGCCGTAGACCACCAGGGTGATCGACGGCGGAATCACGATGCCCACCGTGCCGCCCGCGGCCACGATGCCCGTGGCCAGCTCGCGGCGGTAGCCCTTGCGCTCCATCTCGTCGACCATGGTCGAGCCGATGGCCGCCGTGGTCGCGGCCGAGGAGCCGGAAATGGCCGCGAAGAACATGCCCGAGACCGCCACCACCTGGGCCAGGCCGCCCGTGAACGAGCCCACCAGGGCCTGGGCGAAGTTCACCAGCCGCTTGGTCACGCCGCCCGCGGACATGAACGTGCCCGCGAGCATGAAGAACGGCACGGCCATGAACGAAAAGGAGTCGATGCCCGAGTACATGATCTGTGTGATCATCACCTGGGGCATGTCCATGAACTGAAAGAGGATGAAGGACACCGACAGGGCCAGGGCGAAGGCCACAGGCACTCCGGCGGCCGTCATGGCCAGAAACGACAACAGCAATGCGGCTTCCATAACGGCCCTCCTAGCGTTTGCCGGACTCGGGTTCCACGGTGACCTTGCCCACGTCGGGCGAGCCCAGCGAACCGCCGCCGCCCTTGGGCCGGGCCGCGAAGGCCCGCGCGATGCGCACGGTGTCCTTGAACAGGTACAGGAGCATCAGGCACGCGCTCACCGGGATGATCACGTAGACCGCGCTCATGGAAATGCCCAGCCCGGGCGCCGTCTGGAAGGTCATCACCGAGGTCATCTTCGACCCCTGCACCAGGAGCAGCAGGATGAACACGTAGCTGCACAGGTTCACGAAGATCTCCAGCGCCAGGCCCGCCGGCGTGCCCTCCAGCTTCTTGGCCAACAGCTGCACCGCCAGGTGCCCGCTCTCGCCCATGATCAGCGCCGAGCCCAGGAACACCACCCAGACGAACAGAAATCGCGCCAACTCCTCGGACCACGCAAAGGTGTAGCCGAAGAAGTAGCGGGAAATGACCTGGAAAAAGATCAGCGCCAGCATCACCGACATGGCGACCACGGACACCGCGTACAGCGCCGCGTGCAATCCCTTGAAGAACTTGTCCATTCGTACTTCCCCCTTGCGGAAGCCGCGCGGGGCGGAACAGCACCGCCCCGCACGGAACAAAGGCTACTTCTTCAGGGCTTCGACCTTGTCGATGTTGTCCTGGCCCACCACGTCCGCAAACATCGCGTACACCGGCTTGGTGGCCTTCTGGAACGGCTCGCGGTCGACCTCGATGACCTCGATCTGGCCCGTGGCCTTGATCTTGTCCCAGTACTCCTGGTCCTGGGCCGCGGAGAGCTCGCGCTGCCAGGCGACGGCCTCGGTCGCCGCCTGCTGGACGATGGCCTTCTGCTCGGCATTCAGCTTGCCCCAGGCCATCATGGAGATGAGCACCGGCTCCGGAGCGTACGCATGGGCCGTCAGCGACGCGTACTTCTGCACCTCGAAGAACCGCTTGGTCCAGATGTGCGCGCTCGGGTTCTCCTGGCCGTCCACCGTGCCCTGCTGCATGGCCGAATACAGCTCGCCGAACGCCATGGGCGTGGGAGAGGCGCCCAGGGCCTTCATCATCTCGACGTAGATCTTGTTGTTCATCACCCGGATCTTCAGCCCCTTCATGTCCTCGGGCGTCTTGACCGGGCGCACGTTGTTGGTCATGTGGCGGATGCCGTTCTCCATGTAGCCCAGCAGCTTGATGCCCTTGGCTTCCATGGGCTTGCCCAGGTCCATGCCCACGGAATCCAGCGACGCGAACGCATGCGCGCGGTCCTTGAACAGGAACGGCAGGTCGAACAGCGAAATCTGCGGCTGGAACTGGCCCAGCACCGCCGTGCCCACCAGCGCCATGTCCACCGTGCCGTAGATCAGCCCCTCGACCAGGTCCTTCTGGCCGCCCAACTGCGAGCTCGGAAACACCCGCACCTCGATCTCCCCGCCCGATTTCTGGGCCACCAGCTCGGCGAACTTTTCGGCACCCTTGCCGTACGGATGCACGGGCTCGGCAATGTGTCCCAGCTTGAGCACCACCTTGGCCTGCGCAGGAACCACGAACGCCACAGCCAGCAACAATGCCACCACAATAGCAGTCAGCCTCTTCATGTCGTCTCCTTTTGCAAATAATTCAAAGTATTGCTTAGCCTTCCCAAACCTGCCTATGAGCCTCTATTGTTTCGTCTACGACACCTTCGTGAAAAAAAAATGTTCCGAGCGTAAACGCAAAACTCTGCATTTCACCCATTTTGTCCATTTTGCTCACAGGGAAGGCGCGGGGGAAGGGGAGCGGGCGAAGAGCTGGGGGGAGGCGGGGAGGGGAGG
>JACCQO010000064.1 GCA_015709205.1 Desulfovibrionaceae bacterium
CCAGGGCGCATCCGCCGCCGCAGGCGGCGGCAGCCCGGCAAGCTCGCTCCGCTCTCCATCCTTCCCGTACCTCCCGCGCCAGCACCACTCCGTCCGGCATCCACGCGGTACCGACAGTCACCCCCGCCCCGCCCGGCCTTTGGCCGGGCGGGGCGGAGGGAAGCGCCGCTACTTTTCGGACTTCATGGCTTCGATGAGTTCGCCGAGGTCGGAGGCCTGGCTGGAGAGGTCCTGCAGGGCCATGGAGGATTGTTCCATGGCTTCCGCGGTCTGCATGGCGATGAGGTTGATTTCCTCCACCGAGCGGTTGATTTCCTCGCTGGCGGCGGACTGTTCTTCGCTGGCCGTGGCGATGGAGCGCACCTGGTCGGCGGTGGATTCGGAGATGTTGACGATTTCGAGCAGGGCTTCGCCGGACTGTTGCGCCAGGGTGGTGGCCTGTTCCACGGCGTCCACGGCGTGTTCCACGCTTTCGTTGTTCTTGCGCGCGGAGTCCTGGATGGCGGTGATGGAGGCGCCCACGTCCTTGGTCGCGGCCATGGTCTTTTCGGCGAGCTTGCGCACCTCGTCCGCGACCACGGCGAAGCCGCGTCCGGCCTCGCCCGCCCGGGCGGCCTCGATGGCCGCGTTGAGCGCCAGGAGGTTGGTCTGGTCCGCGATGTCGTTGATCACGTTCATGATCTGGCCGATGGCGTCGGCCTGTCCGCCGAGCTGTTCCATGTTTTCCTTGAGGATCATAGCCAGCTCCTGCACGGAGCGGATGGCCTGCACGGAGCGGGAGACGATGTCCGCGCCGTGCTGGGCCTTGCTCTTGGCGCCGTCGGCGTTTTCCGCGGCGCTGGAGGCGTTGCGCGCCACTTCCAGGACGGTTGCGTTCATTTCCTCCATGGCGGTGGCGGTCTCGCTGATGCGCTCCTTTTGCTGGTCCGTGCCCTGGTTGATCTCGTCCACCTGCACACTCAGTTCCTCGGACGCGGCGGACAGGCGCGCGACGATGCCTTCGAGGCGTTCGGCCGCGGCGAGCATGCCTTCACGCTTGGCGCTTTCGGCGCGCCTGCGGGCCTCGTCGGCCTCCTGACTGGCCTTGCGGGCCCGTTCCGCCTCCTGGGCGGCCTGCCGGCTCTTTTCGTCGGCCTCGGCCATCTTGGCCTTGAGGCTTTCGACCATGGTCGCGATGGCGTCCTTGAGCGTCTTGATTTCGCCCTTGAACTGGATTCCTTCGATCTGCTTGTCCAGTTCGCCGCCGGTGACGCTTTCGGCGTAGCGCACGAGGTCGCCCATGGGCCGGTTCAGGTCGCGGCGGATGAAGTAGAGGATGACGAACAGGATGACGGCCACGAAGGCCCCGCAGAAGCCCAGCGCGCGGTGCAGCAGCACGGCGAGCGACTCGTTGAAGGAGACGCGCTCCTCCTGCACGGTGGCTTCCACGTCGTCCATGTACACGCCCATACCCACGACCCAGCCCCAGGGTTCGAAGAACTTGACGTAGGAGCGCTTGGGAAAGTCGCCCTCATGGCCGGGCTTGCCCCAGCGGTAGTCGACCACGCCTTCGCCCTTTTCCTTGGCCACCCGGGCCATTTCCACGAACAGCGCCTTGCCCTGGGCGTCCTTGACGTCGGTGAGGTCCTTGCCGTCGAGGTCGGGGTTGGTGGGGTGCATGACCATGGTCGGGTGCAGGTCGTTGACCCAGAAGTAGTTGCCGTCGCTCAGGCGCATCTTGCCGATCTGGTGCAGGGCCTCCTTCTTCATGGCCACGGTGATGTCCTCGACCCAGGCGCCGGTGCCGAAGATCCAGTTCAACTCGGGCATCAACTTGACGTAGGAGACCTTGAGCTTGGGCTCCTTTTCGCCGGGCTTTGCCCACAGGTAGCTGACCAGCCCGCCGCCCGAACCCTTGGCCGCCTTGACCATTTCCACGAACAGCTTGGTGCCCTTGGGGTCGGCGTAGCCGGAGAGGTCCTTGCCGTCCAGGCCGGGCTGAATGGGGTGCATGATCATGGTCGGATGCAGGTCGTTGATCCAGATGTAGTTGGATTCCTGGTAGCGGACCTTGGCGACCAGGGCCTTGATGTCCGCTTCCAGTTGCGCGTCGGGCATGGTGCCCTTGTATTCCTTGTAGTAGGCGCTCGCCTGGTTGACCACGGCATCCACCACGTTCCTGAGCGTTTCGGCCTGCGAGCGCTTCAGGGCCTCGATGTCCTGCGACTGGTCGTAGTAGCGCTGCAGCGTGCTGTAGGCCATCTCCACGAGGTCGCGCAGACTGTACTGCTTTTCCTTGTAGATGAACGCTTTGGTCTGGATCGCCCGGTCATGAGAGAAGTTGTTGAGGTCATAGGTGAGGTAGAAGTAGAAGAGCCCCCCCTCAAGAAGTAGGGCTGCGACCACGGAGACGACGAGCCGCATGATGATGGATTTCCGCATGATGGGTTCCCCCTGATTGAGCTGTTCGCGCCACCCCGCCGGCGGCTCCGCGGATGATGCGCATTCCGCCGACCACAGGATTCGCTCCATCCTCACTTTAGAACGACCATGCCCCTGGTCAATGATTTTGCAGAGAAAAATCATCTGGGGCCGTGCTCCTGGCCGTTCCTAACATGTTGCGGCGGTCCATGGGAACCACCTCGAAGGACGGGCGACATCCTGCGGCGTGCGATGCGCCCGGCAGTCATCAATCATTGAGCTACAGGCCGTCTGCGTCTATATGTCGTGGGGACAAGGAGGTCGGCCATGCCCATGACCATCGCCATGATAACGGATTTCGGCCTTACGGACCCCTACGTGGGGCAGATCAAGGGCGTGCTCGCCGGGCACGCCCCGGCGGCGCGGCTCGTGGACATCTGCCACGACGTCGCGCCCTACGGCATTGCCCAGGCCGCGTTCTTCCTGCAGGCCTCGTGGCGCCATTTTCCGCCCAACACGGTGTTCATGGCCGTGGTGGACCCGGGCGTGGGCGGGCCGCGCCGCGTGGCCTGCCTGACCAAGCACCGTCAGATCTTCCTGGCCCCGGACAACGGGCTGCTGGGGCTGCTCCTGGAGGACCATTCCCAGGATGGCCGCGAGGCCGAGCCGCACGCCTACGACCTGACGCCCGAGCCCGGCGAGGGCTGCACGGCCGACGCCAGCGCCACGTTCCACGGCCGCGACGTGTTCGCGCCCCTGGCCGCGCAGTTGGCCCTGGGCGAGGAGCCCCAGATGCTCGGCCGCGAGATCGACGCCGGCGAACTGGTCCGGCTGCCCTGGGTCACGCCTGTGCAGCACGGCGCGGGCGTGGACGCGCACGTGCTGCACGTGGACCGCTTCGGCAACGTGGTGCTGAACGCCGACTCCGAGGCCTGGACCGACGTGTTCGCGGGCTGGAACGGGCCCGGGCTGACGCTGGATTCGGGGATGCCGGACGGCGAGGCGGCGCCGGTGCTGCGCATGGTCCACCACTACGAGGAGCTCGCGCCCGGCGAGGTGGGGCTGCTCGCGGGCAGCCAGGGCTATCTGGAGCTGGGCATGAACATGCAGTCCGCGGCCCTGGCGTTGCGGCTGACGCCGGGCAAGCCGGTGCGCATCGCGCGCAGGGGCTGACGTGCGGCCGGTGCACGACCTGCTCACGGCCCTGGGGTTCATGACCCGCCTGGGCCCGGCGCGCGCGGCCACGGCCGAGGAGATCGGCGCGGCCATGGCCTGGCTGCCGGTCACGGGGCTGGCGGTGGGGCTGCTGGCGGCCGCGCCCGCGTATTTCGGGCTGTTCGCGGGCCGCCCGTGGGTCCAGGCGCTGGTGGGCGTGTGCCTTTCGGTCTGGGCCACGCGCGCGCTGCACTGGGACGGCTGGGCCGACGTGTGGGACGGCTGGGGCAGCGGGGCCACGGGCGAGCGGTTCTGGGAGATCGTCAAGGACAGCCGGGTGGGCGCGTTCGGCGTGCTCGGCCTGGTGCTCGGCGTGGGCGCGCAGCTCGTGCTGCTGCGCGAGGCCTTCGCGGCCGGTGCGCCCGGCGCGGCGGCGTTCTGCTGCGTGCTCGGGCGTGGAGCGGCCGTGGTCCTGGCGGCCCTGGGGCGCGATTTGGCACGGCCCGGACTGGGCCGGGCCTTTCTGGCCGGGGCCACGGGCGGAGCCGTGGCCTTTGCCGCCGGGGCGTGCCTGGCGTGCGGGCTGTGGCTGGAAGGCGGCGTTCCGCTGGCGGCCGGGGCCGCGCTGTGCGTGCCGCTGGTCTGGGGACTTTTGGCGCTGGCGCGCCGCCAGGGCGCGCTCAACGGCGATTTCCTGGGCTGCTGCATCGTGGGCGGCGAACTGGCCGCGCTGTTCGGCTTCGCGCTTGCGGGCTGAAGAGGCCCCTTGCGGGGCGGCCTCCGGCGGCCAGAGAACCCTTTGCAAAGGGTTCTCTGGACTCTCCTAAACTTTTTGGCGCGCCTTGCGGCGGAAAAACGAACCGGGGGCGGGGAGAGGATCTCCCCGCCCCCGGTTTTTCGTTGGGGTCGGTTGCCGGTTCGGCCGGTGACCGGGGTTACGGCTTGCGCAGCACCGCGCCGGTGGACGCGGAGGTCACCAGAGAGGCGTAGCGGCGCAGGAAGGGCGAGGTGAGCTCCTTCTTGAACGGGACGTGCGCGGCCTTGCGGCGCGCCATCTCGGCCTCGTCCACGCGCAGGTGCAGGGTCCGGTTGGGCAGGTCCACCTCGATGACGTCGCCGTCCTGCACGTAGGCGATGGGGCCGCCCTCGGCCGCCTCGGGCGAGATGTGGCCGATGGCCGGGCCGCGCGTGCCGCCGGAGAAGCGGCCGTCGGTAAGCAGGTAGACCGAGGTGTCCAACCCCATGCCCGCGATGGCCGCGGTGGGCGAGAGCATCTCGCGCATGCCCGGGCCGCCCTTGGGCCCTTCGTAGCGGATGACGATGGCGTCGCCGGCCACGATCTTGCCGCCGATGATGGCCTCGAAGGCCTCCTCCTCGCTGTTGAAGACCTTGGCGCGCACGGTGGCGGTGCGCATTTCCGGCAGCACGGCGGACTGCTTGATGGCCGCGCCGTCGGGCGCGAGGGAGCCGTGCAGGATGGCGATGCCGCCCGTGGCCGAGTAGGGGTTGTCCATGGGCCGGATGACCTCGGGGTCCGTGACCTTGGCCTTGAGGGCCTTGAGGTTCTCGCCCACGGTCAGGCCCGTGGCGGTCATGGGCGTGGTGTCGATGAGCCCGGCTCCGGCGAGCTGGGCCATGACGGCCGGGATGCCGCCCGCGGCGTGCAGGTTCTCGATGTAGTGGTGCCCGGCGGGCGAGAGCTTGCAGAGGTTGGGCACGCGGGAGCTGACCTCGTTGAAGATGTCCAGGGACAGGTCCAGACCGGCCTCGTGGAACACGGCGGGCAGGTGCAGCACGGTGTTCGTGGAGCAGCCCAGGGCCATGTCCACGGCCACGGCGTTGGCCACGCTGGTCTTGGTCACGATGGAGCGCGGGGTGATGTTCTTTTCCAGCAGCTCCATGACCTTCATGCCCGCGGTCTTGGCCAGGCGCAGCCGCGCGGCCGTGGGCGCGGGAATGGTGCCGTTGCCCGGCAGGGCCAGGCCGATGGTCTCGGAGAGACAGTTCATGGAGTTGGCCGTGAACATGCCCGCGCACGAGCCGCAGCCCGGACAGGCGCATTCGGCCAGCTCCTCCAGCTCCTCCTCGTTCATCTTGCCCGCGCGCACCTTGCCCACGGCCTCGAAGACCGAGATGAGGTCCACGGAGGCGCCCTTGAAGCTGCCCGCGTACATGGGGCCGCCGGATACGAGGATGGCCGGGATGTTCAGGCGCAGCATGGCCATGAGCATGCCGGGCACGATCTTGTCGCAGTTGGGGATGAGCACCAGGGCGTCGAAGGGGTGGCCCGTGGCCATGATCTCGATGGAGTCGGCGATGACCTCGCGGCTGGGCAGGCTCATGCGCATGCCCTCGTGGTTCATGGCGATGCCGTCGCAGACGCCGATGGCCGGAAATTCGAAGGGCGTACCGCCGGCGACGCGGACCCCGGCCTTCACCGCCTCGGCGATGGAGCCTAGGTGCATGTGGCCCGGAATGATCTCGTTGGCGGCGCTGCATACGCCGACCAGCGGGCGGGACATCTCCTCGCGGGTGTTGCCCAGCGCGTAGAAGAGCGATCTGTGGGGGGCCTTTTCCATGCCGTGCGTCATTTTCTTGCTTCGCATATGCGTCTCCTTAAATGGGTGAAACTCGTTGTCCTGTTACCCCCATTGTCCGCGCCGCGCAATCGGCAATGGCCGCGGGTCGAGGCGCAGCCGCAGGACCCGGAAACGCGCCGGCGCGCCACCCGACGCGCGTATCCCGCGCCCGCGCCAAGACAAGGCGCGCCGATCCTGCTAGGATGCCGTAAAGGCGCGCCGCGCCCGAACGCGCGTTGCCGTGGAACGAGAGCCCGAGCCCCTTGCCAGACAGGAGAACGCCATGCCCAGACTGACCGCCCTGCCCGAATACCAGGCCCTGTGCGAACACTACCTGCACCTGCGCGACGTGCACCTGCGCGACCTCTTCGCCACGGACACGGACCGCTTCGCGACCTTTTCCCTGAGCCTGGGGGACATCCTCTTCGACTATTCCAAGAACCGCGTCACCCGCGAGACCATGGACCTGCTCCTGGCCCTGGCGCGGGCCACGGGCGTTACGGCGCGGCGCGACGCCATGTTCGCGGGCGAGCGGATCAACGTCACCGAGAACCGCGCCGTGCTGCACGTGGCCCTGCGCAACCGGTCCGAGCGGCCCATCCTGGTGGACGGCGAGGACGTCATGGGCGGGGTGCGCGCGGTGCTGGCCAAGATGCGCGCCTTTTCCGAGGCCGTGCGCTCCGGCGCGTGGACCGGGCACACCGGCCGGCCCATCCGCGACGTGGTCAACATCGGCATCGGCGGCTCGGACCTGGGGCCGGTGATGGTCACCGAGGCGCTCAGGCACTACGCCACCGAGGGGCCGCGCGCGCACTTCGTCTCCAACATCGACGGCACGCACATCGCCGAGACCCTGCGCGGCCTGGACCCGGAGACCACGCTCTTCATCGTGGCCTCCAAGACCTTCACCACCCAGGAGACCATGACCAACGCGGCCACGGCCAGGGACTGGCTGCTGGCCAGCGCCAAGGACCCGGCCGCCGTGGCCCGGCACTTCGTGGCCCTGTCCACCAACGGCCCGGCCGTGGCGGCCTTCGGCATCGACACGGAGAACATGTTCGAATTCTGGGACTGGGTCGGCGGGCGCTATTCCCTGTGGTCGGCCATCGGCCTGTCCATCGCCCTGGCCGTGGGCATGGACCGCTTCGAGGAGCTGCTCGACGGGGCCTTCGCGGCCGACGAGCACTTCCGCACCGCGCCGCTGGCGGAGAACATCCCGGTGGTCATGGGACTGCTCGGGGTCTGGTACAACAACTTCTTCGGCGCGCAGAGCCACGCCATCCTGCCCTACGACCAGTACCTGCACCGCTTCGCGGCCTACTTCCAGCAGGGCGACATGGAGTCCAACGGCAAGTCCGTGACCCTGGACGGCGAGCGCGTGGACTACGCCACGGGCCCCATCGTCTGGGGCGAGCCGGGCACCAACGGGCAGCACGCCTTCTACCAGCTCATCCACCAGGGCACCAAGCTCGTGCCCTGCGACTTCATCGCCCCGGCGCGCTCGCTCAACCCCATCGGCAAGCACCACGCCATCCTGATCTCCAACTTCCTGGCCCAGACCGAGGCACTGATGCGCGGCAAGACCGAGGACGAGGCCCGCGCGGAGCTGGAGGCCGCGGGCAAGTCCGGCGCGGCCCTGGAACGGCTGCTGCCGCACAAGGTCTTCGAGGGCAACCGGCCCACGAACTCCTTCCTCTGCCGCGAGCTGGATCCGCGCACCCTGGGCGCGCTCATCGCGCTCTACGAGCACAAGATCTTCGTGCAGGGCACGATCTGGAACGTGAATTCCTACGACCAGTGGGGCGTGGAGCTGGGCAAGCAGCTGGCCAAGGCCATCCTGCCCGAGCTGGAGGGCGACGGCCGGGCCACGGGCCACGACAGCTCGACCAACGGGCTCATCAACACCTTCAAGCGCTTGCGCTAAGGCCTTCAAGCGTTGGCGCAAGGGCCCGGCGGGAACCACCGCAACGCGGTTCAAGGGATTCGCAAGAACAACAACAGGCCGGAAGGCATCGCCTCCCGGCCCTTTTCATTGCGATTTTCCGTCCTCCGCCATTGCGGAATGCGTTTGCCGACACGCGCTCCCGCCGCAGGCGCGCCAAAAAGTTTGGGAGAGTCCAGAGAACCCTTTCCAAAGGGTTCTCTGGCCGCCGGAGACATCCCGCCTTTCTCCTAAAACTCCAGGTGGCGCGGGGTGCGCGGGAAGGGAATCACGTCGCGGATGTTGGCGATGCCCGTGACCATCATCAGGAACCGTTCGAAGCCCAGGCCGAAGCCCGCGTGCGGGGCCGAGCCGAAGGTGCGCAGTTCCGTGTACCACCACAGGGGTTCGGGGTTCATGCCCAGTTCCGCGATGCGCCGCGCGAGCACGTCGCCGCGTTCCTCGCGCTGGCTGCCGCCGATGAGTTCGCCGATGCGCGGCACGAGCAGGTCCATGGCCGCCACGGTCTTGTCGTCGTCGTTGAGGCGCATGTAGAACGCCTTGATCTCCTTGGGGTAGTCGTAGACGATCACCGGCCGCTTGAAGTGCTCCTCGCAGAGGTAGCGTTCGTGCTCGGTCTGCAGGTCCATGTTCGGCGTGACCGGGAATTCGAATTTTTTCTTTGCGTTGGCCAGAATCTTCACGGCCTCGGCGTGCGGGATGCGCTCGAAGGGGTTGTCGATGATGTTCGTGAGCGTGGCCATGAGCTCCTTGTCCACGAACTTGGCGAAGAGTTCCACGTCCTTTTCGCAGTTCTCCAGCACGTGGCGCGTGAGTTCGCGCGTGAACTCCTCGCCCAGGTCCATGTCGCCGTGGATGTCGCAGAAGGCCACTTCCGGTTCGATCATCCAGAACTCGGCCGCGTGCTTGGGCGTATTGGAGTTCTCGGCGCGGAAGGTGGGGCCGAAGGTGTAGACCCGCGAGAGCGCCAGGGCCCCGCATTCGGCCTCCAGCTGGCCCGAGACCGTGAGGTTGGCCTCGCGGCCGAAGAAGTCCTGTTCGTAGGGCGGTTCGCCCGCCGGGGGCGCGAAGTCCTGGGGCAGGGTGGTCACGCGAAACATTTCGCCCGCGCCCTCGCAGTCCGAGCCCGTGAGGATGGGGGTGTGCAGGTAGTGGAAGCCCCGGTCGCGGTAGAATTCGTGCACGCCGAAGGCGGCCTCGGCGCGGATGCGCAGCATGGCCGAATACTTGTTGGTGCGCGGGCGCAGGTGCGCGATGGAGCGCAGGAACTCGTCCGAATGGCGCTTCTTCTGCAGCGGATAGGTCTCGGGGTCGGCCGCGCCGTACACGGTCATCTCCCGGGCGCGCAGCTCCCACTGCTGGCCCTTGCCGGGCGATTCCACCAGCTCGCCGGTCACGGACACGGCCGCGCCGGTGGTGGCCCGGTCGATGACGGCGAAGGCCGGGGCGGACTCGTCCACGATGGCCTGGATGTTGGCCAGGCAGGAACCGTCGTTGATCTCCAGGAAGGAGAATCCCTTGGCGTCGCGGCGGGTGCGCACCCAGCCTTGCACCGTGGCGGGGGAAACGGGGGCCTCGGCCCCCAGGGCGTCGATCACTCGCAGGGTGGTCATGGCGTATCCTGTCTCGCTTGTTGCGGTTCTTCGGTTGCGCGGCGCGTTCGGCACGCCGCGCCGGGTGCGGGCACTGTAGTCCATCGCCGATCCGAAGGGAACCGCGCGCCGGAGGGCGGATACGAAAACGTCGCACGCCGGGCCACCGCAAAGGAAAAAAGAAAGGGGCCGCCGGAGCGGCCCCCTTGTTTTTCGGGACCAGTGCGAAATCGCGCCTCAGGCCAGCCCCAGCTCCGCGCGCAGGGCGCGCGCCGCCGCGACCAGGTTGGCCAGGGAGGCCTCGGTCTCGGGCCACTGGCGGGTCTTCAGGCCGCAATCCGGATTGACCCAGAGCCGGTCCGCCGGGAGCACCTCCGCGGCCCGGCGCAGCAGGCCGAGCATCTCGTCCTTGGAGGGCACGCGCGGGCTGTGGATGTCCCACACGCCGGGGCCGACCTCGTTGGGGTAGCGGAAGCGGGCAAAGGCCCGCAGCAGCTCCATGTTCGAGCGGCTGGCCTCGATGCTGATGACGTCCGCGTCCATGGCCGCGATGGCCTCGATGATGTCGTTGAACTCGGCGTAGCACATGTGCGTGTGGATCTGCGTGGCGTCGGCCGCGCCGCTGGTGGCCAGGCGGAAGCAGTCCACGGCCCAGCGCAGGTAGGCGTCCCAGTCCGCGCGGCGCAGGGGCAGCCCCTCGCGCAGGGCGGGCTCGTCGATCTGCACGATGGGCAGCCCGGCCGCCTCCAGGTCCGCCACCTCGTCGCGGATGGCCAGCCCGATCTGGGCGCAGGTTTCGGAACGCGGCTGGTCGTCGCGCACGAAGCTCCAGCACAGGATGGTCACCGGCCCGGTGAGCATGCCCTTCATGGGCTTGGGCGTGAGCGAGGCCGCGTGGCTGGCCCATTCCACGGTCATGGGCCCGGGCCGCGAGACGTCGCCGAAGATCACCGGCGGCTTGACGCAGCGCGAGCCGTAGCTCTGCACCCAGCCGTGGCGCGTGAAGCAGAAGCCGTCGAGCAGCTCGCCGAAGTACTCGACCATGTCGTTGCGCTCGGGCTCGCCGTGCACGAGCACGTCCAGCCCGGCGGCCTCCTGCCTGCGCACGCAATCCGCGATGTGCGCGCGCATGGCGTCCTTGTAGGCCGCCTCGTCCAGCGCGCCGGACTTGAACTCGCGCCGCGCGCGGCGGATCTCCGGGGTCTGCGGGTAGGAACCGATGGTCGTGGTCGGCAGGGGCGGCAGGTGAAGCCGCTCGCGCTGGGCCTCGCGGCGCACGGCGTAGGGCGACGGGCGGCGCAGCAGGGCGTCGTCCACCGCCGCTTGCCGGGCGCGCACGGCCGGGTCGCGGGTCAGGCCGCTCGCCTCCCGCGCGCGCCACGCCGCGCGGTTGTCCTCCAGCTCGCGCGCCAGGGCCGCGTCCGGCTCGGGCCCGGCGACCGCCAGGTCCGCCAGCGCGCGCACCTCGCGGCATTTTTGCGCGGCAAAGGCCATCCAGCGCCTGACCTCCGGGGCCAGTTCCGTCTCCGGCTCCAGATCCATGGGCACGTGCAGCAGGGAGCAGGACGGAGCCACGAGCACCTGTTCCGGCGAGCGCCGCGCCAGGGCCGCGCGCAGCAGGTCCAGGGCCGGGTCGAACCGCGCGCGCCAGACGTTGCGGCCGTCCACCAGCCCCAGGGACACGGCCACGGACGGGTCCAGCGCGTCCAGCACGGCCGGAAGCTGCGCCGGGCCGCGCACCAGGTCCAGGTGCACGGCGGCCACGGGCAGCTCGGCCAGGGTGCGCAGGTTGTGGTCCACCGGGCCGAAGTAGGTGGCCAGGAGCACGGGCGTGTCCCCGGCCGCCGCGACCAGCGTCTCGTAGGCCGGACGGAACCGCTCCAGCGCGGCGCGGTCCAGGTCCGTGGCCAGCACGGGCTCGTCCAGCTGCAGCAGGCCGCAGGCCGGAGCCACGGCGCGCACCACCTCGGCGTAGGCCGCGAGCAGGTCGTCGAACAGGGCCCACTTGTCCCAGTTCCCGGCCCCCTCCATCCCCTTGCCCAGGCTCAGGAAGGTCAACGGCCCGGGCAGCGCGATCTTGACCGCGCCCAGGCCGTTCGCAGCGGCCGCGCCGCCCGCGACCGCCGCTGCCTCCCCGGCCTCGGCCAGGAGCCGGGCCGGGCGCGGCGCAAAGGCCGTGGCGCGCGTGAACTCGGGCACGATGTAGTGGTAGTTGGTGTCGAACCACTTGGTCATCTCCATGGCCGCCAGATTCGCTCGCGCGTCGCCGCGCGCCATGCGGAAGGCCAGCTCGACGTCCGAAACGTCGTGCGGTGCGTCCGCCTCCCCGCGCCCGGCGGAAAAGCGCTCCGGCACCGCGCCGAGCAGCACAGCCGCGTCCAGCATGTGGTCGTAGAGCGAGAAATCGCCCGCCGTGGCGTAGGCCATGCCCGCCGCGAGCTGCAGCCGCCAGTGCGCGGCGCGCAGCTCCGCGGCCCGGGCCGCCAGCCCGGCCTCGTCCAGCTCGCCGCGCCAGTGCGCCTCCAGGGCCCATTTCAGTTCCCGCTCCCTGCCCATGCGCGGAAAACCCAAGGTATGCGTTCGAATCATCTGTGCCTCCAGTGTATGGCCTATACGCCATGCGCAAAAAAAAATCGCCCTCGATGAGGACGATCTCGGTTGGCCCGCCCGGGCGCGCCGCGCCGCGCGCACACTGCGCGCACCACGCCGCGGAACGCGCGACGCACACTGCGCCGCGCGGCGGACATGACAACCCGGTCCCTTGTCGCGAGGTCCGAATGCCTGCCTTTCCGAGGCGTCTTCTGGCTTGCGGGGGCGCGGCAAAAGCCGCATGGCTCATCGAGGGGCCCTTCCCATCCGGTTCGATCACCGAACAGTGGACGTCCTCCGCCACCCCGTTCACAGCAGCGCGTCTGCGACGGATTCACACCGTCTTCCGTTTCTCGTAAGGCGCTATGCAAAGAGCGGTAAGCGGCTGTGTAGCCGCTGCCGGGGTCGCAGGTCAAGCCGCATGGCGCCCGCACGGTTGCGCCCCGCGCCGTTCCGGCATATGAACCGGGGTTCGGGCCATGCCGCACGCACGACGAAATCCATCGCGCGGTCCATACGGAGGAGAGCCATGAGCGCCAAGACCACCCGCACCATCGCGGAAATCAACGCACGCATCAAAAACGGCAGCGCCGTCGTGCTCAACGCCTCGGAGATGACCAAGCTCGTCCGCTCCAAAGGCAAGGCCAAGGCCGCCCGCGAAGTGGACGTCGTCACCACCGGCACCTTCTCGCCCATGTGCTCCTCGGGCCTGCTCTTCAACATCGGCCAGGAGCCGCCCGTCATCCGCGCCTCCAAGATCTCCCTCAACGGCGTCCCGGCCTACGCGGGCATCGCCGCCGTGGACGGCTACATCGGGGCCACGGAAACCGCCGCCGACGATCCGCTCAACAAGGTCTACCCCGGCCAGTTCAAGTACGGCGGCGGCCACGTCATCGAAGACCTCGTGCGCGGCAAGGCCGTGCACCTCCTGGCCCAGTCCTACGTCACCGACTGCTACCCGCGCCGCGAGATCGACAAGAAGGTCACCCTCGTGGAGCTGCCCTACGCGCAGCTGCTGAACCCGCGCAACTGCTACCAGAACTACAATGCGGCCGTGAACCTCACGGGCAAGATCATCTACACCTACATGGGCCCGCTCAAGCCCAACTGCCGCAACGTCAACTACGCCACCGCCGGCGAGCTCAGCCCGCTGTTCAACGATCCGTTCCTGCGCACCATCGGCCTGGGCACGCGCATCTTCCTCGGCGGCGGCATCGGCTACGTGCTCGGCCCGGGCACCCAGCACGCGGCCAAACCCAAACGCAACGAACGCGGCCTGCCGCTCTCGCCCGCAGGAACCCTGATGCTCCGCGGCGACCTCAAGAAGATGAACGCCCGCTTCCTGCGCGGCGTCTCCATCCTCGGCTACGGCTGCTCCCTGTCCGTGGGCGTGGGCATCCCCATCCCCGTGCTCGACGAGGAAATGGCCTGGTTCACCGGCGTCGCCGACGCCGACATCCAGATGCCCGTCAAGGACTACGGCCACGACTACCCCCAGGGCATCGCCCGCGTGCTCACCCACGTCACCTACCAGGAACTCATGGACGGCGACGTGGACATCCTCGGCAACAAGGTCCAGTCCGTGCCGCTCACCAGCCGCAGCCGGTCCCTGGAAATCGCCGACGAACTCAAGTCCTGGATCACCAGGGGCGAGTTCCTGCTCACCGAGGCGCAGGAACCCATCCCCAGCGAATAGCGCCGCCCACCCGTCCGCGCCCCGTCCTCCCGGCGGGGCGCGGACCCGCGCGGCGACCCCCCGAAAGGCCCATGCACCGCGCAACAGACGCCATCCCCGCCCCCCTGCGCGCCGCCCTCGCCGCCGCCGCGCCCTTCGTGGCCGCCGTGTCCGGCGGCATCGACAGCCGCGTGCTCGCCCACTGCGCCGCGCGCCTCGGCCTCGCCGCGCACCTCCTGCACTTCACCGGCCCGCACCTCACCCCCCACGAGGCCGCCCGCGCCCAGGCCGAACTGCAGACCCTCGCTGCCCTCGGCCTCCCCCACACCGTCCTGCGCGCCTCGCCCCTGGACGTGCCCCAGGCCGCCACCAACACCCGCGACCGCTGCTACCACTGCAAGCGCAACCTCTTCTCCCGGGCCCGCGCCCTGGCCGACTCCCTGGCCGACTCCCCGGACGGCTCCCCGGACGGCTCCCCGAACGCCGCCGCCGCCCGCTGGTCCGTCATCGACGGCTCCAACGCCGACGACTTTTCCGGAGCCCACGGCGTGCGCCCCGGACACCGCGCCCTCGCCGAACTGCGCGTGGCCAGCCCCCTGGCCCAGGCGGGCCTGACCAAGGCCGACATCCGCGCCCTGGCCCGCACCCTCGGGCTCCCCGAACCCGACCAGCCCGCGCGCGCCTGCCTGCTCACCCGCCTGGACTACGACACGCCCGCCACCGCCGACCTCCTCGGCCGCCTCGGCCAAGCCGAAGACGCCCTCGCCAGCCTCGGCCTGCGCGACTTCCGCGTGCGCGTCCTGCGCCTGGCAGCCACCACCGCCAGACCCGCCACCGCAGACGTCCTCGTCCAGGTGGTCCCCGCCGAGGCCCGGCTCTGGTCCGCACTGCGCCACAAGGCCCTGGACTTGCTGGAACAGGCAGGCTTCCGCGTCGCCAGCGAAGCCACCGACGGACCGATCAGCGGATTCTTCGACCGCCAACACTGAGACGGGCAAGGAAGAGGGCGGGGCTCCGCCCCGAACCCTGGCCGGGGCGCTGCCCCGGACCCTGCTGGGGCTCTGCCCCAGACCCCGCCGGGGG